>NZ_JAHRWL010000002.1:508075-1167102 GCF_019104745.1 Thalassococcus arenae
CGGCGAGGACACGATCGGCTACACCATCGACGACGGCAATGGCGGCACCGATACCGCCCAGATCGTCATCACCGTGACGCCGGTGCAGGACGCGCCGGTGGCGGCGGACGACGCCGACAGCACGCCCGAGGACACCCCGATCACCGTCACGCCGCTGGCCAATGACAGCGACCCGGATGGCGATCCCCTGACGGTGACGGCGATCGAACAGCCGGCGAACGGCACGGCGGTCCTGAATCCGGACGGCACCGTGACCTACACGCCGGATGCGGATTTCACCGGCGAGGACACGATCGGCTACACCATCGACGACGGCAATGGCGGCACCGATACCGCCCAGATCGTCATCACCGTGACGCCGGTGCAGGACGCGCCGGTGGCGGCGGACGACGCCGACAGCACCGAACAGGGCACGCCCGTGGTCATCGATGTGCTGGGCAATGACAGCGACCCCGATGGCGACCCGCTGACCGTGGTCTCGAACACCGATGGCGCGAACGGCTCGGCCTCGATCAATCCGGACGGAACGATCACCTATACGCCGAATGCCGGTTTCAGCGGCACCGATACGTTCGAATACACCATTTCGGACGGCAATGGCGGCACCGATACCGCGACCGTGACGGTGACGGTCGAGGGACCGGATGGCGGTCGCATCGACACCGATGTGTTCCCCGTCGACCCGGCCGATCAGGACCGCGACCCGCTGAACGGTCTGGACGAAGATCCCGATCCTTCGGACGACCTGGACAGCGTGACCGGTACGGCCGGCGACGACTTGATCTCCACCGGCGACGATGCCGACACGATCTTTGGCGGCGCCGGCAATGACACGATCGAGCCCGGCATCGACAACGACCTGGTCGATGGCGGCACCGGCGACGACCTGATCACGGATATCCAGGGCGCCGACACGATCTTGGGCGGGCAGGGTAACGACACGATCCTGGCCGGAACCGATACCTTCAGCGACTACGCGGGTGACGATCCGAACTTTGAGCCCGGCACGTTGCTGAACGACCTGGGCTTCACCGCCGATCCGAACCCGGATGACGGTCGGGACAGCGTGCAGGGCAACCAGGGCAACGACCTGATCTTCACCGGCGACGATGCCGACACGATCGATGGTGGTGGCGGCAACGACACCATCGATGCCGGCATCGACGACGACATGGTGATGGGCGGCCAGGGCGACGATTCGATCATCGGCGGGCACGGTTCGGACACGCTGGATGGCGGACAAGGCAATGATTTCATTGACGGTTCCAACATCCCGGTGCTGGAGCTGACCGACGATATCGACCCGGTTCCGGACAATGACCGCGACAGCCTGATCGGTGCGTTGGGCGACGACACGCTGATCGGCGGCGACGACGACGACACGTTGATCGGCGGGTCGGGCGACGATCTGCTGGATGGCGGCATCGACGATGACGTTCTGCTGGGCGGCGGCGACGACGACACGCTGCTGGGCGGCCAGGGCAACGACACGCTGAACGGCGGCGCCGGGGATGACAGCATCGATGGTGGGGCGGATCGCGACACGATCATCGTCGACAGCCCGACCGACGGCGCCGGCGACACGGTGCAGGGCGGTTTCGAAGGCGACGATTTCGACACGCTGGACCTGACCGGCGTCGGCACCCGCGGCGAAGACTGGCGGATCGTCAATGCGCGACCCGACGATGACGGCCCGGGCCGCGATCCGAATGGTATCGACGGCACGGTCGAATTCCTGGATGGCGACGGTAACGTCACGGGATCGTTCGATTTCTTCAACATCGAAGAGATCGTGCCCTGCTTCACGCCGGGCACCCTGATCGCCACGCCGCAAGGCGAGCGGCTGGTCGACGATCTGCGCGAGGGCGACAAGGTCATCACCCGCGACAACGGCATCCAGGAAATCCGCTGGGTCGGCCGCAAGGATCTGACCGGGCATGTGCTGGCGCGCAAGCCGCACATGAAACCGATCCTGATCCAGAAGGGATCGCTGGGCCACAACCTGCCGGAACACGACATGCTGGTGTCGCCGAACCACAGGATGTTGGTGGCCAATGACAAGACGGCGCTGTATTTTGAAGAGCGCGAGGTGCTTGTCGCGGCCAAACACCTGACCGGCCTGCCGGGTGTGGACGAGGTGCGGACGCTTGGGGTGAGCTATATCCACTTCATGTTCGACCAGCACGAGGTGGTGCTGGGCAACGGGGCGTGGACCGAAAGCTTCCAGCCGGGCGACTACAGCCTCAACGGCATCGGCAACGCGCAGCGCCAGGAAATCTTGGAACTGTTCCCGGAGCTGGAAAATGCCGATGGCATAAAGGCTTATTCCTCGGCGCGGAGGTCGTTGAAGCGGCATGAAGCGCAGCTTTTGACCCGCTAGGTCCTTTCCGGACCGGAACACCGTTCATGCAGCGTGTTCCGGTGCCTGGGGGAGCGCACTGGAACACCGTGGCGACGGGGCTGCCGATCTTGGCGGCCCCGTTTTCCATTGCGGCGCCGATACCTGTTTATCGCCTGAAATGCAGGCGGCAAGATGCTGAAATCAGGGCCTTTTAAAGGCAAAGACAGAGAGGGTCAGGGCAGCGCCGGTTCCGCGCCGCGCCAGGCCGCCCAGGCCTCGGGCGTGTCGAGATCGGTCAGCGCATGATCGTCCGGCAAGGCGACGTGCCGCAGACGATGGCGGTTTGCGTCGATCACTGCCCGCGCGCCGCGGTCGCCGTTCAACGACATCAACGAAGGGATGCAGTCGGCGGGAAACAGGACCGGATGGCCGGGCTGGCCGTCCTGCGATGTTCCCTGCTGAAGCGTTGCATGCGCTTCGGAGCGAAAGCCCTTGATGATACTGCGTAAATCGTCTTCGCTAATCTCGGGCATATCGGCGGGAACGATCATCACCGCGTCCAGGGATCGGGGCAGGAACGCCACGCCGCGCCGGATCGAGGCGGACATGCCGAGATCGGAATCCGGCACTTCGACAAGCTGCACGCCCAGCCCGGAAAGGGCAGCGGCGCGCGGGTGATCGGCATCGGGCAAGGTGACGGTGACATGATCGGCGACCGCGCAGGCACGCAGGACCTGCCGCCGCAAAAGCGGCAGGCCGTCGACCTGCTGCAGCAGCTTGTCGATGCCCCGCATGCGCCGGCTTGCGCCCGCGGCGGGAATCAGAATCGCGATGCCTCCCATGCCGGGACCATAGCGCAAGCGGGCGTAGTTGACGCAAGGAAAACGCGGCGCGCGGCGGGGTGAACGCGCCGAACGGTCGGGGCGCAACGACAGCAATCCGTCCCAAACACCTGAAATTCGGGACAGATTGCCGGGTCCGACCCGGGCACACGCCATGCGCGATTTCTTGCGATACGACTCGTTTCCCGCGTGTTCAGGACGGATTGCTGCGGATCGGCGTCAGGTCAGGCGTCAAAACCGTCAAGGAACGGTCAGGAAAGGTTAATTCGCGGAGAATTCGGTGTTGGCGCGACGAAAGCCGGCGCGTTTCCGATGCCCGAACCGTCTCCCCGCATCCGCGCCCCGTCCGCGTCGAACAGCGGTTCGGTGAGCAGCCGGGCCTTGCGCATCTCGCCCAGGATCTCGATTTCGGCCTGCAGCCCGTCGCGGAGCAGCGCGCGCGGGATCAGCGCCAGCGCGACCGAGGTCTGCGTGTGGTGCGAATAGCCGCCCGACGTGCAGAAGCCCACGACCTTGCCGTCGACCCAGACCGGCTCGTAGGCGTTCACATCGGCATCCCCGGCATCGACGGCAAAGACCACCGCGGTGCGTTCGGGCGGGCTGGCGCGTTCGGCCTCGGCGGCGGCGCGGCCGATGAAATCGGCGGTCTTCTTGAACGCGATGAACCGGTCGAGCCCGGTCTCTGCCGCGGTGTAGTCGGGCGAGTATTCGCGGCCCCAGGACCCGAACGCCTTGTCGAGCCGCAGCGACATCATCGCGCGCATCCCGAAGGGCGCCATGCCGTGCGGCTGGCCGGCTTGCCAGAGGGTCGCCCAGAGCTGGCGCTGGTCCATCGGGTCGCAATAGATCTCGAACCCCAGGTCGCCGGTATAGCTGACCCGCTGCACCAGCGTGTTGACCTGGCCGACGACCAGTTCGCGCACGTCCAGGAACGCCATGTCCGAGATATCCGTCCGGGTGCAGGCGGCCAGCACGGCGCGCGCTTTCGGCCCGGCCAGCTGGAAACCGGTGCGCCGGTCCGAAATGTTCTCAACGCTCACGCCGTCGTCCAGGTTCTGCAGAAACCAGCGCAGGTGATAGGCCTGCGTGCCGTAGGAGGCGGTCAGCTGAAAGCGGTCCTCGGCCAGGCAGGAGACGGTGAAGTCGCCGATGATGCGCCCGGCGGGCGACAGCATGGGCGTGAGCGACAGCCGGCCGGGCCGGGGGATGCGGCCGGCCATGATCCGGTCGAGCCAGGCACGGGCGCCCGCGCCGGTGACGCGATACTTGCCGAAATTGTGGATCTCGTTGATGCCGACGCCGCCGCGCACGGCGGCGACTTCGCGGGCGGTGGCGGCAAAGGCGTTGGAGCGGCGGAAGGAGGGCGTTTCGTAGCGCGGCTCGTCGCCCCGGGCGAAGTAGTTGACCACCTCGAGCCCGTATTGATGACCCCAGACCGCGCCCATGCGATCGAAGATGTCATGCATCGGCGTGGTGCGGTGCGGGCGCGCGGCGGGCTTTTCCTCGTTCGGGTAGGAGACCGAGAACCGGGTCTGGTAATTCTCGATCACCTTGGGGCGGGTATAGCCCGGGCTGATCCAGTCGCCGAACCGGGCGACGTCGAAGGCGGCGGTGTTGCGTTCGCATTCGCCGTGGATCATCCATTGCGCCAGCATCAGGCCCACGCCGCCGCCCTGGCTGAACCCGGCCATGACGCCGCAGGCCGACCAATAGCCTTGCAGGCCGGGGATCGGGCCGATCAGGGGGTTGCCGTCGGGGGCGAAGGTGAAGGGGCCGTGGATCACCCGCTTGACCCCGGCGCGTTCGAGGATCGGAAAGCGTTTGTAGGCAAAGGCGATGCTGTCCTCGATCTTGTCGAAATCGTCGGGCAGAAGCTCGGCGCCGAAGCTCCAGGGCGTGCCGTCGATGGCCCAGGCGCGGCAGGGTTTCTCGTAGAAGCCGATGCACAGCCCGCGGCCTTCCTGGCGCAGATAGCTTTCGCCGCCGGGATCGATCACGTGGGGGTGTTCGCTGGCGCGTTCGTAGATCTCGGGGATGTCGTCGGTCACCAGGTACTGGTGTTCCATCGGATGCAGCGGCGCGTAGATGCCGGCCATCGCCGCCACCTCGCGCGCCCAGAGCCCGCCCGCATTGACCACGTGTTCGGTGTGGATGGTGCCCTTGTCGGTGACCACGTCCCAGGTGCCGTCCGGGCGCTGGGTGGTCTCGCGCACCATGCAATGGGTCTCGATGGTGGCGCCGCCCATGCGCGCGGCCTTGGCATAGGCCAGGGTGGTGCCCGAGGGATCGAGATGGCCGTCGAGCGGATCGAAGAGCGCGCCCTTGATGCCGTCGGGATTGATGATGGGCGCGCGGGCGATGACCTCGTCGACGCCGAGGATCTCGGTTTCCAGCCCCATGTAGCGGTGTTTGGCGCGCTCGGCCTTGAGCTGGTCCAGCCGTTCGTCGGTATCGGCCAGCGTCAGCCCGCCGACATGGTGCAGCCCGCAGCTGAGGCCGGTGATCTGTTCCAGCTCGCGGTAGAGGTTGATCGTGTAGCCCTGCAGCGCCGCCATGTTGGTGTCGCCGTTGAGCGTGTGGAAGCCGCCGGCGGCGTGCCAGGTCGAACCCGAGGTCAGTTCGGCGCGTTCGACCAGCATGACGTCGGACCAGCCGAGCTTGGTCAGGTGGTAGAGCACCGAGGCGCCGACGACGCCGCCTCCGATGACGACGACACGGGTGGTGGTTTTCATGGGGACGCCTCGCTTGCCGGTTTGGGCCAGTCAAGCGCGGGCCCGACGCCGGATCGTGTCAGAAAGCGACAGGCCTTGTCGAAAATGGGCACCTTCGGCGCACTCTTTGCCGCTGGGGCTGCGCCCCATTCCCGCATTCCTTGCGTGCGAAGACCCCCACACCCGCGTTCCTTTGTGGGGGAGACCCCCACACCCGCGTTCCTTTCGTGGGGGAGACCCCCCACACCCCCCGTGCGAGGCGCTGCCTCGCGCTCCGGAGTTTGCCGGGCAAGATGAAGACGATCCCGCGCCCTTCATCTTGCCCGAAAAACTCCGGGGGGAAAGGGCGGCTTGCCGCCCTTGGGGGGCTGGCCCCCCGGCACGGGAGCCGTCAGAGCGGGCGGACCTTGAGCTTGGTGATGCGGTTGTGTTCGCGGCCCGTCACCTCGAAGCGGAAGCCGTGGAAGGAAAAGACCTGGCCCACGGTGGGGATCATCTGGGCCTCGTGGATGACCAGCCCGGCGATGGTGTTGGCCTCGTCGTCGGGCAGGTTCCAGTCGGTGGCGCGGTTGAGATCGCGGATCGTCATGGCGCCGTCGATCCAGTAATGGCCATCGTCGGCCATGCGCACCGGGTGGTCGGCATCGGGGTCGAATTCATCGGTGATCTCGCCGACGATTTCCTCGAGGATGTCCTCGAGCGTGATCAGGCCCTGCAGCGCGCCGTATTCGTCCACCACCAGCGCGAAATGGGTGCGGCGGCGCAGGAACTGGCGCATCTGGTCGTCGAGCGTGGTGGTGTCGGGGATGAAATAGGGCTTCATCGCCACTTCGGAGATGTTGAAATCGGCCAGCGCGTCGAAGCTGCCGGTTTCGCCGGCATCCGAGATGCGCTTGTACATGGCGCGCAGCAGGTCCTTGGCGTGGATCATGCCGATGATGTTCTCGGGGTCGTCGCGGTAGACCGGCAGGCGGGTGAAGCTGGATTCCAGGCATTGCTGCAGGATCGCCTGGGGTTCGCTGTCGGCATTGATCATCTCGATCCCGGAGCGGTGGAGCATGATTTCCTCGACCGTGCGTTCGGAAAGATCGAGCGCGCCGAGGATGCGGTCGCGGTCCTCTTTCTGGACCACGCCTTCGGAATGGCCCAGTTGCAGCGCGCCGGCGATTTCCTCGCGCACTGCCAGGATGTGGCTGTCGGGGTCGGTCTTGACGCCGAAGATGCGCAGCACGCCGCGCACCAGCAGGCGCACGGCGCTGACCACCGGCGCGAAGAGCCGCACCACCACGCCGATCGGGGCGGCGACGCGCGAGGCGGCGGTTTCGGGGTTGGTGATGGCGTAGGTCTTGGGCAGCACCTCGGCGAAGATCAGCACCAGCAGCGTCATCACCAGCGTCGCCAGCGCCACGCCGCTTTCGCCGAAGACCCGGGTGAGCAGCGCGGTGGCCAGCGAGGTCGCCAGGATGTTGACCAGGTTGTTGCCCAGCAGCACCGAGCCGATCAGGCGTTCGTTGTCCTCGGTGATCTGCAACGCCCGGGCCGCGCCCTTGTTGCCGCGGTCCTGGGCCGCGCGCAGCTTGCCGCGCGACGCGGCGGTCAGCGCGGTTTCCGAGCCGGAGAAGAAGGCCGACAGCGTCAGCAGCGCCAGGATGGCGGCCGCGGTCATCCAGAAGGCCGAATCGAGGGTCGTGGAAGCTTCCATGGTGGGGCAAATCCTGTAATCTGCGGCTGGTTATGGGGGTGGGGCGCCCGGCAATCAAGGGGCTGGACATGCGGATCGCGGAGCTGGGAGCGGTGGCGGACCGGGCGCTGGTCTTCGGCGGGGTCTATTCCAACCGGCAGGCGCTGGCGGCGTTGCGGGCGCGGGCAGGGGCGCTGGGCGTCGGGCGCGGGGACGTGGTCTGCACCGGCGACGTGGTGGCCTATGGCGCCGATCCGCTGGGCTGCGTCGCGGCGATGCGCGACTGGGATGTGGCCTGCATCGCGGGAAATGTCGAAAAGCAGCTGGGCACGGGCGCGGGCGATTGCGGGTGCGGCTTTGCCGAAGGCACGGTCTGCGACCGGCTGTCGGCGGGCTGGTTCGGGTTCGCCGATGCGGCGTGCGGCGCGGCGCAGCGCGGCTGGATGGCGGCGCTGCCGGACCTGGTGCGCTTTGACTGGCGCGGCCGGCGCTGCGTCGCGCTGCATGGCGGGGTGTCGGATGTGGCGCGGTTCCTGTGGCCGGCGTCACCAGAGGCGGAATTTCTTGAGGAGTTGAGCCTTGTCAGGTCGTTATGCGGCGACATTGACGTGGTTTTCGCGGGCCATTGCGGGGTCGCCTTCCAGCGCGCGATCGATGGCGTTTTGTGGGTGAATGCCGGGGCGATCGGCCTGCCGCCCGACGATGGGCGCGCGCAGACCCGGTTCGCGCTGCTGCACGGCGATGGGCGGATCACGCTGGAGCGGCTGGATTACGACCATCGCGCGGCGCGCGCGGCGATGGTCGCGGCGGGGCTGGTGCAGGGCTATCACGATGCGCTGGTCAGCGGGCGCTGGCCGTCGAGCGACGTGCTGCCGCCTGTGATGCGGAATCAGTCGCGCGCCAGCGGGTGATGGTCGAGCACCAGGTCCTTGAGCCGTTCCTCGAGCACGTGGGTGTAGATTTCGGTCGTGGCGACGTCGGCATGGCCGAGAAAGGTCTGGATCGCGCGCAGGTCGGCGCCGTTCTGCAGCAGATGCGTGGCGAAGGCGTGGCGCAGGGTGTGCGGCGTGACCTTGGCAGGCGGGACGCCGCCATGCACGGCGAGATCCTTGATGCGCATGTAGAAGGCGTGGCGGGTCAGGTGGCCGGCCTTGCCGCGCGAGGGGAAGAGATGGGGCGAGGACGGCTTGCGGGCGGCACGCGCCGCGTCTTCGGCGCGGTCGCGCAGCGCGAGCCAATCGGCCAGCGCGGCGCGGGCGGGCGGCGACAGCGGCACCATGCGTTCCTTGCCACCCTTGCCACGGATCAGCAGCATCCGCGGATCGCCACGCGCCGCGGCGGCGGGCAGCGAGACCAGTTCGGTGACCCGCATGCCGGTGGCGTAGAGCAGCTGCATCAGGCAGGTGTCGCGGGCGCGATCGGCGTCGTTGCGGCCCAGGGTTTCGGCAGCGGCGAGCAGGCGGTCGACCTCGTCGACCGAAAGCGTCTTGGGCAGGCGCTTGTCGCGGCCGGGGCCGGTGATCTGCACGGCGGGGTTGTCGGCGCGCAGCCCTTCCTCGAAGGCGAAGCGGTAGAGCTGCTTGATCGCCGACAGCCGGCGCGCGCGGGTCGCCTTGGCCAGCCCGGCGTCGTCGCAATCGACCAGGTAGGCTTCGACATCGGCGCGCTGGCATGTCTCGGGGCCGAGATTCTTCGCGGCCAGCCAGGCGGTGAAATCCTGCAGGTCGCGGGCATAGGCGGCCAGCGTGTTCGAGGCGGCGCCGCGTTCCGCCGCCATGGCTTCGAGAAAGACCGGCAGCCAGCGCGCGGTCATCGCCGCGCCCGTTCGGCGTCGAGGATCACCAGTTGCAGCGCGGCGCGGCGGGCGGCGTCCTCGAGCCCGACCCGGCGCAGGGTGGCCAGCGCGTCGGTCAGGTCTTCGGTGTTGCCCTCGGCGCCCGAGGCGAACAGCGCCATGGCGCGCAGGATGACTTCGCCCAGGCGGCCCTGGGTCAGCTGGGATTGCAGGGTCTCGGGCATCGGCGCGCCGGAAAAGGCCGCGGCGACGGGGTCGGCATGGGGCAGGTCGGGGATGACGCCGGGGGCGGCGCCGCGGGCGATGTCCGACAGGAAGCGCAGGCGCGGATCGGTGTCGTCGTCGCGGGCGCCGAGTGCCTCGTATTCGGGCGAGAGCAGCAGCGCGTAGCGGGCCATCAGCGCGGCGCGGCCCTCGAATTCCAGGCCCGCGATGCGGTCGGCGAACAGCGCCGCGACCGGCACCAGAAGCCCGGCGCTGCGCATCTGCGGCCAGAGTTGTTCCAGCGCGCGCGAGCGCGTGCCGGCGGCGTCGCTGTCGAGCGCCGCCTCGAATGCCTGGAAGGCCGCGACGCGGTCCCACAGCCCGCCCGAGGCGGCAGGCTGGCGCAGCGTGTAGAGGCCGAGCAGGCGATTGGCCGGCAGGGTGCCGGCGCGGGCCAGCCGTTCGGCGGCCTCGATCTGGGCCTTCCAGCCATTGTTGCCGGCGAGGTCCAGCACCGCGAAGGCGCGCGGCAGGGCGGCGGTGGGCAGCGGTTCGCCCAAAGCCTCGTACAGGCGGTATTCCAGCGGGCTGGGCCGCGCGGGCGGCGGCGGGGCGGCGATGTCATCGGCCAGTTCGGGGTCGAGAAACAGCGCCAGCAGGGTCGCGGTGCGCGGCGGCATGTCGCCGAGCGCGCCCATGGTCTGCAGGATCAGCGCCGCCCGCGTCCAGTCGCCGTCGCGGGCGGTGCAATAGACCCGCAGCGCGGTGTCGGCGCTGAGCCGCGGTTCGGCCGCAAGCGCCTGGCAGGCGGGCACGCCGTCGCCGGTCAGCAGGCCGATCTGCGCCCAGCGGTCGAACAGCACTGCCTGGCGCGGTCCGGCCCGGTCCAGAAGCGCCCCGGCCTGGTCGACGGCGCCCAGATCGAGCAGCCGGTCCAGCCGCGCGGCGAGGAAGGGCACGCCGTTGCCGGGGCCCGAGGGCGGGTCGGCTTCGGCCAGCAGCAGCATGGTCATGAGCCCGGTCATCGCGGGCACGGCAAGGTCGGTGGCCTGCACCAGGTCGGACAGCCGCGCGGCATCGGAGCCCTGCCAGAGCGTCACCGGCAGGCCGGTGGCCGCCGGAGGCAGCAGGCCGGCGGCGGCGGGGTTGGGCGCATCGAGCGGCTGTGCGTCGACTTGCGGCGCAAGCGCGCTGTCGGCGACCGGCGGTTCGTCGGCCGGGTTCACCGGCGCGGGCAGCGGGCGCGCGGTCTGGCGCGGCAAGAGATCGGTGCCCAGCCAGTCGATCGCCGAAAGCGGGTCGTCCTGGGCCAGGACCGGCGCCGCCGCGAGGGCGAGGATCAGGCCGAGTGCCCTAGTCCGCATCGAGCGTGACGGGCAGGCGCCGCTCGGTCTGCGGCGGGGTGAAATCGGCACCGAAATACGGCCCGACATAGGCATAGGCGGTCAGCGCCAGTGCGCCGAGCACCAGCAGGTAAAACAGCCATTTCAGCAATCGACCCATGGTTTCGCCCCGATCCTGCCCCGCCTTTTTTCCGCTTTATAGCTGGCCTTTTGCGCCAGATCACGTCATTCAACCGCTCAGGCAATCAAATGGGCGGCAGATGGCCGAGAAACAAGGGACTTTTCCGGTCAGGCTGGTCAAGACCGTGGTCATGGTGGGCATGATGGGTGCCGGCAAGACCGCCGTGGGCCGCGCCGTCGCCGCCAAGCTGGGCGTGGCGTTCTGCGATTCGGATCACGAGATCGAGGCCGCCGCCAACATGTCCATCGCCGAGATCTTCGCCCGCGACGGCGAGGCTTTTTTCCGCCGCAAGGAAAGCCAGGTGATCGAACGGCTGCTGCGCGCCACGCCGGGCGTGTTGTCGACCGGCGGCGGGGCGTTCCTGAGCGAGGCCAATCGCGACCTGATCGCCCGCGAGGGGGTGTCGGTCTGGCTGGATGCCGATCTGGACCTGTTGTGGAACCGGGTGCGGCACAAGGCGACGCGGCCGCTGTTGCAGACGTCCGACCCGCTGGGCACGCTGCGCGGCCTCTACGAGGCGCGCACGCCGGTCTATGCCAAGGCCGCGGTGCGGGTGAAGGCCGAACCGGGCCTGTCGATCGACGCGATGGCGCACAAGGTCATCGAGGCGTTGAAGGATCACGGCGGCGTGCTGGAGAAGGCGGCATGATCGAAACGGTGCATGTGCCCCTGCCGGGGCGGGAATACGATGTGCGCATCGGCCCGGGGCTGCTGGACCGCGCAGGCGCCGAAATCGCGCCCCTGCTGCGCCGCAAGCGGCTGGCCATCGTCACCGACGCCCATGTCGGCGCCGCGCATCTGGAGCGCTTTCAGGCGGCCTTGCGCGCCGAAGGGATCGACAGCGTCGCGCTGACCCTGCCCGCGGGCGAAGCCACGAAAAGCTGGGGGCCGTTGCAGCAGGTGGTGGAATGGCTGCTGGAGCAAAAGGTCGAACGGCGCGACGTGGTCGTCGCCCTGGGCGGCGGCGTGATCGGCGACCTGGTGGGCTTTGCCTGCGCGATCCTGCGGCGCGGCGTGGCCTATGTGCAGGTGCCGACGTCCCTGCTGGCGCAGGTCGACAGTTCGGTCGGCGGCAAGACCGCGATCAACAGCCCCGCGGGCAAGAACCTGGTGGGCGCGTTCCACCAGCCCGCCCTGGTGCTGGCGGATACCGCGGTGCTGGACACGCTGCCGCGGCGCGATTTCCTGGCCGGTTATGGCGAAGTGGTGAAATACGGGCTGCTGGGGGATGCGGATTTCTTCGACTGGCTCGAGGTCAACGGCCCGGCGCTGGCCGGCGGGGACATGGCCGCGCGGGTCCATGCGGTGCGCCGGTCGGTCGAGATGAAGGCCGAGATCGTCGTGCGCGACGAGACCGAGCAGGGCGACCGGGCGCTGCTGAACCTGGGCCATACATTCTGTCACGCGCTGGAGGCGGCGACGGGCTATTCCGACCGGCTGCTGCATGGCGAAGGCGTGGCGATCGGCTGCGCGCTGGCCTTTGCGCTGTCGGCGCGGCTGGGGCTGTGCGCGCAGGAGGATCCCAGCCGGGTGCGGGCGCATCTGGCGGCGATGGGGATGAAGCGCGACCTGGCCGATATTCCCGGCGATCTGCCGGATGCGGGCGCGCTGCTGGCACTGATGGGGCAGGACAAGAAGGTGATCGACGGGCAGTTGCGGTTCATCCTGGCGCGCGGTATCGGCGCGGCCTTCGTGACCGCGGACGTGCCGGCGGGCGCAGTGCTGGGACTGCTTGAGGAACAGCTGACAAGCCGTTGAAATCGCGCGTTAGCGCGGCTGACGCAGCACCATCAGTTCGCCGATGTTTTCGCGCGTGATGTAGCCCGCCAGCGCGCCGAACCGGTCGGTCACCGCCACCGCCGGGGCCTGGGCCAGCGCATCCAGCACCTGTTCCAGCGGCGCCGAAAGCGGCAGGACGGGCACGTCGGTTTCCATCATGTCCGACACCGGGCGCGTGGCGGCGCCTTCGGCCATGCCGCGCAGCAGCGCCGAGCGGGTCAGGAACCCGGCCAGCCGCCCATCGGCGGCGAGTACCGGGAATTCGTGCTGGGTGGTGCGGATCAGCGCCTGGCCGGCCATCGCCAGCGTGTCGTCGGGCGACAGCGGTTCAAAGCTGGTGATGACGGCGTCGCGGGCGCTGAGACCGTGGGCGATGGCGCGGTTCTGGACATCCGCGGCTTCGGCCTGGGCGGCGAGGAAGACGAAGACCGCGATCAGGATCAGCACGATATTGCCGCTGCTGGCGCCCCAGAAGCCGAACAGCAGCGCCACGATCTGACCGGCGGTGGCGGCGATGCGGGTGGCGCGGACGCGCCCGGTGAAGATCGACAGCACGGCGCGCAGCACCCGGCCGCCATCCATCGGGAAGGCCGGGATCAGGTTGAACACCGCGAGGAACAGGTTGACCGCGGCGACGCGGCCCAGGAATTCCGCGGGACCGGCCGAGAAATCGGCAAGGCTCCGGACATCGGTGGGCACGCCGACGATCACCACCAGCGCCGCCCAGATCACCACGTTGACCGCCGGGCCGGCCAGCGCCACGGCCAGTTCCTGGCCGGGCTTTTCGGGCATCCGTTCCAGCCGCGCCAGCCCGCCGATGGGCAGCAGCGTGATGTCGGGCGTGCGGATGCCGAAGCGCCGGGCCATCAGCGCGTGGCCGTATTCATGCGCCACGACGCAGGCGAACAGCACCAGGATGAAGGCGGTGTTGGCCAGCGCGGCCTGGCTGCCGCCGCTGCCATAGGCCGAAAAGGCCACCCAGGCGAGCAGCAGGAAGAAGGTGGCGTGCACGCGCAGCTCGGACCCGAGCAGGCGGCCGATGGGGAAAGACCAGCTCATGGCCTAGACATAAGGCGCGCGGGCGGGATGTGCCAGCGGGCAGGGCGGTTTGCCGCTGCGCCCGGTGCTGCGCGCGATCATGCGCCCGGAGCGGACCAGGGCCTGCCCGGGGCGGAGGTGGGACCGCTGTGTTCTAGAACGGGATCTCGTCGTCGAGATCGCGTGCGGGCGCCCGCGACGGGCCCGAGCCGCCGCCGCTGCTGCCGCCGCTGCCGCCACCATAGTCGTCGCTGCCGCCGTAATCGCCGCCATAGCCGCCGCCGTAATCGCCGCCGCCACCACCGCCGCCGCCGCCGTCGCGGCTGTCGAGCAGGGTCAGTTCGCCCCGGTAGGGCCGCAGCACGACCTCGGTCGAATAGCGGTCCTGGCCGGACTGGTCCTGCCATTTGCGGGTTTCCAGCTGGCCCTCGATATACACCTTGGAGCCCTTGCGCAGGTATTGTTCGGCGATGCGGGCCAGCGGTTCGGAGAAGATCGCGACCGAATGCCATTCGGTCTTTTCCCGCCGTTCGCCGGTGTTGCGGTCCTTCCAGTTCTCCGAGGTCGCGATGCGCAGGTTGCACACCTTGCCGCCGTTCTGGAACGTCCGCACTTCGGGGTCGCGCCCGAGATTGCCGATCAGGATGACCTTGTTGACCGAACCTGCCATGGATTTCCCCCTTTTCCGCCCGGGTTCCGGGTCGTCTTGGATATCTGCCGGCGAATCCGCGCCGGAATTTGGTCGTGCGAGGTTACACCAGCGCAACAGGGTAAATAAGGGGTGAACCGGTGCATCTGGAGATTTCGGAAAATGCCGGTATAGTGCGCGCGGTTGACCCGAGGGACAGAGACAGCGCATGGGTGTCAGGCAGGCAATCGCCGTATTGGCGGCGAGCGGAGTTCTTGCGGCGGGCTATGCCGAGGCCGAGACGATTTCCACCAAGAACCGCGCGGGGCTGTTTTCCAGCCAGACCCGGGTCTTGGACAGTCGTGCGGCGCAGCAATACAACAATTCGGTCCGGCTTCAGCCGCCCAAGGTGATCACGCCCACCAAGTATGGCGTGATCGAGGATGACGGCACGGTTCCGTCCTATCGCGGCCGCTATAACGGGCAATATGCCGAGATGGCCCGCGCCGCCGCGCGCCGCCACGGCATCCCCGAGGACCTGTTCCTGCGGCTGGTCAACCAGGAAAGCCGGTTCGATCCCAAGGCCAGGTCGCACAAGGGCGCGATCGGGCTGGCGCAGCTGATGCCGGGCACGGCCAAGCTGCTGGGCGTGAACCCGCATGACCCGGCGCAGAACCTGGATGGCGGCGCGCGCTATCTCAAGATGATGCACGGCAAGTTCCGGTCGTGGCGGCTGGCGCTGGCGGCCTACAATGCCGGGCCCGGCGCGGTGGAAAAGCACGGTGGCGTGCCGCCCTATCGCGAGACAAGGAACTACGTGAAGAAGATCTGGGGCAGCTGAGGCCCGGACCGCGCCGTCCAGCCAGCGCGGAGCCCGATCCACCGACTCGATTCACCGACCCCACCCGATGCAGCCGGCCCGGCCCGGGACGGGGGCTGTCGGACCGTGCCGAAATTCCGTGCAGGACCGGCCTTGCAGCGGTGTTTTTTCGAGGTCCGTCGCGCGCGTTTGACCTGTCGCAACGCGCCGCCCGGCGACCGGGCGTAAGACCGCACCGTGATCGGTCATTGATGGAGACGTCCGATGATGAAACGCAGACAGGTGCTTGCCGGGGCCAGCGCCGCCGCCGTGGTCGCGGCGGGCGGATATGCCTTGCTGGGCGGCCCGGATTACGAGGCCGTGGCCGCCGCCACGTGGCAGCCCGCCGACCCGGCGGCGCCGGAAATCGGCCGGCTGGTGCATTACGCGACGCTGGCCGCCAACAGCCACAACACCCAACCGTGGATTTTCGAGGCCGGGTCCGGCCCGATCCGCATCCTGCCCGACACCACGCGGCGCACGCCGGTCGCCGATCCCGACGACCATCACCTGTTCGCGACGCTGGGCTGCGCCGCGGAAAACCTGATGCTGGCGGCGGGCGCCGAGGGCAAGGCGTCGGCCTTGTCGTTCGGGGCGGACGGGGCGATTGCGGTCGACCTGGCACCCGGCGGCGCCGAGGACCCGCTTTTCGCGGCCATCACCGCGCGTCAATGCAGCCGCAGCCTGTATGACGGCAGCACGGTGTCCGCCGCCGACCTGTCGCTGCTCGAGCGCGCCGCGCAGGTCGACGGCTGCCGCGTTCTGCTGGTCACCGAACCGGCCGAGGTCGCGGCGATCCTGGACCTGATCCTGGCCGCCAACGCGGTGCAGATCGCCGACCCGGCCTTTGTCGCCGAACTGGGCGACTGGCTGCGGTTCAGCGCAGCGGCCGCGGTCGATACCGGCGACGGGCTGTTCAGCGCCTGTTCGGGCAACCCGACCATGCCGCAATGGATCGGCCAGAGGATGTTTCCGCGCGTCTTCACGCCGGAGGCGGAGAACGAGAAGACCGCGGCTCAGGTGCGGTCGTCGGCCGGGTTGGCGATCTTCGTCTCGGACCGCGACGATGCCGAACACTGGGTCGCCGCCGGGCGCAGCTATCAGCGCTTTGCCTTGCAGGCCACGGCGCTGGATCTGAAGACCGCGTTCCTGAACCAGCCGCTCGAGGTGCCGGAATACCGACCGCAGCTGGCCGGGCTGCTGGGCGTGACCGATCGAAGACCGGACCTGCTGGTGCGGTTCGGACGCGGGCCGGCCATGCCGCGGTCGCTGCGGCGCCCGGTCGCCGACGTGATGCGCATGGTCTGACCGGCGCAAGCGGGCCTGCCATTCCGGTCGCCGGTTCCGGCGCGGCGACCGGACCGATACCCGTGCCGACCCGCGCCTATTCCGCGGCGATCTTGATGACCGGTTCCATGTCGGCCAGATCGGCGTCCGGCAGGTGGCACTTGATCTGGTGACCGTCGGCGAGGTGGCGCACCGGCGGCACCTCTTTCTCGCACAGCCCGCCCGCGACCTTGTCCTTCCAGCGGCAGCGGGTCTGGAACGGGCAGCCCGGCGGCGGGTTCATCGCCGACGGGATGTCGCCTTCGAGCACGATGTGCTTTTTCTCGACGCGGGTGTCGGCGATGGGCACGGCGCTCAGCAGCGCCTCGGTATAAGGGTGGTAGGGCGGCGAGAAGACCTGTTCGGTCGAACCCAGTTCGACCACGTGGCCCAGATACATGACCATCACGCGGTCCGACAGGTAGCGCACGATCGACAGGTCGTGGCTGATGAACAGCAGCGTGGTCTTCTTTTCGCGCTGGATTTCCATCAGCAGGTCGGTGACCGCGGCCTGCACGCTGACGTCCAGCGCCGAGACCGGCTCATCGGCCACCACGATGCGCGCATCCCCGGCAAAGGCGCGGGCGATGCCGACGCGCTGTTTCTGCCCGCCGGACAATTGCCGCGGCATCCGGTCGGCGAAGGCGCGCGGCAGTTTCACGAGGTCGAGCAGCTCCAGCATCCGCTTGCGGCGCGCGGCCTCGCTGTCGCCGACGCCGAAGATCTCGAGCGCGCGCATGATCTGGCGGCCCACCGTCATCGACGGGTTCAGCGTGTCGAAGGGGTTCTGGAAGACCATCTGCACATCGGCGATGGTCTTGGTGTCGCGGGCCTCGATCGCGATGTCCTGGATCTCGCGGTTGTCCAGGATGATCTTTCCGTCGGTGGCGGTTTCCAGCCCCATCAGCACCTTGGCGAAGGTCGACTTGCCGCAGCCCGATTCGCCCACGATCGCCAGCGTTTCGCTTTCACGGGCCTCGAAGCTGAGCGTCTCGTTGGCCTTGACCACCTTCTTGCCGGCCGATCCGCCGAACAGCGCGTTGGCGGCCACCTCGTAGTATTTCTTGAGCGCGTCCATCTTCAGCACGACGCGGCCCGGTTCGGCCTTGTCCTTGGTCACGATCCCGGCCAGCGGCGCATTCCAGTCGATCTCGGCGAATTTCAGGCAGCGCGTGGCGTGGCGGTCGTTGCCGGGCACGGTGAACATCGGGATGGCCTGCGCGTCGCAGCGGCCGGGCTCGAAATAGTCGCAGCGCGGGCCGAAATTGCAGCCGGGCGGGCGTTCGTGGGGCAGGGGGAAATTGCCGGGGATCGCCACCAGGGGACGGGCGTTCTTGTCGGCGCCGGGCAGCGGGATCGAGCGGAACAGGGCCTGGGTATAGGGGTGCTGCATCTCGTCGAACACATCCTCGATCGAGCCGCGCTCCACCGCCTCGCCGGAATACATCACGCAAAGCCGGTCGCAGGTTTCCAGCACCAGGCCCAGGTTGTGGCTGATGAACAGCATCGAGGTGCCGTATTTCTGACCCAGCTCCTTGACCAGTTCGACCACCGCGGCCTCGACGGTGACATCCAGCGCGGTGGTGGGTTCGTCCAGGATCAGCAGCGACGGTTCGGCCATCAGCGCCATGGCGATGACGATGCGCTGCTGCTGGCCGCCGGACAGCTGGTGGGGATAGGCGTCGAGGATGCGCTTGGGGTCGGGCAGTTTCACGTCCGTCACGACCTGAAGCGCGCGCTCGTAGGCCTCCTTTTCGCTGACCTGCCGGTGAATCAGCGGCACTTCCATCAATTGCCGGCCGATCTTCATCGCCGGGTTCAGGCTGGCCATCGGTTCCTGGTAGATCATCGCGATCTCGGACCCGCGGATGTCGCGCAATTCCTCGGGCGAGAGGGTGCTCAGGTCGCGGCCCTTGAACTTGATCGAGCCGCCGACGACGCGGCCGTTCTTGCCCAGGTCCTGCATCACGCCGAGCGCCACGGTGGACTTGCCGCAGCCGGATTCCCCGACCAGGCCCACCGCCTCGCCGGGCATGACCGAGACCGAGAAATCCATCACCGCGGGGATTTCCCGCAACCGGGTGAAGAACGAGATCGACAGCTTGTCGATCTCGAGGATGGGGCCGTCATAGGCGTCTTTCATGTCGCTCTCCCGGTTCGGGGGCAGGAAGACCGCGACAGGTCTTCATCTTGCCAGGTAAACTCCGGGGTGTCGCCCCAAAGGGGCGCCTTCCCATTTTACGTTTGCGCGCCTTTGGCGCGCGGGGGGCTGGCCCCTGGTCCGCCGTTCATCAGTCTCGCAGGCTTTCCTCGCGCAGCCCGTCGGCCAGCAGGTTCAGGCCCAGCACCAGCGTCAGCAGCGCCACGGCGGGCACCAGCGCGGGATGCATGAACACCCGCAACAGCCGCCGCCCGTCATTGATCGTGGTGCCCCAGTCGGGGCTTTCGGGCGGCAGGCCCAGCCCGAAGAAGCCCAGCGTGCCCAGAAGGATCGTGGTATAGCCGATGCGCAGGCAGAAATCGACGATCAGCGGCCCGCGCGCGTTGGGCAGGATTTCCCACAGCATGATGTACCACGGCCCTTCGCCGCGGGTCTGGGCGGCGGCCACGTAGTCGCGCGTCTTGATGTCCATGGTCAGCCCGCGCACGATCCGGAAGACGGTGGGCGAGTTGACGAAGACCACGCTGACGAACACCACCAGAATGCCGCCCGGCACGTCGAACAGATCGGCGAAGCCGGGGATCACCTGCACGGGCGATCCGACTTCGGAGACCAGCGACAGGTAGAGCCACGCCATCAGCCCCAGCACACCCACCAGCAGCGGCGTGCGCAGGCTGGGCCGCGTGTGGTAGCGCGAATTCAGCAGCACCAGCGCGAAGACCAGCGGAAAGACGAACAGCACGACGGCCATGTAGTTGGGAATGCCGGTGGCGATGATTTCCGGCGTGACCAGCAGGTAGAACAGCAGGATCACCGGGAAGGCCAGGATCAGGTTGGCGAGGAACGACAGGCCGGTATCCAGCCGGCCGCCGTAATAGCCGGCGGGCAGGCCCAGCGTGATGCCGACCATGAAGGCAAACAGAGTGGCCAGCGGTGCGATCTGCACCACCACCCAGGCGCCCTTGATCATGCGGGAAAACACGTCGCGGCCCAGATTGTCGCCGCCCAGAAGGTAGTAGGGATAGAGCCCGTCCTCGGGGTTGGGCAGCGGCGTGCCGGGCACCTTGTTCTTGAGCTGCGCGACCTGCGCCAGCGCGTCATGGGTGACGATCAGGTCGAAGGCGCCGAAGATGCCGGTGAAGACCCAGAACATCACCAGCGCGAAACCGACCATGCCGATCGGGCTGTCGAACAGCTTGCCGTAAAGCCCCAGCCGCCGCTTGAACAGGATCGACACGGTGAACAGCAGCACCAGCGCGATCCAGACCGGGGTGAACTGGGCGAGAACGCGGGCGATGATGCCGCCCCAGGTAAGAACTTCCATCAGACCGCCCCCCTCAACTGACCGAGATCCGCGGATTCAGGTAGACATAGCCGATATCCGAGATCAGCTGCGTCACCAGAACCACGATGACCGAAACGACCGAGACGCCCAGAAGCAGCTCGATGTCGTTGTTGCCCGCCGCCTGCACCAGCGTCCAGCCGAAGCCCTTGTAGTTGAACAGCGTCTCGACGATGACGACGCCGTTCAGCAGCCAGGGGAACTGGAGCATGATGACGGTGAAGGGCGCGATGAGCGCGTTGCGCAAGGCGTGTTTCATCACGATGTTCGGGAAGGACACGCCCTTGAGCCGCGCGGTGCGGATGTATTGCGCGGTCATGACCTCGGCCATGCTGGCCCGTGTCATCCGCGCGATATAGCCCATGCCGTACAGCGCGATGGTCAGCACCGGCAGGAAGAAATTCTCGAATGTCGCGTTGTCCATCGCCTGCGTGGCCGAGCCGTTGAACCATTGCAGGCCGACGGCGGACGAGGTGAAGACGGCGATGAAGATCACCCCCGAGACGTATTCCGGCGTGGCGGTGGTGGTGATCGCGACGGTCGACAGCGCCCGGTCGGTGGTCGAGCCTTCGCGCATGCCAGCCAGCACGCCCAGGATCAGCGCCGAGGGCACCATCAGCATCATGACCCAGAACATCAGCTTGCCGGTCAGCGCGAGGCGGGTGGCGATGATCGTGCCGACCTCGTCCTTGAAGACGGTGGAAAAGCCCCAATCGCCCTGCAGCACGCCGCAGAAGCGGCCTTGCCCCTCGGGGATCGCGTCGACCGAGGCGATCTCGCCGAAGCAGCGCGACCGGACCTTGCCGTCGGCGCCCTGGGTGATGTGGCCGGGCAGCACCCCCAGCCATTCGCCGTAGCTGCGGAACAGGCGGGCGTCAAAGCCGGTATTGACCTGTGCGGCGGCTTCGTCGCGCGAGATTTCCTGGGCGCGGAACTGGCGCAGAAGCTCGGGATCGACGGGCGACCGGTAGCCGCGGTTGGACAGCCAGGTCGCGACCTCGATCTCGTGCATCCGGAAATTGCCCTCGGATTTCGCGAGCTTTTCCAGGTTCGGGTAGAGATTGGTCAGGAAGAACACGATGAACGTCAGGCAAAGGGCCGTCAGGATCATCACCGAGATCCTGCGTAAGAGGAATAGTCCCATCAGGCGCCCCTATCGGTCTGTTGCGGCCGGGTTCGTCCCGCCGGTCGTCGTTGTTGTTCCGGCACGGGCCGGAAAGTGCGCGGGCCGCCCCGATGGGACGGCCCGCTGGCGGTTTCGGATCAGGCCGCGAAGCCCAGCTTGTAGACGTGGATCTCGAAGGAGGGGTGCATCTCGGCCCCGACCACGCCGGCCTTGTAGTGGCGGTAGAGCGACCGCCAGTAGGGCTGGATGATGACCGCGTCGTTGCGGAACAGCGTTTCGATCTTTTCCATCACCACGCGGCGCGCATCGGCGTCGGCGATCGACATCGCCTCGTTCAGCAGGGCGTCGAATTCCGGGTTGGCATAGCCGGATTCGTTCCACGCCTCGCCCGAACGGTAGGCCAGCGCCAGGACCTGGACACCCAGCGGGCGGTGGTTCCATTCGGTGATCGAGAACGGGTACTTGGCCCAGTCGTTCCAGAAGGTCGAGCCGGGCAGGATCGTCCGTTTGACGCTGATGCCGGCGTCGCGCATCTGCGCGGCGATGGCGTCGCCCGAGTTCTTGGTGAAGCCGTCGTCCAGCGTGATCAGCTCGTGCTCGAAATCGGCCATGCCGGCCTCTTCGAGCAGCGCCACCGACCCGGCGGGGTCAAAGATTGGGCGGCCGATATCGGCATATTCGGGATGCACCGGCGCGACGTGGTGGTTGTCGGCCTGCACGCCCAGCCCGGCATAGCCCAGGTCGAGCACCACCGAGTTGTCCACCGCCTGGCTGACCGCCTGGCGCACGCGCACATCGGCATAGGGCGCGCTGTCGCCCACCAGGGTCTGCTGGTTGAAGCGGCACACGACGGTGGCGCCGGTGACGACCTCGGATTTCTCCCAGCCGATGGCGTCGGCGATGTCGATGAACTCGTTGACGTTCTGGTAGAGCATGTCGACTTCGTCGGATTCCACCGCCGAGATCCAGCTGGCCGGATCAGTACCGTAGTCGATGTATTCGATCCGGTCGAGATAGGCACCGCCGATGCCTTCTGCGGTCGCGCCCCACCAGTTGTGGTTCTCGTTGCGCACCAGAACGCCCTTGACGCCGACCTCGAGCGATTCCGGCAGGTAGGGGCCGGTGCCGATCGGGTTGGCCAGCATGTCGGCGGCATCGCCGGAATGGCTGGAATGGACGACCGCGGCCGGGTAGTCGGCCATGCCGACGATGATCGAGATGTCGGGCGCGGGCAGCTTGACGCTGACGGTCATGTCGTCGACCTTTGTCACCGCGCCGGCGATCAGCTTGTTGGTCGAGGCGTCGATCAGCGTGGCCATGCGGCCGGCCATCGAGTTGCCTTCGACTTCCTTGTCGCACCAGTATTCGAACATCCGCACCACGTCATCGGCGGTGAAGGGATCGCCGTTGTTCCATGTCACGCCCGGGCGGACGTTCAGCGTGTATTCGGTGGCGTTGTCGTTGGTCGACCAGCCTTCCAGCAGCAGGCCGCGCAGGCTGCCATCGCGGTTGTACTCGACCATGTATTCCAGCCAGCCGCGGGTGAAGTTCGAGATCTGCGTCCAGTCCATGGTGCGCGGATCCTTGATGGCGCGCACTTCCTGCTGGATGCGCATCGTGCCGCCCTGCTGGGCATGCGCCGCGGCCTGGGCCGGGCTGCCGAGCCCGCCAAGCGCATAGGCGGCGCCGGCGCTGAGGCCGAGCGCCGTGGCGCGCGTGAGGAATTCGCGGCGGTCCATGAGGCCCTGCTTGAATTCACGCGCGTACATCTCTGCAGCGGGGTGGACCCGCCGCGGATTGTTCATGTGCGTCATCTTCGTCTCCCTGTGACACATTTGGTTGTCTTGTCCGGCCGTTATTCGTTTTGCACCGTTTCCCGGACGGCGGTTGATTGGCTTGGCCGTTGCCGATCCATTGCGCCCCAGATGGCGTGGACAGTCAACGACCGGTTTCGCCATAATGGAGCCCAAAAGCGACATCGACTCTATTCAAAAACGACAAGACCCGTCGTGCAAGGGCCGATTGCTCTGATGCCGGGGAGTTGACCCTACGTCGCCTTTGCCGGGCCGGTCTGCGCGCGCTTGCGCAGCGCCGAGGGGCTGTGCGCCGTGTGGTTGCGGATGAAGCGGGTGAAATAGGCCGCCGATTGAAAGCCCAGCATCGCCGCCACGTCCTTGACCGGGGGCGCCGGCAGCGCCAGCAGGCGCCGGGCCTCGTGCAGCTTGCGGTCGGTCAGCAGATCGGCGGCGGTGCGCCCGCTGGCGCGGCGCAGCACGCGGGTCAGGTGCGTGGGCGTGACGTCCAGCGCGGCGGCGTAGTCGGCCATCACGCGCGGGGTGCGGAAATCCTGGACGACCAGCCGTGCGAACCGGCGTGCGAGGCGCTGGGCGGCATCGGGTTTGGGCGCGTCCAGCGCCCCGGCGGCGACCTGTCGGTGCAGCCAGACCGCGATCAGCCGGATATGCGCCTCGAGCGCGTCGGCCATCAGCGGACGGTTCTGCGCCAGTTCGCGGGTCATGGCGTCGATGGTGCCGGTCAGTTCGGCCTGGGCCAGACCGTCGCGGACGCGCAGCAGCAGCGGTTCCCGCGGGAGCCGTCCGGTCAGGCCCGCCGGGCTTTCGACCATCAGCGCCTGGGCCTGCGGGCCGGGGTCGAGCGCAAAGAGCGTGCCCGCGGGCAGGTAGAGCGCGGCATGGGCGGACACCCCGCGGCGCAGGCCGTTGACCATCACCCGGCCCTGGCCGCGGGTGAACCAGATCAGCAGGTTGGTGGGCCGGTCATGGGCCAGGGTGAAGCGCCACGGCGCGGGCTGCATCGCCAGCCCCAGCGATCCGCAGCGGATGCCGGATGCTTCGCCGCCTTCGTCAGCTGTGCCGGTCGAGCGGGCAAAGACCGGTCTGGCGGCGGTCGTCATCGCGTCAACCCAGATCGGCCGCGGCGACCCGCGTCCAGGCGCCCATCCGGGCCCGGAACCAGGTGCGCTGGCGCTTGGCGAATTGCCGGGTCAGGATCGTCGCCCTTGCGGCGGCTTCGTCCAGCGGGATCTCGCCGCGCAGATGCGCCATCAGTTCGGCCGCGCCGATGGCCTTGGCCGAGGGCAGGGCGGGCGACCAGGCGGCGACGTTGGCCCGGGCCTCGTCCAGCGCGCCCTCGCGCAGCATTCCGGCAAAGCGTGCCTCGATCCGCGGGGTCAGCCAGGCCTTGGGCGCGTCGACCAGCAGCGGCTGCGCCTGTGCCAGCGGCAGGCGCGGCGGCGGGGTGTCGGCCTGCCAGGCGGCCAGCCCGCGCCCGGTGGTGCGATGCACCTCCCAGGCGCGCTGGACGCGGGCGGGATTGGCCAGGTCGATCTGCGCCCGTGTCGCGGGGTCGAGCGCGTCGATCATCCGCGCAAGCCCGCCGCCGGCCAGCAGCGCATCGGCCTCGGCCCGGATTTCGGGCGGGGTTTCGGGGATGTCCGCCAACCCTTCGGTCAGGGCGGTGAAATACAGCCCGGTGCCGCCGACGAGGATCGGCCGGTCGGGTCCGGCGAGAACGGGATCGAGATCGCGCAGCCACTGGCCGACCGAATAGGGCCGGTCGCCCGGCACATGGCCATAGAGCCGGTGCGGCGCGCGCGCCTCGTCTTCGGGCGAAGGCCGCGCGGTCAGCACGCGCCAGTCGGCGAAGACCTGGATCGCGTCGGCATTGACGATCACACCGCCCTGCCGTTCGGCCAGCGCCAGGGCCAGCGCCGACTTGCCGCTGGCGGTGGGGCCGGCGATCAGCACCGGGCGGTCGGGCGCGATGCCGTCCAGTACGTTGTCCAGTTGGTCCGGCATGACGCCTGTCGTTAACCCTTCGGTCCGGCCCCTGCGGCCGGTTCGGCGGCCTTGGCTGGCGGTTGCGGTGAAGAAAGCCTGCCGCGATGCATTGCAGGGCGCGGTTTTTTCCGCCATTCATGCCAGCGATCCTAGACCCCCGACGAGATGGAGCGCAACATGAGCGACACGCGTGATCCGGCCGAAAACACGCGGTTCAAGCGCGTGATGCTGAAAATCTCGGGCGAGGCGCTGATGGGCGACCAGGGTTTCGGCCTGCATCCGCCGACGGTGCAGCGCATCGCGGCCGAAGTGAAATCGGTGCATGAGCTGGGTGTCGAGATCTGCATGGTGATCGGCGGCGGCAACATCTTTCGCGGGCTGGCAGGCAGCGCGCAGGGGATGGAGCGCACCACCGCCGACTACATGGGCATGCTGGCGACGGTGATGAACGCGCTGGCGATGCAATCGGCGCTGGAAGGGCTGGGGGTGTTCACCCGGGTCATCAGCGCCATCCGCATGGACGAGGTGGCCGAGCCCTATATCCGCCGCCGCGCGGTCCGGCACCTCGAGAAAAAGCGCGTCTGCATCTTTGCCGCGGGCACCGGCAACCCCTATTTCACCACCGATACGGCGGCGACTTTGCGTGCGAACGAAATGGCTTGCGAGGCGATCTTCAAAGGCACCAAGGTGGACGGGGTCTATGACAAGGACCCGATGCAGCACGACGATGCGGTGCGCTATGACACGATCAGCTACGATGACTGCCTGGCCAAGCACCTGAAGGTGATGGATGCCAGCGCCATCGCGCTTGCGCGCGACAACAACCTGCCGATCATCGTCTTTTCGCTGGACGAGCCCGGCGGGTTCAAGGGCATTCTTGCCGGCACGGGCACCTATACGCGGGTCGGCGGGTAGGCCGGGTGAGCCGGCCGCCCGTGCGCCAAGGCGACGGGCGGCAGGAGATCATACCAGCAGATCGTCCGCCAAGGCCGAAACGGCGATGTTTTCCACGATCAGCCGGTCGCCGTTGCCGAAATCGAAGATCGCGTCTGCGCCCACCTGATCGGCGAATTGCAGCGCCTGCGACGCGGTTGCGAAGTTGAAGTCGCGCAGGTCGATTTCGTCGAGGTTGTTCTCGAAGTCGCGGATACGATCGACCCCGCATCCCCGGGCGAAGACGAAGCTGTCGGCGTCGGCACCGCCGAACAGCCAGTCGATGCCGCGCCCGCCTTCGATCGTGTCGTTGCCGTGGCCGCCCGACATCGTGTCGTCGCCATCCCCGCCCAGCATCTTGTCGTCGCCGGACTGGCCGAAGATGCGGTCATTTCCGGTGCCGCCATAGGCCGCGTCGTTACCAAGGCCGCCGCGCAGCACGTCGTTGCCCGACCCGCCGAACAGCTTGTCGCGCCCGACGCCGCCTTCGACGGTGTCGTCGCTGCCATCGCCGCACAGGGTGTCGAACCCGTCACCGCCGCGCAGCAGATCGCGGCCGTTCTGGCCGAAGATCTGGTCGTTCCCGCTGCCGCCCAGCACGGTATCGTTGTTGTCGCCGGCGTGGATCAGGTCGTTGCCGCCGTCGCCGTTGATGCGGTCGGCGCCTTCGTTGCCTTTCAGCACATCGTCACCGTCGCCGCCGTTCAGCGTGTCGTTGCCCGCGAAGGCGGTGATCGTGTCATTGCCGGTACCGCCGTCCAGCACCTCGTTCTGCGCGCTGCCGTTCAGCACCAGCGGGCCGGGGGCCGGCGGTTCGGGCTCTTGCGGCGGCGGCGGCGGGTCAGCCGGCGGTTGCGGATCGGGAGCGGTCTGCCCGGTGTCGAGGTCGGCCTGACCTCCGGTCGAGGCGAAGTTCTGCGTCACGATCACGGAATAGTAGTTGCCCGAGTCGAACCGGAAATACCCCACCTCGATCCCGATTCCGATATAGTCGAGATTGGGGTTCAGGATGTTGGCGCGGTGGCCGCTGCTGTTCATCAGGCTGACATGCAGGTCATAGACGTCGTCCATGATGCCGGACGAGCCGCGTTCGCTTTGGACCGCGATGTTCTCGGCCGACCGCCAGCTTCCGCTGAAGTCGAAACCGGCGTTGTTCATGCGCTGCGTGGCAGAAGAGCCGCCGACGCCGGTATGAGAGAAGATGTCCGTCTGAAGCATCCAGAGTGAGTGGTCTTCGGCGGATTCGTTGAGGTTCAGTTCCAGTTGCAGCGGATCGGCCCCGACTTTCGACCGCTCGGCGTTGATCAGTTCGAGCATGTAGCGTTCGTATTGATCGGCTTGTATCATCAGCAATACCCTTTGCCTGACTGCCCATCGCCCGCCATCCCCGACGAGCGCATGCCACCCCAGTTCCATGTCAGGCGACTCACGTAAACAACGCTTGTGGCGTCAGTGTGGCGACGGGCTGAAACGCGCTGATTGCAATGCTTCGCACTGGCGTGTATCTGCCGATGGGCGCGAGGGAATGAGAGGGTTTGCCAAGCAATGTCCGACGAATTCGAACTGGATACGGATGATCTGACGCGCCGCATGGATGGCGCGATGGCCAATCTGCGAACCGAGTTCGCATCGCTGCGGACCGGCCGCGCCAGTGCCTCGATGCTCGAGCCGGTGATGGTGGATGCCTATGGCCAGATGACCCCGATCAACCAGGTCGGCACGGTCAACGTGCCCGAACCGCGGATGGTCACGGTCAACGTCTGGGACAAGGGCCTGGTCGGCAAGGTGGAAAAGGCGATCCGCGAATCGGGTCTGGGGATCAACCCGCAGCTCAACGGCACGATCATCATGCTGCCGATCCCGGAACTGAACGAAGAGCGTCGCCGCGAGCTGTCGAAGGTGGCCGGGCAATATGCCGAACATGCCCGCGTGGCGATCCGCAACGTCCGCCGCGACGGCATGGACCAGATCAAGAAGGCCAAGGCCGACGGCCTGAGCGAGGACGACCAGAAGCTTTGGGAAGCCGAGGTGCAGGAGTTGACCGACACCTACATCAAGAAGGTCGACGACGCGCTGGACACCAAGCAACAGGAAATCATGCAGGTTTGATCGGCCTGTTCGGAAACGCGCCAGTGGCGCGTTTCGGCCGATCAAAGGGCGGAGCCCCGGATGGCCAAAGGGCGGAGCCCCGGATGACCAAAGGGCGGAGCCCCGGATGGCCTAACCTCGCCGCATCCCTTGCCGCCGATACGCTTCCGCAATTTCCCGGCAGCGAGCCGCCGCGACCCGTCTTGCAGAGGCTTTTCTCTGGGGTTTCCCCGTGACCTGGGCTAAGACGAGCGGATAAAGGCCGGACAGGCAGGCAGAACGGGGACCAGAAATGGTCAAGACGATCCGGGAGACCGGCGGGCCACGGCATGTGGCGATCATCATGGATGGCAACGGGCGGTGGGCCACGCAACGCGGGCGGCCGCGGCTGTTCGGCCATCATGCCGGCGCCAAGCGGGTGCGCGAGGTCGTCGAAGCCTGTCCCGATCTGGGGGTCAAGTATCTGACGATCTTCGCCTTTTCCACCGAGAACTGGAAACGCACCCAGACCGAGGTGGCCGGGCTCATGAGCCTGTTCCGGCGGTATATCACCCAGGAAGCCAAGGCGCTGAAGCGCGAGAATGTCCGCGTGCGTTTCATCGGCGACCGGGTCAAGCTGGACGACAAGCTGGTCACGCTGATGGACGAACTGGAACTGATGACCGCCGATTGCAGTGGCGTGAACCTGACCATCGCGCTGAATTACGGCGGCCGTGACGAAGTCGCCCGGGCCACGCGGCGGTTGGCCCATGACGTGGCCGCCGGCAAGCTGCGGCCCGAAGACGTGGGTGAAGAAACCCTGCCAAAGTACTTGGATACTTATGTTTTGCCGGATCCCGACCTGGTGATCCGCACGAGCGGCGAGGCGCGGATTTCGAATTTTCTGCTGTGGCAATCGGCCTATGCGGAGTATGAATTCGTCGACACGCTGTGGCCCGATTTCAACGCCGCCGAACTGGCGCGTCTGGTGCAGGGATACGGTGCGCGCGACCGCCGTTACGGCGCGGTCAAGGCATGAGCGGCGCCTCCTGGGAAGACCTGGGCGTGCGCATCGGCTCGGGCGCGGCGATGATCGCGGTCGGGCTCGGCGCTGTCTGGCTGGGCGGCGACTGGTTTCACGTGCTGATCGCGGTGATCTGCGGCGTCATGGTGTGGGAACTGGTCTGCATGCTGGATACCGGCCGGACCCGCAGCCCCTACGTTCTGGCCGGGGTGGCCTTTGTCGCGGCGCTGGCGGCGATCGAACTGCCACCCGCCTTCGCGTTGCCGCTGCTGATGTTTCCGTCGCTGCTGGGATTGTCGCGCATGGAACGCGGCGAGGCGACATTCGCGATCTTCGCCGCGCTGATCCTGCTGGCCGGCTACGGGATGATGGACCTGCGCGACGATTTCGGCCTGGTCTGGATGCTGTGGCTGGTGATGGTCGTGGTGGTGACCGACGTGGCGGGCTACTTTGCCGGGCGCGCCATCGGCGGGCCCAAGCTGTGGCCGCGGGTCAGTCCGAAAAAGACCTGGTCCGGCACGGTGGCGGGCTGGGCCGGCGCGGCGCTGGTCGGGCTGCTTTTCGCGAAGTCGACCGCGGCCGGTTACGGGCTGGCCGGCATCTCGGTCGCGGTCAGCATGGCCAGCCAGATCGGCGATATCGCGGAAAGCGCGATCAAGCGGCGGGCAGGGGTGAAGGACAGCTCGTCGCTGATCCCCGGGCATGGCGGATTGATGGACCGGTTCGACGGCATGCTGGGCGCGGCGCTGTTCATCGTCATCGCCGGCCAGATCGCGGACTTTCCCCCGGGGGCGCCATGAAGCGCGTGACGATCCTGGGCGCCACCGGATCGATCGGGCAGAACACCATCGACCTGATCGCGCGGGCGCCCGACGACTACGACGTGGTCGCGCTGACCGGCGGGCAGAACATCACGCAGCTGGCCCGGGACGCCATCCGGCTTGGGGCGGACGTTGCGGTAACGGCGGACGAAGGCAAGCTCGAGGCGCTGCGCGCGGCGCTGGCGGGCACGGGGATCGAGGCCGCTGCGGGGGAGACCGCGCTGGTTGACGCTGCGTCACGCCCGGCGGATTGGGTGATGTCGGCCATCGTCGGCTTTGCCGGGCTGGCACCGGGCCTGGCGGCGCTGCGACAGGGCGCGACCCTGGCGCTGGCCAACAAGGAAAGCCTGGTCTGCGCCGGGCCGCTGGTGATGGCCACGGCGCGAGACTGCGGCGCACGGGTGCTGCCGGTGGACAGCGAGCATTCGGCGGTGTTCCAGGCCCTGGTCGGCGAGGACATGGCGGCGGTCGAGCGCATCGTGATCACCGCGTCGGGCGGCGCCTTCCGGGACTGGCCGCTGGAGGCGCTGGAGCATGCGACGCCGGAAGAGGCGGCGACGCATCCCAACTGGGACATGGGTCAGAGGATCACGATCGATTCGGCATCCATGTTCAACAAGGCGCTGGAGCTTATTGAAACAAAAGAATATTTCGGGGTCGAGCCCAGCCGGATCGAGGCCGTTGTGCACCCTGAATCCCTGATCCATGCGCTGGTGGGATTCCGCGACGGGGCGCTGATGGCCCATGTCGGCCCGCCCGACATGCGCCACGCGATCGGCTTTGCGCTGCACTATCCCGAACGGCGCGACCTGCCGGTGGCGCGGCTGGACCTGGCCGCCCTTGGCCAACTGAATTTCCGGCCCGCCGACGAGGTGCGATGGCCGGCCTTGCGCCTGGCGCGGGCGGTGATGGAAACCGGCGGCCTGTCGGGGGCGGTGTTCAACGCCGCCAAGGAACGGGCGCTGGACCATTTCCTTGCGCGGCGTATCTCGTTTCCCCAGATGAGCGCGGTTGTCGAGGCGGTTCTGGAGCGTCTATGGGCACGGACGGGCCTTATTGATGCCCCGTTTGATCTTGATAACGTGCGCGAGGCAGACCATCTCGCCCGGGTGACCGCGGACGAGACCGTAGCAGAACGCAGATAGGGGGCCCCTTTGGACCTGACCACGCTGATCCCGCAATTCGGAGGCGTCCTGTGGACGATTTTCGCGTTTATCGTGGCCTTGTCCGTGATCGTCGCCATCCATGAATATGGTCATTACATCGTCGGGCGCTGGTCGGGGATCGACGCCGACGTGTTTTCGCTGGGGTTCGGGCCGGTGCTGTTCTCGCGCTATGACCGGCGCGGCACGAAATGGCAGTTCGCGCTGATCCCGCTGGGCGGCTACGTCAAGTTCAAGGGCGATGCCAACGCATCGGGCGGCCTGGACCTGGATGCGATGTCGCACATGGATGCGGCCGAGCGCCGGCGCACGATGAACGGCGCCCCGCTCTGGGCGCGGGCGGCGACGGTGGCGGCCGGCCCCGCGTTCAATTTTGCCCTGTCGATCATCATCTTCACCGGCGTCTTCATGGCGCGCGGCGTGGTGTCCGAGCCGCTGACGGTGGGCGAACTGCGCACGCTGCCGGTGGCGCAGCAATTACAGGAAGGCGACGTGATCCTGCAGATCGAGGGCAAGGCCCCGCCGTCCTTCGACGACCCGGTCGCCTACGAGGCGTTCATGAAGGCGCTGCCGCAGCAGCCCAGGCTGGAGTATCTCGTGGAACGCGGCGGGCGCCGCGACACGGTGAGCGGTCCGTATGTCTATCCGCCCATCGTGACCAGCATCGTGCCGCGCTCGGCGGCCGGTGATGCCGGTTTGCAGCAGGGCGATGTGATCGTCACCATCAACGGGCAAGAGGTGTTCGCCTTCGACCAGCTCAAGGTCGAGGTCGAAGGCTCGGACGGCGCGCCGCTGGCGCTGGAGGTCTGGCGGGGCGGCGATATCGTTCCCATCACGCTGAGCCCCAAGCGTATCGACGAGCCGCAGCCCGACAACAGTTTTCGCACGGTCTTCCGGATCGGCGTGATCGGGGGCATCGCGTTCGAGCCGGCGACCGAATCCGCCGGCTTCGTGGAATCGTTCACTTCGGGTGTCGTGCAGGTGGGCACGATCATGCAGGGGTCGCTGTCGGGCCTGTGGCACATGATCACCGGCGCGATCAGCACCTGCAACCTGTCGGGGCCGATCGGCATCGCCGAGACCTCGGCCGACATGGCCAGCCAGGGCACGACCAGCTTCATCTGGTTCATCGCCGTGCTGTCGACGGCGGTGGGTCTGCTGAACTTGTTCCCGGTGCCGGTTCTGGATGGCGGCCACCTGGTGTTCCACGCCTACGAGGCGGTGTCGGGCCGGCCGCCCAGCGACCGCGCGCTGCGGGTGCTGATGTCGATCGGACTGACGCTGGTGCTTGGGTTGATGGTCTTCGCTCTGAGCAACGATTTGTTCTGTCCGTGAAACAATCACCGGTCTGAGCGTCAAAATTCGGCCAGATTTCCTGGTTAAGATCGAGGACAAGCGCAAAAAAGGGAGCTTGTCCCATGCAAACGATCAACGCCGGATACCGCAGCCTGCAGCTGATTTTCGTGATCAACTGGGACCGTCTGCTTTATGTCTGCACGATCCTTTTCGCGCTGTTCTTCGGCGCCTTCATCGGCAGCTTTCACGAGCCGGTTCAGATGATGCCGTAACCTGCCGAACACAACGCGCGCGGACGTTGCTTTTCGGCTTTTGACAACTTTGGGCAATCCCGATACTGACGGTGCAACAGGCACGTCAGATTGGATTGCGTTATGGCACGACAGGTCATCGGAAAGCCGTCTCTGAAACTTCGGGCGCGGACAGGCAGGATGACCAGGGGCGCGGCCGCGATCGCCATCGCGGCGGGGCTGTCGTTCTCGGCGGTTCCCGATGCCGCGCTGGCGCAGGATTACCGTTTCCAATCCGTCACCATTGAAGGCAACCAGCGGGTCGAGCCGGGCACCATCCTGAGCTATGCCGGGATCGCCCGCGGCGAAGCGGTGTCGGCGGCCGAACTCAACGACGCGTTCCAGCGGCTCACGGCCTCGGGCCTGTTCGAATCCGTCGACTTGCAACCGCAGGGCTCGCGCCTGGTGATCTCGGTCGTGGAATATCCGACGATCAACCGCATCGCCTTCGAGGGCAACAACCGGATCAAGGACGAGGATCTGGCCAATATCGTCCAGTCGCAGTCGCGCCGGGTGTTCAACCCGCGCCTGGCCGAACAGGACGCGCAGTCGATTTCCGAAGCCTACGGGCAGCAGGGCCGTCTGGCGGCCCGGGTGCAACCCAAGGTCATCCGCCGGTCGGACAACCGCGTCGATCTGGTGTTCGAGATCTTCGAAGGCGGTGTGTCGGAAATCGAGCGCATCGCCTTTGTCGGCAACCAGGCCTATTCCGACCGGCGCCTGCGCCGGGTTCTGGAAACCAAGCAGGCCGGCCTTTTGCGCGCGGTGATCCGCCGCGACACCTTTGTCGAGGACCGGATCGAATTCGATCGCCAGTTGCTGCGCGATTTCTACGCCGCGCGCGGCTATGTCGATTTCCGTATCACCGGCGTCAACGCCGAACTGGCCCAGGAACGCGACGGTTATTTCGTGACCTTCAACGTCGAGGAAGGTCAGCAATTCCGGGTTGGTGCCGTGACCGTGACATCGGACCTGCCGGATGTTGACCCCGATCTGTTCCAGGACGCGGTCAAGCTGCGCGAAGGCGTGGTCTATTCACCCACCCGGGTCGAGGTCGACATCGCGCGGCTGGAACGGCTGGCGATCCGCGAGGGGCTGAACTTCATCCGCGTCGATCCGCGGATCTCGCGCAACGACCGCGATCTGACGCTGGACGTGGAATACGTGCTGACCCGGGGCGAACGCATCTTTGTCGAGCGCATCGACATCGAGGGCAACACCACCACGCTGGACCGTGTCATCCGCCGCCAGTTCGACGTGGTCGAGGGCGATCCGTTCAACCCGCGCGCCATCCGCGAAAGCGCCGAACGCATCCGCGCGCTCGGTTTCTTCAGCAGTTCCGATGTGAACGCGCGCGAGGGTTCGAGCCCCAACCAGGTGATCGTCGACGTGGATGTCGAGGAACAGCCGACCGGCTCGCTCAGCTTTGGCGGGTCGTATTCGACATCAAGCGGCCTGGGCGCCGCGATCTCGTTCTCGGAACGCAACTTCCTGGGCCGCGGGCAGGAGCTGCGCTTTGCGATCAACACCGCGTCGACCACGCGCAACTACAGCTTTTCGTTCACCGAACCGTCGTTTCTGGCACGCGACCTGGCGTTCAACCTTGGTCTGAACTATGCCGAAACCGACAACCAGGGTTCGGCCGAATACGACACGAAGACCGGTGTGTTCCAGCCGAGCTTCACGTTTCCGGTGTCCGAAAACGGCCGGTTGCAATTGCGCTACACGACGCGCCTGAGCGACATGGTCGATGTCGACGAGGACAGCACTTCGGTCGGCCAGATCGTCAAGGAGGAAGCCGCCGAGGGCGAGCGTATCGACAGTTCGGTGGGCTTTACCTACAGCTATGACACCCGCCGGACCGGTCTGAACCCCAATGCCGGGGTATTGCTGGAATTCGGCACCGATTTCGGCGGTCTTGGCGGCGACTCGTCCTTCACCAAGACCTCGGTCCGCGCGGTGGCGCAGACGACCATCCTGAACGAGGAAGTCACCCTGCGCGCGACGCTGGAAGGCGGGTTGCTGAACTATTCAAGCGGCAAGAGCCGGTCGGTCGACCGCTATTTCCTGGGGTCGAGCGTCATGCGGGGCTTCGAGTTCGGCGGCATCGGTCCGCGCGAACGCACCGGCGGCATCGACGATGCGCTTGGCGGCACGAAATTCGCCGTCGCGCGGTTCGAGGCCGAGTTCCCGCTGGGCCTGCCCGAGGAATACGGCATCACCGGCGGTCTGTTCTACGATGTCGGCTCGGTCTGGGGCTTGGACCGGTCGTCGCCGAACGTCATCTACGAGGATTTCAGCGCCCGCCATGTGGTCGGCTTTTCGATCTTCTGGGACAGCGTTCTGGGACCGCTGCGGCTGAACTTCAGCGAGGCGCTGGTCAAGGAAGAACACGACGAGCCGCAAGCCTTCGACCTGACCATCTCGACCCGGTTCTGACGCGATGCGTCGGCTGCGTCGCTGGCTGACCGTGCTGGCGTTGAGCCTGGCTGCGCCGGCCGCCACGGCGCAGACGGTGTCTGGCGGCATGGTGCAAAGCCCGATCCTGGTCATCGAATTCGAACGGGTTTTCGAGCAAAGCGCGTTCGGCCGCCGCGTCGCCGCCGCGCTTGAAAGCGAAGGGGCCGAGATCGCCGCGGAAAACCGCCGGATCGAAGCGGAACTGACCGAGGAGGAACGCCGCCTGACCGAAGAGCGCGCGAGCCTCAGCTCGGAGGCGTTCCGCGCGCTGGCCGATGCCTTTGACGAAAAGGTCCAGCGCCTGCGCCGCGAACAGGACAGCAAGGCGCGCGCCCTGGGTGCGCGGTCGGAGGAAGAACAACGGCGGTTCCTGGCGGCGGCGCAACCGGTTCTGCAACAACTGATGCGCGAGGCCGGGGCCGCGGTGCTGGTCGAACGGCGCAGCGTGCTGCTGGCCGCCGACGATGTCGACATCACCGATATCGCCATATCCCGGGTCGATGCGGCGATCGGAGATGGCAGCGGGCTGTCCCCCGACGACAGCCGCTGAGCGGCTTGCCCCGACCCGGCGGGGTTGCTAGGACCGGGGCGCAGACGAATTGGAAAGACCGACATGACCGAAGCCCTTCGCCGCGCCGACATCCAGATGATCCAGCGCATCCTGCCGCACCGCTACCCGTTTCTGCTGGTCGACCGGGTGGAAGAGATCGACGGCACGTCCTCGGCGCTCGGGATCAAGAACGTCACCATGAACGAGCCGCATTTCCAAGGCCATTTTCCCGGCACCCCGATCATGCCGGGCGTGACCATCGTCGAGGCGATGGCGCAGACCGCGGCGGTGATGGTGGGTGTGGCGATGGATCTGGCCGACAAGGACCTGCTGATCTACTTCATGGCCATCGACAACTGCAAGTTCCGCCGCAAGGTGATCCCCGGAGACCAGTTGGAGATGCGGCTGACCACGCTGCGCGGCAAGCCCGGCGGCAAGGTCTGGAAATTCTCGGGAGTGGCGCAGGTTGACGGCGAAATGGCATGCGAAGCCGAATTCACCGCGATGATGGACCTGCCGTCTTGAGCGATGCCGTGATCCATCCCTCGGCCGTGGTCGAGGACGGTGCGCGGATCGGCGCGGGCTGCGTGATCGGCCCGTTCTGTCACGTCGGTCCGGACGTGGTGCTGGGCGACCGGGTCACGCTCAAGTCGCATGTGGTTGTCACCGGCCTGACCGAGATCGGCGAGGACAGCGTGGTCTTTCCCTTCGCGGTGATCGGCGAAATTCCCCAGGACCTCAAGTTTAAGGGCGAGAAGACCCGTTTGCAGATCGGCAAGCGCAACCGCATCCGCGAGCATGTGACGATGAACACCGGCACCGAAGGCGGCGGCGGCGTGACACGGGTCGGCGATGACGGTCTGTTCATGGCGGGCTGCCACGTGGCCCATGACGCGCAGGTCGGTGATCGGGTGATCCTGGTCAACAACTCGGCGTTGGCGGGGCATTGCGTCATCGAGGATGACGTGATCGTGGGCGGTTTGTCGGGCGTGCACCAATGGGTGCGGATCGGCCGCGGAGCGATCATCGGCGCGGTCACGATGGTGACCAACGACGTGATCCCCTACGGCCTGGTGCAGGCACCGCGCGGCGAATTGCACGGGCTGAACCTGGTCGGGCTGAAACGCAAGGGCGTGGCACGCGCCGATATCACCGCGCTGCGCGCGGCGTTCCAGATGCTGGCGCAGGGCGAGGGCGCGTTCGTCGACCGGGCGAAACGGCTGGGCGGCGAGACCGACAGCGCCTATGTGCGCGAAATCGTCGATTTCATCCTGGGCGACAGCGATCGGTCGTTCCTGACACCGGGCTAGGCCGGTGCTGGCGCTGATCTGCGGGGCGGGGCACTTGCCTGCGGCCGTGGCCGCGGCGCAGTCGGTCGCACCGGTGATCTGCGCGTTGCAGGGTTTCGCACCCGCGGGGTTGCAGCCCGAACTGACCTTCCGGATGGAAACGCTGGGCAGCCTGATGGCGTGGCTGAAGGCCCGCGGCGTCACGCGGGTCTGCTTGTGCGGCCATATCCGCCGGCCCCCGATCGATCCGGCTGCCATCGACGCCGCGACGGTGCCGCTGGTGCCGCGGCTGTCCGAGGCGTTGGGGCAGGGCGATGACGCAGCCTTGCGGATCGTGTTGGCGCTGTTCGAGGAGGCGGGATTTGCGGTGCTGGCCGCGCACGAGGCGGCGCCGTCCCTGCTGCCACCGGCCGGGGTTCCGACGCGGGCCCAGCCGGATGCGGATGCGGCGCCGGCCGCCGCGCTTGGTGACGCCGCCCTGGTGGAAATGGGCGCGGCCGATCTGGGCCAGGCCTGCGTGATCCGCGGCGGCCGTGTCGTCGCGCGCGAGGACATGGCCGGCACCGATGCGATGCTGGCGCGGCTTTCGGGCGATCAGGCGGCGGATCCGGTCAGCTGGCTGATGGACCGAACCGGCGATCTGCTGGGCGATGCGGCGGATTGGCTGTCGGGCATCGACCGGGCGGGTGACGGTCTGCTTTACAAGGCGCCGAAACCGGGGCAGGACCGCCGTGCCGATCTGCCGGTGATCGGGCCGGGCACTGCCATGGCCGCGATCCGCGCCGGACTGGCCGGCATCGTGATCGAAGCCGGCGGCGTGATGGTGCTGGACCGCGCCGCGACCGTGGCGGCTCTGGACCGGGCCGGGTTGTTCCTGTGGGTCCGCGAAAGGCCCGCGTCGTGAAGGTCTTCGTCATCGCCGGCGAGCCATCGGGCGACAAGCTGGGTGCGGCGCTGATGGCCGGCCTGCGCGACCTGGTGCCGGGCGTCGCCTTTGACGGTGTCGGCGGCCCGCGCATGGAGGCCGCAGGCCTGACCAGCCTGTTCCCGATGTCCGAAATCTCGATCATGGGCATCACCGAGATCCTGTCGCAATACCGCGCGCTCAAGCGCCGGATCCGCCAGACCGCCGAGGCGGTGATCGCCGCACGGCCGGACGTGCTGGTGACTATCGACCTGCCGGAATTCAACCTTCGGGTGGCGCGGCTGGTCAAGGCCGCGTCGGATATCCGCGTGGTGCATTACGTGGCGCCGACGGTCTGGGCGTGGCGGCCCGGGCGCGCGGCGCGGATGGCCGCGCATGTCGACCAGGTGCTGGCGCTCTTGCCGTTCGAGCCGCCCTACATGGAAGCCGCGGGCATGCGCTGCGATTTCGTCGGGCACCCGGTGGTGACCGATCCGCAGGCCGGCGCCGGCGAGGCGCGGGCATTTCGCGACGGGCTGGGCATCGGCGACGCGCCGCTGGCGCTGATCCTGCCGGGTTCGCGGCGCTCCGAGGTGTCGCGGCTGCTGCCGGTCTTTCGCGCGGTGGCGCAACGGCTGGTCGCGGCGCGGCCGGAAATCAGGCTGGTGCTGCCGGTCGCGGCACCGGTGCGGGACATGATCGGTCTGGCGATGAAGGACTGGCCGGCGGCGCCGCATATCGTCGATCCGGCGCAGGACCCCGATGGCGCGATGAAACGCGCCGCCTTTGCCGCGGCGGATGTCGCCGTCGCGGCTTCGGGTACGGTGTCGCTGGAACTGGCCGCGGCCGGCACGCCCATGGTCATCGCCTATGACATGAACTGGCTGTCGCGGCAGATCATCGGACGGATGTTGCGGGTCGATACGGTGACGCTGGTCAACCTGGTGTCGGAAACCCGCGCGGTTCCGGAATTCATCGGCCAGGCCTGCCGACCCGACTCCATCGCGCGCGCGGTGCTGGACACGCTAAATGCGCCGGACGCGCAACAGGCGGCGATGGCGGTCACGATGGATCGACTGGGGCAGGGCGGCGAGCCACCCGGTCTGCGGGCGGCACGGGCGGTGCTGGACGGCATCGCCGAGGCGGCCGGGCCAGGGCACTGACGCCCGGCCCGGCAAGGCCCGAAGGCTCAGTTCTGCGCGAGGGCGGGAATGCTGTCGAAAGCGGCGGTGAAGCCCTTGAGCGACATGTCCACGGTCACGGAATTGTCCGGCGCGGCCAACGGCACGATCCGGACCCGGGCGACGTTGCCGCGCTTGAAGGTAGACACGTCCTGTTCGCGCAGGTTCACCCGCGCCACGCAGGATTGGTTGTCGCAGAACATGAACGGGATCTTGGCGGGGCTGCCGCCATCGATGGTCAGCGTCACGCCTTCGGTCAGAAGCGTCAGCAGCGGAGTGTTGATCACCATCACCGCGGCGGGCAGGTTTTCGCCCGCCAGCCGGGTCAGCTCGGCCTCCATCACCGGGTTGTTGTTGGCGTCGCGCATGAGCTGCGCCATCCGGCAGGGGTCTTCGCCGCTCAGCGTTTTCTCGCAGACCAGCCGCCAGTCGCCTTCCTGGCGTTGGTAGACATCGCCGACCGCCGGTTCACCCGAGGGTGCGTCGGCCGTCTGATCCGCGGGCGCATCCGCCGGTGGCGTTTCGGCCGGTGCCTCGGCGGGTGTTTCGCTGGTCGTTTCGGTCTGCTGGGCCAGCGTGGGGACGGCGGTCAGTGCCGCCAGGGCCGCGGCAATGAGCAACGCATGTTTCATGAACAATCCTCTGGATCGGTGTCTGTTTGCGCCCCGATTAACATGGGCGCGCAGCGCTGTCAGGGTGGAAAAACCCGACCTCGCGGCAGGGTGACGCGGAAATCCGCTGCGGGCCGCTTTTCGGACCCTGTTTTGCAGGGGGAACGTCGCGCAACCACTTCAAAACAAAGAGAAAGGGGCCGCTAGGCCCCTTCCCGTTTCACTCCCTGTCGGACCGGCCGACTTTGTCATTGCGCAGACGCTACGAAAGTATGAGGCGTCGGTCAACAGGCTTTTCCACAACAAGCCGCGGGAAGCCCGCACCGATCGCGGGAAAAAAAGACCGCGCCTTTCGGCGCGGCCAGTCTGACAGGGAGGAAGTCAGTCCGAAGCAGGAGAGGACATGTCGCCCCGGACAGGAATGATACTGGCATCAAAAGCTTAAGGATGTATGTTCAGCCCGGGACGACAGCGGAGGACAGGGCGTGACCGAAGGTATTTTCGTTGGCGGTGGCGGTCCGGAATACGGCGAGAAGCAGTGGTTGTCGTTGAAATACGCCAACCGTCACGGGCTGATCGCGGGCGCAACCGGCACCGGCAAGACCGTCACGCTGCAGATCCTGGCCGAAGGCTTTTCGGCCGCCGGCGTTCCGGTCTTCATGTCCGACGTCAAGGGCGACCTGTCGGGCCTTGCGCGACCGGGAAGCGCCGAATTCAAGCTGCACGGCCCTTTCATGGAACGCGCCGCCAAGATCGGTTTCGACGATTTCGGCTATGACGCCTTTCCGGTCACCTTCTGGGATCTGTTCGGCGAACAGGGCCATCCGATCCGCACGACCGTGGCCGAAATGGGCCCGCTGCTGCTGTCGCGGCTGCTGGAGTTGAGCGAGGCGCAGGAGGGCATTCTCAACATCGCCTTCCGGGTCGCGGACGAAGAGGGGATGCCGCTGCTCGATCTGGACGACCTGCGTGCGATGCTGGTCTGGCTGGGCGAGAACCGCGATGCCCTCAGCCTGCGCTATGGCAACCTGGCGACGTCCTCGATCGGGGCGATCCAGCGTCGCCTGCTGGTGCTGGAAAACCAGGGCGGGTCCAAGCTGTTCGGCGAACCGGCGCTGGATCTGCACGATTTCATGCGGGTGGGTGCGGACGGGCGCGGGCAGGTGAACATCCTGGCCGCCGACACGTTGATGGGGGCGCCGCGGCTTTACGCGACCTTCCTGCTGTGGATGTTGTCGGAACTGTTCGAGGAACTGCCCGAGGTGGGCGATCCGGACAAGCCCAAGCTGGTCTTCTTCTTCGACGAGGCGCATCTGCTGTTCGACGACGCGCCCAAGGCGCTGGTCGACAAGGTGGAACAGGTGGCGCGGCTGATCCGGTCGAAGGGGGTGGGGGTCTATTTCATCACCCAGAACCCCGACGACGTGCCCGAGGACATCCTGGGCCAGTTGGGCAACCGGGTGCAGCACGCCCTGCGGGCCTTCACCGCGCGCGACCAGAAGGCGTTGCGGATGGCGGCCCAGACCTATCGCGAAAACCCGCGGTTCGACATCGAAACCGCGATCCGCGAGGTCGGTGTGGGCGAGGCGGTGACCTCGATGCTGCAGCCGAAGGGCGTGCCGGGCGTGGCCGAACGCACGCTGATCCGCCCGCCGTCGTCGCAGCTTGGGCCGATCTCGAAGGCCGATCGCGCTGCGGTGCTGGCGGGATCCGACCTGGCGGGCAAGTACGACCAGGCGATCGACCGGCATTCGGCGCATGAAATGCTGGCCGAGCGCGCTGCGGCAGCGGCAAAAGCGGCGGAAGAAGCCGAAAGGCATGAGGCTGAACTGGAAGCCGCGCAGCGCGAATACCAGGCCGGGCGGCGCTATTCCGGCACCCGCGTCGGCCGGTCGACGGCGCGCGCGACCCGAAGTAGCGGCGGTTTCGGCGCCGAGGTGGCCAAGGTGGTCATCAAGGAGCTCAAGGGCACCACCGGGCGCCGGATCGTGCGCGGCATCCTGGGCGGTCTTTTCAAGGCGCGCTGAGGCCCGGCGGGTCCGCCATGTTCCGATCACGGCTTTTGTGATAGGTTCGGCGCGCGGGGAGGTGCGCCGGCCGAGTCGGTGGCGCGTTGGTTTTCCTGATCGTTACCGGTTCGGCCGGTTGCCTGATCCCCGTAGACCTGTCGCGCGTTTGCGCGCTGCCGGGCTGTGATTTTGCGACAACCGTTCCTTTTCAAACCAACCCATTCGGGAGGACCCCATGCCGTTTTATCTGTTTCAAGGCCGCTACACCTCGGACGCCATCAAGGCGATGATCACCAAACCGCAAGACCGCGAAGTCGCGGCGCGCTCGATGATCGAGGCGATGGGCGGCAAACTGCACCACATGTTCTTCTGCTTCGGTCACGATGACGTCGTGGCACTGATCGAAGCACCGGACGACGAAACCGCCGCTGGTTGCACGATGATCGTGGGTGCATCCGGCGCGATGTCCGGTGGTGCGACGACCAAACTCTTGACCAGCGCGCAGGCGCAGGCGGCGATGAAGAAAGCCGGCGCGGGGGTGGCGAAATACACGCCCGCGACGGGCTGAGCGCGACAAACCATGCAAAAGCGCCCGGGCCATCGGTCCGGGCGCTTTTGCTTTTGTGTGTGGGTGTGCGTGTGCGGCAGGTGCGGATTTCAGGCCAGTCCCCAGGCACACATGCAGAAATTCCGTGCCCATTTCGTCGAATGCTTTGACAGACCGGGCAGGACCTGGATGCGGCGCTCGCCGTTTTCGGTCACGCAACGCACCGTGGCATTGGGTTTGGCCCCCGTCGCCTTGCAGAACTTGCGGCCTTCCCGGATCGCCTGGCGGTTCAGGCCCGGCGAAAACGCCGCGTGAACAAGTCCGTCCTTTTCGATGCATTGCACCAAGTCGACCAGCGGTTTCGGCGGGACGGGACGGCGCGGGCGTTCGCCCTCTTCGCCTTCCTCGCCTTCATTGGACACCTCGCGTTCCTTCGGCGGTTCGACATCGGGCGGATCGAAGCTGGGACGGTCGTAGCTGGGCGGCTCGGGCGGATCGTCCAACGCGACGACGACGCTTGCCATGCTGACCGCCGCAATCGCCAGAACCGCGCACAAGGCGTGCTGCAAGCGACGGGTTGCACAAGAGTAATGCTTCATCGATCAACTCCTTTCATGGCCAGGGCGGCCCAATCTTCTCTCGCGTCTCGTCAGGCGAAGCGCGGGCTTTCGAAAATGACGACCTGACCCGGCAGGACCGGTCCGGCCGAAGCCGGCACGGTGGCCACCACCTGGGTGCCCGCCAGGATCAGGGTATCGCCGGTGGCCGGGTCGATCTCGGTCGTGACGGGTTCGGTGTCGCCGCCTTCGGGGAACAGGACCACGATCAGTTCATCGGCGGTCAGATCCTGGATCTCCGGCGGATTCGCGGGATCGACCCAGATGCCGGTGAAGAACAGGTCGGTTCCTTCCCCGCCCACCGCGGTATCGCCGCTGCCCAGTTCGATCCTGTCATCGCCATCGCCGCCCAGCAGCAGATCCGGGTCGTAGATGTCGCTTTCGCTGAGCAAGCCGTCATCATCGCCGTCGAAAAAGCCGAACAGCTGGTCACCGTCATCGCCGCCCGACAAGGTGTCTGCGCCCGCATTGCCCAGAAGGTCGTCGAATCCGGGTCCGCCTTCGATCGAATCGTCGCCGTCGCCGCCGAACAGGTCGTCGTCATCGTCTCCGCCGTCGATCACGTCGTCGCCGTCGCCACCCACGATCTCGTCGTCGCCTTGCCCTCCGGTGAGGGTGTCCTGGCCGTTGTCGCCGAACAGCTGATCATTCCCGGTGCCGCCATCGATGACGTCGTCGCCGTCTTCGCCTGCGACCACGTCGTCGCCTGCGCCGCCGGACAGGGTGTCGTCACCTGCCGCGCCGAAAACCGTGTCGTCGCCCGCCTCGCCATCAGCCTGATCCGCCCCCGGTCCGGCGTCGAGCACGTCGTCGCCATCGCCGCCCAGGAGGGTGTCGTCGCCGCCGGCCGCGGCGATCGTGTCATCGCCGTCGGTACCTTCGAGCAGATCGTTGCCGCCGGTTCCTCTCAGGATGTCGTCAAGACCGGTTCCGCCGCCGCCGGTGTCGTCGCCGCCACCGCCGTCGTCGCCGCCATCGGTGTCGCCGCCGTCCAAGTCATCGTCATCGCGGTCAGAGCCGCCGTTTCCACCGGACGAGGCAAGGGCCATCGCGCCGCCACCAAGCAACAAGAGCAAGAAGAATTCCATGAGCCGAACCTCCGCAGGGGATGCCCGACAGTGTTGGCCGGAAAGCGCCGTATTCTTAACACTTTCTTAACACATTCGGTTAAATCGGCAGTGACTCGGGCACAATCGATCGAATCGGACCGAATTGTTCATCCGTTTGGTAGAGGCGGCATCGCCCAACACTCCCCCTGATTGCGCTGGACAAATCCGCGACTTTCCGGCCTGGTCGTTTCGAATCATCTGGGGCGGCAAGACGGCAAAGGGCCCGGCCATGCGGCCGGGCCCCGTTCCTGCAAATCCGTCCGGATCAGTTAGCCGAAGCCAGTTCCTTGGGCAGGCGGAAGGTCCAGAGCAGACCGCCCTGGTTCAGGTAGTTGACCTTCTTGGCGACCTCGCCACCCCAGAGCGGCACCGCGCCGCCCCAGCCCGAGATGACCGAGACATACTGTTCGCCATCCTGTTCCCAGGTGATCGGCTGGCCGACGATGCCAGAGCCGGTCTGGAACGACCAAAGCTTTTCACCGGTTTCGTCATCCAGCGCCACGAACTCGCCTTCGGGGGTGCCGTAGAACACCAGGCCACCCGCGGTGGTCATCACGCCACCCCAGAGCGGAGCGTCGTTCTTGACCTCCCATTTCAGTTCCATCGTGTCGGGGTCGATCGCCTTGAGGCTGCCGATATGGTCCTCGTAGTTCGGCTTGATGGTAAAGCCCGAGCCCAGGTAGGCCGCGCCCTTCTTGTAGGTCACCGGCTCGTTCCAGATGTCCATGCCCCATTCGTTCGAGGGCACGTAGAAATTGCCGGTGCGCTGCGAGAACGCCATCGGCATCCAGTTCTTGCCGCCGAGGAAGGACGGAGAGGCGAAGATCACCGCGCCCTTCTTGCCGTCGGCCGCTTCGGCCGGGTCGCCGGGGCGGTTTTCCTCGACAAAGATCGGGCGGCCGTTCTCGTCGATGCCACTGGCCCAGGAGATATCCTTGACGAAAGGCATGGCCGAAACGAAGCCGCCATCGGCCGCGTCGAGCACGTAGAAGAACCCGTTGCGGTCGGCCGTGGCCAGGCGCTGGTTGCCGGCGCGGTCGTTATAGGCGACCACTTCGTTCACGCCGTCGTAGTCCCAGCCTTCGCGCGGAGTGGTCTGGAAGTGCCACTTGATCTCGCCATCGGCGGGGTTGATGCCGATCCGGCTGGCCGCATAGAGGTTGTCGCCGGTGCCGTCGTTCTTTTGGCCCGCATCGCGCAGCCACGAATTCCAGGGCGCGGGGTTGCCTGCGCCGAAGATCAGCGTGTCGGTGCGTTCGTCATAGGAACCGCCCAGCCAGGTCGCCCCGCCGCCGGTCTTCCACATGTCGCCCGGCCAGGTGGCGTTCAGCGTACCGGTCATGGTGCTTTCCTGACCATTCAGCGTGCCCATATGGCCTTCGATCACCGGGCGTTCCCAGACCAGGTCGCCGGTGTTCACGTCACGCGCCTGCACCGATCCGACGATGCCGAATTCGCCACCGGAATTCCCGGTGATGACCAGCCCGTTCACGATCAGCGGCGCGGCGGTGTAGCTGTAGCCGGCCTTGTAATCGTCGATCTGGTCGCGCCAGACCACGTCGCCCGTCTTGGCGTTCAGCGCCACGATGCGCGCATCCAGCGTGCCGAAGATCACCTTGTCGCCATAAAGCGCGGCACCGCGGTTGATGACGTCGCAGCAGGGAAGGATGCCTTCGGGCAGGCGGGCGTCGTATTGCCAGATCTCTTTTCCGGTCTTCACGTCGATGGCGTAAAGCCGGGAATACGACCCGGTGATGTACATGATCCCGTCATAGACCAGCGGCTGGGTTTCCTGCCCGCGCTGTTTTTCCCCGCCCAGGCTGAAGGCCCAGGCCGGAACCAGGTTCTTGACGTTTTCGCGGTTCAGCATGTCCAGCGGCGAATAGCGCTGCAGGTGCCGGCCCATGCCGTTGGTCACGACCTGGTCGGTCATGGTCTGGTCGTTGGCCAGCATATCCTCGGTCACTTCGGCCTGGCCCATCGTGGCCAGCATTCCGAACGCGACGGCGGCGACGAATCTGTTCATGTGTTTCCTCCCGTGAACACGCCGTTGAAATGGCCGCCGGGTGAATGGCGGCCGGTCTTTCCCGAGCCCGAGTATAGTCATGCGCCCCGTGCGCCATATGCGACGTGAGTCTTACGACCTTCGCGGGCTTGACAGGGCGGGGGACGAATCGGCTCAACTGGCGGGCATGTCCACTTTGCGCCGCAAGGCGATGCCAGTCCTGGCCGCGATCGCGGCCCTTGCCCAGCCGACGGTCGCCGCGCCGCTGCTGGCCGATGGCGGCTATGGCATCTGGCTGGAAGACGGGCAGGGCGCACGCATCCGGATCGGCGCGCTGGAGGTTGGCGCGGGCGCCTATCGCCTGTCCATGAACGATGCGCCCTTTACCGACCAGTTCCTGTCGATGCGGCCGTTCAAATGCCTCGAAGGGCCGGACAAGATGTGGTGCCACGTACCCTATCCCTATCCCAACCGGCATGACCTGAACGCCGGGCCGACCGATCTGGAATACGACCTGCTGTTCGTCTGGAAGGGCAAGGGCGATTACGGCATCGACATGTGGAACGGGCTTTATTACGCGCTGGCGCGCGACGGCAGCGGCCTGACCGGCGCGGTGCATGAAATGAACATGGACATGCTGGCGGTGCCGCCGGTTGCGGGCGATCTGCGCCCGATCGCACCCGGCGACCTGCACCAGGCCGACCCCGACAGCCACTGGCTGCCGGTGTTGCGGGTGCTGCCGGATTGAAAGCCCGCGCTAGCGATGCATCGGATCGCCGCGCGCCAGCGCCAGGTGGTGCGCCGGATGATGGTTGCCGGTGGCCAGCAATCCGAAGAAGCCAAGCGCCCGGATCGCCGCGGCCTCCTCGGGGTCGGTGACAATCCAGACCAGCCCTCGAGCGCCGATCTCGACCTCCGACCGCCAGCCGGTCTCGGCCGCCAGCACGGCTGCGTGCGCCGGCACCATGCGCTGCGCCGCATCGGCGCCGGGCGCCCCGTCGGCGACAGTCATGCGCAGCCCGTCCGGTACCGCGTCCTCGGATACGACAAGGGTCAGCGCCACGGTGTTCATGTCCTGCAGATGCAGGCGCAGCGCGGCGATGTCGACGCGGCTCCAGTCGGTCGCGGGATCGGTTCGCAGCAGCGCGACGATCTCGGCGATCGCGGCAAAGGCGCCTTGTCCGGGTTCCTGTACCGCGTCCGGCGCACGGTAGACCGTGTGGGTCGCGTGCTGCGCCACGCCGGGGACGGCGAAGGTGGTGGCAACGGCAAGGGCAATAGCGAGTGGGCGGATCATCGGGACCTCCGGCTGACTTGGGCGTTTGACGATAGACGTCCGGCGGCGCCGGGCTTATGATCCCGATCATGATCGGTCCGCCTTTCGACAGCCTTCCCGAAGCCGCCTTGCGCCGCGTCGCGTTGGCCCAGGGCGACCGGCTGTTCGCCGAAGCCGACCGTGCCGACGCGATCTTTGCGATCGAGACCGGATCGGTGCATTTGGTCCGGGTCACCGTCGAGGGCCAGCGTGTCGTGATCGCGCGCGCCGGGCCGGGCGCGACCTTGGCCGAGGCGGCGCTTTTCGCGGACCGCTATCATTGCGACGCGGTGGCGATCGAGCCGGCAATGGCGTGGCGGATCGACAAGTCGGCGGTGCTTGCGGCGTTGCGGGCAGGAGGCGATTTCGCGGAAACGCTGTGCGCGCATCTGGCGGGCCAGGTGCGGCAGGAACGGCTGCGGCGCGAGATCATCGCGATCCGGTCGGCCGAGGACCGGGTGCTTGCGGCGCTGGTGGGGCTAGGCCAGCCCGGCACCGTCACCGCCTTTGCCGCCGAGATCGGTCTGACGCAGGAGGCCTGCGCGCGGGCGCTGACGCGGCTGGTCGCGGCGGGGCGCGTGAGCAAGGTTGCGCGCGGTCGTTATGCCGCGCGCTGACGTTCAATCAGAGATCGCCTTGTTCTTTTCGACGTCGCTGATCGAGGTCAGGTAGGCCAGGATGAAGTCCTGGACGGTGCGATCCTCGATGCCGACATGGCGCATCTTGGTGCCGGGCATGAAACCCTTGTTGTCTTCCATCCAGGCGCGCAGGGCCGCGGGGGTCCAGACGATGCCCGACGCTTCGAGCGCGATGGAATAATCGTATCCCTCGTAGCTGCCCGCAGCGCGATAGACCACGTCTTCCAGCGGCGGGCCGTAGGACGGGTCGGTCGAGTCCACCGCGTGGCAGCGGCGGCATTCGCGGTCGAAAAGGGTTTCGCCGGCGTCGATCTTGATCATGTCGAAGGTGTCTGCCAGCGCGGGGGACGTGGCGAGGCACAGGGCGGCAAGGGTCGTCAGGCGGGTCATGGTCTGGTCCTTCCTATGATGCAGCGACGCTAGGCGCCCGCCGCGGGTCCGGATTTGATCCAACTCAAAAGCGGCGCTCCGCGCGCCTGTCCTTTGGTCGTATTTTGGTGCGGTTTTCCGCTGCTAGGCTGGCGCGGACAGACTGGGAGGAGTCTCATGAGCATTCTGGCTACGATCCGCGCCGCCGGCGCGGCCTTGGTTCTGACCGCATCCGCCACGCTGGCGGAAATGCCGGTGCTGCGTGCCGCGGTCCTGGAATTCGGCACGGTGAACTGGGAACTGGACAGCATCACCCATCATGGCCTGGACAAGGCCAACGGGTTCGCGTTGCAGGTTCAGGGCATGGCGGGCGGGTCCGCCGCGCAGATCGCGTTCCAGGGCGGCGAGGCGGATGTGATCGTGTCCGACTGGTTGTGGGTGGCGCGACAGCGCGCGGCGGGCAAGGATTACGTTTTCATCCCCTATTCCAAGGCCGTGGGCGCGCTAATGGTGCCCGGCGACAGCCCGGCGCAATCGCTGGCCGACCTCGCGCGCGGCAAGATCGGCATCGCGGGCGGGCCGCTGGACAAGTCCTGGCTGATCCTTCAGGCCTTCGCCGCGCAGCAGGGCGTCGACCTCGTGGCCTCGACCGAACAGGTTTTCGGCGCGCCGCCGCTGATCTTCAAGACCGCGCTGCAGGGTGAATTGGATGGCGCGATCAACTTCTGGCACTTCCTGGCCAAGATGGAGGCGGCGGGCATGCGCAAGCTGGTCACCGTCGACGAGGCCGCGCAGGCGCTTGGACTTGACCCTGAAACGCCGCTGCTGGGCTATGTGATGCGCGGCGAGATGCTGCGCGACAACCCCGAACTGGTTCATGGCCTTGCCGCGGCCTCGCGCGCCGCCAAGGAAATGCTGGCCGGCGACGATGCCGAATGGGAGCGGCTGCGTCCGCGAATGAACGCCGAGACCGATGCGCAATTCGCCAAGCTGGTCGAAGGTTACCGGGCCGGTATCCCCAATCCGGGCCCGGTGGACGAGGCAGCCGCGGCCAAGATGCTGAAGCTGATGGCCGAATTGGGCGGCGAAGAGCTGTTGGGCCCGGTCACCGAACTGCCCGAGGGTGTCTTTGTCCAGCCCGGCAGCTGAACAGGTGCCCCTGCGCCTGGTCGGAACCGGGGCGACCGGCGCCCCGGTCGTCGCGCGTCTGCGGATCGACGGGTTGTCGCTGCAGGGCCGGCCGGTGCTCGGCGCCATCGACCTGACGTTGCGCGCAGGCGAAACGGCGGCGCTGACCGGACCGTCGGGCATCGGCAAGACGACGCTGCTGCGCGCCCTGGCCGGGCTCGGCCCTGGTTTTTCCGGCGAAAGGCAGGTGCCGGACCGTCTGGGATACGTCTTTCAGGAACCGACGCTGATGCCCTGGTGCAGCCTGCGTGACAACATCGTGCTGACCGCCGGGGTTCCGGCCGGGCAGGCCGACAAGGCGCTGGCCGAGGTCGGGCTGGGCGGGCGCGGCGACGACTTTCCCCGGCAGCTTTCGCTGGGCCAGCAGCGCCGCCTGTCGCTGGCCCGCGCCTTCGCCGCCGACCCCGATCTGCTGCTGCTGGACGAACCCTTCGTGTCGCTTGACCCGGCGCTGGCCGACGAGATGATGACCCTGTTCGAGACGCTGCGCGCCGGCCGTGGCATGGCCACGCTGGTCGTCACCCACAGCGAAGACGAGGCGCGACGGCTGGCCCGCCGCATCCTGCGGCTGGAGGGCCATCCGGCGCGGCTGGTGGAAACGGCCGGCTGATCGGGTTCAGAAGGACGGCGCGTAGCGCCAGTTGTCGGCATCCGGCGTGACTTCGTCCAGGTCGTATCCCGCCGCCTGCAGGCGTTGCGCGACCGGCAGCCCGTCTTTCGCGGCCTCATCGACGAATTGCCGCCCCAGGGCCTCGTCCTGTCCGATGCCGAAGCCGCGGATCAGGTTCAGGCCGTGGTTGAACTTGCCGACCGGGTCGCCGGCCTCGGCGGCCTGCCGGTCCCATTCGGCGGCAGCGTCGGGGTTGAATTCGCCGCCATTGCCGTTCTGTTCCATGTAGGACATCCAGGTCATCGCGCCGGTATAGCCTTGCGTCGCGCAATTGGTGAACAGCTTGCGGGCGTCCAGATGCGCGCCCATCTTGGTCAGCGCATAGCCGGTCGAACACAGCACCATGTCGGTCTCGCCGCGCGCGGCGCGGTCGATGAAGCTTTCCCAGGTCATCTCGTCGGGGTTCAGCGTACCGAGGTCGTCTTCGGCCTCGGTCGCGCTGATCGGCGCAGCGGCGAGGGTGGTCAACAGGGCGATCCGGATCAGCATGGCAGTCCTCCTGCGCAAACCCATATCACGTATGCGTCTTTGCCGCAGCGCCCTTATGGTCGTAGCTCAGCCTTTGCGGCGGATCATGCCGCGCGCCGGGTCGTAGCCCCACAGCGCCGCGCCCAGAAACGCCGCCGTGGCGGCGATGACCACGACCAATGCCAGCGGTTCCAGCCGGAGGTAGAGCGCAAAGCGGATCAGTTCGACCACGTGCGTGAACGGGTTCAGGGCGCAGATGTCGTGCAGAAGACGTGAGGATTCCGCCATCTTCCAAAGCGGATAGAGCGCGGAGCTGAGAAAGAACATCGGGAAGATGACGAAATTCATCACGCCGGCGAAATTCTCCAATTGCCGGATCAGGCTCGACAGCGCCAGCCCGAGCGCGCCCAGCATCAGCCCGCCCAGGACCAGCGCCGGCAGCACCGTGACATATCCCCATCCCGGCAGCGTGATGCCAAAGGCCCAGGCCACGGCGAGAAAGGCATAGACCTGCAGGACCGAAATGAATGTCGCCCCGCAAAGCTTTGAAAACAGGAGAAACCAGCGCGCCACAGGTGCCGTCAGCAAAAGCCGCATCGATCCCATTTCGCGATCGTAGACCAGGCTGAGCGCGCTTTGCATGCCGTTGAACAGCAGGATCATGCCGCACAGGCCGGGTACGATGTAGGTCTCATAGGTGATGTAGGTCTGGTAGGGTGGGATGATCGACAGGCCGAGCGCTGCGCGGAACCCCGCAGCGAAGACCAGGAGCCAGACCAGGGGGCGCACCAGCGCGGCGACGAACCGTTCGCGCTGATGGATGAATCGCAGCGCTTCGCGCCAGACGATCGCGCGGAACGCCCGCCAGCGGTGCATCAGGCGGTCTCCCGTGTTCGGGCGAGAAACCAGGCCTCCAACGTGGCATCGCCTTGCAGGGCGTGCGCCGTGCCGTCCGCCTGCAGCCGACCGCGATGCAGAAGCAACAGGCGGTCATCGGGCCGAACCTCGTCGGTCAGATGGGTGGCCCAAAGCACCGTCAGCCCATCCAGCGCCGCCAGCGCGTGGACATGGTCGACCAGCGCGGCCCGGGTGCCGGGGTCCAGCCCGACGCTGGGCTCGTCCAGCAGCAGAACGGCGGGGTCATGCAGCAGCGCACGGGCGATCTCGACCCGCCGCCGATGTCCGCCGTTCAGCACGCGCACGCGTTCGCCCGCCCGTTCGCGCATCTCCATGCGCTCCAGGGCGGCGTCGATCCGGCGCATGGCGCCGCGACCGCCCAACCCGTGCAGCGCCGCGAAATAGCGCAGGTTCTGTACCACGCTCAGATCGAGATCCAGCGTTGGTTGCTGGAATACCACGCCGATCCGGGCCAGCGCCGCATAGGGCGCGCGCGCCAGATCGTTCCCGGCGATCTCGATCCGGCCGTGCGGCGCCACGAACAGCCGGGTGAGCAGGGCGAACAGGGTCGACTTGCCGGCGCCGTTCGGCCCCAGCAGCGCCGCGAACCGGCCCGGCTCCAGCGCGAAAGACACCGCCGCCAGGGCCGGCTTGGCACCATAGGAAAAACTCAGGTCGGACACGCGCAGGCTCATCGCTGCAGCCTATCGCGCGACGCCAAGGCCGCAAGCCGTCCGTCGGCTTCATCTTGCGGAAAAAACTCCGGGGGAGTCCGCCCCTGGCGGACGGGGGCAGCGCCCCCCGCACCCGTGACACCGGACAGGGCGTTCGAGGCCGAGAGACGAGGCGGGCGCCGGGCATCCGCCCGGCGCCCGCCCCCGGGCGACGCGCAAGGCGCGGCGCAATCCCTCATTCGATGGTGATCTCCAGCCGTTGCGTCTCGCCGGTCGAACCGGGCACCTTGAGGTAATAGGAACCCGGTTTGATCGCCACGAACCCGATCTCCATCTCGCCCGCCTCGTCGAATTCGATGCTGTCCAGTCCCAGCGGCCGGATCTCCAGCCCCTCCACCACGATCTCGTCGATCCAGATCGCCCGGAAGAATTCCGGCCCGACCAGCGCCAGCTCCTGGCTGCCGTCGCCCTGGATCTCGAATTCGTAATAGGTGCCGGATTTGAGCACCCAGGGCGCGCCGGTCAGCGGCATGCCCGCGGAAAGCTGGATCGGCTCGAGGTCCTGTTTGTTCTTGGCCGACAACAATCCCGCCAGGCCGAAGCCGCGGTCGTCATCATCGTCTGCCAGGGCGCCGAACGGCAGCGCGGCGATCAACAGGGCGGAGAGTGTCGTCTTGGTCATGGTCGTGTCCTTGCGGTGGCTGTCCGGGGTCGCAGGTCCCCGGGGGGCCGGGTGTAGGGTGGTTTTCCACCCCACCGTGCCCGGCGGTTCAATCGGTGGGCCGAAAGGCCGCGCCCCAGGGAAAACGGCCGACCTTGATGGTCTTGATCGCCTCGCGCTTGGCCACGTCGACCACGGTCACATCGCCCGACACGCCGTTGGTCGTGAACAACAGCGACCGGTCGGCATTGAATTCCATGTGCCAGACCCTGCGGCCCACCAGGATGTAGTCCTCGACCGCGTATGTCGCGGCGTTCACGACCGCGACATGGTTCGAGGGTCCAAGAGCCACGAAGGCGTGGCTGTCGCCGGCGGTGAATTCGAACCCGACCGGCTGGACGCGGTCGGGATGCACGCCCTTGACCGCGAATTCGATCTTGGCCTTTTCGGCCTGTGTGGCGACGTCGAAGATCGTGATCGTGCCGCCGATTTCGGAAGACACCCACAATTCCGTGCCGTCCTTGACGAACTCGGCGTGGCGCGGACGCGAAGCGACCAGCGTGTTGGCAAAAAGCGACTGGCTTTCGGTGTCGATCCAATGCGCCATGTTGGTGGTTTCCGACGTGGTGATGGCGATCTTGCCGTCGGGGCTGACCGCCATGCCTTCGGGTTCGATGCCGACATCTATCTGCGCCACCACGGTGCGGGTCTGCGTGTCGACCACCGTTGTGATCGCGTCATCCTCGTTGGCGATATAGAGATGGCGGTTGTCGGGATGCAGCACGAATTGCTCGGGGTCCTCGCCCGAGGGCAGGTCGTGCAGGATTTCTCCTGTATCAGGGTCCATGACCTGCACCGCGTCGCTGTCCGACGCGCAGATATAGACCACCGAATGATCCTTGGAGAAGGTGATGCCGCGCGGGCGCTCGCCGGTCGGGATGGTGCGGGTCACTTCCAGCGTCTCGATATCGATCACGCTGATCGTGTCGTCCTTTTCGTTGGTCACCCAGATTTCGTCCGCCAGGGCCGGGGACGCGAAAGCAAGCATCAGCAGGATCGGGGAAAGGTTCATTGCGTGGGTCCACTGGCCGGTGTTGCGCCGCGTATTTTCGAAAGAGAAGAAGATCATGGCGTGAAGGCCTCGCAGCGGCTTTCCGGGGCATCGACGCCGAGCGTGTCCTGTTCATTGACCTGATGCAGGAACCCCTCGAGCGGCGCCTGTGCCACCAGCGCCGAGCCGGTGACCAGCGGGATCGGCTGGCGCAACTGGCCGTTCCAGGGCCGGAAGGTCATCGGCCGGCCCTTGAAGCCGGCCAGTTCGAAATCCGGGCCCAGCAGAAAGGCGCGCAGGGTGGCGGGGTCGGCCGAACCGGTGCGCGTCACCGCCTCGCCGATGGCGCGCACGGCGGCCCAGGCGGCGTAGTCGCGGCTTTGCATGGCGCGGGCATTGGCCTTGACGAAGCGCGATTGAAGCTGCGCAGCACCCCATTGTTCGACCACCCGGTCCCACGCCACCGGCATCAGCCCTTCGGACCCGGCGACCGGGCGCGGCTCCCACGTGTTGTAGGCGATGTAGCGGGCGAAATCGTTGGCCTCGTCGGCGACCAGCAGAACGTCGTGACGGCCGAGATCCTGGGTGAAAAGCGGCACTTCCTGGGCCGCGTTGCGGCGCATGTCGGCGTCGAAGGCCCAGACCTTGGCCGCGCCGATCTTCAGGCCGAACTTGGTGGCCGAGCGGTCGAGCGCCTCCGCGAATGCAGCGTCACCGGGTGATTGGCCCCGGACAAGCGCCAATGCGGTCCATCGACGGGCGACCAGGAACTGCATCAGCGCGTCGGCCAGCATCGCGCGCGAGGGCAGGGTATGAAGCAGATTGGCGCGGCAGCCCGTATCGCGCAGGTCGGTTTCGGCGGCGCTGGTGTTGAACAGCAACGCCCCGGCGGCTTCGGGCAGATCGGCGATGGCCTGCTGGGTCGCCGCCGGCGCATCCAGCACCAGCAGCCGGCTTTCGCCGAGCGCCGCGCGCGCCGCGGCCAACAGATCTCCGCCCGGTGCGACCGAGGTGACCGCGAGCGTGTGGCTTTGCCCCAGAAAGCGCCCGGTCGTGGCGTTGTCGTCCACCGCCAGAAGCGCCCCGGCCAGCCCCAGGTCTTCCGGGATCGGATCGAGATTGGACAAGGTCGGCGGCGGCTCCACCTCGAGGCGGAGGTAGTGCATCGACACCTCGACCGCACTTGCCGCCGCAGCGGACAGACCGACCAGGACCGACAATGCGGCCAGCAGGGTTTTCATCGCGCCTCCCTTTTCGAGGACGGTATCGGTTGCGGGCGCGCGCTCAATACGACCAATGTCGCAGCGCGGTGGCGCCGGTTCCCGCGGGCGCGCCACGAAAGTCCCATTTCCGCATCGCGCGCGGTTTCCTATCAAGGCGTCAAGGCGCAGGCGCGTGCAAACGGGCGCGTGCAAAGAGGAGACGGAAAGATGGGAAAGACGATGCGGATCACGGCGCTGGCGACGGCGATGTCGGTTGCGATGGCGGGGCAGGGCCTGGGTCATGGCGATGTCGCGCCGCAGGCTGTGGACACCACGGGTCTGCCGGAAACGGGCGAGGAATGGCTGACCGAAAACCCCTATCGGGCCGAGGCGGTGGGCGAGGAGACCTGGGCGCTGGCGATCGAGATCGGCGCGTCCGGCTACAACCAGAACTGCGCGCGGTGCCACGGGCTCGAGGCGATTTCGGGCGGGCTCGCACCGGACCTGCGCTATCTGGAGGCCGAGGAATACGGCGACGAATGGTATGTCGAGCGTTTCAGGGAGGGCTACACCCAGAATGGCATCACCAAGATGCCGGCCTTCGGCGAATTGCTGGGGCAGGAAGCCGCCTGGGCGATCCGCACCTATATCGAGACGCGCCCCGACGATGGCAGCATGGAAGACGTGGCGGACGAGTTGAAGGCCATCCGCGACACGCTTGCAGGCTGGGCGACCGATCCCGGCGGCGCCGATCCCGACGCCGTGAAGACGCGGCTCGACGAGATCGCGGGCAGCATCGAGACCTTGTCGGGCGCGCCGGTGGCCGACAGTGCGGCCAGCCGCGCCTACGCGCTGATCGACGGTACGGAAGGTGCCTATGCACGGGCGGCCGAGGCCTTGACCATCGGCTTGTCGGCGGCAAACTGACAGCGTTCGTCAACGCGGCAGGGGAGAGCCGGGTGACAAAAATCTGGTCAGATTTTTGCAAAAGCCTTGCAAGGCTTTTCGCGCCGGCGGCCTTTGCGGCGCTGACGGCCGGGGCTGCTCTGGCGGCGGATCCGTGCGCCGATCATGTGCCCCAGCCCAAGCCGCAGAATGCCAGCCGTGACATCGTCGGTCAGGACATCGACCAGATCACCGAGCGCGGCTACATGACCTTCGCGGTCTACGAGGATCATGCGCCCTACAGCTGGGAAGACCGCGGTCAACCGCGCGGCGTCGACGTGGAAATCGCCCGGCTGATCGCGGCGTATATCGGTGTCGAGGCGCGTTTCCGCTTTGTCGCCGCGGGCGAGAACCTGGATGCCGACCTGCGCCACAACATCTGGCAGGGGCCGATCCTGGGCGGGGCGGTCAGCAATGTCATGCTGCGCGTGCCTTACGATTCCAGCTTTCAATGCCGGGTCGAGCAGGTCGTGTTTCCCGGCCAGTACCAGGTGGAATCGCTGGCCATCGCCTATTCCGAGGCGTCTTATCCGGACAGCAAGCCGGTGCCGGCCTATTTCCGTTTCGACACGGTTGCGGTCGAGAACGATTCGATCGCCGATTTCTACCTGACCTCCTTTGCCGGCGGGCAGACTGCGGCCGGGGTGCGGCGCTATCCGTCCATGCAAGCGGCGATGGCGGCGCTGAACGCGGGTGAGGTGATGGCGGCGATGGGTCCCCTGGCGCAACTGGAATATTTCGCCGCGGATGGCGTGGCGATCCACCAGCCGCCGCTGCCGGGGCTTGCGCGGTCGCAATGGACATTGGGCGCGGCGGTGCATTTCGCCTACCGCCCGCTCAGCTACACGGTGGGTGACGCGGTGACCGAGGCGCTGTCGGACGGGCGGATCGCCGGGATCTTCGCGGCATACGGTCTGACCCATAAACCGCCGGAATGGTGAGGCAAACGTTTCGGCGTAGGCCATTGGTCTAATATGCCCCGCGGGGCGGCGCGCCTAGGCTGGCGCCACATGGAAGGAAGTTCTTCATGCAGATGAGCGATTCCCGGGAAATCAACGCCCCGCGGGAGATGGTCTGGGCGGCGATCCTCAGCCCCGAGGTCCTGAAGGAATGCGTGCCGGGTTGCACGGAGCTGACCGGCTCACCCGAAGAGGGTTTCGAGGCCACGGTCGTGCAAAAGGTCGGCCCGGTGAAAGCCACTTTCAAGGGCCAGGTCCTGCTGGAAAACATGGACGCGCCCAACACGGTCACCCTGAACGGCGAGGGCAAGGGCGGGGCCGCCGGATTCGCCAAGGGCGGCGCGGTGGTGCGGCTGGAACCGACCGACGGCGGAACGATGCTGCATTACGATGTCGAGGCCAAGGTCGGCGGCAAGCTGGCACAGCTTGGCAGCCGCATCATCGACGGCTTTGCAAAGAAGATGGCCGATCAGTTCTTTCAGAATTTCCAGGAGGCCATCGAAGGCCCCTCGGACGCGGCGAAAGCCGAGGAAGGCCACGGCACCGAAAACAAGAAGAAGGGCTGGTTCAAGCGGCTTGTGTCGTAGAGTGCTTTTCAAGATCGATTTCGATTGAATTCCCAAGGGAGGAGAAAAATGGCGGAAGTGACGATGACGGTGAACGGCAAGTCCGTGACCCGTTCGGTCAAGGGCAATACCCTGATGACCGATTTCCTGCGCGACGATCTGCGGCTGACCGGCACCCATGTGGGCTGCGATACCAGCCAGTGCGGCGCCTGCGTGATCCATGTGAACGGCGAGGCGGTCAAGGCCTGCACGATGTTCGCCGCCGAGGCGGACGGCGCCGAGGTCAAGACCATCGAGGGCATGGCCAATGCCGACGGATCGCTGTCGGTGATCCAGCAGGCGTTCCAGGATCACCACGGTCTGCAATGCGGGTTCTGCACGCCGGGCATGGTGATGAGCGCCGCTGCGCTGCTCAAGGAAAATCCCAAGCCGACCGAGCACGAGATCCGCGACTACCTGGAGGGCAATATCTGTCGCTGCACCGGGTATCACAACATCGTCAAGGCGATCATGGCGGCGTCCGGCCAGGATGTGAGCGCGATCGCGGCCGAGTGAATTGAGCTTGAGGTGCGTGCAAGCACGCATCCTACCTAGAACCGACTGTAGGGTGCGTGTCTGCACGCACCGACCTCAAGGGGAGGAACTTACATGCCGAAGGATCATGGAATCGGCGCAAGCCCGAAGCGGCGCGAGGACGTCCGCTTTCTGACCGGCGCCGGTCAATACACCGACGACATCAACGTGCACGGCCAGGCATATGTCTATTTCCTGCGTTCCGACGTCGCGCATGGCAAGATCAACAGCATCGACACCTCGGCCGCGGCATCGATGCCCGGCGTGGTGCGCATCTTCACCGGCGCCGATTTCGAAGGCGTGGGCGGTCTGCCCTGCGGCTGGCAGGTCACCGACCGGTTCGGCGAAGTGATGAAGGAACCCGCCCATCCGGTTCTGGCGCAGGGCAAGGTGCGCCATGTCGGCGACCCGATCGCCGCGGTGGTTGCCGACAGCCTGGAAGAGGCGCGCAACGCCGCCGAGGCGATCGTGCTGGACATCAGCGAACTGCCAGCGGTCATGGACATGAAGGCGGCCGTTGCGGGCGGGACGCTGGTGCATGACGATCTGGGCACCAACCTGTGCTACGACTGGGGCTTCGTCGAGGACAATCGCGAGGCGGTGGACAAGGCCATCAAGAGCGCCGCGCATGTCACCACGCTGGAGCTGGTGAACCAGCGCCTGGTCGCCAACCCGATGGAGCCGCGTGTGGCGGTGGGCGATTACAACCGCGCCAACGGTGAATCCACGCTCTACACCACCAGCCAGAACCCGCACGTGATCCGGCTGCTGATGGGTGCCTTCGTGCTGGGCATTCCCGAGCACAAGCTGCGCGTCGTGGCACCGGATGTGGGCGGCGGTTTCGGCACCAAGATCTTTCACTATGCCGAAGAGGCGTTCTGCACCTTCGCGGCCAAGGCCTGCAACCGCCCGGTCAAGTGGACGGCCAGCCGGTCCGAGGCGTTCATGTCGGATGCCCATGGCCGCGACCACGTCACCAAGATCGAACTGGCGCTGGACGCGGACAACAACTTTACCGCCATCCGCACCGAGACCTTCGCGAATATGGGCGCCTACCTGTCGACCTTCGCGCCGTCGGTGCCGACCTGGCTGCACGGCACGCTGATGGCCGGGAACTACAAGACCCCGCTGATCTACGTGAACGTCAAGGCGGTCTTCACCAACACCGTTCCGGTCGATGCCTATCGCGGCGCGGGCCGGCCCGAGGCGACGTTCCAGCTGGAGCGCGTGATCGACAAGGCGGCGCGCGAACTGGGTGTCGATCCGATCGCGTTGCGGCGGCAGAACTTCATCACCGAGTTCCCCTATGCGACCCCGGTCGCGGTGGAATACGACACCGGCGATTACGTCGCCACGATGGACAAGCTTGAAGAGATCGCCGACGTCAAGGGCTTTGCTGCAAGGCGGGCGGAAAGCGAAAAGCGCGGCAAGCTGCGCGGCCTGGGCGTGAACTGCTACATCGAGGCCTGTGGCATCGCGCCGTCGAACCTGGTGGGCCAGCTGGGCGCGCGGGCGGGGCTGTATGACGCTGCCACCGTGCGGGTCAACGCCACCGGTACGATCAGCGTCATGGTCGGCGCCCACAGCCACGGACAGGGTCACGAGACGACCTTCCCGCAAGTGGTGGCCGAGATGCTGGGCATCGACGAAAGCATGATCGACATCGTGCACGGCGACAGCAGCAAAATCCCGTTCGGCATGGGCACCTACGGTTCGCGGTCGCTGGCCGTGTGCGGCAGCGCGATGGTGCGGGCGACCGAGAAGATCATCAACAAGGCCAAGAAGATCGCGGCCCACCTGATGGAAGCCTCGGAAGCCGATATCGAGCTGAAGAACGGCCAGTTCACCGTCGCGGGCACCGACAAGTCGGTGGCCTGGGGCGATGTCACGCTGGCGGCCTACGTGCCGCACAACTACCCGCTCGAGGATATCGAACCGGGGCTGGAGGAGACCGCGTTCTACGATCCGGCCAACTTCACCTATCCCGCCGGCGCCTATGCCTGCGAGGTCGAGGTCGATCCCGAGACCGGCAAGGTCACGATCGAGCGGTTCAGCGCGGCGGATGATTTCGGTAACGTGGTCAACCCGATGATCGTCAGCGGCCAGGTCCATGGCGGGCTGGCCCAGGGCATCGGGCAGGCGTTGCTGGAAAACTGCGCCTATGACGAGAACGGCCAGCTGCTGTCGGCGTCCTACATGGATTACGCCATGCCGCGCGCCGACGATGTGCCGTTCTACGCGGTCGATCATTCCTGCCAGACGCCGTGCACCCACAACCCGCTCGGGGTGAAGGGCTGCGGCGAGGCTGGGGCCATCGGATCGCCGCCATCGGTCATCAACGCGGTGATCGACGCGCTGCAATCGGGCGGTCACAACGTGACGCATATCGACATGCCCGCCTCGCCGTCGCGCGTCTGGGCGGCAATGCACGGCTGATCAAGCGTGGGTGCGAGGGGCCAGCCCCTCGCGCTCCCCGGAGTTTATCTGGCAAGATGAAGGGGCAAGGCCCTTTCGGACGGCCAAGGGAGGAAAGACAAGATGTACTCATTCGACATGGTACGGCCCACGAGCGTCGCGGATGCGGTCAAGGCTTTGGGCAAGGACGAGGCGCAGCCGCTTGGCGGCGGACAGACGCTGATCCCGACACTCAAGCAGCGGCTGGCCAGCCCGTCGGTTCTGGTGAGCCTTGGCGGCATCGCCGAGATCAGGGGCGTGTGCAAGGACGACGCCGGGCGGGTCTGTATCGGCGGCGCCACGACCCACGCAACCGTCGCACGCGAAGCGGCAGCGCATTATCCGGCCTTGGCAAGTCTGGCGGCCAATATCGGCGATCCGGCAGTGCGCAACCGTGGCACGATCGGCGGGTCACTGGCCAACAACGACCCCTCGGCCTGTTATCCGTCGGCGGCGCTGGCTTCGGGCGCGACGATCGTCACCAATGCCCGCGAAATCGCGGCGGACGACTATTTCCAGGGCATGTTCGCCACCGCGCTGAACGAGGGCGAGATCATCACCGAGGTGAAATTCCCGGTGCCCGAGAAAGCCGCCTACATGAAGTTCGAACAGCCCGCGTCGCGCTTTGCGCTGGTGGGTGTGTTCGTGGCCAAATACGCCGATGGCGTGCGCGTCGCCGTGACCGGTGCATCGGAAGGCGGCGTGTTCCGCTGGTCCGAGGCCGAGGCGGCATTGTCGTCGAATTTCTCGGCCGATGCGGTGTCGGGGCTGTCGCTTTCGGGCGATGGCATGATTTCCGACCTGCACGGCTCGGGCGCCTATCGCGCCCATCTCGTGGGCGTGATGACCAAGCGCGCGGTCGCGGCAGCCTGACGACCCGGCGCCCCGGTCCGTCTGGGGCGTTCAAAGCCAGCCCCCGTGCCGTCTTGCCGGTGCGGGGGCGTCTTGTTATCAGGCGGGACCGCAACCATCGAGTGATCCGCCATGCGCGCCGAAGCCCAGAACAACGTCGACAAGATCGAGAAGTCGCTCGAGCTGTTGGGCCAGCGTCTGAATGTCGGCACCGCGCAGCACCGGTTGGAGGAATTCAACGCCCGCGTCGAGGACCCCAATCTGTGGGACGATCCCGAAGCGGCGCAGAAGCTGATGCGCGAGCGCCAGGCGCTGGTGGATGCGATGGAGACCTATGCGTCGATCAAGCAGGAGCTGTCGGATCAGATCGAATTGATCGAACTGGGCGAGATCGAGGACGACGCCGAGGTCGTGGCCGAAGCCGAGGCGGCGCTGAAGGCGCTGGTGGACAAGGCCGCCAAGAAGGAGCTGGAGGCGCTGCTGGACGGCGAGACCGACGGCAATGACAGTTTCCTGGAAATCAAGGCCGGGGCGGGCGGCACCGAGGCCTGCGATTGGGCGCAGATGCTGGCGCGCATGTATGTCCGCTGGGCCGAAAGCCGCGGCTACGAGGTGGAGCTGCAGGAAGAAACGCCGGGTGCGGAGGCAGGCATCAAGTCGGTCACCTACCAGATCCGTGGCAAGAACGCCTATGGCTGGCTGAAATCGGAATCGGGCACGCACCGGCTGGTGCGCATTTCGCCCTTCGGCAAGGGCACGCGCGAGACCTCCTTTGCCGCGGTGGGCGCCTATCCGGTGATCGACGACAATATCGAGATCACCGTGAACCCGGCAGATATCCGCATCGACACCTATCGCAGTTCGGGCGCCGGCGGGCAGCACGTCAACACCACGGATTCGGCCGTGCGGATCACCCACATGCCCACCGGTATCGTCGTCACCAGCTCCGAGAAATCGCAACACCAGAACAGGGACATCGCCATGAAGGCGCTGAAGTCGCGGCTGTATCAGCTGGAACTGGATCGTCGCAACGCCGAGGTCAACGCGCTGCACGAGGCCAAGGGCGACGCGGGCTGGGGCAATCAGATCCGGTCCTACGTCATGCAGCCCTACCAGATGGTCAAGGATCTGCGCACCAGCTTCGAGACGGCGGACATACAGGGTGTGCTGGACGGCGACCTGGACGATTTCATGGCCGCCACGCTGGCGATGAAGGTGGCGGGCAAGAGCCGGGCCGAAGCCACGGCCGAGGATTGAGCCGGCAAATCTCTGGTCAGAGATTTGCAAAAGTCTTTCAAAGACTTTTGCCGCGCTGTTCTCGGGCTGGACAGGAAACGACGGCTGCCTTTTATTGGACCATGGAAACGCGCGGGTCGTGCTCGGGGAGGGGCCGATGCCCGAAGACATGAAAATGGGTGTGCCGGAGCTGGGACGGGCAGACCTGTCGATCCTGCGCGAAGCGCTGCGACGGGGCTGGCGGGACCTGTGGCGCGCGCCCGGACTGGCGTTTTTCTTTGCCGGGGTCTACGTGGTCGGCGGCTGGCTGATGGCCTGGATCACCGCTGCGACCGGGGAAAGCTATTGGCTTGTCCTGGCGGCGATCGGGTTTCCGCTGATCGGTCCTTTCGCGGCGGTGGGGCTTTACGAGACCAGCCGCCGGATCGAGGCGGGCGAGCCACTGGATCGGCGCGCGATCCTGACCGTCGTTCTGCGTCAGTCGGGCCGGCAATTGCCGTCGATCTGCGCGGTGATCGTGATCGTCTTCCTGTTCTGGTTCTTCCTGGCGCACATGATCTTCGCCCTGTTCATGGGCCTTTCGACGATGACCAACGTGTCGACCAGTCTCGAGATCTACGGCACACCCAACGGGTTGACGATGCTGGGCTTCGGAACGTTGGTGGGGGCGGGCTTCGCCACATTGCTGTTCATGATCACCGTTCTGGCCCTTCCGCTTTTGCTGGACCGCGAGATCGACTTCGTCACGGCAATGATCACGTCGTTCCAGTTCGTCGCCAATCAACCTGTCCTGATGCTGGGCTGGGGCGCCTTCATCGCCGTGGTTCTGTTCGTGTCGATGCTGCCCGGATTTCTGGGCTTGCTCTTGTCGCTTCCTGTGCTCGGACACGCGACCTGGCACCTTTACGACATGGTCGCCTACGGTGTCGCACGCGGAGCCGAACACGGCTGAACCGCGGAAGCTGCGCCACCGATTGATTTGCATCAATCGGCCTGACATTCCCTTTGCTACATATGTGAAAGCTGGAAGGTGATCCTTCCGGCGATTTCGGAGGAATGATTTTCAGGAGGACAGAATGCGACCCATGGCCCTTGTTCCCGCATTGATCGGTATCGCCGTTTCGGCTGGCGCAGCCTTCGCGCAGGAGGCGAAGGATCCCGGGGCCGAGGCCTATGCCCAGTATTGCGCCACCTGTCACGGTGCGACCGGAGCCGGGGACGGTCCCCTGACCGAGATGATGACCGCATCGGTGCCGGATCTTCGGACCCTGACCGAACGCCATGACGGCGTCTTTCCGATGCTCGAGGTCATCCACATAATCGACGGACGGACCGGAATGAGGGCTCACGGCGGCCCGATGCCGGTCTATGGCGCCTTGTTCGTCGAGGAAAGCGGTGGAATGACACCGTATTCGGATGTGCTCTACAGCCGCGGCAAGGTCCTGTCGCTGGCCTATTTCCTCGAGCGGATCCAGCAATAGCCGAAGACAAAGCCGGGCGCGGGCGGAATTGAGACGCTCGCGCCCGGTCGACGCTGTCGCGAAACGGTCAGACGAACGGATCGCCGATTTGCAAAAGCGTTCGGTGATAGGGGATCAGGTCGTCCTTGCCGCAGAACCCGGCCGATCGCGCGGCGGCCAGAACCTTGGATGTCTTGCGGCCCAGATATTCGTAGACCAGCCTTTCCACCCGCCGACCCGCCATGCCTTCACGCACCGTGCGCGCGACGTAGCCGACCCAGTAGTTGTTTTCGAATGACGGGATATGGGCCAGGTAGTTGAACGAGGCGGTCGAACTGCCGCGTCGCGATACCAACATCGCCAGACCGTCTTCCTGGGTCAGGATGACACCGCGGAATTCGCGGTTGGCCGGGGTCGTGACCAATCCCTGGGATGCCATAGCCTCTTTTGCCTCGAAACCGCGCAGGAAGGCGTGGTCATCGGCCCGGAACACGTAGATCAAACCCTGGACGAAACGCGCCTCGTCCAGAAAGCTGCGGCGCGCGAAACGATAGAAGCCGGACGGAAAGTCCGCCTCGGGGATCGGGCTGGCGCTGCCGCCGAGGAAATCGACCACGGCGGGATGGCGCAGGATACCCGGTTCGGCCGCCTCGATCTGGTCGACCGGTTCGAGCAGGATTCGCGCATCGACCCCGAAAAAGTCGCAGATCTTGTGCAGGACATCCGGCCGCGGAAAGCTGTCACCGGCGAGGTAGCGGTTGTATTGTGTCCGGTTTATTCCCAATTCCCGGCACAAGGCCGAGATTGATACGGCACTGCTGGACAATTGACGCAGATTGGCGCCGAGCCTGCTGCGCAATTCGGACGGGCTGGGGCCGTTCCGCATCATTTTCTTGTCTTTGGCCATGGTATCGAATTACTTCCGGTTGTGGCCTGGCTTGGCAATACGCGTTTTTCGTGGGTAGGGCGGAACAAATTCCCCAATACTGATGCGGTTTGGCGTCATGCGTGATGCTTACTGGCGACAGGATTGTCACCACGCGACACAAAAATCAACCCGACTGCGCAGGATTAGTCATGTCGTTTCAGAGGTTCTTGTCACAATTTTAACTTGCGAGAGCCGGAAAGGATTAAAGATGGCCGCAAGAATGTTCGGTGTTGTGTTATGGGCCAACGCCAGCGACAGCAAAGCCGTCGTCTGGTGCGAGGATCAGGGCAACCTGGCGTATTATGCCGGGCACCAAGATTGCCCTTCCCATGACGGAATTGCGCTGGACGCCGGCGATCTGATCGAATTCGACATGCGCGAAGAGGCGGATTTACGCCTCGTACGCAATCCGGCGCTTGTCGATGCGGGCCATGCCCCCATGCTTGCCCAAGACCTCAAGAAAGCCACCCCCCAGACCCGTCCGCCGGTCCGATCCGGACCGGCGGACACGGCACAGGTTATCGCGTTCCGGCCAAGACGCGCCAGACCGCTCTACCTGGCCGAGGCCTGACCGCGTCGTTCCCCAAGTACCAGCACACTCACACGACGCGCAAAGAAAGGCGCCGGTTTTCACACCGGCGCCTTTTCTTTTCGCGACTGGGTGACGCCTGCCGACGGTCAATTGCCACGGCTGAGCGCCGCAACGCCGGTGCGGGCGATCTCGACCAATCCCAGCGGCCGCATCAGATCGGCGAAGGCGTCGATCTTTTCCGACGTGCCGGTCAGCTGGAAAACAAAGCTTTCCAGCGTGCTGTCCACCACATGGGCGCGAAAGATATCGGCCAGTCGCAGCGCCTCGACGCGCTTGTCGCCCTGGCCGGCAACCTTGAGCAGCGCCAGTTCGCGCTCCACCGAAGACCCTTCGACCGTCAGGTCATGCACGTCATGCACCGGCACGATCCGGCCCAGCTGGGCCTTGATCTGCTCGATCACCTGCGGCGTGCCCGTGGTGACGATGGTGATGCGGCTCAGATGGCCCTCGTGGTCCACCTCGGCCACCGTCAGGCTTTCGATGTTGTAGCCCCGGCCGGAGAACAACCCGATGACGCGTGCCAGCACGCCGGGTTCGTTTTCCACCAGCACCGCCAGCGTGTGCCGTTCCTGCACGTCCGAGAAATTCGGCCGCAGGTTGTAGGCCGAATGCCTGGACGAGCCCTTCTTGATCTGTAGCGCCGACATCGTTCTTCCTTTCTCGCCAGAGGATCCTTCATCTGGCCGAAAATATCCTCGGGGGGTGTGGGGGGCAGACAGCCCCCCACTTCGGTCGGACGGGGCTTGGCCCGTCCGATCCCGCATCTACACCAGCACCGCGCCTTTCGACCCGATGGCGTCCTTGGTCGAAGCCTCGCCCAGCAGCATCTTGTTGTGCGGCTCGCCCGACGGGATCATCGGGAAACAGTTCTCGTGCTTCTCGACCAGGCAGTCGAAAATCACCGGCCCGTCGTAATTGACCATCTCCATGATCGCGTCATCCAGGTCGGCGGGGTCCTTGCACAGGATGCCCTTGGCGCCGAACGCTTCGGCCAGCTTGACGAAATCGGGCAGCGCTTCGGACCAGCTGTGCGAATAGCGCTCGCCATGCAGCAATTCCTGCCACTGCCGGACCATGCCCAGACGCTCATTGTTGAGGATGAACTGTTTGACCGGCAGGCGGTACTGCACCGCGGTGCCCATCTCCTGCATGTTCATCAGCCACGACGCTTCGCCCGCGACGTTGATGACCAGCGCGTCGGGATGCGCCATCTGCACGCCGATGGACGCCGGAAAGCCGTACCCCATCGTGCCCAGGCCGCCGGAGGTCATCCAGCGGTTGGGATCCTCGAAGGTCAGGTATTGCGCGGCCCACATCTGGTGCTGGCCGACCTCGGTGCAGATATAGCGGTCGCGGTCCTTGGTCAGCGCCTCGAGCCGGGCCACGGCGTGCTGCGGCTTGATCGACTTTTCCGACGGCTTGAAGTGCAGGCAGTCGACCTTCTTCCAGTCCTCGATCTGCGCCCACCACTTGGACAGCGCCTCGCGGTTGACCTTGCGGCCGCGGGATTTCCACAGCTTGAGCACATCCTCCAGCACGTGTCCGACATCGCCGACGATGGGGATGTCGGTCTTGACCACCTTGTTGATCGAGCTGGGATCGATGTCGATATGGGCCTTTTTCGAGCGCGGCGAAAACGCATCGAGCCGTCCCGTGATGCGATCGTCGAACCGCGCACCGACATTGATCATCAGGTCGCAGCCATGCATCGCCAGATTGGCCTCGTAAAGACCGTGCATGCCGAGCATTCCCAGCCAATGCTTGCCGCTGGCTGCATAGGCCCCGAGGCCCATCAGGGTCGAGGTGATGGGAAAGCCGGTGGCGTCCACCAGTTCGCGCAGCAACTGGCTGGCGCCGGGGCCGGAATTGATCACGCCGCCGCCGGTGTAGAAGACCGGTTTCTCGGCGGTTTCGATCGCGGCCACCAGCGCTTCGATCATCGCCATGTCGCCCTTGACGCGCGGCTGGTAGTGGCCCGGCATGACCTTGGGCTTGGGGGTATAGTCGGAGCTGGCGAATTGCACGTCCTTGGGGATGTCGACCAGCACCGGCCCCGGACGGCCCGATGTCGCGACGTAAAACGCCTGGTGGATCGTCGCGGACAGTTTCTCGGTGTCCTTGACCAGCCAGTTATGCTTGGTGCAGGGCCGCGTGATGCCCACGGTGTCGGCCTCCTGGAAGGCGTCCGAGCCGATCATGAAGGTCGGCACCTGGCCGGTCAGCACGACGATCGGGATCGAATCCATCAGCGCGTCGGTCAATCCGGTCACCGCATTGGTCGCGCCGGGACCCGAGGTCACCAGCACGACGCCCGGTTTGCCGGTCGATCGGGCATAGCCTTCGGCGGCATGAACCGCGCCCTGTTCGTGGCGCACCAGGATGTGGCGAATGTCGTTTTGCTGAAAGATCTCGTCATAGATGGGTAGAACGGCGCCGCCCGGGTAGCCGAATACCGTATCCACGCCCTGATCCTTGAGGGCCTGGACCACCATTTTCGCTCCGGTCATCTGACGTGCCATATCTCTCTCCATCTGCACGGTCGTTCTAGCGTTTCGACACAAAAAAGCCCCCGAAGCTGGTCGGGGGCGCATGGGGGCCGGTCTGGTCTCGGACTTACCGGGCCATGCGCGCTTTTTCTACGATTACGACGACTAGGGTCATCGGGGTCTCCTTCGTGCCTGCGCGGACCTTATGGGCGCTTGTGCACAGCGTCAACCGCAAACGCAGTGAAAAAGTTGTCGCAGGTCGCGAAAAAACTTTGCGCTTGTTGCGCAACGCAGAGCGCGCGCCGCAACATTTGGAATTTTCCAGGATAACGCGGGTGCCGCGCATGTCCGAGCAGGCCATTGTGCGCCGACGCACGGATCCGTGACTTGTGCCGCGGCATCGTTTCGGGGATTATGAACCGAACGGTTCAGTTTTTGGAGCAACGCGATGGCGAAACTACAGACAACCAAAAGGGCACGGGCCTTTGGCGTGGTTCTGTCCGGGGCGTTTTCGTTGACGATGCTGGCCACTGCCGGATCGGCGGCCCATCCCGAGGCGCGCGATTTCGACAACCGGGTCTTCGAGGTTACGCGCGGCGCCGTCGCCGTTCGGGCAGAGTTCCTGAACGATGGCGCGCTGGTCCTGTCCGGCCCGCATGGCCGGTTCGAGGGCCGCTGGCGGATCCTGGACAACCAAATCTGCACCGATTTCCAAACCGGACCCCGGGCGGGTGTCACGTGCCATACTCTGAGCGAAACCGCATCGGGCGGTTATGCCACCGAAGACGGCGCCGTGCTGACCCCGGTCGCGCGCGTTGTGCGTTTCTGAAACTGCAACAATCGTGCGCGCAGTCGTGAATTGTGAGAGAGCGCGCGATTTGGCACAAAAGTGAAAAGGGACCAACGAAAGGGGGTCACCATGAAGAGCAACGTCTTTTACCGCGATTTCACCCTGTGCAAGGCGGCGCTCCTTGCTGGTCTGATCGGTGCTGCCGCGCTGATGGGCGAGATGCCGCATCCCAGCCAGGACCATGTGGACATCGAGCCGGCCGAGGCCCGGATCGTGCCGGTCAAGCTGCTGATCTTCTGGAAGGACTGTGACGAGACGGAGACGGGCGTTACGCTCTGATCTCGATCGGACCCCGGTCAGACATTGGCGCCGGTGCCCTGTAGCACGCCGTGTTCGAGCGCATAGCGTGTGAGTCCGGCGGTTGAACTGATCCCAAGTTTGCGCTTGATGTTCTTGCGGTGCGTTTCGACCGTGCGCACGGAAATATCCAACACCAGCGCCACTTCCTTGTTGGACTTGCCCTGCGCCAGTTGCAGCAGCACAGACTGCTCGCGGTTGGTCAAGGCCTCGCGCCCATCGCCCGACGGGCTGAGCGCCCCTTCGGCACCGGTGCACAGGTATCTTTCGCCGCGCATGACGGCGTCGATGGCCTGCTTGATTTCGTCGGTCGGCACATCCTTGAGCACGTAACCCCGCGCGCCGTGGTTCATCGCGGTCGAGATGTATTCCGGCGTGTCGTGCATCGACAGCACGAGGATGCGGGTATCGGGGGCGCGTTCGAGGATCATCTCGGTCGCGGACAAGCCGCCCACGCGGGGCATGTTGAGATCCATCAGGATCACGTCGGGGCACAGGTCGTCCAACCGGTCGATCATCTGCTGGCCGTCCGACAAGGTGGCCACGACCTCGACGTCGTCATAGCTTTCAAGGATGGCCTCGATCCCCTCGGCCACCATCGGATGGTCGTCCACGACCACGATCCGGATGCGCTCGCTCATGCGCGGGCCTCCTGTTCCGTTGCGCTGCCGCTTTCAGGCGGCAGCAGATGCGTCAGCGGCACCTGCGCCTCGATCACCGTGCCGGACCGCGTGCTCAGCACGCGCAGCGTGCCGCCCAGCTGATCCATCCGTTCCTGCATGTTGCGCAACCCGATTCCCGAAACCGGCCCGCCGCCGGAGCGGGTCAGCCCGGTGCCGTTGTCCGCAACCCGCAGCGTCGCCCCGGAGCGGTGGCCGCGCAGGTCGACCACCACGCGGCTGGCGCCGGAGTGGCGTTCGACATTGGTCAGTGCCTCTTGCGCGATGCGGTAAAGCGCGATCTTGGCGTCCTGGTCAAGCCGGTTGCGGAACACGACGGTGTCGAACTGCGTCTCGATTCCGGTCCGAGCGCGGAAATCGTCGGTCAGCGCCTTGACGGCCGGGCCCAGGCCCAGATCGTCCAGCACGCCGGGACGCAGGTCGCGGCTGATGCGGCGCACCTCGCCGATCGCTTCGCCGAGGTGGTCGATGCCCTTTTCCAACGTCTCGCCGGCGCGGTTATCGCCATTGGCCAATCGCCGCCGCGTGACGTCCAGCGCGAATTTCACACCGACAAGGATCTGGCTGATCCCGTCGTGCAATTCACGCGCCACGCGCCCGCGTTCCTCTTCCTGGGCGTCGAAGACGCGCTGTGTCAGTTCCTTGAGCTTGGCATCGGCCAGCCGCCGTTCGCGGATGTTCAGAAAAATGCCGGACAGGAAAACCGCCAGCAGCGCGGCCAGGGTGATTCCGCCGATATACAGGAACGTGCGCCGGACGCGTGCTTCGACTTCGGCGCGCGCCGCGGCGACGGTGTCGAGCACGTCATCGATGAAGACGCCGGTCCCGACCGCCCATCGCCACGAGGGCAGGGACGAGACATAGGTAATCATCCGCGCCTCTTCGCCGGTCGAAGGCTTGGGCCACAGGTGTTCGACATAGCCCGCGCCCTGGCGCGCGGTTTCGATGAACTCGGCGACGACCGGCGTGCCTTCGCTGTCGGTCAGGTCGATCCAGTTCTGGTTGATCAGCGCGGTCTGACGCGGCGACACCAGGTTGTTGCCTTCGTAATCATAGACAAAGAAGAAACCCTCTTCGCCGTAGATCATCGCTGCGAAGATCTGCATCACCTGCGCCTTCGCCTCTTCGTCGTCGGGCGCGGCCGAACCATAGACGAAATAGAAGCCGTTGCGCGCTTGCGTGACGTAGTTGCGCAGTTCCTGTTTCTTGGCCTCGATCAACTGTGTCTCGAGGCTGCGGATCTCGCGTTCGGCCAGGGCCCGTGACTGGTAGGCGACCAGGATCGCGATGGCGCAGGCGGCGAACACAAGTGGCAACGAGGCCAGAAGAAACAGCTTCTGGCCGTAGCTGAGACGCAAACGGTTGATCGATCCTCCCATGCGCGCATGAAATCAGGTTCCGCAACTGCGGAAAAGCCCCGTTCTCAGCGCGTCGCCGCACCGCCAAGCAGGGCCGCCAGTGCCACGATATGGATCAGGATCAACGCGCGGTCGCGCCAGGCCAGTCCGACGATGGCCCAACCGACCACGCCCAGCAGAAAAAAGGGCAGTGCCCAGGCCGCCCATCCCAGGCCGGTCGCGCCGTAGCCCAGGATCTGCGAGATCGAGGCGACCCATTTCAGAATGTCGATGCGTGCCGGGCGCGTCAGGGTTTCAGACAGCACGGGTCAACCCGCCATCGATCCGCAGGTTCTGCCCGGTCATGTAGGCGCCATCGTCCGAAGCCAGCCAGGCGATCAGCGACGATACCTCTGCGACCGTTCCATACCGGCCCATCGGGATGCGGGCGCGGCGGTCTTCGGTTTCGGGCAGGCTGTCGATGAAGCCGGGGCAGACATTGTTCATGCGGATGCCGTCCGCGGCGTGCCTGTCGGCGAAAAGCTTGGTGAAAGCGGCCAGACCCGCGCGGAACACGCCCGAGGTCGGGAACAGCGGGTCCGGTTCGAAAGTCGCGAAGGTCGAGATGTTGACGATGCTGCCACCGCCCTGCGCCTGCATCAGCGGGGTGACAAGGCGCACGGGGCGGATCACGTTCATCAGGTAGACCTCCATCCCCCGATGCCAGTCGTCGTCGGAAATTTCGAGCACCGGACCCTTGGGGCCGTGGCCGGCCGAATTGACCAGCACATCGACCCGGCCCCAACGCGTCTTGGCGCCATCCACCAGCGCTTGCAACGCCTGCGGATCGAGGTTGGAACCGGTCACGCCGAAGCCACCCAGTTCCTTGCCCAGAGCCTCGCCCTTGCCGGACGAAGACAGGATGCCGACGCGAAAGCCGTCTTTGGCCAGCCGCTGCGCAGCGGCGGCGCCCATTCCCGATCCCCCTGCCGTGACCAGGGCCACCTTTTCCGACGCCATGACATTCCCCTATTTCTGTATGCGGTGATGAATTCTATTGCTAATGCATCTGCAATAACAAAAAAACAGCAGATCTATTCGCAACTTGCAGTAGGAAAACTATTGACTGATCACGACTTGCCTCCGCTCAACAGCCTGCGGGCTTTCGATGCCGCGGGACGCCATCTGAGCTTTGCCCGGGCCGCGCAGGACTTGCGCGTCACGCAGGGCGCGGTGGCGCAGCAGGTGCGCGGGCTCGAGGCACGTCTGGGGGTCGCGCTGTTCGAACGCCATGCCAGGGGGCTGCGCCTGACCGAAGCGGGCCGCGCCTATCACCGCGAGGTGGCCGACGCCTTCGCCCGACTGACAAGTGCGACCGCGGCCTTGCGGACTGCGCCCAACCGCGTCACGGTCAGCGTGACACCGACATTCGCATCGAAATGGCTGATCCCGGCGCTTGGCCGGTTTCCCGGCGAGACCGGCATCGACCTGCGCGTTCTGGCGACGGAAAGCGTGGCACGCTTCGCCGAAGACGGGGTGGACATTGCCGTGCGCCAGGGAAACCCGCCGTTCGGGCCCGGGCTCGAGGCGGTGCGCCTGTTCCGGCAAAGGGTCGTCGCGGTCGCCGCTCCGGGTCTGTTGCGGGTCGGCGATGGCGGCGCCGATGCACTGGCGCGGGCCGTGTTGTTGCGGGACGCGCATGATCTTTGGCCCGAGTTTTTCCGCGTGGTCCTGGCGCGACCCGCACCGGTGGCCAACGGTCCACGGTTCAATCAGACCACGCTGGCCATCGACGCGGCATTGTCCGGGCAGGGTGTCGCGCTGGCCAGCGCGTTCTTGATCGAATCCGATCTGGCGGCCGGCCGGCTCGAGCAGGTCGTGCCCGGCGCGTTCGAAGCGGGGCGCGACTTTCATGTCGTCGCGCCGTCCGGGCCGCGTCGGGGTCCGGTCGCGACGGTTTTCGACTGGCTTCTGTCGCAGGGCGAATCCGGGAACTGACCGATTCGCGGGCATCCGTTCAACGGCGTTCGATCGATTCGGACTGTGAGCGCTCACAGTCCGGGCAATCGGCCCGTTATTGGTCAATTTTCCTGCCCAACTCCGTAGTGCTGGGTATTCCCCGACGGCAATGACATGCCTAATGTGCCGGCACTTCACCGATCCGCGCGGGGCGAGGGGCCTTTGCGCACATCACCAATTGGGAGGATTATCTATGGATCGTCGTTCATTCTTGCGTGCATCGACCGTCGGCGCCGCCGCGACCACGCTGGCCGCCCCGGCCATCGCCGGCAGCCATGCACGCACGTTGACCATGGTCACCTCGTGGCCGCGCGGCTTTGCCGTGCTCGACGACGCCGCGACCTATTTCGAGACCATGGTGCGCGAATTGTCGGACGGCTCGCTGGTCATCGACAAGAAGGCGCCGGGCGAACTGGTGGGCGCGTTCGAAGTGTTCGACGCCGTTTCCTCGGGTCAGGCGGACCTGTATCACTCGGCCGATTACTATTTCATCGGCCAGCACCCGGGCTATGCGTATTTCACCGCCGTGCCGTTCGGCGGCACCGCGCAGGAAGTCACCAACTGGTACTATCACGGCGGCGGCGAGCAGCTGCACGACGAGCTGGGCCAGATCTTCAACCTCAAGGGCCTGCTGGCGGGCAACTCGGGTTCGCAGTCGGGTGGCTGGTTCCGCAAGGAAATCACCTCGGCCGATGACTTCAACGGCCTGAAGTTCCGGATGCCGGGCCTGGGCGGTCAGGTGCTGGGCAAGATGGGCGCGAGCGTCCAGAACATTCCCGGCGGCGAACTGTACCAGGCGCTGTCCTCGGGCGCGCTGGACGGCCTCGAGTGGGTCGGCCCGATGGCCGACGAACGCGCTGGCTTCCAGGAAGTGGCCAAGGTCTACTACACCGCCGGTTTCCACGAGCCGGGCTCGGCACTGGCCGCGTCGGTCAACCTGGACGTCTGGAACGAACTGAGCGACGCCCACAAGGCGATCCTGCGCTACGCGTCGATGGCCACCACGCATCTGCAGCTGGCCGAGACGCTGGCCAACAACGGTGCCGCACTGGCCCGCCTGCAGGCGCAGGGCGTCAAGACGCTGCAATTCTCGGACGACGTCTGGGATGCCTTCGGCGCGGCCTCGAAAGAGGTCATGGACGAGAACATGGGCGACGAGCTGTTCGCCAAGATCCGTGCGTCGTTCGAAGCCTCGCTGGCCCAGTCGTCGAGCTGGATCCAGAAGTCGGACGGCTACTATGTCGAACAGCGCGTGCGCGTGCTGGGCGGCTGATCGGCCATCGTCGAAACACCGGAGAGGCCCCTTTTCGCAAGGGGCCTTTTCGCGAACCCGGGTCCGGCCCGGGTTCTACCGAGCAGCCCGGTCCGGGCTAGATCACGGGGGATAGCATGGAAGAGACAAGCGCTTCGGGCATCGGCGCTTTGGGCGATGGCATTGTCTGGGTGATCCAGAACATCGCCTTGGCGTTCTACAATTTCGGCTATGCCGTGACCCATCCCGGTCTCTGGCTCGACTGGAGCGACAAGGAAGCGATCATGCGGTTCGTCTACTACGGCGGATCGGTCGAATTCTTCTTCGTGTGCTTCACCTTCTTCCTGGTGTTGTTCGGCATCGGCCTATGGCGCAACGCGGTCCTGTGGGGCGCGGTGCGCGTGATGGAAGGGATGGCCAACACAATCGGCCGTTTCGCCGCCTGGGCGGGCCTGCTCATGGTGTTGCAACAGGTCGTCATCGTCTTCATGCAGCGGATCTTTACCCGGCCCGACATCTCGATCGGTTTCGGTATCCCGCTGCAATTCGACATCTCGTGGTTCGCCGAAGAATTGAAGCTTTACAACGCCATCGTGGTGACCCTGTGCCTGACCTATACCTTCGTGCAGGGTGGGCACGTGCGGGTCGACCTGGTCTATTCCGCCGTCAGCTTCCGGGCCAAGCGGGTCATCGACATGGTCGGCTCGATGCTGTTCATGCTGCCGATGGCCGTGATGTTGTGGCTCTATTCGTGGTTCTTCATGTGGCGCCACCTGATCGTTCCGAACCCGTCGGCCTCCGACCAGCTCGACCGCCTGTTGCTGAAGTCGCGGGCGCTGCGCTGGAACATCGAGACCATCGGGTTCAGCCCCAACGGCTTCACCGCCTATTTCCTCTTCAAGATCCTGATCGTGGTGATGATCGGCATGATCTTCATCCACGCATGGGCCTTCTTCTTCCGGTCGTATCTCGAATGGAAGGAAGGCGAGGAAAGCGCGGGCAAATACTTCGACAAGGACGTGCTCGAGGCGGGCGAAGAGCCCTACGACCACGCGGAATTCTGAGGGGACAGGCAGATGTTGTTTGGATTGGATGGCGTCGAGGTCGGCCTCATCATCGTCTTTCTGACGTTGTTTTCGGCGATCCTGTCGGGCTTTCCGGTGGCCTTCGCCATCGGTGGCGCGGGGGTCATTTCCTTCGGGATCATCGCGGCGCTGGACAGTGCGGGTCTTCTGATCCACCAGGCCATCGATACCGGATCGCAGGCTTATCAGGCTGTGGTCGCGGGCGGGCTGCATCCCGAGAAGATCTCGATCTTCACACACCCGGACCTGCCACGCATCGCCGAGCCGGTCTTCCCCCAGGGCTGGGAGATCGCGCTTGACCGCAACGTGTCCTTCATCGTCAACCGCATCAACGAACGCGTCATCGCGGGCCAGTCGATCGAGACGCTTCTGGCGGTTCTGATGTTCGTGCTGATGGGCATCGTGCTGGAACGCTCCAAGATCGCCGACGATCTGCTGACCACCATGGCGCGTGTCTTCGGCCCGCTGCCGGGTGGTCTGGCCGTGTCGATCGTCGTCGTCGGCGCCTTTCTGGCCGCATCGACCGGGATCGTCGGCGCCACCGTGGTGACGATGGGCCTGCTCGCGCTGCCGACGATGTTGCGTAACAACTATTCCCCCGAACTGGCGACGGGCGTCATCGCGGCGTCCGGCACGCTGGGCCAGATCATTCCGCCCTCGATCGTGATCGTCCTGCTGGGCACGCTGGCCGGTGACCTGTATTCCGCCGCGCAAGAGAACCGCGCGACCGAGGCGGGTTGCACCGACGCGCTGACCTATCTGGGCGAACCGGCGGTCCTGTCGGTGGGCACGCTGTTCCAGGCGGCTTTGCTGCCCGGCATCCTGCTGGCTTTCCTGTACGGCGCCTATGCCTTCGGCTTTGCCATGCTGAACCCCTCCAAGGCGCCGGCCGTCGAACTGGGTGGCAGCCGCGGCGAAGTGGTCACCCGCGGCGAGGCCTTCACCTGGTATCTCGGCGTTCCGGTCGGCCTGATCGCGGGCACGATGCTGCTGGCCCAGGTCGGACTGGTGGGCTCGCAGTCGACGCAGGTCGACAGCTTTACCGATATCGGTCAGGCCGCATCGCTGCGCACCAATGTCTCCGAGCAGTGCCAGGCCGCGATGATCGAACTGCACGGGCAAGAGGCCTGGGACGAGGCCATCGCCCAACAGAAGGCCATCGACGACTCGGGTGGCGTCCAGCAATCGCGGCGCCTGAGCCCCGAGGAAATCGAGGCCCTGAAGATCGAGAAGGCCGCCAATGCCGCACCCATCGGCACCGGTATCTCCATCCTGACGGTCATGCTGGGCCTGATCCTTGCCTTCGCGCGCGGCGTGTCGCCGTCCGCAGATCCGCGTCCGCTGCTGATCGGCGCGGGCGGGCTGGCGCTCGGCTTGCTGGTGGACATCCTGCTGATCCGGCCGACAACGTCGTCGGGCGTCACGGTGCTGCTGATGCTGATCCCCTGGGCCATCGCGGTCTACGGCTGTGCCCATGCCTTCAGGCGGCTCAGCAAGAACGAGTTGTTGCGCGTGGTCTTCCCACCGCTGGTTCTGATCGTCGCCGTGCTGGGGTCGATCCTGGGCGGTATCACCAACCCGACACCTGCTGCCGCTCTGGGTGCGGCTGGCGCGATCATGTTGGCGGCCTACCGCAAGCTGTCGGATGACGATCGCAATCCCAAGGTCATCATCTGGTCGACGCTGGCGGTCGTGGTGATGATCCTGATCGGGGTGAATTTCGATCTGCGGATCAATGCCGAAACGGTCACGGTGGAAACCTGGATCGCCTTCATCTTCGCCTATGCGGCCTATCTCTATGCGCTGTTCGGGCTGCTGTTCAGCTGCTGGATCCTGTTCAAGGCCGGGGTCTTGAGCCCCGCCGTGCGCGAGACCGCCAAGGTGACCAGCATGGTGTTCACCATTCTGATCGCCTCGCAATTGCTGAACCTGGTGGTGATCTCGTTCGGGGGCGAACACTATATCCAGGACTTCCTCAAGAGTTTCGAGGAGGAATGGGTCGCCTTCCTGGTGGTCATGCTGGTGCTGTTCATCCTGGGCTTCGTGCTGGACTTCCTCGAGATCATCTACATCGTGGTGCCAATCGTCGGGCCGGTGATCTATGGCGGGTCGTTCGATCCGAAATGGGTGACGATCATGATCGCGGTCAACCTGCAGACCTCGTTCCTGACCCCGCCTTTCGGTTTCGCGTTGTTCTACCTGCGCGGGGTGGCGCCGAAAGAGGTCACGACCGGCCATATCTACCGCGGCGTGATCCCCTTCGTGCTGATCCAGGTCGTGGGCCTGGCGATCCTGTGGTATTTCCCGGATATCGTCACCATCGTGCCCGACCTGATCCCGAACTGATCGGGCCGCGCGATCCAAAGGAAAAGGCCGCCCGTTCGGGCGGCCTTTGCTTTTTCGGTGTCAGGGGGCTCTGCCCCCGTCGCCGCAAGCGGCGACGCCCCCGGGATATTTTCGAACCAGAGAAGACGGGCAGGGTGGGAAAGGTCAGGCGCGGCTGTCGGGCAGCGAGATGTTGGCCACCTGTTCGGCGATAGGGTCGGTCGACAGCGGATGACGCTCGGCGCTGTAGTCGTCGGCTTCGGTAAACCGTTCCCATTGTCCGCGGCGGTAGAGTTCCAGCCCCGAAAACTGCGCCTTGTAGCCCATCTTGGGCGAGCCGGGCACCCAGTAGCCCAGATAGACGTAAGGCAGCCCGGCCTCTTGCGCGATGGCGATGTGGTCGAGGATCATCCATGTGCCGAAGGACGCCTGGGGGCGGGTCGGCTCGTAGAAGGAATAGACCATCGACAGCCCGTCCTCGAGCATGTCCGTCAGGCAGACCGCGGCGAGATTGCCGGTTTCGGTATCGGCATATTCGATGACGCGCGAGCGGATCGGCGTCTCCTCGATCATCGCCGCGAACTCGAAGACATCCATGTCGGCCATGCCGCCATCGGCATGGCGTGCATCAAGATAGCGGCGGAACAGGTTGAATTGCTCTTCGGTGGCCCAGGGGCTGGAGGCACGGCGCGCGAGGGTGGCGTTGCGCCTTATCGTGCGGCGCTGGCTTTTCGACGGCGAGAAACGGCGCACGTCGATCCTGGCCGACAGGCAGGCCGCGCATTCCGAACAGGAAGGTCGATAGAGTACGTTCTGGGATCTACGAAAGCCCTGTTTCGACAGGCTGTCGTTCAGCTTTTGCGCCTGGTCACCCTGCAGTGCGGTGAACAGCTTGCGCTCCATCCGGCCCGGCAGGTAGGGGCAGGGTTGCGGGGCCGTCACGTAGAACTGCGGGGCAAGCGGTAGAGCGTGGCGCATGGTATCCGGATCGTCGGGTTTCGCATCGACGGTAACAACGATTGCGCGACAGGCCAAGTCCCCTGGAATGGCGAGAGCATCGCGCCCGGGGGCGCGATGCCGATGCGTTCAGCGACGCGTGCTCAGGCGCGGCGGTTGAGCGCCACGGTCCCCAACACCATGTCGGTCAGGCTTTGGCCGCGTTCGCTGGCCAGCATGGTCACGATGGACACGACCTGCAGGACCGGGAATGCCCATTGAACGGTGTAGCCCAGCGTATGCAGGAAGGCCTCGCCGCCATCCAGCCGCTGGCCGCCGGCATTGCGCAATTCGACCGCCATCATCCGCATGCCCCAGGTCGCGGAACCGCCTGCGATGGTCATCCAGCGATAGGCGAAACCCACGGTGAAGAACAGAAGCGGCAGGAAGAAGGTCGCGACGAACGCGGTCATCAGCAGGATCGGCAGAACCAGAGCGAAGGTGATCGCTGTGTCGATGACCCAGGCCAGGCCGCGCTTGACCGCGACGCCGCTGTAGAATTGCGACTGGCGAACCGGGTCGGGAAGATCGAAATACGGGTCGGACGTCATCATCGGTGTGTCTCTGAAATGGGGCACGGCCCCGCGCGGGCGGGACCGTGTCGGTCATCCTATCAAGCGTCGTCGCTGTCGTCAGTGCGGTCGTTGGCCGCCTTCTTGGCCCGTTCGTCCATGAACTGGTCGAATTCGGCCTTGTCCTTGGCGTCGCGCAGGCGCTGCAGAAAGGCTTCGAACGCATCCTGTTCACGCTCGAGGCGCTGCAGCATGTCCGCCTTGTAGGCGTCGAAGGCGCTGTTGCCCGAAGGTTTCAGGGCAGACCAGGCGGCGTGGCGGGCGGTGCGATGGCCGCAGGATTTGCTGAACATGCGTTTGCTCCAGATCATGTAGAACAGAAGGGCGAGACCGATCGGCCAGAAGAAGATGAAGCCGAGCACCATGGCGGCGATCCAGGCGCCTTTGCCACGGGCGTCGAGCCAGGCCTCGGAACGGGCGAACCAGCCGGGGCGGTTGTGCATCTCGGCGGGGGCGGCGGGAACGGCGGTGTTCATTGGGTCCTCCTAAGGGATCAGGTTGCGATGTGAAGGCTATTCACATTACAACAGATCGGACTTTGCCAGCCGGTATTCAAGGGTCGATGTGAATGTTTTTTACATTTTCCAGAAAGATCTCTTCAATTCAATGGCCTACGGGACTTGAAATGAGTCTAGCCAGAAGTGAACCGGGCAGCGATGGCACCGGTCAACGCGGGCAGGCGGGCCGGATCCAGCGAAAAAACGTGCCTGGGCGTCCCGGCGGCGGCCCAAACGATGTCGAAGTCCAGAAGCCGGGGGTCGAGCCAGGCGCGGATGGGTGACACATGTCCAACCGGCGCGACCCCGCCGATCGCGAAACCGGTCTGCGCGCGGATCAGCGCCGCGTCCGCCTTGCCCAGCGGTTCGCCCGCGCAGGCCGAAGCCAACGCTGCATCGACCCGATTGCCGCCTGCGGTGAGGAACAGCACCGCATCGCCGGTGCGTTCGGCGCGAAAGATGATCGACTTGGCGATCTGGTCCAGCGTGCAGCCGACGCTGTCGGCCGCTTCCTGGGCCGTGCGTGCCTGGCCGACATCGCGGATTTCGGCCGCGATCCCCGCTGCCTCCAAGGCGGCCTGCACGCGCTTCATGCTTTTGCTCATGGCTTTGCTCCTGCGTGACCGTGGCTTGATGCCACGCCGCGCCGGGATGGGAAAGCGATTGCACATGCCCGCGCCTTGCGATCCTCTTGCAGCATGAAACTTGGCCCGCGCATCACCCGCACACCCCATGCCTTCGAGCCTGACCGGGCCGCGGAGATCGCCGAACATCTGCCCTGGGCCGACGGGGCACTGCGCGCGCTTCTGTGCGGCGCCGGCGGGTCGAGCCCCTATCTCAAGGCGCTGATGGAGCGTGAAGGCGATTGGCTGATGGGCGCGGTCGACGACCCCGAAACGACCTTCGATGCGGTGTTGCGCGGCTTGGCGGAGGCGCCGCCCGACCAGGCCGACGTCGCGCTGCGCCAGGCCAAGCGGCGGGTCGCGCTGCTTTTGGCATTGGCCGATCTGGCCGGTGTCTGGGCCTTGGAAGAGGTCACCGGCCGGTTGACCCGGTTCGCCGATACTGCCGTGCAGGTCGCGCTCGAGGTGGCCATCGGCGGCGAGATCCGGCGTGGCAAGCTGCCCGGCATGACCGAGGACGATGTCCAGCAAGCCGGTGGCATGGTGGCGTTGGCGATGGGCAAGATGGGCGCGGGCGAGTTGAACTATTCTTCGGATATCGACTTGATCTGTCTGTTCGACGAAACCCGCTTCGATCCCGATGACTACCACGATGCGCGGGCGTCGTTCGTGCGTGCCACCCGCAAGATGTGCGCCTTGCTCAGCGACCTGACGGGCGAAGGTTATGTCTTTCGCACCGATCTGCGGCTGCGGCCGGATCCCGGCGTCACGCCGGTCTGCATGGCGATGGAAACCGCCGAGCGCTATTACGAAAGCCTGGGCCGGACCTGGGAACGCGCGGCATATATCAAGGCGCGGCCCTGCGCCGGCGATATCGCGGCGGGCGAACGGTTCCTCGACACGCTGACGCCCTTCGTCTGGCGCAAGCACCTGGATTTCGCCGCGATCCAGGATGCCCACGACATGCGTTTGCGCATCCGCGAACACAAAAGGCTGCACGGGCCGATCACCTTGCCCGGCCACGACATGAAGCTGGGTCGCGGGGGCATTCGCGAGATCGAGTTCTTCACCCAGACCCGGCAGATCATCGCCGGTGGTCGCGATCCGTCGCTGCGGCTGCGCGGCACGGTCGAGGGGTTGGCGGCGCTGGCGGCCAAGGGCTGGGTGCCCGAAGATGCCGCGACCGCGCTGACCGGCCACTATCGCGCGCACCGCGAAGTCGAACACCGCGTGCAGATGATCCAGGACGCCCAGACCCACGACTTGCCGGGCACCGAAGAGGGGTTCGCGCGGCTTGCCGCGTTGATGGGCCGTGACGTGGCCGAAATGAAGCGCGATATCGCCGACCGGCTCGAGGACGTGCATGCGCGGATCGAATCGTTCTTCGCGCCGGAAAACGGCCAAAGCACCGCGCCCGAGCCACCTGCCGAGATCGCCGCCAGCCCGATTCCGGCGCGCTGGCTGACCTATCCGGCTTTGCGCTCGGAACGCGCCGCCGCCATTTTCCGCCGCCTGCGGCCCGATATCCTGGCACGGCTGGGCGATACGGCGCGCCCCGAAGAGGCGCTGTCTGCACTGGACGGCTTCCTGGCCGGTCTGCCCGCCGGAGTGCAGCTGTTTTCGTTGTTCGAAGCCAATCCGCAGTTGATCGACCTGTTGATCGACATCGTCGGGACATCGCCGGATCTGGGCGTGTATCTGGCACGGAACGCGGCCGTGTTCGACGCGGTCATCGGCGGCGATTTCTTCAGCCCCTGGCCCGGTGTCGCGCCGCTGGCGGCGATGCTTCAGACGCGGCTGGCACGCGAGGACGATTACGAGCGCAAGCTGGACGAGGCGCGCCGCTGGGGCAAGGAATGGCATTTCCGCGCCGGTGTCCACCTGCTGCGCGGGTTGATGACGCCCGAGGAAGGCGGACACGCCTACGCGGAACTGGCCGAAGCCACGTTGCGTGGGCTCTGGCCCGTGGTGCAGGACGAATTCGCGCGCAAATACGGCGCCCCGCCCGGGCGCGGCGCGGTGGTGCTGGGCATGGGATCGCTGGGGTCGGCGCGGCTGCACGCGCGTTCGGACCTGGACCTGATCGTGATCTACGATCCCGCCGGCGTCGAAGCGTCCGAGGGGCGCCGCCCGCTGCCCAGCCGCACCTACTATGCGCGCCTGACCCAGGCGCTCGTGACCGCGATGACCGCACCAACCTCGGAGGGCAAGCTCTACGAGGTCGACATGCGTCTGCGGCCATCGGGGAACCAGGGTCCTGTGGCGACGTCGTGGCCCGCGTTCCAGTCCTACCAGCGTGACGAAGCCTGGACCTGGGAACATCTTGCCCTGACCCGTGCGCGGGTGGTTGCCGGCGATGATGGGCTCGGAGCCGATGTCGAAGCATTCAGGGCGGACTTGCTGGGGCAGGCGCGCGACAAGGACACCGTCTTGCGCGACGTGGCCGAAATGCGTGCGCGGATCGCAGCGGCCAAGGGCGCAGGTGCCCCGGCCGATCCCAAGCTGGGCCGAGGCCGGATGCAGGATATCGAATTGCTGGCGCAGGGCTTCGCCTTGTTGCTGCCCGACACGCCGCGGCGGATTCCCGATGCCTTGCGCGGTGGCGCCCGCGCGGGGTGGATCGCCCCCGCGGCCGCCGAACAGCTCGCCAGCACCTATGACCTGTGCTGGGCCTTGCAGATCGGCGCGCGGCTGATCCGTGACGGCGCACTGGATGCCGACGCGCTTGGCGCTGGTGGCAGCGCCTTTCTGCAGCGCCTGACCGGCGCGTCGGATATGGATGCGCTTCTGACGCGTCTGAGCGCGCAAGCGGACGAGGCCGCGGGTTTGATCGATGCGGTCCTGCCAGGGAAGGATGCGGAATCATGAAGGGCGATGCCATCGACCCGAAGGGTCTGATCCGGGAAGCCTATCGCATCGATGGAATCACCGCCGAGGAATGCCGCTCGATCTTCCTGGATTGGGCGCTTTCGGTGCCTGCGGACAGCGACACGACGGCGCTGATCGGCACGCTGCTGGAACGCCACGGCGAAACCGGTCACCCGATGACGGCGGTTCTCGAGGATGGGCTGGCCCGCATTTCGGCCCCGCGTCGTCGCGGCGGTTGGCGCAGCCGAACAAGGGATGAAAACTGATCGGCCCGGCGCCTGATGTCGCCGCCGGACGAAACGGCCCGAGAGGCACGATCAAGCCGGCCGCGTGTCGGGCCGGGCAGAGCACCTTACAAGCGCCATCCGACGCCTGGCGAATGCCCGAACCGGGTCCGGGTTCGGCGGCCGTCGCCTTGATCCTGCCGCGTGCGGCTTAGACTGCCAAACCGGCCGCCTCGAGCGCCAGGGCGGTGATCCCGTCCCAATCGCCCGCAACCATCTTGTCCTTGGGCGCCACCCACGACCCGCCGACGCAGAGCGTGTTGGACAATCCCAGGTAATCCGGCGCGTTCTTCAGCGACACGCCGCCGGTCGGGCAGAACCGCACCTGCGGGATCGGCGCACCGATGGCTTTGAGGGCCGGCGCGCCGCCATTGGCCTCGGCGGGGAAGAATTTCTGCACGCTGTAGCCGCGTTCCAGCAGCGCCATGACCTCGGTCGCGGTGGCTGCGCCGGGCAGGGTGGGCAGATCTGCGTCTTCGACCGCGTCAAGCAGGCGGTCGGTGGCGCCGGGCGACACGCCGAAACGCGCCCCGGCGGCCTTGGCCGCAGCCACGTCGGCGGGGGTCAGCAGCGTGCCGGCACCCACCACGCCGCCTTCGACCTGGGCCATCTCGCGGATCGCATCAAGGGCGACGGGGGTGCGCAGCGTGACTTCCAGGACCGGCAGACCGCCCGCCACCAGGGCTTGTGCAAGAGAGCGGGCATGGGCGATGTCATCGATCACCAGGACCGGGATGACCGGGGCGAGGCGGCAGAGTCTTTCGGTCTCGAGGCTGGCTTGTTCGGGCGTCATGGTCGGGCCTTTGTGCGTGTGTCGGCAGCGAAGCTGCGTATTTTCAAAAGAGAAGAAGGGCAGGGGTCAGACGACGACCCCTGCGCCGGACGTGGCGGGGCCGACATTGGCGCGGAAGGCGGCGAACAATTCGCGCCCCACGCCGTGGCCATTGCCGGAAAGATCGGCGGTGACGGGTTCGCGGCTGTCGAAATCCGGCGCCAGGCAGGTCAGCGTGCCCGCCTTGGCATCCAGCCGGACGACATCGCCGTCGCGCAAGCGCGCAAGCGGGCCGCCATCGGCGGCTTCGGGCGCGACGTGAATGGCCGCGGGCACCTTGCCGGACGCGCCGGACATCCGGCCATCGGTGACCAGCGCCACCTTGAGCCCGCGATCCTGCAATACCGCCAGTGTCGGCGTCAGGCTGTGCAGTTCCGGCATGCCGTTCGATTTCGGCCCCTGGAAGCGCACGACGACGATCGTGTCGGTCGTGAATTCGCCAGCCTTGAAAGCGACCTTGACGTCTTCCTGGTCGTGGAAGATCCGCACGGGTGCCTCGATCACGTGGCGTTCCGGCGCCACGGCCGAGACCTTGATCATGCCGGTGCCCAGATTGCCGGTCAGCTGACGCAACCCGCCGCTTGGCTGAAAGGCGGTGCGCGCCGGGCGCAGGATCTTGTCGTTCTGGGTCTGGCGGCTGGCCTCTTCATAGACGACCTGGCCGTTGCGCAGCTTGGGCTCCTGGGTGTAGAGCGACAGCCCGTCGCCCGCGACGGTCTTGACGTCGTCATGCAGCAGGCCGGCATCCAGCAATTCGCCGATCATGAATTGCAGCCCGCCGGCGGCGTGAAAATGGTTCACGTCGGCTAGCCCGTTGGGATAGACCTTTGCCATCAGAGGCGTGACCGAGGAGATCTCGTCGAAGTCCTGCAATTCCAGCGCGATGCCGGCGGCGCGGGCCATGGCGGGCAGGTGCAGCACGAGGTTGGTCGAACCGCCCGTGGCCATCAGCCCGACGATGCCGTTGACGAAGGCCTTGACGTTCAGGATGTCGCAGACCGGGCGGTAGTCGTTGCCCAGACCGGTGATTTCCAGCGCGCGTTCCGCGCCCGCCACGGTCAGCGCGTCGCGCAGATCGGTGCCCGGATTGACGAAGGATGCGCCCGGCAGGTGCAGACCCATGAATTCCATCAACATCTGGTTGGAATTGGCGGTCCCGTAGAAGGTGCAGGTGCCGGGGCTGTGATAAGAAGCCATCTCGGCTTGCATCAGCTTGTCGCGGCCGACTTCGCCGGCGGCAAATTGCTGGCGCACCTTGGCTTTCTCGTCGTTGGGCAGACCCGACGGCATCGGACCCGCCGGCAGAAAGAGACCGGGCAGGTAGCCGAAGGTCGCCGCGGCGATGACCAGTCCCGGCACGATCTTGTCGCAGACACCAAGGTAAAGCGCGGCATCAAAGGTGTTGTGGCAAAGCGCCACGCCCGCGGCCAGCGCAATCACATCGCGGGAGAACAGGCTCAGCTCCATTCCGACCTGGCCCTGCGTGACCCCGTCGCACATGGCCGGAACGCCCCCGGCGACCTGCGCCGTGCCGCCCGCTGCGCGGGCCGCGTCCTTGATCAGCGCCGGGAAGCGTTCGAAGGGCTGATGCGCCGAGAGCATGTCGTTATAGGCCGTCACGATGCCCAGGTTGGGCACGCGACCCGCGGCCAGCGCATCCTTGTCGGTGCCCATTGCGGCATAGGCGTGGGCCTGGTTGCCGCAACTCAGATGGGCACGGCGCGGACCGTCGTCGGCGGCACGGCGCATCCTGTCGAGATAGGTGGCGCGCATCTTTTCGGAGCGGGTTTCGATCCGTTCGGTGACCTTGGCGATTGTCGCGTCGAGCGGCATGGCGGGCGTCCTTTGTGAAATGCTTGATCGGGAGATAGCGCAGTTAGCGCTAACAGTAAACCGGTATTGCGCGTGGCGCCATCACGAAATGACCGCTTGGCCGTCACAATCCGGCCGGAATCCGCGACGATTCTCGGCATCAAGAACAAAGACCGCCAAAGGTCGAGCAGGCAAAAAAACAAAGAGGACAGTCCCATGGTCCGCATCGTCGCAGCGCTTGTCGCCGTCACCGTGCTTTCCGCTTGCAGCGGCGCCGATTTCGCCAGCCGCAACGCGCCCTTCGAAATTCTGCCGTCGGATGGCACCGCCGCCAGCCCGCCGGCCGTCGCCGTTGCGGTGCCGGCCGAACCGCAGACAGCCGTCCCGCCGGAACAGCCGTTGCCGACGCAGGCGCGATCGCCCTACACGATCTCGGGGTATTCGGTTTCGGTGCCCGAAAAGCTCAAGGTTTCCGAAGCCAACCTGTATTACCCGGTTACCGATATCGTCTGGCGCGGTGACCCCTACGGCAATCGCAAACGGCAGATCATCGAGATTTTCCAGGAAAGCATCTCGCGGGCCACGCCCGGCATCGACGGCCCGCGCCCGGTAACGTTGGCCATCGAGCTCAAGCGCTTCCATTCGATCACCGAGAAGACGCGCTACACCATCGGCGGCATGCACTCGATTTCTTTCTATGTCACCGTGACCGACGCGGAAACCGGCGAAGTCCTGATCGACCGACGCAAGGTCAAGGCCGATCTCGAAGCCTTCGGTGGCCAACGCGCCCTGGCGGCGGACCGGCAAGGGCTGGGCATGAAGGAACGCATTCAGCGCCACCTGGCCCGCGTCCTGGCGGTCGAGCTCAGCCATCCTGGCGGGTGGGCCGCAGCCGGCGCCTTGCGCAAGTCCGGCATCGACCAGATCTGAACCGGCTTCCCCTGGCCGCAGGACAGAGCTAAAGCGGAGGTCATGACGACCTCCGCTTTTCCCGTGATCCGACTGAAACCGAAATCCGACCCGCGTCCGCTCCGGCGCGGCGCACCTTGGGTCTACGCCAACGAACTGGTGCTTGACCGGCGCACCAAGGCGCTGGAACCCGGTGCGCTGGCATTGCTGGAGGACGGCGAACGCCGGCCGCTTGCGCTGGTCGGTGTGAACCCCAATTCCAAGATCGCGGCACGGGTTCTGGATCGCGACACCGACGCGTCGATCGACGACGCCTGGTTCGTTGCGCGGCTTACCCGTGCCTTGGCGCTGCGGACCCGCCTGTTCGATGCGCCGTATTACCGGCTGGTCCATGCCGAAGCCGATGGGTTGCCCGGCGTCATCATCGACCGTTTCGGCGATGCGGCGGTGATCCAGCCCAATGCCGCCTGGGCGGACCGGCTGATCGAGCCGTTGACCCGCGCGCTTGTCGCCGTCACCGGGGTGACGACGGTGCTCAAGAATGCCAGCGGCCGGGGGCGTGCGCTGGAAGGTCTCGACGAGACCGACGCGGTGCTGCATGGCGCGGCGCCCGACGCGCCGCTTCCGGTGCCGATGAACGGTGCCACCTACATGGCCGACCTGACCGGCGGGCAGAAGACCGGGCTGTTCTACGATCAGCGCCCGAACCACGCGTTCGCCGCGCGGCTGGGGCAGGGGCAACAGGTGCTGGACGTGTTTTCGCATGTCGGCGGCTTCGCTCTTGCAGCGCTCGCCGGCGGTGCGGCGCAGGCGCTGGCGGTCGACGGGTCGGCTCCGGCCCTTGCGCTTGCCGGGCAGGGGGCGGACGCGATGGGCGCGGGCGACCGTTTCGCAACACGACAAGGCGACGCGTTCGACGTGCTTGCGGCGCTCGGAGAAGAAGGCGCGCGTTTCGGCCTGGTGGTCTGCGATCCGCCCGCCTTCGCCCCGGCGAAACCGGCGCTGGAAGCCGGGTTGCGGGCCTATGAGCGCGTGGCGCGGCTGGCGGCTGCCCTGGTCGATGAAGACGGCTATCTGGTTCTGTGTTCGTGCTCGCACGCCGCCGACCTGTCGGCCTTTACCGGCGCCTGTCTCCGCGGGATCGGACGGGCCGGGCGCCGGGCCCAGTTGATTCACACCGGCGGCGCCGGGCCGGATCACCCGCGCCTGCCGCAACTGGCCGAAAGCGGCTATCTCAAAGCGTTGTTCTTCCGCCTGTGAAGGTGCTCTTGGACACCTGTGTCCTGTATCCAACCGTGATGCGCTCGGTGCTTCTGGGGGTCGCGGCCAGGGGGTTGTTCACGCCGCTCTGGTCGGACCACATCCTCGAGGAATGGGCGCGGGCGGCGCGTAAGATCGGTCCGGCGGGCGAAGCGCAGGCGCGCGCCGAGATCGCCGTGACCTCGGCGCAATGGCCGGTTGCGTCGGTGGTCTGGCCCGAAAGGCTGGCCAACCGGCTATGGCTCCCGGACCCGTCGGATATCCACGTTCTGGCCGCTGCCATCGCCGGGTCGGCCGATGTCATCGTCACGCTGAATGCGGCGGACTTTCCCCGCAACGTGCTGGCCGAGGAGGGGCTGAGCCGGGCCGATCCGGATGCCTTCCTGCACGGGCTCTGGCGGGCCCAGCCCGGACTGGTGGCCGAGGCGGCCGAAGCCGTTCTCGCAGAGGCACGGCGCCTGTCGGGCGAGGATTGGCGGATGCGCCCGCTGCTCAAGAAAGCCCGGCTGCCGCGATTGGCCAAGGCGCTCGGCTGACGTGTCGTCGCGGCGCAACGGCCGAGGGTTGCGGCCAAACCGGGCGGCGGCTATGTCTGCGGGCAAACCCGATGAAATTCATCGGAATTCGGCAAGAGGCAGGACTTGAGCCCGACAAGGACACCGCGCCTGGAGATCCGCGACATCGTGCGCTCCTACGAGGGGCGTCCGGTGGTCGATCACGTGTCGCTGTCGATCCAGCCCGGACACGTGACCTGCCTGCTTGGGCCGTCCGGTTGCGGCAAGTCCACGACACTGCGGATCATCGCCGGTGTCGAGATGCAGGACAGCGGCACGATTCACGTCGACGGCCAGCTGATTTGCGATACGGTGTTCCGCGTTCCGCCCGAACGGCGCCATATCGGCCTGATGTTCCAGGACTTCGCCCTGTTCCCGCATATGAGTGTGGGAGAAAACGTCGCCTTCGGCTTGAAGGGCCCCGGTCTCGAGAAACGGGCACGGGCGGTGCAATTGCTGGAACGCGTCGGCCTGGGCAAATACATCGATGACTTTCCGCACAGGTTGTCCGGTGGCGAACAGCAGCGCGTGGCGCTGGCGCGCGCCCTGGCGCCACGTCCGCGCATCATGCTGATGGACGAGCCGTTTTCCGGTCTCGACAACCGGCTGCGCGACGGCATCCGGGACGATACCCTGGCGCTGCTCAAGGAAGAGGGAACCAGCGTTCTGCTGGTCACCCACGAACCCGAGGAGGCCATGCGGATGGCCGACGAGATCGCCTTGATGCGCGAAGGCCGGATCGTCCAGCGCGGCGCACCCTACAATATCTACAACGCGCCCGCCGACAAGGCTGCGGTCGCTTTTTTCAGCGATATCAACGTATTGCGCGGCAAGGTTCGCGGGGCTTTGACCGATACGCCCTTTGGCCATTTCCTGGCACCCGGCGTGCCCGACGGTGCCGAGGTCGAAATCGTATTCCGCCCCCAGCATGTCCACATCGATTTCGATCGCGGTGGCAAAGGGCCGAATCCCACCGCGATCGCCGGCACCCCGGCGCGCGGCATCGTCGAACGGGCGCGGTTCATGGGATCCGAAAGCCTGGTCGAATTCCGCATGGATCATGACCAGGAAATGCTCAAGGCGACGGTTCCGAACGTGTTCCTGCCCAAGCCCGGGACGCCGCTGTGGCTGACAGTTCGGCGCGACCGCTGTTTCGTGTTCCCGGTATAGGCGAAACCAGGCCGCTCTGATATCCTGTCGCGATATTCGAACGATTGCAGGAGGTCGCCATGACCCATCTGCACCGGGTCAGGCCGGGATGTTTCGCGATAGTCCTCCTGCCCGTCGCGACATTCGTTTTTCACCATTACCTCAACGCGGTACTGGGCGTTCCTGACCTGCCCATCGGGGCCGAGATCCTGCGTGAGGACGCCGCGCATCTCGAAGCGGCGGGGCGGACGCGGTTCCTGGCTTCGTTCTGGCTGTTCCTTGTCATCGTCCTCGTCTGCGTGCTGCTGTTTTTCGACGAATGGCGCAGCCCGCTGACTGAGGGTACCCGCCGGGTGGCGCTGATCGCCGTTGCCGTCGTGATGGCGCCGGTCCTGTTGTCGGTCTGGGGCCACCAGACCAACCCGGACGCGGCGCGCGGTTTCGATCGGCTTGGCCGGGCTGTCTACGAGGCGGCGCTGGCGCAAGGCCGTGTCGCGGGGTGCGAAAGGGCCGATGCGGTCTGGTTGTTGGGGCGTTGCGGCGACAACCCGGTCTTCACGATGCTGCTGGACATGCTCGATGTCATCAACTTGCTGTCGGCGCTTGGCGTGGGCGTGCTGGCCTGCGGCGTGGTCTTGTGCCTGCGCGAGGCGCCCCAGGGCAGCAGTCTCGAGGCCGAGGTGCGGCTGTTGCACTACAACCGGACGCGGATGAGGGTCTTTCTGTACATGTCCGGGCTGATGCTGAGCGCCGGCGTGTTCCTGGCCATCGGCTGGCTGCATTGGCCCTTGCCGGTGGTCAAGGAGGACATGCGCAAGGAATTCGAGACCTTGCTGCGCAGCACCGAGTTGATGATGGGCGTGTATTTCTCGCTTCTCACGGTCAGCTACTACGGGCCCGCCGTTCTGGTGCACGAAGCCAAGGTGCGCGCCCTGGCACGGCGCGCGATGGAAGACCAGGGCCCGTATCCCGATTTCGAAGCCTGGAAGGAGGAGACCAGGCTGACCTTCGATTTGCAACAATTGCTGCGCGACAGCACCGCCGTGATCGCGCCGGTCATCACGGCCTTTGCCGGCGGGTTTTCACCGCTGTTGAGTTGATCCATCGCGTTGCGCGCGCAACCGTTCCAGGATGAACACCCGGATCGACGACGCCAGGCCGACTTCGGGGTCGCGGCCGGTATCGATCTCTGCGGCCAAAGCGTTCAGCGCCTTGCCTTCGGATTTGGCGATGCGCCGAAACTCGACCCAGAACGCATCTTCCAGCGACACAGATGTGCGGTGCCCGTGCAGGGTCAACGAGTGTTTGACGGGCCGCCCGCTCATTCGGTCTTGTGACCGTCGAGATCGCGCTTTTGCTTTTCGCGCTGCGCGTCTTCCAGTGTTTTCACCGCCTTTGTGCGACCGAATTTCACTGCATTTTCATCAGCCTGCGCGCGCTTTTTCATGCGAGCCTGCTGTTTGCGGAAGCGGTTGAGATTGATCGGATCGGCCATGCGCCAAGCTTACCCACCGTGGGTGTCATGACAAGCGTCGAGCATGCGTATTTTTCAAAGAGAAGAAGGTACAGAGCGCCTCTGGCTTCTTCTCTTTTTCAAATACGCATGATCCGCCGCCTGGGTCAGTCGCGCGGGCCGATCATGTCCTCGGGGCGGACGATGCGGTCGAACGTGTCGCCATCGACAAAGCCCAGGGCGATCGCCTCTTCGCGCAGCGTCGTGCCGTTCTTGTGGGCGGTCTTGGCGACCTTTGTGGCGTTGTCGTAGCCTATGGTCGGGGCCAGCGCCGTTACCAGCATCAGGCTTTCCTTCATCAGCTTGTCGATCCGCACCTCGTTGGCTTGGATCCCCGCCACCATGTTGTCGGTGAAGGCCGAGGCGCTGTCGCCCAGCAGTTGCATCGATTGCAGCACGTTGTAGGACATCATCGGGTTGTAGACGTTCAATTCGAAATGACCCTGGCTGCCGGCGAAGCCGACGGCGGCGTCATTGCCCATGACATGGGCGCAGACCATGGTCAGCGCCTCGGCCTGGGTCGGGTTGACCTTGCCCGGCATGATCGACGATCCGGGTTCGTTTTCCGGCAGGATCAACTCGCCCAGCCCCGAGCGTGGGCCGGACCCCAGCAGGCGGATGTCGTTGGCGATCTTGAAGAGACTGGCTGCCACGGTTTTCAGCGCGCCCGAGAACATCACCATCGCGTCGTGAGCGGCCAGCGCTTCGAACTTGTTGGGCGCGGTGACGAAGGGCAGGCCGGTGATTTCGGCCATGTTCCTCGCGACCATCTCGGCCCAGCCCTTCCTGGTGTTCAGGCCGGTGCCCACGGCCGTGCCGCCTTGGGCCAGTTCGTAGATATGCGGCAGGCACATCTTGACCCGTTTGATACCCATGGCGACCTGATGGGCGTAGCCGCCGAATTCCTGGCCGAGGGTCAGCGGCGTGGCATCCTGGGTGTGAGTGCGGCCGATCTTGATGATATGGGCGAAGGCTTCGGACTTGGCCAGCAGGGCCTTGTGCAGCTTGTCCAGCCCTGGCAGCAGCACGTCGCGCGCCTGCATGGCGATGGCGACATGCATCGCAGTCGGGAAGGTGTCGTTCGACGACTGGCCCATGTTGCAGTGATCGTTGGGATGGACCGGCTTTTTCGAGCCCATCTCGCCGCCCAGCATCTCGATCGCGCGGTTCGAGATCACCTCGTTCGCGTTCATGTTCGACTGGGTGCCAGACCCGGTCTGCCACACCACCAGCGGGAAGTTGTCGTCGAACCGGCCGTCGATCACTTCGCCGGCGGCAGCGACGATGGCGTCGGCCAGCGCCGGTTCCAGCGTTCCCAGCTCCTTGTTGGCCTGGGCGCAGGCCTTTTTCACAACGCCGAGTGCGCGGATGATCGGTACCGGTTGGCGTTCCCAGCCGATCGGGAAATTGAGGATCGACCGTTGCGTCTGGGCCCCCCAATACTTGTCTGCGGGCACTTCAAGCGGGCCGAAGCTGTCGGTTTCGGTGCGGGTCTGCGCCATGGTGGCCTCCTATCGGTATACAGTCGCATACGCTCTAGCGCGCGGATCGCCCGGGGGCAATCGACAGATCGGCGCAGGGTGGGGAAAGCGGCGCTGTTTGCGCCAACGGACTATTTCCGAAACCGGTCGAGCTGGACGATCTGGGCATCCTTGCCATTGGCCTTGCCATCCGGCTGCGGTTGCCGCGTGCGCGTTGGTTTCGGAGGCACCGGATCTTCGTCCTCGTCGTTGTCGTCGTCTTCTTCCTGCGTTTCGAATCGAAGGCCGAATTCGACGGACGGATCGACGAAGGTCTTGATCGCGTCATAGGGGATGTACAGCCGTTCGGGATCGTCGCCGAAATTCAGCGTGACCGAGAAGCCTTCATCGGTGACCTCGAGCTTGTCGAACCAGTGTTGCATCACCACCGTCATCTCATCGGGATAGCGGTCGGACAGCCAATCGGCCAGTTCCGCATCGGGATGCGTGGTGTCGAAGGTGATGAAGAAATGGTGATCGCCGGGCAGACCCCGCGCTTGCACATCGCGCAGCACGGTTTCGATCAGGCCGCGCATCGCGCGGTGCATCAGATTGCCATAGTCGATGCCGCGGGACATGACCGGCTCCTCTCGCGGTTGTGAGGCAAGCATATTGGTTTTGCCCGGCGATGGAAGGGGGGCGCTCGGCAAAATTGCGCCCGACCCGTTTCTTTTCAGAACCAGCTCATAACCGCGCCGCATACGGCGCTGATCGCAAGGGTTGCGACGACGCCGCGATGCAGGATGCCCATCAGGATCCCGGCCAACCCAACGAGGACGGCAGCGCGGACATCCAGGCTGGAAGGATCGGGCATCGGAATCGTCACGGGCCCCATGGAAACGGTGCCAACCTGCGCGAACAGCACGTGCATGGCGAACCACAGCGACAGGTTCAGGATCACACCCACCACGGCCGCCGTGATCGCCTGCAAGGCGGCGTTCAGCCGGGGTCGGGCCAGCAGAGCGTCCACATGCGGGGCGCCCGCGAAGATCCAGAGAAAGCAGGGCACGAAAGTCATCCAGAGCGTCACCACCCCTGCCGCCAGCGCAAGCCCGACGCCGCCCTTTTCAAAGCCGGTCAGCATGCCCACGAATTGTGTAACGAGGATCAGCGGGCCAGGCGTGGTTTCGGCAAGTCCGAGCGCGTCGACCATCTGCGTCGCGTCCAGCCAGCCCCGCACCTGGACGACCTCTTGCGCCATGTAGGCCAGCACCGCATAGGCCCCGCCAAAGGTGACGACGGCCAGCTTGCCGAAGAACAGCGCAAGATCGAACAGCAGGGTCTGGCCCGCCAGCCAGAGCAAGGGCAGGGGAGCCAGCCAGAGTGCCGCCCAGATCGCAAGCGTCAAGGCTGGTGTCGGGCGCGGCGGGGCCACGGGTTGCGGCGCGGTGTCGACCGCCTGCGCACGAACAAAGCCCCACATTCCGGCCGCGGCGATGATCAGAGGAAAGGGCGCGGAAAAGGCGAAGATCGCCACGAAGGCCGAAGCTGCGATGCCGTAGGAGTCGCGCGACGTCAGCGCCTTTTTCGACACCCGGACCAGCGCCTCGATGACGATGACGATCACCGTGGCCTTGACGCCCAGCAGCAGCGCTTCGGTTGCCGGGCGCGCGCCGACGGCGCCGTAGGCCAGCGCGAGCACGGCGATCAGAAGCGCACCGGGCAGAACGAAAAGCGCGCCTGCAATCACGCCGCCCGGGACGCCCCGCAGTTTCCATCCGGCATAGGTGGCCAATTGCATCGCCTCCGGCCCGGGAAGCAACATGCAGAAGCTGAGCGCGCTTAGAAATTGCCGTTCGCTGAGCCAGTCGCGTTCATCCACCAATTCCCGGTGCATCAGGGCGATCTGCGCCGCGGGGCCGCCGAAGGACAGCAGACCGATCCGTCCGAACACGCGGACCAGATCGGCGAAGGGAACATCAGCCATGATCGGTACCGGTGGTGTGCGGCCAGTCATGGCCATCGCGCGCCCAGCGGAACAGCGCGTCATAAAGTGCCATACCGGCCTGCAATTGCGTGTTGTCGTCCCGGTATTGCCGCGACAGCCCTACGGACAAAGCCAGCAGGCCGGCCGCAGCCGGATGCAGGTCGTGCCGGTCGGTATCGGCGCCGCGAATGACGTCGGCCATGCGGTCGAGCGCGGGGCAATGCAGGGCGAAGGCGTCCAGCATGGTGTCGAAGGTGCAATTGGCACCGCGATGCGAGAACGGCACACCGACCATGTCGAAGGGGGTCGCGCCATAGCGGTCGGCCACGCCCATGACCTCGGCCGGCGAAACGAACAGGAACCGCGCCTGCCGATCGACGAAGCGCCGGATCAGCCAGGGGCAGGCGATGCGGTCGATCTTGGGCCGGTGTCGGGTCACCCAAAGAGTGGCGCCGTCGATCGGGGCGGGAATCGCCTGGGCGGGGACGCGCAGCGCGTCGGGTGCATCCCGCCAGGCATACATCCCGCCTTGCAGGTATTCCGCGGCAATCCCGTCTTGCCGCAGCCAGGCGACCAGGCCCTGGCTGAGCTTGATGCCGCGCTGGCACGTGACGATGCAAGTCCGTCCGTTCAGACGCCGGATCAGGCCGGGGATGTCGGTATGCGGGTGACGGAACGAACCGGGAATCAGGAACGGGTCTTCTGCGAAGTCCGGGTCGATCGAGATATCCACGATCTCGGGGCAGTCGGGCGTTCCGATCAGGCGGTTGAGTTGCGTCACGGAAATCTGGTTGAGGGCGGGCATGGCGCATCCTTTCTGAGCACGTTCAGCGGATGCGAATCTTGGGCCGTGGCCTCATGGGGTGTTCGCCGACCCCTTGGGGTTTGATACGGCCGCGTGCCGCCGTCCGTCAACGTCAAACCCGGAATCCCCCATGATGCGGCTGATCTCGCGCAGCATCTTGACCCGGATCGCGCGCGCGTAATCGCGGTGGCCTTGCGCGGTTTCGACAAAGCCATCGCGGGTAATCAATTGCCGGCGGTAAAAATTCGTGATGGCGATGCCGATATGTTCGATCGCAAGACCGTTCACAGTGATGCCCGCCAGCTGAGCCCTGGTGCGGGCGCGTCCGACATCGGACCCTGCATTGGGGGTGCCGTCGCCCGATACGTCGATCACCTTGCGTGCGCAATCCTGCACGGTTTCGAACTGCGCGATCGCGGCCAACAGGGCTTCGGCAGGCGCGGTGTCGGACAGCACATAAGCGCGCTCCATCGTCTCGACCCGGTTGGCAAGGGCAGCAGGCTGACTGGGTGCAGCCATGCGGATCCAGGGGATGGTCAGTTGCTGGCGGTCGACGCCCGACCACTGCATCACCGCCACCGCCACCCGGTCGCGAACAAGGATCTCGGCGATCTCGCCATCGCGCAGCGCCGCGGCCAGCCCATCGACCTGAAGCCGGTATTCCGCCGGGTCGACCGAGTTCGACACGTCCATGGCCAGCAGCAGCGCTGTCTGACAGGCCATGGCGGGGTAGGGCAGAAGAAGGGCAAGAAGCGCGGATCGCAGCATGGTTCGACCCTGATCGGCAGCGCGGCGGCGGTCAAGTTGGCGATGGATTTTTGGCGCATATAGCGGCAGGATCGCCGCAAAGGAGAGGCGGTCATGGGCAATGGCGAACGCACGGTGGCCTTCACGCAGATGAAGGATGGCACCCGCGACGACTACCTATTGCTGGAAGAACTGGAAAAACCCTATCTCGCGCTGACCGCCGACCGGGTTCTGGACGAGTTGAAACGGCAGGCCGAGGCGACGCTGCCGGGCTACAGGATCACGCGCGCCGGGCACGGGCTGCAGGCCGCGACCCGCGCCGAGGCCCAGGGGGCGGATATCGACTGGATCGTCGGCGCGTTGCTGCACGACATCGGCGACGGGCTGGCGCCTCAGAACCACGACCGGTTCTCGGCCGAGGTGATCCGGCCATTCGTGCGGTGGGAGGTGGCGTGGGTTGTCGGACATCACGGCATCTTCCAGATGCTGTACTACGCGCATCATTACGGCTGGGATCGCCACGCGCGCGACCGGTTCCGCGACCATCCCTGCTTTCAGGTCTGTGCCGATTTCTGCGAACGTTGGGACCAGGCCTCGTTCGACCCGGACTTTCCGACCAAACCCATCGCGCATTTCGAACCGATGGTGCGGGCCGTCTTTGCCCGCAAGGCCCATGACCCCGAGGTGATCCGCGAAGGCGTTGTGACGGGGTTGCCGGCGCTGTGACTGGATAAGGTGCAGGCTTCTGTTGCCAGGTGCCTGCGAACCCCGCCTTACGCTGCTAGGCGCAAGGGCTTAGTTTTCGGTTTTTCGGACTGCTTACGCAGCCAGAGCAACCGGAGCACGATTGTCGTTGGCAATTATGCTTTACGGACCGATAACGGTGGTACCTCACCGGGACAAAGCAACGTCTTTACGCGTTCGTCGATCCTATTTCGGCCCCATGATCCCCCAACGAAGGAATTTGGTGGAGCCGCCGGGTACCGCCCCCGGGTCCGATCCGTTTATTTCACGCGCGTTTATGTCCATAGTTCCTTGCGGAACAGGTTGAATATAGGCGCGCGCTGCGCGTTGTTCAACGGTTTGTTAGGACCGGCGCGATCAGGATGGCGGCCGGCACGGCTTCGAACAGGAAGAAGACAAACGCTTTTCTTTTCGGTGGGTTATCGATGAAGATTGAGGCAAGCCGGCCCGTTGCCGCGCCGGCATAAGCCACGCCCAGCATGGCATAGGCGCCCGGATCGCCGGTCCACAGGCAGACAATCCCCATCGCGACGAACAATCCGCCTGCCGACGCCCGAAGCTCGGACAAACCCATTGTGCTGCGGGTCGTCTCCAGATCCAGCGCGCCCGCCGTGTAGCGTGGCGCGACAAGGCCGAAAAGGCCCAGCGCAATGGTCAGCAATGCCAGCGCAGGGAACACAAGATCGTACATGGCCAGTCCTCAGCGTGTATGGGGAATGCTAGCCCGCATTCGCTGAACAACCAGACCGGACGGCCGCTTTCATCAACATCAGGAAGATATGGCTCCGGCGGTAGGGATCGAACCTACGACCAATTGATTAACAGTCAACTGCTCTACCGCTGAGCTACGCCGGAACACGGGGGCCGTATAGCAACCTCGATTCCGCGCGTCCAGTGGGTTTGTCACAAAAACTTCGCCGCGCGCGCGGGTCGGGTCAAAGCCTGCGGAACACCGCGTCGGCGCGCAGTGGGCCGTCATGTTGAACGCGTTTTTGTTGCACCAAGTCAACAAGATGCGCAAGGACATTGCGTTCGGCCATGGGCAGAAGCGTGGCCGGGATGTCGGTGTAGATTCGGGCTGCAAGCGAAGCGGCATCGGCCGGACCGTCCTGCAGGGCCGCGATGATTGCCGCGCCCCGGCCGTCGCGATGCGTGATCAGTTCGGACAACCGCGCGGCCGGGTCGGCGACCGGCGCCCCGTGGCCGGCGTGAAAGGCCCGCCATGTGCGGTTCTGCAAACGCTTCAGCGACGCCATGAAGGCGGTCAGGTCGCCGTCGGGGGGAGAGACCAGCGAAGTCGCCCAACCCATCACCAGATCGCCCGAGAACAGGACATCGTTCCAGGAAAAGCACAGATGGTTGCCGAAATGGCCGGGCGTGTGATGCGCGTCGATGACCCATTCGTCGCTGGTGATGCGGTCGCCGTCGCGGATTTGGTGGTCGGGCGCGAAACCGGCATCCACGCCTTCTCCGCCGCCGATCCGTCCGGTGGCCGCGAGTTCCTGCATGATGGCCGATCGGCCAGACTTCGCATCGCCGAAGGCCAGGACCGGTGCACCGGTCGCCCGCGCCAGCGGTCGGGCGAGGGGCGAGTGGTCAAGATGAGCATGGGTTACCAAGATGTGGCTGATGCGTGCACCGTCCTGCACCGCGTCGAGGATGGCTTTCAGATGGGTATCGTCCTCAGGGCCCGGGTCGATGACGGCGATCTCTCGATCGCCCAGCAGATAGGTGTTGGTGCCGCGAAACGTCATCGGTGAGGGGTTCGGCGCCACGATCCGGCGAAGACCGGGTTCCAGCTGTTCGGCCGTGCCCGGGACGGGCCGGAAATCGGGTTGCGGGTCGGTCATCGCGGGGCCTTTTCGAGATGGTGCGCCGAAGGCAGGCGCGATAGCTTTAGCGCATGTCGTTCCAATGGCTCAAACACTACATGCCCCGAAGCCTTTACGGTCGGGCGGCGCTGATCCTGATCCTTCCGGTGGTCACGCTGCAGCTGGTGGTTTCGGTCGTGTTCATTCAACGCCATTTCGAAGGTGTGACGCAAAAGCTCACCCGCGAATTGTCCCGGTCGATCTCCGTGGCGCTGGACGCGCCCGGTGGCGGCACGACAGAAGCCCTGGCGCAGGCGCTGGACCTGCGGCTGGCGGCGGTCGAGGACAATGCGCTTCCGGCACAGAACGCGCGCCGCTGGTACGACCTGACCGGCGCGATCGTGATCCGGACCTTGCGGCAGCAACTGCCTGGTCTCGAACGGGTCTTGATCCCCGATGACAGCGTCGTTGTTGCCTTTGTGCGTCATGACGGTCAGCTGTTTCGCGCCGATATCCCGCGCGGGCGGATGTCGGCGTCGAACCCGCACCAGTTGCTGGTCAACATGGTCGTGTTCGGGCTGTTGATGACGCTGATCGCCTTTCTCTACCTGCGCAACCAGTTGCGCCCGATCACCCGGCTGGCCGAGGCGGCCGAAGCGTTCGGCCGCGGTCGGGCCTTGCCGTATTCTCCGTCCGGTGCGGTCGAGGTGCGGGCCGCCGGCAACGCGTTCCTGGACATGCGCAACCGGATCGAACGGCAGATCGAACAGCGCACCATGATGCTTTCCGGGGTCAGCCACGACCTGCGCACACCGCTGACGCGGTTGCGGTTGGGTCTGTCGATGCTGGAGGACAAGGACCGCGAGCCGCTGGAGCGCGATGTCGAGGACATGCAGCGCCTGATCGACGCGTTTCTCGACTTCGCACGGGGCGACGCCGCGGCGGCCCAACCGGAGCCGGTGGACCCCCTGTCTTTCGTTGCCGAAATCGTCGCCGATGCGGAACGGGCGGGGCAAACCGTGTCGCTTGTCTCGAGCGAGGGCGAAGGCCGTGTACAACTGCGCCCAGGCCCGCTGCGCCGGGCGGTCGAGAACCTGATTTCCAACGCCGTGCGCTATGGCACCCGCTGCGAAGTGTCGGTGGCGCTGTCGCCGCGGTCGTTGCGCATCCGGGTCGAGGATGACGGTCCGGGCATTCCGGCGCAGGATCGCGAAACCGCTTTGAAACCCTTCGTGCGGCTGGACCCTGCGCGCAATCAGGATCGCGGGTCGGGCGTGGGCCTGGGGCTTGCCATCGCCGCGGATATCGCGCGGGCCCATGGCGGGGTCCTGCGTTTGGGCGAAAGTGCGTCTCTGGGCGGATTGCGGGCGGATATCGTGATCGCGCGCTAGCCGGTGGAAAGTTGCCGTGCAACGGCGTCCAGGAATTGCCCCAGCCTGTGCCGGTCGATGGGCTTTGCGTGCAGTTCGAGGCCGAGGGCCTTGCAGGCGTTGCGCAATTGCGTCGACCGGTCGGCCGAAATCATCGCGCAGGGCAGGGGGCCCAGGCGGGCTGCGATGCGGTCGTACAGAACCAGCCCGGTATCGCCGGCGCCCAGCTGGTAATCCAGCAGCAACGCGTCCGGAGCGATTTCCAGATCGGCCAGCAGGTCCATCGCGTCGTCGGCGGTTTCCGCTTCGATCACGTTGACATCCCAGCTTTCGAGAAGGATCGAGATCGCACGCCGCATGGCCGGGTCGTTTTCCACCAACAGCACGATCAGCCCCGACTGCGCAAGCCCGCTGGGCCGGGCGCGGCGGTTCGCGGCGGCGCTGACCGGATCGGCCAGACCGGCAATGGGCAGGCCGACCATGAAACAAGATCCCTTGCCCAGTTCGGACCACAGGCCCAGCGGATGGCCCAGGCGCGCGCAGGCGCGTTCGACGATCGCCAGGCCCAAACCCAACCCGTCATTGGTGCTGGCGCGCTCGTCCAGGCGGCGAAACTCTTCGAAAATCGCGCTCTGGTGTTCCTCGGCGATGCCCGGACCGGTATCCCAGACCTCGATCCGTGCCGACCCGCCGTTGCGGCGCACGCCCACCAGCACCCGGCCGCTTTGCGTGTAGCGGATCGCGTTGGCCAGCAGGTTCTGCACCACGCGGCGCAGATAGGCGGGGTCGCTTTCGACCTTGAGCGAGCTTTCCACCACGTCGAAACGCAATCCCTTGCGCGCTGCCAGCACCTCCATCTCGTCTCGCAGCGGGCGCAGGATGTCGCGCAGCGCGACGGGGCGGATATCGAACTGGACACCGTCGCCGTCCAGTTTCGAGATGTCGAGCAGCGCATCGATGATCTGTTCGGCGCTGGTCAGCGCCGATTCCGCCTTGGCCAGAACCGCCGCATCCGACGGGTCGGCACAGCGATCGCCCAGCGAGGACACGAACAGCTTGGCGGCTGACAACGGTTGCAGCAGGTCGTGGCTGGCAGCGGCGACAAAACGCGATTTCGATGCGTTGGCGCGCTCGGCCGCGCTCAGTGCGTCCTCCAGTTCCAGCGTGCGTTCCATCACGCGGGCTTCGAGGATTTCGTTCATCTCGTAGAGCTTGGCCGCCGCCTCGCGTTCGGCGGTCACATCGGTGCAGGAGATCACGAAACCGCCATCCGGCATCCCGCGCCCGAAGATGTGCAGGATCATCCGATCGCCCTTGCGGACTTCAAAGCTGATCGCGGCGCGCGGGCCGTCCTGTGCCGCCCATCGGCGAAAACCATCGCGATCTATGCCGCGAGTGAAGGCGACCGCGTCGTCCAGCTGGTCGACAAGGGCGGCGAAGGACGCGCCGATCTGCATCCGTCGGGCGGGCACAGACAGAAGGCTGCCGATCTTCTGGTTCCAACCCACCAGCCGGGCGCCGTCGTCGAATACGGCAACACCCTGGTTGAGGTGGTCCAGCGTCGCCCGGATCATCCGCGTCTGCTTGTCCCGCAACCGGTCGCGTTCCTGGCGTTCGATACGGACGAGGTCGGTCACATCGGTCTGAAGGATCACGGTGCCGCCGTTGGTGGTCCGGTGCTCGGAGACCTGTAGCCAGCGATCGTGCGTCAGGGCGACATTGAAAAGGACATGCTGATCCTTGTGCCGGCGGTTGCGTTGCTCGGCCCAACTTTCCGGGGTCTGACCCGAGGGCAAAGCCAGATAGCGCGACCGGCTGATCCGGTCGACATAGCCGGAAAACGGCAGGCCGGGTCGAAGGTCGGTGGCGGTGTCGCGGAAATCCCTGCAAAAGCGCGAATTGCACATCACCAGGATGTCGTCGGGATCGAACAGGGCAAAGCCTTCGGATACGGTCTCGATGGCATCGGCGAGGTTGCGGCGCGCCGCTTCGGCGGCTTGGTTGGCGCGCGACAGCTGCGCGTTGGAATCGTGCAGCAGATCAAGCGTGCGTTCCAGTTCGAGCGTGCGTTCGCGCACCCGTTTCTCAAGCAGCGCCGCCCGTTCGAACTGCGCATAGGCCTGGCCCGATTGGGTGGCGCCGAATTCGACCCGGTCCATCAACGCGCTGGCGATCTTGATCAGCTTCTCGTTCTGACGCTCGAGGCTGTCCAAGGGGTTGACCAACGACATGGCTCAGCCCGGTGCCGTCTGAAGCGGGGGATAGATCGCCACGCCGGTCAGGGTCTGGTTGACGTGCAAGGCGCCGATCTGTTCGCCATAGGTGGAAAAGCCGATCACGTTGTGTCGGACCAGGATGTCCGACACCGCACGGGATTTCTGCGTCTGTTCCGCCTCGATCCGGCGCAGCAGGCAATCGCACCCCAGGATCTGTTCCGGCTGCTCGGCTGCCGCCAGCGCCGTCAGGCCGCGGTCGAGATCGGTGACCATGTCGTCATGGGTGGCCAGCGTCAGCACCATGCCCTCGTTGATGGCCGAAAAGAAATACAACTCGTTGTTCGGGCCGACCATCCGGATCGACCGCACATGATGGGAATCGCCCAGCCGAACCACCACCGGATGCGCGGCGAAGGTGAAGGGATCGAGTTGTTCGGGATCCTTGCCCAGCAGGCGGGCATATTCCAGTGCCGCGGGTTCTGCGTTGATCTCGTGCACGATGCGGTTGTCGGGATCGGCCGCGGTCACCACCATGCGTGTTTCCGTCGGACGCAGGTGATCGAGCGAAAAGACCCTGACCGGACAGCGAGACCGGATCAGCGCCAGCGACGCGGCGTTCTGCCGGATCCGACCGTTATGCGCCAACCACGTGGCGCTGAAATCCGCCCCGTCACCGGCCGAACCGCCGAACAGCGGCATCGGGCCCAGCCCCGACGCAAGGATCTCGGTCAGGTTTTCCTCGCGCTGGCTGAGACCGTCGACCATCAGGAACCCGAACTCGAACGGCATGTCGGCGGCCCGCTGCGTCAATGCCATCCGCTTGCGGATCAGCATGTCCATCAGCACCGGCGCATCGAGCGCGCCCAGATTGTCGATCGGCACCGTGGACACGGCATAAAGATCGGCCGGAAAGGCCACCGCGATGATCAAGCCGTCGGCATATCCGCCGCGGCCCAATTCGCCCGCTGTGGTGCAGGCCAGCACGTCGGCATCGCCGAATCCGCCCGCCGTCGCCTGGACCAGTGCCCGGAAATCGGTGCGCGGCGAAGCGAACAGGCACACAAGCGCGAACGGCCCCGCGCCAAGCTGGGCCTTGATCTCGCGCAGGGGGTCGACGGCCGTGCACGCCACTTCGGCGATGCACAGAGCCTTGGTTCGGCTGGTCTCCTCCCGCGCGGAGCTTGTCTGCGCTCCGTCCAAGTGTTGGCTTCCCTTCCGGTTGGCTGCGTCAACGATAGGAGCGTCACGTATCGATTGGCAAGACCCGGCTGAAGCGCGCCTCCTGCGCGATCAGAACCGCCTGGGTGCGGCTGTGCACGCCCAGCTTGCGCATGATGGCGGTGACATGCGCCTTGACCGTGGTTTCGGCGATCGACAGGTCATAGGCGATCTGCTTGTTCAGCTTGCCCTCGCAGATCAGGTGCAGGATGCGCGCCTGCTGGTTGGTCAGCGATGCCAGGCGGGCCAATGCGTCGTCGGGATCGTCATCCGACCCCGCGGTCGGGTCGATATAGCCGTCCGGTACGAATGCCTGGCCCTTGCCCACGGCTTCGAAGGCGCGGCGGAAGACCGAGCGTTGCGAATGTTTCGGCACGAACCCGTCCGCACCGGCCTTGAGCGCGTGGGAAATCATCCGGTTGTCGGCCATCGACGAAGCGATGATGATTGCGGCTTTGGGGGCGGCATTGCGCAACCGCACCAGACCGTCCAGCCCGTTCACATCGGGCAGGTTGAGATCGAGCACGATCAGATCGACGCCCTTCGGCGTGCCGACGATGTCCAATGCCTGTTCCAAGGTTCCCGCGGTCCTGATCGCGTCGAAATCGGCCAGCGATTGCAGTGTCAGCGACAGCGCGTCGCAAAACAGGGGATGGTCATCCACGACCAGCGCGGTGCCGGGCGAGGATTCATGGAAATTGCGCTGGATCTCGGTCATTCCGGAAGCGTTCCTGAGTTTCCGCCAGCTTAGACCGGGACAGGTCTGCGGTCTCTAACCCAATGGTCCTATAGCGACCGTGACCGGGTCAGAACCAGCCCTGCACCGTTCGCGCCGCGCCCGAAACGTCCTGTCCGATCCCGTCGATCGTTGCGCAGCCGCCCAGAATAGCGGCCAGCGCCATCATCATCAGTTTGGTTTTCATCTGCTCTGCCCGTGTTTTCTTGGTTGTGGGGGATGTTATAGCATCATTCCTCGTACCACCAAACATCCGGCTGCCAACCGATCCAATCGCCGTAGATCGGCAGCTTTTCGGGGAATTTCAGCTCTTTCGCGTGCGCGATGCGGCTGATGTTCCACTGGTAGATCGGGATCACGTAGCGCCCCGCGGTCAGCACCCGGTCCAAGGCGCGCACGGCGGCCAGGAAATCATCGCGGCTTTCCGATGTCAGCAGCCGGTCGATCATCGCCTCGGCGGCCGGCGAACACATGCCCATGTAATTGCCCGACCCTTCGGTCGCTGCGGCATCGCATCCCCAATAAAGCCGCTGTTCGTTGCCCGGGCTCAGCGACAGGCCGCGTCGGTAATAGGTCATGTCGAAATCGAACTTGGCCTCGCGTTCCTTGTATTGCGCGCTGTCGATCGCCGTCACCGTCGGTTCGATCCCCATCCGCTTCAGCGCTTCGACATAGAGGTCGATGATCGATTGTTCCTCGGCCGAGCCGCTGGACAGGACGATCTCGAACGTGAAGCGCTGGCCGGCCGCGTTCTTCATCGTGCCGTCCTGCACCGTCCAGCCCGCCTGTTCCATCAGGTCCATCGCCTTGGCGATATTGGCACGGTTGCGGGCCGAACCGTCGCCCTTGGGCAGTTCGTAACCTTCCAGCGTTCCGGGCAGCAGATCGGCGGCGAAGGGTTCGAGAAATTCGCGCACGCGGCCTTCGGCGGGGCCGGGGCGCATGCCCAGTATCGAGTTCGAATAATACGAGGTGATGCGCGGCTGCGCCGAGCCGGTCATCGTTTCATTGATGTATTCGAAGTTGAACGCGTGCAGCATCGCGTCGCGTACCCGCCAATCCTTGAACACGTCGCGGCGGGTGTTCATGACAAAGCCGGTGATGCCCGAGGGCCGTTCGTGCGGCAGCACCGATTTCACCACATCGCCGCTATCGATGGCGGGGAACTGGTATTGCGTTTCCCATTTCTCGGCATTGAATTCGCGGTTGGAATTCAGGATGCCTGCCTTGAACGCCTCGAACATCGCGGTGCCGTCGCCGAAGAACTCCATGCGGATCTCGTCCAGGTTGGCCTGGCCGCGCATGAAGGGCAGATCGCGACCCCAATAATCCGGATTCCGGCGCAAGCTGACGAAGCGACCGGCTTCGAAATCATCGATCACGTAGGGCGCGCTGGAGATCGGGATCACGTCCAGCCCGCTCTCGGCGAAATCCGCGTCCTCCCATTGCGCCTTTTTCAGGATCGGTCGCATGCCGACAAGCAGCGCCAGTTCGCGGTCCTCTTCGGTGAAGGTGAAGCGGATGGATCGAGGGCCGGTCTGTTCCATGCCGGCGATCTTGCCCCAGACGCCGTGATAGCGGGGGTGTCCGACGGTGCCCAGCGTCTCGTAGGACCACATCACATCTTCGACCGTCACGGGCGAGCCGTCCGAGAACCGCGCCTCTTCGCGCAGGGTGAATTCCGCCCATTCCCGATTCGGACCGGTTTCCACCGATTCGGCCAGAAGGCCGTAAAGGGTGAAGGGTTCGTCATAGCTGCGCCCCATCAGCGACTCGCTGCCGAGGAACCGCAGTTGCCATGGCGTCGAGCCTTTCCGGATATGCGGGTTCAGGCTGTCGAAGCTGCCGACCTCACCGGTAACGATCCGTCCACCTTTCGGTGCATCCGGATTGGCATAGGGCAGAGACACAAAATCCGGTGGAAGCTGCGGATCGCCATACATAGCAATGCCATGCTGCGGCTCGGCCAGGGCGAATCCCCCGATGGCGATGACGCTTACGGTCGCGGCAAGCTGCCGCAACGAGAGGAAAAAAACTGAGCGCATTTTCGCAACAATCCCTGTCTGCCCTTGTTTTGTTGACGCGGAGACTACCGAGGCTTTTACGTCTTTTCAAACTTTTAGCTTGGACTGCGGCGGTGAATTGCGTATAACAACAGCACTGCTCGATAGGTTTCTTGCCTGTATGAAACCTGCCTCAATAACTGAACCCCGGCCTTGCGCCGGGGTTTTTTTCTGCGCTGTGATCGTCCCTGCACGGGCCCGGGCACAGGGGCGCGCGGTCGGGTTCGGAAAAAAGCGATTTACCTCGCAGATGCAGCGCCTAGACTTGCTGCAAAGCAGCATCAGGAGGCACGCATGTCGCTTGCAGGCAAGACCGCAATCGTCACGGGATCGAATTCCGGCATCGGGTTGGGCATTGCGCGGGAACTGGCACGCGCCGGCGCGTCGGTCGTGATCAATTCCTTCACCGACCGCCCCGAGGATCACGCGCTGGCCGCCGAGATCGCCGAGGAACACGGCGTCGCGGTGCGCTACATCAAGGCCGACATGTCGAAAGCCGACGAATGCCGGGCGCTGGTCGAACAGGCGGGGGCCTGCGATATCCTGGTCAACAATGCCGGCATCCAGCACGTCGCACCGATCGACGAATTTCCGGTCGACAAATGGGACGCGATCATCGCGATCAACATGAACTCGGCCTTTCACACCACCGCCGCCGCGCTGCCGATGATGCGCAAGGCGGGGTGGGGCCGGGTGGTCAACATCGCTTCGGCCCACGGGCTGACGGCGTCGCCCTACAAATCCGCCTATGTCGCGGCCAAGCACGGCGTCGTCGGCATGACCAAGGTCGTGGCGCTGGAAACCGCGCAGGAGCCCATCACCGCCAACGCCATCTGCCCCGGTTACGTGCTGACCCCGCTGGTCGAAGCGCAGATCCCGGACACGATGAAGAAATACGACATGAGCCGCGAGGACGTGATCAGACAGGTCATGCTGGAACGCCAGCCCTCCAAGGAATTCGCAACGGTGGAACAGCTGGGCGGCACTGTGGTGTTCCTGTGTTCCGACGCGGCGGCGCAGATCACCGGGACGACGATTTCCGTGGATGGCGGCTGGACCGCCTTGTGAGCGGTGGCGGGTGCGAGGGGCCAGCCCCTCGCGCTCCCCGGAGTTTATCTGGCAAGATGAAGCAGGAGCAGCGGCGATGACCAAGCGGATCAACCTGGCCCTGCAGGGTGGCGGCGCGCATGGTGCGTTCACCTGGGGTGTTCTCGACCGGTTGCTGGACGAAGACGATGTCGAAATCGCGGCGATCTCGGGCACCTCGGCCGGTGCGCTGAACGGCGCGGCGCTGAAGGCGGGCCTGCTGGCCGGCGGCCGCGAGGGCGCCCGCGAGAACCTCGACTGGCTGTGGGACCAGATGGGGGCGATGGACGATGCCGCAATGCCGGACTGGATGCAGGCCTGGCTGCCCGATCCCTGGCTGATCAGCCAGTCGCTGGCCTATTCGCCGGGATACACGGCGGGCGAGGCGGTGGGCCGGATGGTGTCGCCCTATGCCTGGGGGCCGCTCTACCGCAACCCGCTCGAGCGGATCGTCGAACGGTTCGATTTCGGGCGGGTCTGCGCGCATGAGGGGCCGGCGTTTTTCGTCTGTGCCACCAATGTGCGCGACGGCAAGATCCGCGTGTTCCAGGGCGACGCGATTTCCACGCAGTCCATTCTGGCTTCGGCCTGCCTGCCGACGCTGTTCCAGGCGGTCGAGGTCGAAGACCCCGAAACCGGTGTGGTCGACGCGTTCTGGGATGGCGGATACACAGGAAATCCGGCGCTGTTTCCGTTGTATGACAAGGCCTTGCCGGATGACGTTGTGATCGTCAACATCAACCCGCTGCGCCGCGACGACGTGCCGGTCACGCCGCCCGAGATCCAGAACCGGATCAACGAGATCAGCTTCAACTCGTCGCTTTTGCGCGAATTGCGCGCGATCGAGTTCGTCCAGCGCCTTCTGGCGGACGGCTCGGTCAAGCCGGGGCGCATGAAGGATGTGCGCGTGCACATGATCGCGGACGATGCGCTGATGAACGAACTGTCGGTTGCGACCAAGCTGGTTCCGGTGCCCACCGTGCTGGCGCAACTGAAAGAGGCCGGGCGCCGTGCGACGGGCGAATTCCTGCGCCTGCACAAGAAGGACCTGAACGAACGGCAAACCGTCGATCTGCGCGCGATGTTCGGCTGAACGACGTCAGGAGGCCTTGCGCAGATCCTCGACCGCCGCCTTGGCGTCCTTGCCGTTGGGGTAGACCAGGCCGGCCGAGATCACCAGCTTGGCCGCGTCTTCGATCGTCATGTCCAGTTCGATCACGTCTTCCTTGGGAAAGAACAGCAGAAAGCCCGAGGTCGGGTTCGGCGTGGTCGGAACGAAGACCGACACCATGCCGCCCATGACTGCAGCCTTGTCGGCCACTTCGCCGCGCGTATCGGTCGAGATGAAGGCAATGGCCCAGATGCCCTTGCGGGGGTATTCGATCAGGCAGGCCTTTTCGAAGCTGCGTTCGGATTGGGCGAACACCGTTTCGGCGATCTGCTTGATGCCGGAATAGATCGACCGCACCACCGGCGTGCGTTCGACCAGGCTTTCGGCGAAACGGATCAGCGACCGCCCGATCAGCCCCTTGGCGACCCAACCCACCAGGATGGTGAAGACGAGGAAGAAGATGACGCCAACGCCGCGCAGGTTGATGCCGATGTATTGTTCGGGGTTGAAGCGGTCCGGCACCAGCGGCAGCACGAAGCCGTCGACCCAGCCGAACAATGTCCAGATCAGCCAGATCGTCAGGCCCACCGGGGCGATCACCACGATGCCGGTCAGGAATGAGGAGCGCAGGCTGGCGAACAGGCCGGGCTTGCGCGTTTCAGGGTCGAAGGGCGTTGTCATGATCTTCCGCGGACTGCAATGCGCCTAACCTAGGCACTTGTTCCGGCCCTCACAATGGTCAGGGTGACGCAACGGCGCTTCACCCGGCGATTTCGGTCAATTCCCGGGCAATCGCGGCTGCCAGCCGCGCATTGTTTTCGACCAGCGCGATATTGGCCTCCAGCGACCGCCCCCCGGTCAGTTCGTAGATCCGTTGCAGCAGATAGGGGGTAAGCGCCTTGCCGGCGATGCCGTGGCGCATGGCGTCGGCGGTCGCCGTGGCGATGATCGGATCCATTTCGGCTTTCGCGATCTCGGCCCGCGTCGGGATCGGGTTGGTCACCAACTGCCCGCCCGGCAGGCCAAGTTCGGCGCGCGCCACGTGGGCGCGGGCGATCTCGCTTGGGCTGTCCATACGCAGCGGTGCCTTGATCCCGCTGTCGCATGACCAGAAGGCGGGCAGGGCGGCCTGGCCATAGGCGATGACCGGCACGCCCAGCGTCTCGAGCACTTCCAGCGTCTTGGGCAGGTCCAGGATCGCCTTGGCACCGGCTGCCACCACGGTGACCGGCGTCTGCGCCAGTTCCTGCAGGTCGGCGGAAATGTCGAAGCTGTGCTCGGCGCCGCGATGCACGCCGCCGATCCCGCCGGTGGCGAAGACGCAGATCCCGGCGCGGTGGGCCGCGATCATCGTCGCGGCCACGGTGGTGGCCCCCGTGCGGCCCTGCGCGATACAGACGGCCATATCGGCGCGGCTGAGCTTGGCGACCCCCTTGGCCTGGGCCAGCGCCTCGATCTGCGCGGTGTCCAAGCCGACATGCAACGTGCCATTGATCACGGCGATGGTGGCTGGCTCTGCGCCGGCCTCTCGCACGGCCGCTTCGACCTGCAGGGCCACCTCGGCATTGCGGGGCCACGGCATGCCGTGGGTGATGATGGTGGATTCCAGCGCCACGACGGGGCGGTTGTCGGCCAACGCGGCTTTGACGGGGGGCGACAGGGTCAGCATCAGACGATCTCTCCGGACACATAGGCGGCGGCGGCTTGCAATGCGCGTTCCAGCGCCGCGCCGCGCTCGGCGCCACCGGCCTCGGCGGCGATATGGGCGGCCATGAAGGTGTCGCCCGCGCCGGTGATCCGGCGGACCAGCACTTCGGGCGGTTGGTGGCTCAGGGTGCCGTCTTGGGTCGCGTCGCAGCAGGGCGCACCACCATGGGTGACCAGCGCCCGGGCCGCGCCCCGCTTCAGCAGCGCCTGGGCTGCGCTTTCGGCATCGTCGAACTGCGCCTGGCACAGATAGCCGGCCTCTTCGAGATTGACGTAAAGCGTGCCGCGTCTTGCGCGCAGGAAAGGCGCCAGCCGTTCGGCCTTGCCGGGCGAGGCCGGGGCGATGCGCAGATCGGCGCGTGCGAAGGCCGGGCTGGCGGCGATGTCGGACAGAAGCGCCTCGGTCAGGTTGCCGTCCAGCGCGATCCGGCCCGCATAGGGCGCATCCGGCGATCCCAGCGGCCCGTCCAACAGCGGGCTCAGGATGCGTTTGCCCGCCGCTTCCAGCGAATGCGCATCCGCGATGGCGGCGACCAGCCCGCCGGCGCCTTCGATCGCCATGTAGACATCGGTGGGCAGGTCTTCGGAGCGGTAGAGCAGGGCACAGTCGATGCCCATCCGGCTGACCGATTCCACCAGCTCGGCGCCTTCGGCATCGCGGCCCACGGCGCTGAGCAGGGCAGGGCGCAGACCGAAGCGCACCAGCGTCATCGCGATGTTCAGCGCCACGCCGCCGGGCACGCGCGTGATCCGCCCCGGCACGTCCGAGCCAACCCGCATCTGCGACGGCGAGCGCCCGATCACGTCCCACAGGACCGAGCCGATGCACAGGATGTCGGGGGCGTTCGTCATGGCGTCTGTTTGGCGCGGGCAGGGCGCGCGTGCAAGCCAAAGCGCCGCAGTTTTCGGCGTTTTCCTTGGGTCGTGATGCGCTATGCTGGCGCCAAGAGGAGAGACCGTCATGAACGAGATGAGCAAATCCGCCCCGACCCTGAAAGCCAAGGACGCGCCCGACCTGGGCCGGTTCGACTGGCAGGACCCGTTCCGTCTGGCCGATCAGCTGACCGAGGACGAACGGATGATCGCCGACAGCGCGCGCGCCTACGCTGCCGAGAAACTGGCGCCGCGCGTGATCGCCGCGTTCAACGAGGAACGGGTGGAGCCCGAGATCTTTGCCGAGATGGGGCAGATGGGTCTGCTGGGCATCACCGTGCCCGAGGAATATGGCGGCCTGGGCGCGGGCTATGTCTCGTACGGCCTGGTGGCGCGCGAGATCGAGCGGGTGGACAGCGGCTATCGGTCGATGATGTCGGTGCAGTCGTCGCTGGTGATGTATCCGATCTATGCCTATGGCTCCGAGGATCAGCGCCGGAGATACCTGCCCAAGCTGGCCAGCGGCGACTGGATCGGGTGTTTCGGGCTGACCGAGCCGGATGCCGGCAGCGATCCCGGCGGCATGAAGACCCGCGCCGAAAAGACCGCGGGCGGATATCGGCTGACCGGGTCCAAGATGTGGATTTCGAACAGTCCGGTCGCGGATGTCTTCGTCGTCTGGGCCAAGTCCGACGCCCATGGCGGCAAGATCCGTGGTTTCGTGCTGGAAAAGGGCGTCAAGGGCCTGTCGGCGCCCAAGATCGGCAACAAGCTGTCCTTGCGGGCCTCGGTCACGGGCGAGATCGTGATGGACGGGGTCGAGGTGGGCGAGGACGCGCTGCTGCCGCATGTCGAGGGCCTCAAAGGTCCGTTCGGCTGTCTCAACCGCGCGCGCTACGGCATTTCCTGGGGCGTGTTGGGCGCCGCCGAATTCTGCTGGCACGCGGCTCGGCAATACGGGCTGGACCGCAAGCAGTTCGGCAAGCCCATCGCCCAGACCCAGCTGTTCCAGCGCAAACTGGCCGACATGCAGACCGAGATCGCGCTCGGGCTTCAGGCCAGCCTGCGGGTCGGCCGCCTTCTGGACGAGGCTCAGGGCGCCCCCGAGATGATTTCCATCGTCAAGCGCAACAACTGCGGCAAGGCGCTGGAGATCGCGCGCATGGCCCGCGACATGCATGGCGGCAACGGGATTTCGGCCGAGTTCCAGGTGATCCGGCACATGCTGAACCTGGAAACGGTGAACACCTACGAGGGCACCCATGACGTGCACGCGCTGATTCTGGGCCGGGCTCAGACGGGTTTGCAGGCATTCTTCTGATCCCGGCGGGTCGGATCGAGCAGTATGTCGGGTGATTGTCGGGGCGGGCCAGCCGGCCTGTTCCCCGACGTCGGGTTCAGCACTGCGCAGCAGGCGCAAGCTTGTGTCCCGTTTCCGAGCGAACCCGCAACTATCTGAAAATGCACTGAGAAAAAATCATTCATCTGGTGTGCACAATTCGCCAACATTGATCGATGTCAAGGAAATCGACTGCCTCCGGGACTAAGCAGAGCCTGCGCGAAGAGGGAGTTGAGGTATGGTTTCGCGGGCCGCACAAGCGTCCAGAAGAAGTTTCCTGAGAGGTCAGCCGAACGCCGTTCCTCCGATCCGACCTGTTGGTGCAATCGAGGAAATGGCCTTTCAAGATGCGTGCACGCAATGTGGCGACTGTGCCCGGGCCTGCCCTGAAAAGATCATCCGCCAGGCCGCCGACGGTTATCCCACCATCGAATTCGCCCGTGGCGCCTGCACGTTCTGCGGTGCCTGCACCGAGGCCTGCGAGCCCGGTGCGCTAAGCGCCGAAATTCCCTGGCCCTATCGCGCCAGGGTTTCCCGGGGATGCCTGTCCAAGAACGCCGTTTCCTGCCGCCTGTGCGAGGACCACTGCGGCGAAGGCGCCATCCGGTTCCGGCTGGAAACCGGCGGGCGCGCCGTGCCGCAGATTGCCGACGACGCCTGTTCAGGCTGCGGAGAATGCCTTGGGGCCTGTCCGGTCAACGCCATTTCGCTGAAGGAATTCAGCCTCATGAGGGAGGTTCAGGCATGCTGAACATCTGCGGGTGCCTCGTGCACGCCATGCCCGACAAGGTGGATGCGGTCGTCGCCGCGATCAACGCCACCGAAGGCAGCGAAGTTCACGCCGTCGATGGCGGCCGGATCGTCGTCACCGTCGAGGATACCGACGACCTAATGGCCTCGGATCAGATCATGGCCATGCACCAGATCCCGGGCGTGATCACCGTCACGCTGACATATCACCATTTCGAAGAGCTCGGGGCGGACGCCGCCACGGCTTCGGTCCATTCCTAAGATCCCGGAGAACCCATCATGACTGCCTCCACATCCCGCCGCAGCTTTCTCAAGGCCAGCGCCGCCGCCGCCACGGCGTCGGCCGCCGGCATTACGCTCCCGCAGGGCGCGACGGCCCAGGTCGGCGCCCCGGACATCCGCTGGGACAAGGCCGCCTGCCGGTTTTGCGGCACCGGTTGTTCGGTGCTTGTAGGCGTCAAGGATGGCCGCGTCGTGGCCACCCAGGGCGATCCCGAAGCGCCGGTCAATCGCGGCCTGAACTGCATCAAGGGCTATTTCCTGTCCAAGATCATGTACGGCAAGGACCGCCTGACCACGCCGTTGTTGCGCAAGACCAACGGCGTCTATGACAAGGAAGGCGAATTCGAACCCGTCAGCTGGGACGAAGCCTTTGATATCATGGCCGAAAAGTGGAAAGAGGCCATTCAGAAGAAAGGCCCTACCGCGGTCGGCATGTTCGGTTCGGGCCAGTGGACGGTGTGGGAAGGCTATGCCGCCGCCAAGCTTTACAAGGCCGGGTTCCGGTCGAACAACATCGATCCCAACGCACGGCACTGCATGGCCTCGGCCGTGGCCGCCTTCATCCGCACCTTCGGCATCGACGAACCGATGGGCTGCTACGACGACCTCGAGCATGCGGACACCTTCGTGCTCTGGGGCTCGAACATGGCCGAGATGCACCCGATCCTGTGGTCGCGCCTGACCGACACGCGCCTGACCAAGCCCGGTGCGCAGGTGCACGTCCTTTCGACCTTCGAGCACCGCAGTTTCGAACTGGCGGACAACGGCATGATCTTCACGCCGCAGACCGACCTGGCGATCCTGAACTATATCGCCCACTACATCATCGAGAACGGCGCCGTGAACCAGGAGTTCATGGACAAGCACGTCAACATCACCAAGACAGCCACCGATATCGGCTACGGCCTGCGTGACGAACACCCGCTTCAGCTGGCGGCGGCGAATGCCAACTCGGGCAAGCTGGAACCGATGACCTTCGACGAATACGCCGCGGCGGTCAGCGAATACACGCTGGAAAAAGTGTCGAAGATGTCCGGCGTGCCGGAAGCCAACCTTTTGAAGCTGGCCCAGGAATACGCAGACCCGAACCGCAAGGTGATGTCGCTGTGGACCATGGGTTTCAACCAGCACACCCGCGGGTCGTGGGTGAACTCGCTGCTCTACAACGTGCACCTGCTGGTGGGCAAGATTTCCGAACCCGGCAACAGCCCGTTCTCGCTGACCGGTCAGCCCTCGGCCTGCGGGACCGCGCGCGAGGTCGGCACCTTTGCCCATCGTCTGCCCGCCGACATGGTGGTCATGAACGAAAAGCACCGCGAGATCTGTGAAACCGCCTGGGGCATCCCGGCCGGAACGATCCCGGACAAGCCCGGCTTCCACGCCGTGTTGCAGCACCGGATGCTCAAGGACGGTGTGCTGAACGCCTACTGGGTGCAGTGCACCAACAACATGCAGGCCGCGCCGAACATCAACGAGGAAAGCCTGCCGGGCTATCGCAACCCGGAAAACTTCATCGTCGTGTCCGATCCGTATCCGACCGTGACCGCGCTGTCGGCCGACCTGATCCTGCCCACCGCGATGTGGGTGGAAAAGGAAGGCGCCTATGGCAACGCCGAACGCCGCACCCAGTTCTGGCGCGAGCAGGTCAGCGCTCCGGGCGAAGCCAAGTCGGACGTCTGGCAGGTGATGGAATTCTCCAAGCGTTTCAAGACCGAAGAGGTCTGGCCGGCCGAACTGCTGGACAAGAAACCCGAGCTGCGCGGCAAGACGTTGTTCGAAGTGCTCTATGCCAATGGCACCGTGGACAAGTTCCCGGTGTCCGAGGTCGCCGAGGGCTTCAACAATCACGAAAGCGAGCATTTCGGCTTCTACGTGCAAAAGGGCCTGTTCGAGGAATACGCAGCCTTCGGTCGCGGCCATGCGCATGACCTGGCCGATTTCGACACCTACCACCAGTCGCGTGGCCTGCGTTGGCCGGTCGTGGACGGCAAGGAGACGCTCTATCGCTTCCGCGAAGGCTATGACCCATACGTCAAGGAAGGCGAGGGGGTGAATTTCTACGGCAAGCCCGACGGCAAGGCGAACATCATCTTCGCGCCATTCGAACCCGCCGCCGAAGAGCCGGATGACGAATACGACCTCTGGCTGGTCACCGGCCGGGTGCTGGAACACTGGCATTCGGGGTCGATGACGCGGCGCGTGCCGGAGTTGCACCGCTCGTATCCGGCGGCCCAGGTCTTCATGCATCCCGAGGATGCCGATGCGCGCGGCCTGCGACGCGGTCAGGAGATCGAGATCTCGACCCGCCGCGGGGTGGTCATCAGCCGGGTCGAAACCCGTGGCCGGAACAAGATGCCGAAAGGCGTGGTGTTCATGCCCTGGTTCGACGAAGGCCAGTTGACCAACAAGCTGACGCTGGACGCGACCTGCCCGATCTCGAAAGAGACCGACTTCAAGAAATGCGCCTGCAAAGTGCAGCGGGCCTGATCTGAATCGGCACTTCAAGAGAGAGAGCCAACACCATGTCTTCCCAGCCAAAATCCAAGATGGACCGGCGCCGCTTCCTGCAGGATGCGGCCCGGGCTGCCGCGGGCTGTACGCTGGGCGGGTTGGTGTTGGCCAAGCTTGCGACGGATGCCAAGGCGCTGCCGGCACAGGCGCTTCGTCCGCCGGGTGCCTTGCCCGAGGACGATTTCCTGGCCGCCTGCATCCGCTGCGGGTTGTGCGTCCGCGATTGCCCCTATGACACGCTTGTGTTGGCGGAACTGGGCGCCGATGGCGCTGCCACCGGTACACCGTTCTTCACCGCCCGCGACGTGCCCTGCGAGATGTGCGACGACATCCCTTGCGTCGCGGCATGCCCGACGGGCGCGCTGGACAAGGGCCTGACCGATATCGACGACGCGCGGATGGGGCTGGCGGTGCTGATCGACGAGGAGAAATGCCTCAACGCGCTCGGTCTGCGCTGCGATGTCTGCTACCGGGTCTGCCCGGTGATCGACGAGGCGATCACGCTGGAACAGCGCCACAACACGCGCTCGGGCCACCACGCGATCTTCATGCCGACCGTGCATTCCGATGCCTGCACCGGCTGCGGCAAATGCGAAAAGTCCTGCGTTCTGCCTGGCGAGGCGGCGATCAAGGTGTTGCCGCGGCATATCGCGATGGCCGAGGCGGCCGACCACTACAAGCTGGGCTGGGAGAACCCCGATCCCCTGGTCGACGACCTGATCGACCTGCCGGACCGCCTGCCGGGGCCGGGCACCGACAACCTGGCCGCGCCCGGCGGCTACGAGTTCGAGCCGGCTTTCAAGCTACCGGGAGGGGCAGGGCAATGAGCCGCAAGGCCGACATCCCCGTAGGCCATGACGCCATCGCCGAGAAAGGCTGGCTGAGCGCGCACAAGTACCTTCTGCTGCGGCGCTTTTCACAGGCCTTCTTCCTCGCGATCTTCCTGCTGGGCCCGTGGTTCGGGATCTGGTGGGTCAAAGGCAATTTGTCCGGGTCACTGACCTTCGGTGTCCTGCCGTTGACCGACCCGTTCATCCTGATCCAGTCCATCGTCGCCGGACATTGGCCGGAAACGACCGCGTTGATCGGCGCGGTCATCGTCGCCGCCGCTTATGCGTTGATCGGCGGCAGGGTTTACTGCTCGTGGGTTTGTCCGATCAATCCCGTGACCGACGGCGCGCATTGGCTGCACGAGAAACTGGGCATGCCGAAGGGTTGGCAGCCGAAGGCCAACACCCGTTACTGGGTTCTGGCGATGGTTCTGGCGGTCTCGGTTCTGGGCGGCGTGATCGCCTGGGAATTGGTCAACCCGATCTCCATGCTGCATCGCGGGCTGATCTTCGGCATGGGCTTTGCCTGGGCCTTCGTGCTGGCGGTGTTCGTGTTCGACTTCGCCGTGGCGCGCCGGGGCTGGTGCGGCCATCTTTGCCCGGTAGGGGCTTTCTACGGGCTGCTCGGAACGAAATCGCTGCTGCGTGTCTCGGCCGTCGACCGTGCCGCTTGCGATGATTGCATGGACTGCTTCGCCGTGTGCCCCGAGATGCATGTGATCACGCCGGCGCTGCGGGGCAGGGATGAAGATACGCCCCTGATCCTGTCGCCCGATTGTACGAACTGCGGCCGCTGCATCGATGTCTGCGCGCCGCAGGTTTTCCGCTTCACCCACCGTTTCGACGACAGCCCGGCACCCGCCCGGCCGGAACGGGAAAAAAACACCCCCAGTACCAAGGCCAGTCGCGCGGCCTGAGACCTGAACGGAGAAGTTCCATGAAAAAACAAACCATCCTCAGCCTTTCGGTGGCGGCCGCGCTTGTCATTAGCGGCGGGCTGGCCATCGCCCAGTCCGCGGGCAGCGGTGTCAGCAGCCTGCGGGGTTCGAGCGTCGCCGATCTCGACCAGCCGCTGAACCTGTATCAGCAGGATGAAGGTCGGTTCGCGCGGGCCTACCGGCAGCAACCGCCGCTGATCCCGCACGGCATCGACAACTACCAGATCGACACCAATGCCAACCGTTGCCTGGCATGCCATGACTGGACGAACGCCGCCGAACGTCATGCGCCGACGCTGTCAATGACCCATTACCAGGACCGCGATGGCAACCAGATGGACCGCATTTCCGGCACTCGTTGGTTCTGTACGCAGTGCCACGTGCCGCAGGCAAACGCGCCGGAACTGGTCGAAAACATCTTCAACCCGTCCAGCGGCAACTGAGGGCGATCAAGCAGGTAAGGAGCAAGGCCATGTCGCGAAATGACACTCCGGGCAAGCGCCCCGGCTTTCTTCGCCGCATCATCAATGCGATCCGGTCACCATCGACCGTCTATTCGTTGGGCGGCTTGATGATCACCGGCTTCGCCGCGGGTATCGTCTTTTGGGGCGGTTTCAACTGGGCGATGGAAGAAACCAACAACCAGGAATTCTGCATTTCCTGCCATGAGATGCGGGTCAATGTTTATGCGGAATACAAGGGCTCGGTTCACGAGGCAAACGCCTCGGGCGTGCGTGCCACTTGTCCCGACTGCCACGTGCCCAAGGCTTGGGCGCCAAAGGTCGTGCGCAAGATCCAGGCCAGCTGGGAGCTCTACGGCCATTTCGTCACCGGTATCATCGACACACCCGAAAAGTTCGAAGCACATCGCCTGGACATGGCCAGCAGCGTCTGGGCAGCGATGAAGAAGACCGACTCGCGCGAGTGCCGGAACTGTCACAAGTTCGACTACATGGACTTTACCGAGCAGGAAAACCGCGCGGCCGACAACCACCAGATCGCCCAAGACGAAGGCAAGACCTGCATCGACTGCCACCAGGGCATCGCGCACCGACTGCCGGAAGGGTATCTCGAACGGTATCGCGATGTCGTGGCCGAACTCGAAGCGAAAGGGTTGGTCCCGGAACCCAAAGGCGTGCGCGTGTCGCAGGCCGATGCAGGCAGCATCCGCGACTATCTGGCCAAGCAGGATTGAACACCTGGAACGCGGGAATACCCGGGCCAAACCGAAAACGGCGCCGCAGGGCGCCGTTTTTCATTCGCGCATGACAAAGGTCAGCCGCGCGATTTTCTACGTTGAATCATGGGCGTAGGGTGCGAAAGTAATTCCTGTCATAGCGATCGCCGAAAAGGACTGGCCCAGCCAGCGCCAACAGACCAAGTCTTATAATCAGTATTATGTAAAGTAGATCGGTATGGAAACGGCATCCCGGGCGGTCTCCTGCGACTTTCGGACAAGTTGGCGCTCGCGCGTCTGGACAGGACACAGTGCTTTGGCAATATGCTAGCCTGCTTGGATGCTTCCGTTGCGTGTCCGTTCCCGTCGGGTTACGCGGTGGGTATTGATTGAATGAGGTTGCTTGATGTCGCCAGGACTTCGCCGATACCTTATCGACCTGTCGAACACCGACAGCGTTGAAGTGCTTTGGCAGATGCATTGCGACACCATGGCGTCTTATGGGTTCGACCGGCTTCTTTACGGCTTCACCCGTTTTCGCACGGCGAATTCCCTGGGCGACCCGAACGATTTCGTCGTCCTGTCCAATCATCCGCACGATTACCGCGAAGGCTTTGTCGAAGGCGGTCTCTACCGGCATGGGCCGATGGTGCAATGGGCGTTGGACAATGAAGGCTGGAGCAGTTGGCGCGTCATGGGCGAGCGCATTTCCAAAGGCGAACTGACCGCTGAAGAACGCCGTGTCGTCGAGTTCAATTTGGCCCATAAGGTGCACGCAGGTTACACCGTTTCCTTCAAGTCGGTATCCAGCCGGGCCAAGGGCGCGATATCGCTGACCGCCCGTATCGGCATGACCCAGGACGATGCCGATGTCGTCTGGGAGGAAAACGGAGCGGACATCGTGCTGATGAACAACATCGTGCACCTGAAGATCCTGACCTTGCCGATGATCCTGCCGAACCAGAGCCTGACGCCACGCCAGCGCGAAGCGCTGGAATGGGTCGGCGACGGCAAGACGATGCAGGACATCGCGCAGATCATGGGGCTGACCCAGGCGACGGTGGAAAAACATCTGCGCCTGGCACGCGAAACGCTGAACGTCGAAACCACGGCGCAAGCGGTGGCCAAGGCAGCGTTTCAGAATCAGATGTTCATCCTACGGGGGTGATGGCACCCCTGCCCCCGTGAATTGCCGTGAAATCAGGCAGCTATCCCGGGTTGCGCATCCGTACCGTTAAAGCATCGTGAAAAAACCGCGCCGGAACGCTGGGTCGGGAATACCCGACTTCCTTAACGTCAAGTAAATGGGGCAAGCTTTCCATGTTCCGTGAGTGGTGGCTTTGGCCATGGAACGTGGGGACGCAACCCGAGCATTTTACGGGCTCTGCGAACCTGCCGGTGCAAGCCGGGGGCCGGTTCGGGAATTCAGTTTGAGAATTCTTGGGCCGGCATCCTTTGGAGGCCCCAAATCTCATCCCCAATGTCTCCTGGGGTCTCAAAAAGGCGCGGAGCCGTCCCTCCCGAGACGGCTCCGCATACCTTCAAGCAAGGGAAACGGATCAGCCCTGGGCGGCCTTTGCCACCTCGGCAGCGAAATCCTCTTCCTTCTTCTCGATCCCCTCGCCCACCTGCATCCGGACGAAACCGGTGATCGTGGCGCCGGCGTCCTTGGCGGCCTGTTCCACGGTGACGTCGGGGTTGACCACGAATTGCTGACCCAGCAGCGTGACCTCGGCCAGGAACTTCTTCATCCGGCCCTCGATCATCTTCTCGATCACCTGCTCGGGCTTGCCGGATTCGCGGGCGATGTCGATCTGGATCTGGCGTTCCTTTTCGACGACCGCCGAGTCAAGATCGTCCGACGACAGCGAAGCCGGGTTCACCGCGGCGATGTGCATTGCGACCTGCTTGCCGAACGTCTCGTCGCCGCCGGTCATCGCGACCAGCACGCCGATCTGGCCCATGCCGTCAGCGGCGGCGTTGTGAACGTAGGTCACCACCTGATCGCCGGTCAGCTTTGCCATACGGCGCAGCGACATGTTTTCGCCGATCTTGGCCACCGCGTCGGTAATCGCGTCGCCGACGGTCTTGCCACCCAGGTCCGCAGCGCTCAGCGCTTCGGTGCTGTCCACGCCCAGGGCTGCCTCGGCGATCTTGTTCACCATGGCCTGGAATTCGGCGTTCTTGGCGACGAAATCGGTTTCCGAGTTGACCTCGACCGCGACGCCTGTACCGCCGTCGACGACGACGGCCACAAGGCCCTCGGCGGCGGTGCGGCCGGACTTCTTGGCGGCCTTGGCAAGGCCCTTGGTGCGCAGCCAATCCACGGCGGCGTCCATGTTGCCGTCGTTTTCAACCAGCGCTTTCTTGGCATCCATCATGCCGGCGCCGGTCATCTCGCGCAGTTCTTTCACCTGTGCTGCTGTGATCGCCATCTCTTGGCTCTCCTCGTCATTCTTGCGTGCGGATCGGGGTGACCGCTGGGTCACCCGCTCATGTCATTGGCTCCTGTCGCGCGTGCGACAGGACGGCGTCAGGCGCCTTCGGCCGGTGCTTCCGCCGCGGCGGGCTCGGCGGGCGTCTCGCCCGCGGCTTCCGCCAGCAGTTCCTCGGCCGGTGCGTCTTCCAGTGCGCCCAGGTCGACGCCGGCTGCGCCCATTTGTGCAGTCATGCCGTCCAGCGCGGCCCGGCTGGCCAGGTCGCAGTAAAGCGCGATGGCGCGGGCTGCGTCATCGTTGCCGGGGATGATGTAATCGACGCCGTCGGGCGAGCAGTTGGTGTCGACCACGGCCACAACCGGGATGCCCAGCTTGTTGGCTTCGGCCACGGCCAGCGCTTCTTTCTTGACGTCGATGACAAACAGCATGTCCGGCAGGCCGCCCATTTCGCGGATGCCGCCCAGCGACGCCTGAAGCTTGCCCTGGTCGCGTTCCATGTTCAGGCGCTCTTTCTTGGTGAGGCCCTCGGCGCCGCGCTCCATCAGTTCGTCGATCTGGCGCAGGCGGCCGATCGACTGCGACACAGTCTGCCAGTTGGTCAGCGTGCCGCCAAGCCAGCGGTGGTTCATGTAGTATTGCGCGCATTTCTCGGCCGCCTCGGCGATCGGTTGCGACGCCTGGCGCTTGGTGCCGACGAACAGGATGCGGCCACCCTTGGCGACGGTTTCGCGGATCGCATGCAGCGCCGCGTCCAGCATCGGGACGGTCTGGGTCAGGTCGATGATGTGAATGCCGTTGCGGTCGCCGTAGATGAACTCTCCCATGCGGGGGTTCCAGCGCTGCGTCTGGTGGCCGAAGTGAACGCCAGCTTCCAGCAGCTGACGCATGGTGAACTCGGGAAGAGCCATGCCTTTTTCCTTTCCGGTTTATCGCCTTGGCGGAGGTATCATCCCGGATCGGATCTGGGACAACCGGTGGATGATCGGGGATGTCTCTCCCGAACACCCGCCCCCGCCTGCGGAGTTGGTGCGCGCGCTATAGGCCGGTTTCGCTGCGGGCGCAAGGCCCGCGTTGATGTTCAGAGAAACACCCGTTCCACCACCCACCAGGCGCCGACGGCGGCGATGACGCAGGAAGCCGGGATCGACACGAAGCGACGGTAGGCCTCCATCCGGTCGACCAGCGACACCGAAACCAGGCACAGCAGGCTCAGACCCGCCAGCGGCCAGAGCAACACCCGCGCTTCGCCGCCGATCCAGTAACCGGCCAGCGCAAGTCCGATCACAGCGGCACCGTAAAAGACCTGAGCGGGCAGTTCTTGCGCCCTGCCCCGGTCCACCTGCAAGGCCCACCAGACCAGCAGGAAGGCGACCGCGATCACGGTCAGCTGACCGATCTCGACCCCGATGTTGAAGCCGATCAAGGCTGCAATGAACTGGCCTTGCGGCAAACCGAATTCGCCCAGAACGCTGGCAAAGCCCAAACCGTGCAAAAGCCCGAAACCGAACACCACTGCCGGACGCCAGCGGTGGAGCTTGTCCGACACGATGTTCTCGACCGCCACGTAGACGATCGAAGCGGCGATGATCGGCTCGACGATGCTGGCCGAAACGGTGACGATCTCGAGCGCACCAAGCGCCAGCGTCACGGTATGGGCCAGCGTGAAGGCAGAGACCTGCCACAACAGCGGCCCGATCCGCGCGGCAAGGAAGAACAGGCCCAGCACGAACAGGATATGGTCCAGCCCCTTGGGCAGGATATGATCGAATCCGACGGGGATATAGCCGAAGAACGCACCCGCGTTGGTCAACGCATCGCCGCCGGCGATCTGGATCGGGCCCGAGGGCTGGCCGGTCAGATAGCCGGTATAGGGTTCGTCCACGCCCATCTGGCGCAGGATCAACGTACCGAAGGATGCGGGCCAATTCATTTCAAGCGTTTGCGCGCCGGCCGGCAAGTCGCCCTGAAGAACCAGCAGGGTTTCACGAGGCAGATCAGGATTGCCGACGTCTTCGGTTTCGATCCGGGTGGCCTGAAGCGGCACGGGCGCCGCATCCACCGTCAACGGCATCGAGGCGAGAAGGTCAGGCAGCGCCTGTGTCAGCCGGTCACGCAGTGCGGTGGCATCCAGCATCCGCAAGGCATCGACCGCGTCGGACTCGTCGGTGTCGTTGGTGTCCTCGACGCCCTCAAGGTTCGCGCCCGCCAGCAGAGGTTCGACGCTTAACCGCAGTTCGAGCGTCACTTGCCCGTCCGTGGCGCTCAGATCGCCGATGGCCGGTCGCACCTCATGAGCGGCAGCGCCCGATATACCCGCCATCCAGAACAACACAGCGAAAACCATTCGCATCATCTGCCACGTCCCTTCGTTACCATTGGGGGCAGTAGATGACGCCAAGTGCCCGGAATTCAACCCAATTCAACCAAGCGCGTAACCCGCGCCGCGCACGGTGCGCAGGGGATCATCACCGCCGTGGATACTGAGCGCCTTTCGCAGCCGTCCGATATGGACGTCCACGGTGCGGGTATCGACATAGATATCGCGCCCCCAGACTCGGTCCAGCAGCTGTTCGCGCGACCAGACCCGACCGGGTTTTTCCATGAAGGTGGTCAGAAGGCGGAACTCGGTCGGGCCGAGTTTCAGTTCGGCCCCGCCGCGGGTCACGCGGTGGGTTTCGCTGTCCAGCACGATGTCCTGGTATTCCAGCCGCAGCCCGGCTGCCGAAGGGCGCGCGCGCCGAAGCTGGGTGCGTACCCGCGCCATGAGTTCGAGAACCGAATAGGGTTTGACCACGTAGTCGTCCGCACCGGTTTCCAACCCCCTCACCCTGTCGATCTCCTCGGACCGGGCCGACAGCATGATGACGGGAACGCCGCGGGTGTCGGGCCGTGTCTTGAGCTGGCGGCAGACTTCGATGCCCGACAGGCTGGGAAGCATCCAGTCCAGGACGATGATGTCGGGCTGTTCCTCGTCGACCAGCAGCAAAGCCTCTTCGCCGTCCTCTGCCAGCGCCACGCGGAACCCTTCGGCCTCGAGGTTGTAGCTCAGGACCTCGCGCTGCGCCGCTTCATCCTCGACGACCAGAACCGTGGGTTGATTGGCGGACATCGGTATCAGTCTCCGTCGCTGTCCATGTCGGGGGTCAGGGTGGCATCCGTCGAGGTGCGGTCCAGCTTGACCCGCGCCTCGTCCGGCTTGTGACCCGAGGTCAGGAACACCACCTGCTCCGAGATCGACGTCACGTGGTCGCCCATGCGCTCGATATTCTTCGCGATGAAGTGCAGATGCATGCAGGCGGTGATGTTGCGCGGATCTTCCAGCATGAATGTCAGGAATTCGCGGAACAGCGTGTTGTACATCTGGTCGATATCGCGGTCACGGTCGATCACGTCCAGCGCCAGCGCCTCGTCACGCTGGATGTAGGCGTCCAGCGCATCCTTGAGCATCAGTTCCACGTCGCGGGCCATGCGCCGCAACGATGTGGCGGTGCCGCCGATGGGCTGCATCTGAACCAGGACGCCGGTACGCTTGGCCAGGTTCTTGGCCAGGTCGCCGATGCGTTCCAGGTTGGCCGACATCCGCATCACCGACAGCACGACCCGCAGGTCGCGGGCGGCCGGCGCGCGCAGCGCGATGACGCGGGCGGCCTCTTCGTTCAGGCGTTCTTCCAGCGCGTCGATGGCCTGGTCGCCCTTGCGGACCTCTTCGGCCAGATCGACATCGCGGGTTTCCAGCGACTTGGCGGCCTGGGTTATGGCGTTTTCCACCAGCCCGCCCATTTTCATGATCTGCGCCTGGATGCCTTCCAGATCGCGGTCGAATGCGCTGGCAATGTGTTGCGAAAGCTCTTTCATCAGCCGATCCGTCCCGTGATGTAGGATTCCGTGCGTGGGTCTTCGGGGTTGGTAAAGATCTTGCCCGTCTCGCCGAACTCGACGAGGTTGCCCAAGTGAAAGAACGCCGTCTTCTGGCTGACGCGTGCGGCCTGCTGCATCGAATGCGTCACGATCACCACCGAGTAGTCCTGCCGCAATTCGTCGATCAGTTCCTCGACCTGGGCCGTGGCGATCGGGTCGAGCGCCGAACAGGGTTCGTCCATCAGCAGAACTTCGGGTTCGGTGGCCACCGCGCGGGCGATGCACAGCCGCTGCTGCTGGCCGCCCGACAAGCCGGTGCCGGGGGCCTGCAGGCGGTCCTTGACCTCGTCCCAGATCGCGCCGCGCCGCAGGGCACGTTCGACGATCTCGTCCAGATCCGCCTTGTTCCGGGCCATGCCGTGAATGCGCGGGCCATAGGCGACGTTGTCGTAGATCGACTTGGGGAACGGGTTGGGTTTCTGGAACACCATGCCGACCTTGGCGCGCAGTTGCACCGGATCGACACGCTTGTCGTAGATGTCTTCGCCATCCAGTTCGATCCTGCCCTCGATCCGGCAGATGTCGATCGTGTCGTTCATCCGGTTGAGACACCGCAAGAAGGTGGACTTGCCGCAACCTGACGGGCCGATGAAGGCCGTGACGGTGCGGTCGGCGATATCGACATCCACGTCCTTGATCGCGTGGTTGTCGCCGTAATAGACCTGCACGCCCCGTGCGGCGATCTTGATGTCCTTCTGATCCACGTCTCTCTCCGATGGCGGTGCGTCGTACATGGGTGATACCCCGTTACCAGCGCCGCTCAAAGCGGCGGCGCAGGATGATGGCGATGATGTTCATGGTCAACAGGAACACCAGCAGGATGATGATGCCGCCCCAGGCGCGTTCGTAGTAGGCCGGGTCGGCGCGTTTGGCCCATTCGTAGATCTGGGCGGGCATCGCGGAATTCGGGTCGAGAAAACCGCTCGCCACCCCGTCGGGATAGTTGGTCGCGATATAGCCCACCATGCCGATCAGCAGCAGCGGAGCGGTTTCGCCCAGGGCCTGCGCCAGACCGATGATGGTGCCGGTCAGAATGCCCGGCATGGCCAGCGGCAGCACATGGTGAAAGACCGATTGCATCTTGGATGCTCCGACACCCAGGGCGGCGTCGCGGATCGAAGGGGGCACCGCCTTGAGCGAGGCGCGGGTCGAGATGATGATCGTCGGCAGCGTCATCAGCGTCAGCACCAGCCCGCCCACCAGCGGCGCCGATTGCGGCAGGTGCATGAACTGGATGAAGACGGCAAGCCCCAGGATGCCGAAAACGATCGACGGCACCGCGGCGAGGTTCGAGATGTTGACCTCGATCAGGTCGGTAAAGCGGTTCTTTGGTGCGAATTCCTCGAGGTAGATCGAGGCCGCGACGCCGATGGGCAGCGACAGCACCAGAACCACCAGCATCATGAAGAACGAGCCCAGCATCGCCACGCCAAGTCCGGCCGCCTCGGCGCGGCTTTCCGATGCGTCCGATCCCGTGATGAAGCTGAGGTTGAAGCTTTTCTTGATCACGCCTTCGGACACCAATGCATCAACGATATCAAGATGTTCTGCATCGATGTTCTTGTCGCGTTCGACCGCGTCGCGCACCACCCGGCCCTTCAGATAGCCGTCGACACGGCTTGACGCCAGAACCCGGAACTCGACCGTGTCGCCGATCCGGTCGGGGTTTGCGATGACGAAATCGCGCACCTGTGCCGCGGCGCTGGCCGAAAGCAGTTTCTTCATGTCCTTGGCGCTGTCCAGCGGCGTGTCGATCCCCCGGGATGTGACCGCCTCGAAGACGGCGTTTTCGATCAGCGGCCCGTAACCGAATGTCGATACCTTCTTGATGTCCTCGATGTCGCGGTTGCCGTTCTTGTCCAGCTTGGCCGGGTCGAGATAGACCGGCACGTTGACAAAGCTTTGCTGAAAGGCGCCGACACCGTTCGTCAGGATCGCGAACAGCAGCACGACCAGAAAAACCAGGCCGGTTGCGATGGCGGCGATGCCATACATCCGGAAACGGGTCTCGGCCGCGTTGCGGCGTTTGGTGCGCGCATCCGCGGCTGTCAGCGAAACGCGGGGCCGCGCCGACGGCGCTTGCGACAGGCTGGCGTCGGTCATTCGTACTGCTCCCGGTATTTGCGCACGATATACAGCGCGAAGACATTCAGCCCCAGCGTCATGACGAACAGCGTCATGCCCAGGGCAAAGGCCACCAGCGCCTCGGGGCTGGCAAAGTCGGCGTCGCCGGTCAGCTGGCTGACGATCTTGGCGGTGACCGTGGTCATCGCCTCGAAGGGGTTCAGGCTCAGCTTGGCCGCCGCCCCTGCCCCCAGCACCACGATCATCGTCTCACCGATGGCGCGGCTGGCGGCCAGCAGGATCGCGCCGACGATTCCGGGCAGCGCAGCGGGCAGCACAACCTGGCGGATCGTTTCGGATTGCGTCGCGCCCAGCCCATAGGATCCGTCGCGCAACGACTGCGGTACGGCGTTGATGATGTCGTCGGACAGCGAGCTGACGAAGGGGATCAGCATGATGCCCATCACCAGGCCCGCGGTCATCACCGCGGTGCCGGCGGACATCCATCCCAGCCCGTCGCCACCGAAAACCTTCATCAGCATCGGCCCGACGGTCAGCAGCGCGAACAGGCCGTAGACGATGGTCGGGATACCGGCCAGCACTTCCAGCATCGGCTTGGCGATGGCGCGGACCTTGGGGCCTGCGTATTCGGACAGGTAGATCGCCGCGAAAAGCCCGATCGGCACCGCCACCAGCAGCGCGATGACCGAGATGTAGAACGTCCCCCACAGCAGCGGCAGCACCCCAAGCGCCGAAGACCCGCCCCGCCCCGAAAAGCTGGGCGACCATTCCAGACGCGTGAAAAAGTCCAGCGCCGGATAGAGCCGGAAGAATTCCACCGTGTTGAAGATCAGCGACAACACGATGCCGATGGTGGTCAGGATGGCCAGCGAGGCCGCCGCGATGAGAATGGTCAGGATCGCCTGTTCCACCGTGTTTCGCGCCCGGAACTCGGCCGTCGCGTTCTTCAGGCCCCAGAGCAGCCCGGCGATGGCCAGGGCAAGCACGACGCCGGTCTGGATAGCCGACCCCGCCGCGGTCAGCGCCCGGTAGCGCTGTGCGGCGGACAGCACCTCGGGTCCGACGTCCGAACCAAGCGCGACCCCCGCCTGCCCAAGCCGTTCGCGGATGTCCGTCGACTCGGTGCGCAGCGATGCGACCTCGTCCGCGGTCATGATCCCCTGCGCAACCGCGCTGTCCAGACCGTCGGCCAGGCGCCGCACGTCCGACATGACCAGGCCCACGCTGGTATCGGCGCTGACGGCTTGATCGGGCAGCATGTCGACGATCCGGTTGTTGACCACCAGCGGCTGCACCAAAAGCCAGACGATCAGCACCGCAAAGGACGGAACGACCGTCTTGATGAAGACGTTCGCGCCGTAATAGCTGGGCAATGAATGCAGCCCACGCCGGTCTCCGGCGACGCTGGCCATCGCCCGCGCGCGGCCCAGGACGTACCCGAGCGCCGCGAGCGCCAGCACGATCCCCACAAGCCAGAATACAGGCATGTCACCCCCGCCAGTTTCGAAAAGGTCCTAAAAGCAAGAAAGGGGCGGCGGAATATGCCGCCCCTTGTCCGGGCTCAAGCCCTTTTACATGTTCGAACCCATGACCGCTTCGTCGGCGACCGTGGCCTGGGTCTTGGCCAGTTCCGGGTCGGACACCAGGCCGTAGGCTGCCAGCGGGCCATCGGGGCCGGCGATCTCGTCGGCGACGAAGAATTCCGCGAATTCCTTGAGGCCCGGGATCACCCCGATATGCGCCTTCTTGATGTAGAAGAACAGCGGACGCGACACCGGGTATTCGCCGCTGGCGATGGTTTCGGTCGACGGCGCGACGCCCGACATGGTGGCGACCTTCAGCTTGTCGGTGTTGTTCTCGTAGAAAGCCAGACCGAAGACGCCGATACCGTTCGGGGTGGCGTCGATGCGGGCCAGGGTTTCGGTATAGTCACCGTCGATGTCGACCGACCGGCCATCGGTGCGCACAGCCAGGCAGGCGTCCTCGGCGTCGTCCTCGGACATGCCGGCGGCGATCATCGCCTCCATCGCACCGGTCGCCTCGCAGCCTGCGGCGATCACCTTTTCCTCGAACACTTCGCGGGTGCCGTGCTTGGTGCCGGGGATAAAGGCCATGATCTCGGCGTCGGGCAGATCGGCGTTGAACTCGTTCCACTTGCTGTAGGGATTGTCGACCAGCGCGCCATCGACCATCACCTTGGGCGCAAGCGCGTTGAAGATGTCGGACGGGGTAAAGGCGTCATAAGCCGGGCCGTCGATCTGGCTGGCGAAGACGATGCCGTCATACCCGATGCGGACCTCGATGATATCGGTCACGCCGTTCGCGGCACAGGCTTCGATCTCTTTCTCGCGGATCGCCCGCGACGCGTTGGCGATGTCGATGGTGTTCTCACCCACGCCTTCGCAGAAACGCTTGAGGCCAGCGGACGAGCCGCCCGATTCCACCACCGGCGTCGGAAAGTCGAAGTTCTCGCCAAAGGCTTCGGCGACGATCGAGGCATAGGGCAGCACGGTCGAGGACCCGGCAACCTGCACGTTGTCGCGCGCGGCTGCAGCGGTAGCGGTCATGGCGGCGATTGCCAGAACCGAGGCGGTCATTTTGACGGATTTCATATGAACACTCCTGATGCGAAGATCCGATCATCCCCACGATGATCTTCGAGGCGCACAGCTACGGCCCGAGCGCTTTGCTTTTGTGACGGTTACGTAACAGTTTTATGACAATTGCCTGCCCGTCATCCGGGGTGGGCGCGCGGCATGTCATTTTCGTATCCCGCTGGCCTCTGCCGAATTTGTTGAAGGTTGAGGTTCAGGGCATATTATCTTGATTTCACGTGAGAATATTCACCCGGAATCGAGCCGCGCCACTTTCGTTGCCTGCCCCCACGTCACTTGTACCGACGGTCCGGCGGTTCATCCGGGACTCGCCGTCGGCATGCCGTCGAATCGGCGCGCATTCAAGTGATCGGCAAGATCACGATGAACGTGGCGCCCTTGCCGGGCTCGCTTTCCACCCGCAGCCGGCCGCGGTGGCGGTTCACGATATGCTTGACGATGGCAAGGCCCAGTCCGGTTCCGCCCTTCTCGCGCGACCGGTGGGTGTCGATCCGGTAGAATCGTTCGGTCAGTCGCGGCAGGTGGATCGCGTCGATACCGGGGCCGGTATCGCGGACGGTGATGCGGATGCCGTCGCCGCGGATGCGCGGCTCGAAAACGGGCCGGCTCAGGCTCACATGCACCTCGGCGCCGCGTCCGGAATACTTGATCGCGTTCTCGACCAGGTTCGTCACGACCTGGACCAACTGGTCGGCATCGCCGGTGATCGTCGCGGCGCTGTCGGGCAAGTCGGCTAGAACCCTCACGCCGGCCTCCATCGCCATCGGGCTCAGCCGGTCAAGCGTGGTCCGGATCAGCGCCGCCGGATCGACCCGTCCCGTCGGCCGCACGCGCTCTTCGGCCTCGACCCGGCTGAGCGACAGCAGGTCCTGCACCAGCCGGTTCATCCGCCCGGCCTCCTTTTCCATCGTGTCCAGAAAACGATCGCGCGCGACCTCGTCGTTCCGCGCGGGCCCCTTGAGCGTTTCGATGAAGCCGATCAGCGCTGTCAGCGGCGTGCGCAATTCGTGGCTGACATTGGCGACGAAATCGCGGCGCATCTGCCCGGCCTGTTCCAGGTGGGTGATGTCCTCGAAGGTCACGAGAACGCCGCGCCCCCGGTCCAGCGCCACCGCGGCGATGGAGACGCGGAACGTGGTGTCCTGGCGCCCGTCATTGGTCAGGTAGTCGGTCTTGCGCGGCTCACCGGACTGCAGACAATCCTCGATCGCATCCAGCAGGGTCGGTTGGCGCAAGGCGGTGATGAAGTGCCGCCCGACCATCCCGGGCCCCAGCAGCGCGGTGGCCGGTTCGTTGGCCGCGGCGATGCGTTCATCGGCGCGGATCAACACCGCTGGCAGGGGAAATCCCGCGATCAGGGCCTCGGCCGCTGCCTGCATCAGGCGTCTCGCGCCGCGGCCAGACCGGCGGCGAACGTGGTTTTCAAGGCGTCCAGCGGCTCCAGCCCGACCGACACGCGGAAGAAGCCTTCGGTGATGCCGATCGCGGCGCGGGCCTCGGGGCTCAGCGCCCGGTGCGAGGACGAGGCAGCGTGGCTGAGCGTGGTGCCGACATCGCCCAAGGTCGGTGCAAAGGCGACACCATCCGCCGCCCGCGCCAGCGCGTTTGCCGCCTTGCGCCCGCCCGCCACTTCAAAGCTGACCATGTTGCAGCCCTGCCCGCCCAAAAGCGCCGCCGCGCGATTGTGGTCGGGGTGGTCGGCGCGGGTCGGATACAACACGCGGCGCACGCCCGCCTGCCCGGCCAGCCAGTCCGCCAGCGCCGCGGCGTTGCGCTGCGCGGCGTCGAAGCGCAGGGCAAAAGTCGCCAGACCGCGTTCGGCCAGCCAGCAATCGAACGGGCTGGGCGTCATGCCGGTGGTCACCGCAAAGACCCGCATCCGCACGGCGAGGTCGGGATCGCGCGCCGCCACCCAGCCCAGCGTGACATCGGAATGACCCGCCAGCAGCTTGGTCACCGAATGCAGCACGATGTCTGCACCCAACGCGAACGGCCGCACCGCCAGCGGCGTGGTAAAGGTGTTGTCGACCGCCAGCAGCACACCGCGGTCGCGGCACAGACGCGCGATGCCTTCGATATCGGCCACCCGCAGCGTCGGGTTCGACACGACCTCGATCAGCACCAGCCTGGTTTCGGGCCGCAGCGCCGCCTCGACCGCGGCCATGTCCGTCGGATCGGCCAGTGTCGTGGCGATCCCCAGCCGCGGCAGGTCTTCCGCCATCAACCGCAGCGACCGGCCATACAGTTGGTTGCCGCCCACCACGTGGTCCCCTGCCCCGCACAGACCCAGCAAGACCGCGGCCACGGCCGCCATGCCCGAACCAAGCACGATGCCGCCGGAACATCCCTCCAGCGCGTCGATCCTGCGCGCCAGCAGATCGGCATTGGGGTGGCCCTCGCGGGCATAGGTATAGCCCGCCGCGCCGCCTTCGTATTGCGCGTCAAGCCCGTCGGGGTCGTCCGAGGCATAGACCACCGAAGGATAGATCGGCGATACGACCGGCGTCGACACGCTGGCGGGTGGCACGACGGGGCGCTGGATCGTTTTCTTCATCGCGCGAGGTCCTGACTTCTCTGGTTCGAAAATATCCCGGGGTGAATGGCGCCCCTGGCGCCAGAGGGGCAGCGCCCCTCAGACCGGTCGAAGGCCGCGGGCGAACCGTGCCGCGTTTTCCTGGTAATGCAGGGCCGAGGCCCGCAATCCGTTGATCGCCGCCTCGTCCAGTTGCCGCACCACCTTGCCCGGCATGCCCATCACCAGCGACCCGTCGGGGATATCCTTGCCCTCGGTGATCAGCGCGCCCGCCCCGATCAGGCAATTCCGTCCGATCCGGGCGCCGTTCAGAACCGTCGCGCCCATGCCGATCAGCGTATTTTCCCCGATCGTGCAGCCATGCAGCATCACCTTGTGGCCGATCGTGCAGCCCGGCCCGATCACCAGCGGAAAGCCCATGTCGGTGTGGCAGACGACGTTTTCCTGCAGGTTGCTGCCCGCGCCCACACGGATCTCTTCGTTGTCGCCGCGCAGCGTGGCGCCGAACCAGACCGAGGCGCGCGCTTCGAGCACCACGCGCCCGATCAGGTTGGCATCCGGCGCCGCCCAGGCATCGTCAGCCAGGTCGGGGGCGATATCGTCCAGCGCGTACAGCGTCATGTCTGATCCTCGAATTCGCTTTGCAGTTTGCGGACATGCGCCACCAGACCGGGCTGGCGATCGCGGCGCAGGCGCTCGGCCTGAACGATGGTTTTCAGCCGGGCTTCGGTCACGTCAAGGTCGTCGTTGATCAGGACGTAGTCATAGGCGTCCCAATGGCTGATTTCGTCCCAGCTTTTCTGCATCCGCTTGTCGATCACCGCCGATCCGTCCTGACCGCGCCCTTCGAGACGCGCGCGCAATTCCGGGATCGATGGCGGCAGAAGGAAGATCGACAGCACGTTGTCCTTGAGCGCCGAGTTGCGGATCTGCTGCGCGCCCTGCCAGTCGATGTCGAACAGCACGTCGCAGCCCGACTCGGTGGCCTGTTTCACCGGCGCCAGGGGCGAGCCGTAGAAATGGCCGAACACGTGGGCGTGCTCCAGCATCGCGCCGTCGGCGACCTGCCGGCGGAACTCCGGCTCTCCGACAAAGTGATAGTCCTTGCCGTCCTGTTCCCCGGGCCGGGGCGGACGCGTCGTGGCCGAGACAGAAAACCGGATCGTCGGATCCCAGTCGCGCAGCCGCCGCGCCAGCGTCGATTTCCCCGCGCCCGAGGGCGAGGACAGGATGATCAGCAATCCGCGCCGCTGTGCCATACCCTACTCCACGTTCTGAACCTGCTCTCGCATCTGGTCGATCACCGTCTTCAGCGAAAGCCCGATCTGCGTGAGCGATGCGAAACCGGCCTTTGAACACAGCGTATTGGCCTCGCGGTTGAATTCCTGCATCAGGAAATCCAGCTTGCGACCCACCGCTCCCCTGTCGGTCAGAAGCGCGCGGGCGGCGTCGACATGGGCGCGCAGCCGGTCGATTTCCTCGGTCACGTCCGATTTGACGGCAATCAGCGCAAGCTCCTGGGCGATGCGGCCCTCGTCCATATCCGATCCCTGGTCGAGCACGCGCGACAGTTGTGCCGTCAGCCGCGCCTGCTGATCGTCGCGCCGCGCGGCCAGTTCGGCCTCGGCGGCATCGGTCAGGCCGGCGATCTCGTCGATCTGCCCGCTCAGGATCACGCTCAGCGCCGCGCCCTCGCGTGTGCGCATCGCGACAAAGGCGTCCAGCGCGGCGATGTAGTCGGCCATCAGAGCGGCGCTCAGCGCGTCCGGGTCGGCCTGCGGCGGGTCGCTGCGCAGCACGCCGCGCAGGCCCGCGATCTGGCTTGCGGTCGATGGTGCCAGGCTCAGACCGCGCGCCATCGCGGCGGCTTCGATCTCGGCCAGGGCATCCAGAACCGCGACCATCTGCACCGGGTCGAGCCGCGCCGCGCCTTCGTCCTCGGCTGTCTGCATCCGCAGCGAAACCTGGATGTTGCCGCGTTGCAGCCGGTCGGAGGTGGCCTTGCGCACGGCAGCCTCGAGCCCGTCGATTCCGTCGGGCAGGCGCAGCCGCAGGTCCAATCCCTTGCCGTTCACGCCACGCAATTCCCACGTCCAGCGCTGGCCCAGCCCTTCGCCCTGGACCGAAGCGAACCCCGTCATGGATTGGCGCATCGTCATTCCCCGTCTTGTTGCCGATGGCCTAGCGGGAAGCCGGCAGCATGGCAAGGCGGCTGGGGCACGGGCGCCGTTAACCATTTGGTCGGAAATGAGGCGGGACTGGGCGCGAATTGCGGTAGAAAGATGGCGGGTAACGGATCGTTAAGCGTTAACGGGCTTGGCGAATGGGGGCTCCGGCCGGATTGGATCAGGTGGGAGTGATGACATGTCAGTCGACGACACAACCGACACCGCGCCGCGCCGCGGGGTGATTTCGATGCTCAGGCGCAGTGCCGAACGACAGGCCGCGCCGCTGCGGCTGGTCGAGCGGTACTGGGCAAGCCTGCGCGGCGCCGATGCGGTGCCCTTGCGCAGCCAGATCGATCCGCGCGCGATCGAAGGCGCACTGGATTGCGCATTTCTCGCCGAGCGGATCGCGCCCAACCATGCCCGGCTGCGCGTGGCCGGGCGGCACTTGACCGACCTGATGGGGATGGACGTGTCGGGGATGCCCCTGTCGACACTGATTGCGCCCCAGGATCGGGACGGCTTTGGCGCATCGCTGGGCCGGGTCTTTGCCGACCCGGCGGTGCTTCGGGTGTCGCTGCGCGGCGAAGGCGGGTTCGGCAAGCCTCGCCTCGACGCCGAGATGGTGGTGCTTCCGCTGCGGTCGGATTTCGGCGAAGTCAGCCGGGCCATCGGCGTCGTGGCGACCACGGGCCGGATCGGACGCACGCCGCGGCGGTTTCGCGTCGATGCATCCGAGATCGTGCCGGCTTTCGGCGCCTTGTCCGACAGCCCCGCCACGACCGAGACGACGCCTCAGACCGAACCGTTGCGGGGCCTGTCCGAAGCGCATGCACCGTTTCGACCTGCCAAACCCTATCTGCGGGTCGTGGTGTCGAACGATTGAACGGGAAACGCCCGGCCGAAAGACCGGGCGTTTCCAGTTTTCAATCCACCACGATGTCAGGCGCTGGCTGCGGCCGCGGCGTTGTCGCGGCGCTTGACCAGTTCCTCGGCCACCAGAAACGCCAGTTCCAGCGACTGCGAGGCGTTCAGCCGTGGGTCGCAGGCGGTGTGGTAACGGTCGGACAGATCCTCTTCGGTCACGTCGCGCACGCCGCCGGTGCACTCGGTGACATCGAGGCCCGTCATCTCGAAATGCACGCCACCGGGGATCGTGCCCTCGGCCGCGTGCACGCCGAAGAAGTCGCGCACTTCGCGCAGCACCTGCTCGAACGGCCGTGTCTTGTAGCCCGTGGCCGACTTGATCGTGTTGCCGTGCATCGGATCGCAGACCCAGACCACGTTGGCGCCTTCTTCCTGCACTGCCTTGATCAGCCGCGGCAGGTGTTCGCCCACCTTGCCGGCCCCGAACCGGGCGATCAGCGTCAGCTTGCCCGCCTCGTTTTCGGGGTTCAGTTTGGCCATCAAGACCTTGAGGTCCTCGGCCGTGGTGGTGGGGCCGCATTTCAGGCCGATCGGGTTCAGCACACCGCGGGCGAACTCCACATGGGCGCCGTCCGGCTGGCGCGTGCGGTCGCCGATCCAGATCATGTGACCCGACCCTGCCAGCCACTTGCCCGAGGTGCTGTCGAGCCGGCACAGCGCCTCTTCGTATTCCAGCAGCAACGATTCATGGCTGGTGTAGAAATCCACTGTCTGCAGCGTGTGCGAGCGGTCGCTGTCGACGCCGGCTGCGCGCATGAAGTCCAGCGTGTCGCTGATGCGGTTGGCCATGTCGCGGTAACGCTCGGCGTTTTCGCCCTCGATGAAACCCAGGGTCCAGGAATGCACCTGGTGCACGTCGGCATAGCCACCGGTCGAAAAGGCCCGCAGCAGGTTCAGCGTGGCTGCCGCCTGGGTATAGGCCTGCAGCATCTTGCGCGGGTCGGGAATGCGCGCATCCGGCGTAAACGCCAGTTCGTTGATGATGTCGCCGCGATAGCTGGGAAGCTCGACGCCGTTCACCACCTCGGTCGGTGCGCTGCGCGGCTTGGCGAACTGGCCGGCCATGCGGCCCACCTTCACCACCGGCACCTTGGCGCCGTAGGTCAGAACCATCGCCATCTGCAGCATCACCTTGAAGGTGTCGCGGATCGCATCGGCGCTGAACTGCTCGAAGCTTTCGGCGCAATCGCCGCCCTGCAGCAGGAACGCCTCGCCGCGCGACGCCGCACCAAGGGCGCGCTTCAGCCGGCGCGCTTCGCCTGCGAAGACCAGCGGCGGATATTTGGCAAGCTGGGCCTCTGCGGCGCTCAGCGCTTCTGCATCCGTATATTCGGGCATCTGAACCCGCGGCTTGGCGCGCCAGTTCGATTTCTGCCACTCGGTCATCGGTCGTCTCCGGTCATACATGGTTCGCGTTCACAAGGACTTTTTTATACCCAAGCCCGCCAGCGGTGACCATATGCGTTTTCTCCGACATCCCTTGACGCTTTCGGGCCTTTCTGACCATGTGGATGCGCGGCGCAGCGGCGTCGGACAAGACCAAGAAAGCGCGCGACATGCTTCCACCGATGCAGCGGCAGATCATCGAAGTCAAAGACACGCCGAAAAAACCCCGGCGCTTCGTCTTCGTCCTTTTGCCGGAATTCACCATGCTGTGCTTTTGCGCCGCGGTGGAGTCGCTGCGCATCGCCAATCGCATGGCGGACAAGCGTCTGTACGAATGGATCATCACCGGCGAGGGCGGCGAAACCGTAAGCTGCTCGGCGGGCGTGTCGTTCCAATTGGACAGCGACCTGCCCGAATTGTTGCGCGACGACACGGTCATGGTTTGCGGCGGCATCGACATCGCGGCCGCGACATCCAAGAAGATGTTGAACTGGCTGCGCCGCGAAGCGCGCCGGGGCCTGATGGTCGGCGGCCTGTGCACGGCGGGCTACACGCTGGCAAAGGCCGGTCTGCTGGACGGCAAGAAGGCGACGATCCACTGGGAAAACCAGGACAGCTTTACCGAGGAATTCGAAGACGTGACGCTGACCAAATCGGTCTTCGTGATCGACGGCAACCGCATGACGACCGCTGGCGGCACCGCGTCCATCGACCTGATGCTCAAGGTCATCGCCGACGACCATGGCGAGGAACTGGCCAACGCGGTGGCCGACCAACTGATCTATTCCGCGATCCGAACCGACCAGGACACGCAGCGCCTGTCGGTGCCCACCCGCATCGGCGTGCGCCATCCCAAGCTGAGCCAGGTCATCCAGATGATGGAAGCCAATATCGAGGAACCGATCAGCCCCGCCGTCCTCGCCCACCAGGTCGGCATGTCGACGCGCCAGCTGGAACGGCTGTTCCGGCGCTACCTCAACCGGTCGCCCAAGCGGTATTACATGGAATTGCGGCTGCAAAAGGCGCGCAACCTGCTGATGCAGACCGACATGAGCGTGATCAACGTGGCGCTGGCCTGCGGGTTCGCCAGCCCGTCGCATTTTTCGAAATGCTACCGCGCGCACTACCAGACAACGCCCTACAGGGAACGCGGCAGCCAGGCGACGCGCCTGTCGGTGTGATCCGGACCGAGCGCCTGACCTTGCGCCCGGCGCGGCCAGACGACCTGGATGCGCTCCATGCCATCTTCACCGATCCACGGGCCATGCGTTACTGGGATCGGCCACCGCATGACGCCATCGCGCAGACGCAGCGGTTCCTGAACGGTTTCATGACGCCCGACGACCAGCGGCGCGAGGAATACATCCTTGACCTTGACGGGCGCTGCATCGGCAAGGCGGGGATCTGGGCCAGGCCCGAGGTCGGGTTCATCCTGCATCCCGACCACTGGCGGCGGGGCTATGTGCGCGAAGCGCTGGAGGCGATCCTGCCAAGGTGCTTCAGGAAATGGCCGGAGATGCCTGAAATCACTGCGGAATGCGATCCCCGGAACCTTGCCTCGGTCGGCTTGCTGACGCGGCTGGGTTTCCGGCTGACCGGGTTCGACAGGCAGAATTTCGACTATGGCGGGATCGAGATGTGCGACACCGCCTATTTCGCGCTGCCCCGCCGGATCAGAAAAGCTGATTGAGTTTGGTGAAGTCGCTGTTGAAGCGGAAATTGATGCTCAGGAACCCATCGTCGCGGTCATGCCCGAGGACATAGGCATAGATGTAGCGGCTGCCGGTCCAGTACGCGATCAATTCCTGCATGAACCCGTTTTCGAGATCGGCACGGCGCATGACGGCCTTGTTCTGGAAGTCTTCGGCGTAGATTTGCCGGACCTGAGCCTCGAGCCCCTGCAACTGCTGCGGCGTCATCTCGTCTCCGGCGCCGAAAAGCACCATCATCTGTTCGATCTCGCGCGCCATGATGAGCGTGTCCAGCGAGGCGCGCATCGCGTCGTAGGATACGAAGACGCCATCCTGCGCGCGCCCGGGCAGCGCACCGAGCAGCGTCAAGGCGATGGCCAACACGGTTTTCCTGAAATCGATCATGGCAATCCTCCGGTCCTGAATGACCGCAGGATGCCACGGCGCGCAGCGCTGACCCAGAGTTTTGTCAGGGCGCGAGACGATAGAGCGCGCCATTGCCCTCGCTGAGGAACCACAGGGCGCCGTCGGGCCCCTGTCGCACGTCGCGGACGCGTTCGGTTTCGGGGCCTTCGATGCGTTCGACTTCCCTGAGAGGATCGCCGGAAAGTCTTGAGATATAATCGAATTTCAACGATCCGATAAAGGCGTTGCCGCGCCAGTCCGCTATCGCGCCGTCATAGAACGTCATGCCAGAGGGCGCGATCGACGGGTCCCAGTAGAAGACCGGCTGCTGCAGGCCCTCCTTGGCGGTGCCTTCGCCGATCTTGGCTCCGCTGTAGTGGGTGCCATAGGAAATCACCGGCCAGCCATAGTTCCGGCCGGGTTCGATCCGGTTGACCTCGTCGCCGCCGCGGGCGCCATGTTCGACGGCCCAAAGCTGCCCGGCAGGGTCCATCGCCATGCCCTGCGGATTGCGGTGTCCGTAGGACCAGATTTCGGGCTCTGCACCGCCCTGGCCGACAAACGGATTGTCCGACGGCGCCTTCCCGTCCCTGGTGATCCGCAAGACCGACCCGTTGTGCCGCCCCAGATCCTGCGCCGAGGCGTCTTCGCCGCGGTCGCCGATGGTGACGAGCAGCGTGCCGTCGCGCGCCTCGGCCAGTCGCGATCCGAAATGGAATCCGCCGCCCGAGCCGCGGGTCATCTCGAAGATCGCCTTGCCGCCTTCCAGCCGCGTGCCATCCGCCGACAGCCGCGCGCGATAGACCGCCGTGCCTTCGCGCCACAGTTGTTTCTTGGCGTAGGTGAAGAACAGCTCGCGGCTTTGGGCGAAATCGCGCGGCACGAGGATATCCAGCAACCCGCCCTGCCCGTCGACCACCACCGGGGGCGGATTGGCGATTTCGGTCACGGCCCCGTCGCGCCACGCCAGCAGGCGCCCGCCGCGTTCGGTGACCAGGATCGTGCCGTCGGGCAGGAACCCGAAGGCCCAGGGCGTGTCCAGGCCGGTGATCACCGGTGTCGCGGTCATCGCGCCGGCCTGGGTCTGGATCGGATCGGCCTGGGCCTGCGAAAGCCAGATCGACAGGGTCAGGACGGTGGCAGTCAGAATGCGCATCGGATCTATCCTCCTGCCCTTCGATATGGGCGCCGATGCCGCCACGCCAAGCCCCTTTTCTTTTCTGGTGCGCGGGCATAGGCTGCGCGCCGGACAATGATCCAATCAGGGAGTTGAGATATGAAAAAGTGGCTCATGGCCTCTGTCGCCCTTGGCCTGACGGCAACCGGCGCGCTTGCAGGCAGCCATGCAACCGAAGCCAAGATCGGTGTGATCCTGGGCTTCACCGGTCCCATCGAATCGCTGACGCCGATGATGGCCGACAGCGCCGAACTGGCGATGAAGGAAGTCAACGAAAGCGGCAAGTTCCTGGACGGCGTGACGCTGGTTCCGGTGCGCGCGGATTCGACCTGCGTCGACAGCGCCGCCGCAACCGCCGCGGCCGAACGCCTGGTGACCACCGATGGCGTCGTGGCGATCATGGGCGCCGATTGCTCGGGTGTGACCGGTGCGATCCTGGCCAACGTCGCCGTCGCCAACGGTATCCCGATGGTGTCGCCCTCGGCCACGTCGCCGGCGCTGTCGACCGCCGAAGACAACGGCCTGTTCTTCCGCACCGCGCCGTCCGATGCCCGTCAGGGCGTCGTGCTGGCCGAGATCCTGAAGGCGCGCGGCATCAACGAAGTCGCGGTGACCTATTCCAACAGCGACTACGGCAAGGGCCTGGCCGACAGCTTTGCCGCCGCATACGCCGAAATGGGTGGCTCGATCACGCTGAACGCCCCGCATGAGGACAACAAGGCCGACTATTCGGCCGAAATCGCCGCGCTGGCTTCGGCCGGCGGCGAGGCGCTGATGGTGCTGGGCTATGCCGACAGTGGCGGCCGCGGCATGATCCAGGCCTCGGTCGATACCGGCGCCTTCGACGTGTTCGGCCTGGGCGACGGCATGTATGGCGACGCGCTTGTCGACGCGCTTGGCGGCAGCATGGAAGACAGCTTTGGCGCGGTTCCGTGGTCCGAAGGCGATGGCGCGGACGCGTTCAAGACGATCACCGACGCGGCCGGCATCAACGGGGAATCCTCCTTCACCCGCGAAAGCTATGACGCGGCGGCGCTGATCGCGCTGGCCATGGCCAAGGGCGGCGAGGCGACCTCGGCGGCCGTGGCGGCCAACCTGCTGGACGTGGCCAACGCGCCGGGCGAGCCGATCCTGCCGGGCGAGCTGGGCAAGGCGCTGGAAATCCTCGCCGCTGGGGGCGACATCGACTATGTCGGCGCCTCGTCGGTCGAGCTGATCGGTCCGGGCGAAGCGGCGGGCAGCTACCGCTACTACGAGATCAAGGACGGCGGCTATTCGACGGTCGAGTTCAAGTAAGCCGCGCTTGACGAGACAGGCAGCCCGGGGCAAAAGCCCCGGGCTGTTTGCATAGACAGAGGCGCGCCAGGCGCCCGCAGGGGAAAAACGTGATCCGGGTCGACAATCTGCACCGGCATTTCGGGGGCTTTCGGGCCGTCGATGGCGCCAGTCTCGAGATCGCCAAGGGGTCGATCACCGGGCTTGTCGGGCCGAACGGTGCGGGCAAGACCACGCTTTTCAACGTGATCGCCGGGGCGCTGCCACCGACATCGGGCCGCGTCTACATGGATGGCGAGGATATCACCGGCCTGCCGCCGCACGAACTGTTCCACAAGGGTCTGCTGCGCACCTTCCAGATCGCGCATGAATTTTCGTCGATGACCTGCCGCGAGAACCTGATGATGGTGCCCGGCGGTCAATCGGGCGAAACGCTGTGGAACGCCTGGATCGGCCGCGGCAGGATCGCCCGGGAAGAAGCGGTGCTTCTGAAGAAAGCCGACGAGGTGCTTGATTTCCTGACGATTTCCCATCTCAAGGATGAAAGGGCAGGAAACCTGTCGGGCGGGCAGAAAAAGCTGCTGGAACTGGGCCGGACGATGATGGTGGACGCCAAGATCGTGTTCCTCGACGAAGTCGGCGCGGGGGTGAACCGGACATTGTTGAACACCATCGGCGATGCCATCCTGCGCCTGAACAAGGAACGCGGCTACACTTTCTGCATGATCGAACACGACATGGATTTCATCGGTCGGCTTTGCGACCCGGTGATCGTGATGGCCGAAGGGCATGTTCTGGCCAAGGGCACGATCGAGGAAATCAAGGCGAACGAACAGGTGATCGAGGCCTATCTGGGCACCGGTCTCAAGAACAAGGATCAGGTCGGCGCATGAGCGGCAACCCGTATCAGGACGACCGCGGCAACCGCGACCTGTCGATCACCAATCCCAAGGGCATCGGCGAAATCGACGGCACCCGCAAGTCCGGCGCCGCGCGCCCTGCCCCCGGCGGCCCCTTCCTGATCGGCGAGGCGATGACCGGCGGCTATGGCCGTGGCGCCGACATCCTGCACGGCTGCACCATCGCCGTGGAAAAGGGCCAGATCGCTGTGATCGTCGGCCCCAACGGCGCCGGCAAGTCGACCGCGATGAAGGCGGTCTTCGGCATGCTCGACCTGCGCGCGGGCCATGTGCGCCTGGATGGCGAGGACATCACCGCGCTGACGCCGCAGGCCCGGGTGGCCAAGGGCATGGCCTTCGTGCCGCAGACCAACAACATCTTCACCTCGCTGACGGTGCAGGAGAACCTCGAGATGGGCGCCTTCCTGCGCGACGACGATTTCCGCGGCACGATGGAGCAGGTCTTCGAGCTGTTCCCGATCCTGCGCGACAAGCGCCGTCAACCGGCCGGTGAACTCTCGGGCGGGCAGCGCCAGCAGGTCGCGGTGGGCCGTGCGCTGATGACCCGGCCCAAGGTGCTGATGCTGGACGAACCCACCGCCGGGGTCAGCCCGATCGTCATGGACGAGTTGTTCGACCGCATCATCGAAGTGGCGCGCACCGGGATATCGATCCTGATGGTGGAACAGAATGCCCGCCAGGCGCTCGAGATCGCCGACAAGGGCTATGTGCTGGTGCAGGGCGGCAACGCCTTTGCCGGTACCGGAAAGGAACTGCTGGCAGACGCCGAAGTCCGCCGCAGTTTCCTGGGAGGATGACGATGACCCGCTTTCGCCTGCTGGCCCTGGGCCTGGCGCTGTTCGCCGCGCCGTTGGCCGCACAGGATGATCCCGCGCATGACGACGATGGCTTCACCATCGAGCATGCGCCGTTCCAGCTCAACATCGCGCTGTTGTGCACCTTCACGCTGGAATGCTTCGACAGCGAACCGTGTTCCGAAACCGCATTCACCCCGCGGGTCGAGGGCAAGGCCGGCGGCATGACGCCCGACACATTGGTGGTGGGCGCATCGCTGATCTCGGATGCCGGTACCGTCGAGTTGCTGGGCGCGCGCGAGGGCAACCTGACCTCGCTGTTCGGCGGCGGGCTGGATGCACGCCACCTGTTGACGATCGGCCTGGAAGGGTCGGCGCGCTACAGCGTGCATTATGCCGATGGTCCGATGGTCATCAGCTATCTCGGGGTTTGCGAGTGATGGATCTGCTCAACGCCATTGTCGCGCTGTCCAATTTCGTTCTGATCCCGGCCATTGCCTATGGCAGCCAGCTGGCGCTCGGGGCGCTTGGGGTGACGCTGATCTACGGCATCTTGCGGTTCTCCAACTTTGCCCATGGCGACACGATGGCCTTCGGCACCATGAGCGCCATCCTGTTTACCTGGTGGCTGCAAAGCCTGGGCGTCAGCCTTGGCCCCCTGCCCACCGCGCTGTTGGCGATACCGGCAGGCATCGCGGGTGCGGCGGCGCTGGTTCTGCTGACCGATCGCGGCGTCTACCGCTTTTATCGCGCGCAAAAGGCCAAGCCGGTGATCCTGGTGATCGTGTCGATGGGTGTGATGTTCATCTACAACGGCGTGGTGCGCCTGATCGTCGGGCCGGGCGACCAGAATTTCGCCGATGGCGAACGGTTCCTGATTTCGGCGCGCACCTTTCGCGACCTGACCGGTCTCGAAGAAGGGTTGGCGATCCGCACCACCCAGGCGCTGACCGTCGTGACGGCGGTGATCGTGGTGGCGCTGCTGTTCTGGTTTCTCAACCGCACCCGCACCGGCAAGTCGATGCGCGCCTATTCCGACAACGAAGACCTGGCTTTGCTGTCGGGCATCAATCCCGAACGCGTCGTGCTGGTGACCTGGCTGATCGTGGCGGCGCTGGCCACCGTGGCGGGCGTGCTTTACGGGCTGGACAAGACATTCAAGCCGTTCACCTATTTCCAGCTTTTGCTGCCGATCTTCGCCAGCGCCATCGTCGGCGGTTTGGGCAATCCGATCGGGGCGATCGCGGGCGGGTTCATCGTGGCGTTTTCCGAAGTCGGCATCACCTACGCCTGGAAGAAGGTGTTGAACCATGCCCTGCCCGAAAGCCTGGCGCCGGACGGGCTCGTGCAGCTTTTGTCGACCGATTACAAGTTCGCGGTCAGCTTCGTGATCCTGGTGATCGTGCTGCTGTTCCGTCCAACGGGGCTGTTCCGGGGGAAATCGGTATGAACCCTTCCGTGCGCACCTGGGTCATGTTCGCGCTGGTCTCGGCGCTGATCCTCGGCACCGGGTTTTTCCAGAGCTGGAATTCGGCGTTGCTGATCCTGAACATGGGGCTGGTCAGCGCCGTCATGGCGCTTGGCGTCAACCTGCAATGGGGCATCGCGGGGCTGTTCAACGTCGGTGTGATGGGCTTTGTCGCGCTTGGCGGGCTGGCGGTCGTGCTGATCTCGGTCCCGCCGGTGACCGAGGCCTGGGCGGCGGGCGGCGGGCGGCTGATCGGCGCTCTGCTGCTGGGCCTGGCGGTGATCGCCGCTGCCGTGCAGGCCTGGAAGCGTCTGTCCGGTGTCTTGCGTGGCTGGGCCATGGCGGGGCTTCTGATCGTCGGGTTTTTCGTCTATCGCGCCGTGCTCGATCCGGCGGTCGAGGCGATCGAGTCGGTGAACCCCGCGGCCACCGGATACCTGGGCGGGCTGGGTTTGCCGGTGCTGTTGTCCTGGCCCGTGGGCGGGTTGCTGGCCGCGGGTGCGGCCTGGGTGATCGGCAAGACCGCCCTGGGCCTGCGCTCGGACTACCTGGCCATCGCGACGCTGGGCATCGCCGAGATCGTCATCGCCATCCTCAAGGCCGAGGATTGGCTGGCGCGCGGCGTCAAGAACGTGATCGGCCTGCCCCGCCCGGTGCCCTACGAGATCGATCTGCAGAACGACCCGGCCTTCGTCGACCGCGCCGCCGGGTTCGGACTGGATGCCACCACCGCGTCGACCGTCTATGTCAAGCTGGGCTATTCGGTGCTGTTCGCCGCTGTTCTGATCGTGCTGCTGGTGCTGGCGCAGCTGGCGCTGAAATCGCCCTGGGGCCGGATGATGCGGGCGATCCGCGACAACGAAACCGCCGCGCGGGCAATGGGCAAGAACGTGACCGCGCGGCACCTTCAGGTCTTCGTGCTGGGCTCGGCCATCTGCGGCATCGCGGGCGCGATGATGACCACGCTGGACGGCCAGCTGACGCCGATCTCCTATCAGCCGCTGCGCTTCACCTTCCTGGTCTGGGTGATGGTGATCGTCGGCGGATCGGGCAACAACCTGGGCGCGGTGCTGGGCGGGTTCCTGATCTGGTTCCTTTGGGTGCAGGTCGAACCCTTTGGCCAGTGGATCATGACCGTGGTGACCTCGGGCATGGCCGATGGTAACGCGCTCAAGGCGCATCTGCTGGACTCGGTTCAACACATGCGGCTGCTGACGATGGGGGTGATCCTGCTTCTGGTGCTGCGCTTCAGCCCGCGCGGACTGCTGCCCGAGCGCTAGGTCGGACGGGCGCCGTCGCGCCCGCCGGTCAGCTGGTCAGCTGGTCAGCCGGTCTTGAACTCCGACGTGCCGCCCGAAAAGGTGCATTTCGCGTCCCAGTCCATCGGGAACTGGTCGCCGTCTTCCAACGCGCTGATGTTGTAGATCGTGCCCACGACGGGGCGGGATGCGGCGGGGAACGCGCTACAGGCAAAGGTGCCCATATCGCCGCTGCCGGTTCCGTTGTTCAGCAAGGCCGCGCCGCCGCCCTGCGGGGTCACGCTCACCTGGGTCCAATTGGCCATTTAAATCCTCCCTGAAAAGATGTGCCGATCAATCCGGCCACACGTCAGGGTAGATCATCCGGGCTTATTTCTCAATCTCGGGTTCAGGCCAGCGACGTGACCCACAGGATCATCGCGTCTTCGTCCGACACCGACACCACGTTGTGGCCCATCGTAGCGTCGTAATAGGCGCTGTCGCCGCGGCGCATCTCGATCGGTTCGTAGAATTCCGTATACAGCCGCACCACGCCGGTCAGCACATACAGGAACTCTTCGCCATCGTGGCGCACCCAGCCGTCGAATTCGTCCATCGACCGGGCGCGGACGCGGGCGCGGTAGGGCAGCATCTGCTTTTTCGTCAGCGTTTCGGCCAGCAATTCGTGCTCGTAGGTCACTGTCACCTGGCTTTGGCCCTCGCCCGATTTCGTGACCGCCAGCCGGCCGTTCACCTGTTCGCGCTGCGGCGGGGTGAACAGTTGCGGGACCGAGATCTGCAGCCCCACGGCCAGCTTCTTGAGCGCCTCGTAGGTGGGCGACATCTGGCCGTTCTCGATCTTGGACAGGGTCGAACGCGCCAGCCCGGCCTGCCTGGCGGCCTGCTCCAGCGTCCAGTCGCGTTCCTTGCGCAGCTCGCGCACCCGGGCGCCCAGATCCAGTGGCTCGGGATGGACGTCGGTGCCGGCTTCTCGGGCGATGCGGATCAGGGATTTCGGGTCACGGCTCATGCGGCAGAGCTATAGGGCGCGTCCGGGACCTGCGCAAGCGCGCTTGCGCAGCCAGCGCCGGCGGCCTAAGCCAAGGCCATGCCAGCGATTTTCGACCAAGGCCCACCGCCGCCCTGCCCCGCGCCGTTCAACCTGACCGACCACGTCCTGCGGGCCGGTCTGACACGGCCCGACAAGATCGCGCTGGCGGTGCTGACCCCCACCGGCGCGCAGCGCTGGTCCTATGCACGGCTGCGTGCCGCGGTGCTGGGCACGGCGACGGGCCTGCTGCGCATGGGGCTGACGCCGGGCGACGTGCTGCTGATGCGGCTGGGCAATTCGGTGGACTTCCCGGTCGCCTTCCTGGGTGCCATCGCCGCGGGGATCGTGCCGGTTCCGACCTCGTCGCAGCTGACCGCACGCGAGGTGCAGGGGATGATCGACCTGCTGTCACCCGCCGCCATCCTGCGCGGCGACGGCATCGCCTGCCCGGATACGGCGATCCCGGTCATCGCTGCCGACATATACGAGGCCTGGCACGACCTGCCGCCGTCCGAACCGGTGCCGGGCGATCCTGACCGGCTGGCCTATATCGTCTTCACCTCGGGCACGTCCGGCGTGCCGCGCGCCGTGGGTCATGCGCATCGGGCGATCTGGGCCCGCCGGATGATGTTCGACGGCTGGTATGGCCTGCGTGAAAGCGACCGGCTGCTGCACGCGGGCGCCTTCAACTGGACCTTCACGCTGGGCACCGGTCTGCTCGACCCATGGACGGCCGGCGCGACGGCGCTGATCCCGGCGACAGGCGTCGATGCGGCACAGCTGCCGCTGCTGATGAAGCGCAACGACGCGACGCTGTTCGCCGCGGCACCGGGCGTATTCCGCAACCTGCTCAAGGCACCGGTGCTGCCACTGCCAAGGCTGCGCCACGGTCTCGCGGCGGGCGAGAAGCTGGCGGCGCCGATCCGCGCGGCCTGGGAGGCGGCGACCGGCACGCCGGTGTTCGAGGCCTACGGCATGTCGGAATGCTCGACCTTCATCTCGGCCTGCCCCGACCGGCCGGCACCCGAAGGCACGCTGGGCTATCCCCAGGCGGGGCGGCGGGTGGCGATCCTGGGCGAGGACGGAGCACCGGTCGAACCCAGCGACCCCGGGACCATCGCCGTGCATCGCACCGATCCCGGCCTGATGCAGGGCTATGTCGGCGCACCCGACGCGACGGCGGCGCGCTTTGCCGGAGACTGGTTCCTGACCGGCGACCGCGGATCGATGGCCGAGGACGGCGCGGTCACCTACCTGGGCCGTGACGATGACATGATGAATGCCGGTGGCTACCGCGTGTCGCCGCTCGAGGTCGAGGCGGCCCTGGCGGACCTGCCCGGCATCAGCGAGATCGGTGTCACCGATATCGGCATCAAGGACGGGGTGCGGATCATCGCCGCGTTCTATACCGGGCCGTCTCCGCTGGACGAGGCGACGCTGCGCAAGGCCGCCGAAGCGCGACTGGCGCGTTACAAGCAGCCGCGTGCATGGTTTCATCTGGAGTCCCTGCCGCGCAGCGCCAACGGCAAGCTGCTGCGCCGCCGCCTGGCCCAAGACGCGGATTTGTAGGCCGACCCCCCTCGCCAATCCCGGCCACAGGTCTTAGGGTCGCGCGGCAAGGAGTTCCCATGATCCAGCTCGACATCTTTTCCGACCCGATCTGCCCCTGGTGCTATATCGGCAAGGCCCATCTCGACCGCGCGCTCGAGGCCAATCCCGACCACCCGTTCCAGGTGCGCTGGCTGCCTTTCATGTTGAACCCCGACATGCCTGCGGGTGGCATGGATCGGCGCGAATATCTCGAGCGCAAGTTCGGCGGGAAGAAGGGCGCGGTGCAAGCCTACATGCCAGTCATCCAGCATGCCGAACAGGCCGGGCTGCCGATCAATCTGGATGCGATCGAAAAGACGCCGTCCACGATCGACGCGCATCGGCTGATCCACTGGGCCGGGATCGAAGGCCGGCAGACTCCGGTCGTGGCGGGCCTGTTCCGGGCCTATTTCGTCGATGGCCGCGACATCGGCGAAGCAGAGGTGCTCGCCGATATCGCCGATGGCGCCGGGCTGGATGCCAGCGTGGTGATGCGCCTGCTGGCCAGCGACAGCGACCGCCGCGAGATCGTGGAACGCGACGCGGCGGCGCGTGGCATGGGGATCAACTCGGTGCCGACCTTCATCGTCGCGGGCCAGCACGCCGTGCCCGGCGCGCAGCCTCCCGAACTGTGGTCGCAGGTCATCTCGGAACTGCGCTCTGCGGCCGACCCCGAGGGCTGAACCCCCGCTTCAGAACGGCAGAAAACCGTCCGCCAGTTCGTAGCTTTTCACGGCCAGCAGAGTCTGGTCGCCGTCATGGGCGAAGGCAAAGACATGTGCCATGTCGGCGGCCAGCGTCATACGGCAGAACACTGCATCGGGGTCGAACTGTTCGGGACAGGTTTCCAGATCGACATGCTCGATCGTGGTCTCGAAAACCTCGTAGGTCAGCGCTCCACCCTCTAGAAAAGCGGTGCCATGGTGTTTCTCGCCGGGACCCGAAGCCAGAACGGGTGTGGCGAGCATGAGGAGCGGGAAGAGAGACAGGCGCATAACTGATTCCTTTTGTCAGGTATTTAATTACTGACTCTTTTACTCGGTATAAACAAGGCTTGTGTTGCCGCACCCTCCGCCATACCAGCGCAGCATCCATTCAGGAGGCACCATGACATCCGGTCCCGGCCGCACGGAATTCGTCGCGCTGATGGCGATGCTGGCAGCCACGGTCGCCTTTTCCATCGACGCCATGCTGCCCGCCCTGCCCCGGATCGGCGCGGCCTTGTCACCCGACGATGTGAACCGCGCGCAGTTGGTGGTGACCAGTTTCGTGCTGGGCATGGGTGCGGGTACGCTGTTCGCCGGCCCGCTGTCGGACGCGTTCGGGCGCAAGCGGGTCATGCTGGCAGGCGCCGCGATCTACAGCATCGCCGCGGCGGTCGCCGGGTTGGCGCAAAGTCTCGAGGTCTTGCTGGCAGCCCGCGTCGTGCAGGGAATCGGCGCAGCCGGACCGCGGATCGCGGCGCAGGCGGTGATCCGCGATCTCTATGCCGGGCGCGAGATGGCGCGCATCCTGTCCTTCGTGATGATCGTCTTCACCATCGTGCCGGTCCTGGCTCCGGCCTTGGGGGCCGCGATCATCATTCTTGCCGGTTGGCGCGCGGTCTTCGCCGCCTTTGTCGTCTTTGCGGCCCTTTCCGCCCTCTGGTTGGCGACCCGCCTGCCCGAAACCCTGCCGCCGGAAAGGCGGCGTCCGGTGCGTCTGGGGCCGCTGACCGCCGCCATGGCCGAGATGCTGGCCATTCCCAAGGTGCGGCTTGCCATCGCCGCCCAGACCCTGTCCTTCGGTATGTTGTTCGCGATGCTCAGTAGCACCCAGCAGGTCTTCGACATCACCTTCGGGCGCGGTGACAGCTTTCCCTACTGGTTCGGCGGCATCGCCTTGGTGGCGGCCAGTTCCGGGGTTCTCAACGCGGCGCTGGTGGTGCGGTTGGGCATGGCGGTTCTGGTCTTTGCCATGTTCCGGGCGCAGATCGCGTTTTCGGTCCTGATGATCGTCGCCTTGCTGGCCGGGCTGTCGAACGACGTGCTGTTCGCGATCTTCGTGGTCTGGCAGACAACGGTGTTTTTCCAGGCGGGCATGACCATCGGCAACACCGCCTCGATCACGCTGGAGCCGGTCGGGCATATCGCCGGGCTTGCGTCGTCGGTTGCGGGATCGGTCGCCACCGTGCTGGCCGTGATGTTGGCCGCGCCGGTCGGGCTGATGTTCGACGGCACGCCGCTGCCGCTGGCATTCGGCATCCTGATCTATTCGGGACTAGCGGCGCTGCTGGCTTGGCGGCTGGTGCACCTGGACCGCATCGGTTGAACACCGGGTGACGCGGAGCCCTGCGGCAAATCGGTATACAACCGCATACCGCCTTCCACGCCGCGATGTTTTGCGCTAGACGGGCGGCAAATCGATTCAGCCGGAAAGGGGCAAAGATGTCGAAGATCAAGGTAGCCAACCCGATCGTCGAAATGGATGGCGACGAGATGACCCGGATCATCTGGGATTTCATCAAGAAGAAACTGATCCTGCCCTATCTCGACGTCGATCTGCTGTACTACGACCTGGGCATCGAAGAGCGCGACCGCACCGAGGACCAGATCACCATCGACGCCGCCGAAAAGACCAAGGAAGTCGGCGTCGCGGTGAAATGCGCCACGATCACCCCCGACGAGGCGCGGGTCGAGGAATTCGGCCTGAAAAAGATGTGGCGCAGCCCCAACGGCACGATCCGCAACATCCTGGGCGGCGTGGTGTTCCGCGCGCCGATCATCTGCAAGAACGTGCCGCGTCTGGTGCCGGGCTGGACCCAGCCCATCGTCATCGGCCGTCACGCATTCGGCGACCAGTACCGCGCCACCGACATCAAGTTCCCCGGGCCGGGCAAGCTGTCGATGAAATTCGTCGGCGCCGACGGCAACGTCATCGAGCACGAAGTGTTCGATGCGCCGTCCTCGGGTGTCTTCATGTCGATGTACAACCTCGACGATTCGATCATGGATTTCGCACGCGCCTCGATGAATTACGGGCTGAGCCTGGGCTGGCCGGTCTATTTGTCGACCAAGAACACCATCCTCAAGCAATATGACGGACGCTTCATGGAGCTTTTCCAGAAGGTGTTCGACGAGGAATTCGCCGACAAGTTCAAGGCCGCCGGCATCACCTACGAACACCGCCTGATCGACGACATGGTCGCCTGCGCGATGAAGTGGAACGGCGGTTTCGTCTGGGCGTGCAAGAACTATGACGGCGACGTGCAGTCCGACACCGTCGCGCAGGGCTTCGGTTCGCTCGGCCTGATGACCTCGCAGTTGATGACGCCGGACGGCAAGATCGTCGAGGCCGAGGCGGCCCACGGCACCGTGACCCGCCACTACCGCCAACACCAGAAGGGTGAAGAAACCTCGACCAACTCGATCGCGTCGATCTTTGCCTGGACCGGCGGGCTCAAGCATCGCGCCAAGCTGGATGGCAACGACGCGCTGATGAACTTTGCCTCGACGCTGGAAAAGGTCATCGTCGATACCGTGGAATCCGGTCACATGACCAAGGACCTGGCGCTGCTGGTCGGCCCCGACCAGAAATGGCTGACCACGATGGGCTTCCTCGAAAAGGTCGACGAGAACTTGAACAAGGCGCTGGCCGGCTGAAGAACGGCGCGTCTTTGTGCGAACGGAAACGCGGGGTCCAAGGCCCCGCGTTTTTCGTTCGCTCGTCAATGCGGGCGTCAACCGGTTCCTGCGCCGTGCAAGGCCGCAGCGGTCTTGAAACGCACGCGCGACGTGACGGGCTTGTTGCCTTGGCAGCAGTCGAATGCCGGTCGTTCATGCCAATCCGCCGTCGATCGGGATCCTGGTTCCGAAGACGTGGGAAAACCTGTTGAAATTCACGTCGACTCGCCGCGATACAGTCGAAATGCCTCGCGTCGCCAATCGTCGGGCGGGCGATCGCGGATCGCGGCGCCTCCACGTTTCGGGCAAGGGTTTCTCATGAGTTCCGGGTGCGATGGGGAGCGTCGTGACGCGTGGAACGGCCCGGATACCGGGTGCGCAAATCGGTCAAGACATCGGATGGCGGACATCCGTGTGCGCCCTGTGCCGGATGCCCGGACGCAAGCGCATCGCCAAAAGCATCACGCCAGGCTTCTGCAATGCAGGGCGCAGGCAAAAAACAAATTGAAACAGTAATTTATCTGCCGTTCTTTCAGCAGATTCCGGTAAGTGGGCTTCGCGGGTGCTGCCGCCCGCGAAGCCCGGTGTCGTGGGATCAGCCGTCAGAGCTGGCCGGCATAAGGCCCGCTTCCTGAGCCGCGGCGACTTCGTCGGGGTTCAGAAGGCCATCCGCGTCCCCATCCATCTCCAGGAACAGATCGCTCGACACGTCCGGATACACGGCCTGCACCTCGTCCAGGCTCAGCATGCCGTCGCCGTTGGCGTCGATTTCCGCGGCCTGCCCCATGGCCAGGACCGGAAGGGTCGAGGCGATGAAGGTGAGAGTGGCAAAGGTCGGTTTTTTCATAAGTACAGTCCTCCGTCAGAGAGGGTTACGTGAGTGATGCCGTTTGGCATGACAGAAGATGGGACCGCGATGGCGCGGCGGGAATGGCCCCGGTGCGGCGGCCGGAAAACCGGCGCCGGGCTGCTGAAACCGGGGTGGCGCGCAGGACACAATTCGCCGAAAGCGTTCGGTCGGCGTAGGGCCGCGGATGCGACTCGGGCCAACGCGCGAAAGCCCGCCGGGTTTTCGCTCCAAACGGCGACCGGCGCTTCTTCGCCCAGACCAACCTGCGGCGGGAATCAAAAAAAGGGGCCCCGAATGGGACCCCCTGAGGTTCGCTGACAAGGCTCGATTACTTACCGCCCGATGTTTTCTGCCTGCGGCCTTGTCCGCGTCGGGGGCACGCGCACGCGCCCCGGAACCGTGAGGAGCGGGCGCCCGCGCGCCCTGCCCCGGTATTTCGTCGGGGGGCCCGGCCTGTCGGCCATGACCGGCCCCCCTACACGCCCTCCCTCGGACGCGATCTGGTTCAGCTACACCCGCTCGTCGCGCCGCAGGTGTTGCACTTCATGCAGGTGCCGTTGCGCACCAGCGTGTAGTTGCCGCATTCGCCGCAGGCTTCGCCTTCGTAGCCCTGCATGCGCGCCTTGCTGGCGGCATCCATGACCATCGACGAGGTCGCCGTCGTGGTGCTGACCGTCATCGTGGCCCCGCCGCCGCCCGCCGCGATCGCGGTTTCCGGTACCAGCGTGTTCAGCGTTCCGACCGGGTCGGCGCCGTTGAACGCCACCGCGCCGGCCTGGCCGCCCTGCAGCACCACCAGTTCCTGCGGCAGACGCTTGCGCAGATATCCGGTCGAACTGATCTGCTTCAGCACTTCCAGGCTTTTCGACGCGGCGCTTTCCGACATCTCGCGGATGTTGGACACGCCCTCTTCCTCGCCGCGGCCCAGATCGTCGAAGGATGCGCCTTCGGGCTTCACATGGGCCAGGTCGGTGCGGTCCAGGTAGGACACCGCCAGTTCGCGGAAGATGTAGTCGAGGATCGACGTCGCGTTCTTGATGCTGTCATTGCCCTGCACCATGCCCGCCGGTTCGAACTTGGTGAAGGTGAAGGCATCGACGAACTCCTCCAGCGGCACGCCGTATTGCAGGCCGACACTGACCGCGATGGCGAAGTTGTTCATCATCGCGCGGAAGCCCGCGCCTTCCTTGTGCATGTCGATGAAGATCTCGCCAAGGCTGCCATCCTCGTATTCGCCGGTCCGCAGATACACCTTGTGGCCGCCGACGATCGCCTTCTGGGTATAGCCCTTGCGGCGCTCGGGCATCTTTTCGCGGTGCGACTTGACGATTTCCTTGACCACCACCTTTTCGATGATCTTCTCGGCCAGCACCTGCGCCTTTTCCGTGATCGTGCCGCTTTCCAGCACATCGGCCGCGTCGTCGTCGCCCTCGACCAGTGCCGCCGCCAGGGGCTGGCTGAGCTTGGAGCCGTCGCGGTAAAGCGCGTTGGCCTTCACGCCCAGCGACCACGACAGTTCGTAGGCCTTCTGGCAATCCTCGACCGTGGCCGAGTTGGGCATGTTGATCGTCTTGGAAATCGCACCCGAGATGAAGGATTGCGCGGCCGCCATCATGTGGATGTGGCTGTCGACCGACAGGAAGCGCTTGCCCTTCTTGCCGCAGGGATTGGCGCAATCGAAGATCGGGTAGTGTTCCACCCGCAGATGCGGCGCGCCTTCCAGTGTCATCGTTCCGCAGACATGGTCGTTGGCGGCGTCGATATCGGCCTTGGCAAAGCCCAGGTGCTTGAGCATGTCGAAGGTCGGGTCGTTCAGCTTGGCCGCCGGGATGCCCAGCACGTCCTTGCAGAACGCCTCGCCCAGCGTCCACTGGTTGAACACGAAGCGGATGTCGAAAGCCGTGGCCAGCGCGGCCTCGATCTTTTCGATCTGCGCGGTGCCGAAGCCGTGACCGATCAGCGCCGTGTGGTTGATGCCCGGCGCGTTGCCCAGCGTCTGGTGGCCGACGGCATAGCTGATGATCTCCTCGATCTGCGCGCTGCCATAGCCCAGCTTGGCCAGGGCCGCGGGCACCGAGCGGTTGATGATCTTGAAGTAGCCGCCCCCGGCCAGCTTCTTGAACTTGACCAGCGCGAAGTCCGGCTCGATCCCGGTGGTGTCGCAATCCATCACCAGGCCGATCGTCCCGGTGGGCGCGATCACCGTGGCCTGGGCGTTGCGATAGCCGTGCTGCTCGCCAAGGCGCAGGGCCTCGTCCCAGGACGACATGGCCAGTTCGACCAGCGTCGTGTCGGGGCAATTGGCGTGGTCCAGCGGCACCGGCTTGACCGCGAGGTTCTCATAGCCGCTGGTCGCGCCATAGGCGGCGTTGCGGTGGTTGCGGATCACTCGCAGCATGTGCTTGGCGTTCTTCTTGTAGCCCTTGAAGGCGCCCAGTTCGCCGGCGATCTCGGCCGAGGTGGCATAGGCCACGCCGGTCATGATGGCGGTCAGCGCGCCGCACAGCGCCCGGCCCTCGGGGCTGTCATAGCCATAGCCCATGTTCATCAGCAGCCCGCCGATATTGGCATAGCCGAGGCCCAGGGTTCGGAAGTCGTAGGACAGCTGCGCGATTTCCTTGGACGGGAACTGCGCCATCGTCACGCTGATTTCCAGCGTCAGGGTCCACAACCGCGTGGCGTGCATGTAGGTCTCGGCGTCGAACTTGCCGTCATGCAGGAAGGTCAGCAGGTTCATCGACGCCAGGTTGCAGGCGGTGTCGTCCAGGAACATGTACTCCGAGCACGGATTCGAGCCGCGGATCTGGCCATCTTCCGGGCAGGTATGCCAGGCATTGACGGTGTCGTGGAACTGGATGCCGGGATCGGCGCAGGCCCAGGCGGCATGGCCCACCTGTTCCCAAAGGTCGCGCGCCTTGACGGTCTTGGCGACCTTGCCATCGGTGCGGCGGATCAGCTCCCAGTCGGCATCTTCGCGCACCGCCTTGAGGAAGGCGTCGGTGACGCGGATCGAATTGTTCGAGTTCTGCCCCGACACGCTGGCATAGGCTTCGCTGTCCCAATCGGTGTCGTAGGTCGGGAATTCGATGCTGGCGTAACCCTGGCGCGCATAGTCCAGCACGCGCTTGATGTAGGTTTCGGGGATCATCGCGCCCTTGGCCGCGCGCACCGCCGCTTTCAGCGCCTCGTTGACCTTGGGGTCATAGGCGCCGTCTTCGGTGCCGTCGAAGGCCCGGATCGCGTCGAAGATCGCGTTCAGCATCTTCTCGTGCATCTTCGACCCGGCGACGAGGCTCGCCACCTTCTGCTCTTCCTTGACCTTCCAGTTGATGAATTCCTCGATATCCGGATGGTCGGCATCGCAGATCACCATCTTGGCGGCGCGGCGCGTGGTGCCGCCCGACTTGATGGCGCCGGCGGCGCGATCGCCGATCTTGAGAAAACCCATCAGGCCCGACGACTTGCCGCCACCCGACAGGCTTTCCCCTTCGGCACGCAGGGAGGAGAAGTTCGTGCCGGTGCCCGAGCCGTATTTGAACAGCCGCGCCTCGCGGACCCACAGGTCCATGATCCCGCCTTCGTTGACCAGGTCGTCGCTGACCGACTGGATGAAACAGGCATGCGGCTGCGGGTGTTCGTAGGCCGATTTCGACTTGGTCAGCTTGCCGGTCTTGTGATCGACATAGTGGTGGCCCTGGCTGGGGCCGTCGATGCCATAGGCCCAATGCAGGCCGGTATTGAACCACTGGGGCGAATTCGGCGCGGCGGTCTGCGTGGCCAGCATGTGGCGCATTTCATCGTAATAGGCGCGCGCGTCTTCTTCGGTGGTGAAATAGCCGCCCTTCCAACCCCAGTAGGCCCATGCCCCGGCAAGACGATCGAAGACCTGCTTGGACGAGGTCTCGCCGATGCGGGGGGTGTCCTCGGTCGCCGCCTCGGAACGCCACAGGAACTGGGGCACGTCGTCCTCGGCGACGGGTTTCAGTTCGGTCGGCACGCCGGCCTTGCGGAAATACTTCTGGGCGATCACATCGGATGCGACCTGGCTCCAGCTTGCCGGCACTTCCAGTTCGTCCAGCTTGAACACCGTGGTACCATCGGGATTGCGGATCTCCGAGGTGGTCTTGACGAATTCGATCCCTGCATAGGCGTCTTCGCCGGCCTTGGTGTATTTCCGTTCGATCTTCATGATGTGCTGCCCCGTCTCCAAACTGTAAACACCGGTGCCGGCGGATGTCCGAACAGGAAACACAGCTTGACCGCCCGTTCCCGAGAACGGCCTCCGCGCAAGGGTTAGCGGAATTGGTGTTCTGTCCCCTGTCGAACCGCCCACTATATCTTGTGGGTCTTCCATTCGGCCCACACAAACTGACGTATTCGGTCTGTGTCGGTCAACGAATTTTTTAGACAGTTCGCCATATATTTGGTGTTGACCTGGGCACCTACCACAACCCGCGGTAGGCAGGCCCGTGATTCACCCCCAAGGTGCCTGCATGACAGGTCTGCGGCGGGGTATGGAAAAAACGTTTTTGTCCGCAGAGTTATCCACAAGCGTTGCGATCTTGTCTGAACTCGGGTGCGACAGGGCTTTCAAAGCGGCTGCTACCAACATCTCGTGGCACACGGGTCACGGCAAAGCCCATATTGTACTCCCTACGCGCGGGTAACACGCCGAGTCGGCGCAGGCGCGACTCGGGTTGCGTGGCGGTCGTGGCGATCAATCCCCCTGCTGCGCCCGGGCCGGTATGGCCGTCATGTCCGCGGTCCAGGGCAGTGCGGACTGGCACCAGACCTGGAGTCTCGGCGTCAACGCAGCCCGCTGGTTGATCGTCCCGGCGCGCAGGCCGAAAAAGGCCGCCGGGTCTCCCGGGGTATGCGCGTGGATACGGGTGCCGCAATCGGGGCAGAAGCTCAATACGCGAACCCGGCCGCTTTCGGCGATCTTGCGGTATTCCGCCAATCGCCCCGTCTTCAGCGTGAACCGGCCCTCGACCACCGCGGCGACCACCCCGAAGGCCGAACCGGAGTTGATCTGGCAATCGCTGCAATGGCAGATCGCGACGCGGTCGGGGTCGATGACGGCAACGTAAGTGATCTGACCGCAAAGGCAGCGCCCGTCGACTTCCATCCGGAGTCCTCCACTGCTGCTGTGGTCGGGGCGGCGAGATTCGAACTCACGGCCTTCTGTACCCAAAACAGACGCGCTACCAGGCTGCGCTACGCCCCGACAGGGATCATGCTTTAGCGGCGTCGTGCCGCGATGAAAAGGCCAAACTCAGGGACAGGGCCAGGCCGGATCGGCAATCGCGGGGTGCTGCATCTGCGTCCCCACAGCGATCCCCAGCTGTTGCGCCAATCCGCCATTGATCTCGAGCACGTACTGGATTGCATCGCCGCCGGGGATCGACTTCCAGCTGCCCGGCTCGGCGCGGTGATGCACCTTTCGCACCACGCCGTTTTCGTCGGCAAAGATCATGTCCAGCGGGATCAGCGTGTCCTTCATCCAGAACGCCACGCGCTGCGGCCGTTCGTAGACGAACAGCATGCCCGTGCTGGCTGGCATCGACTCGACATGCATCAAGCCGCGCGCCCGTTCGCCGGCGTCGTCCGCGACGGTGACGTTGAACCGCGCATTGCCGAAATCGCCGCGCAGCCACAGCGTGCCCGCATCGCAGGCGGCCAGGGCCGAGGCGGGTGCGAATACGGCCGCGATCAGGAGCGCGGCAAACCGGCTTCCCATACATTCACCTCGGTCGCCATGCGGCCACGCTTGCCGTCGATCACCCGGATCGCCAGGGCCTCGCCCGGTTGCAGGTCGGACAGGCCTGACCGGCGCAGCACCTCTATGTGGATGAAGACGTCCTGCGGTTTGCCGAACACGTTGGCAAACCCGAAGCCCTTGGCCTTGTCGAACCACTTGACCCGCGCCGGCTCCAGAGGGGCCGACCGGATCAATTCCGGATCGATGTCCTCGAAATCCGCCAGCGGCGCCCCCACCGGGGCCTCCGGCGGGTCGATGCGGAAAACCTCGGTTGCCTGCACGCCCCGCTCTGTGCGCTGGACCGAAATCTCGATTCGCGCTCCATCCGCGACCGAGCTCTGGCCGAAGTTGCGCAGAACGTTGGCATGCAACAGGATGTCAGGACCCCCGGCTTCCGCCACGACAAATCCGAAACCCTTGACAGGGTCGAACCATTTGACCTTGCCATGCAACCGTTCGGTGTCTGTTTCTTGCTGTCTCACTGCTTGTCCAAAACACAACTTGCATATCCCCAAGGATCACTTCTGCGATAGGAAAGACGGGGATTTCAAGTCGCAGCTTGCCCGATTTTGTGTCAGCTGGACAGGCCTTCATTTCACGTGGCGTGAAATTCACGGGCTGAGACGGGCGATTTCCCAGGCCGTTTCCCGGTCGCGGCGGGTCCAGCGGAACCGGTCGTGCAGACGAAACGCGCCATCGGCCCAGAACTCGATCTCGACCGGCACGATACGGAACCCGCCCCAGAACGGCGGCCGTTTCGGCGCGGTGCCATGCAGCGCAGTCACCTTGGCGACCTCGGCCATCAGCGCGGCACGCGACGACAGCGGCCGGCTTTGATGCGACGCCCAGGCGCCCAGGCGACTTTTCAGCGAGCGTGAGGCGAAATAGGCGTCCGCCAGCGGCCCGTCCTCGCGGGTGACAGTGCCGCGCACCCGGATCTGCCGGCGCAGCGATTTCCAGTGCATGACGAACGCCGCCTTGCCGGCGCCCTCGATCTCGCGGGCCTTGGCGCTGCCATAGTTGGTGTAGAAGACAAAGGCGCCGTCCTCGATCTCCTTGAGCAGCACCATCCGGGCGTTCGGCATCCCGTCGGCATCCACCGTCGACAGCGCGATGGCATTGGGATCGTTGGGTTCGCTCTGCTCGGCCTCGGCAAGCCAGGCGCGCGCGATGGCGAACGGGTCGTCTCCCGCGAATATGCCGGTTCTGTCTGTCATGTCCGCCTCTGTTGCCCGCGATCGCCCCGCGCTGCGGCCTTGATGGCCCGCGGGGGATCGCCTAATGGTCGCTAAACGCAGGATTTGGGCGGAGAGGCGCATATGTCAAACGGATTGATGGCGGGCAAACGCGGGCTGATCATGGGCCTGGCCAATGACAAGTCGATCGCCTGGGGTATCGCCAAGGCCTGCGGCGATGCCGGCGCCGACCTGGCGTTTTCCTACCAGGGCGAGGCGTTGAAAAAGCGCGTCGACCCGCTGGCCGCACAGCTTGGTTCGGACATCGTTCTGCCCTGCGACGTGGGCGACGGCGCGTCGATCGACGCCTTGTTCGACGGTCTCAAGGCCCGGTGGGACAACCTGGATTTCATCGTCCACGCCATCGGCTTCTCCGACAAGAACGAACTGCGCGGTCGCTATGTCGATACCAGCCGCGACAATTTCATGATGACGATGGACATCTCGGTCTATTCCTTCACCGCGGTGATGCAGCGCGCCGAAAAGATGATGACCAATGGCGGATCGGCCCTGACGCTGACCTATTACGGCGCCGAACGCATCATGCCGCATTACAACGTCATGGGCGTGGCCAAGGCGGCGCTGGAGTCGTCGGTGCGCTACCTGGCCGAGGATCTCGGCAAGGACGGCATTCGCGTCAACGCCATCAGCGCCGGACCGATCAAGACGCTGGCCGCCAGCGGCATCGGCGATTTCCGCTACATCATGAAGTGGAACGAATACAATTCGCCGCTGCGCCGCAACGTGACCATCGAGGATGTGGGCAAATCCGCGCTTTACCTGCTCAGTGACCTGGGCTCCGGCGTGACGGGCGAGACCCACCATGTCGATGCCGGCTACCATGTCGTCGGCATGAAGGCGGTGGACGCGCCCGACATCACCAAGGGCTGACCGGTCATGGACTGGACCCACCTGCTGGCCTTCAACCTCACGCTGCTGGCCGCGATGGCGGCCCCCGGCCCGGCTTTCCTGTTCGCGCTGCGCCAGTCCATCGCGGGCGGCTTCCGCACGGGTGTGGCGACCGGGGCCGGGCTCGGGCTGATGGCGGCTTGCTGGACCGGCGCGGCGCTGCTGGGTCTCGAAGCGGTGTTCCGCCTCGTGCCCTGGGCCTATCTCGCGCTCAAGATCGCGGGCGCGCTCTACCTGCTCTGGATCGCCTACACGCTGTGGCGCGATGCCCGCCAGCCGGTCAGCGACAGCGCCCGGCCCGGCGCGCAGGCCTTCTGGGGCGGCGTGCTGGTCAATCTCGCCAACCCCAAATCGGTCCTGTTCGCCGGTTCGGTGCTGATCGTGATTTTCCCCGCCGGGTTAAGTCTGGCCAGCAAGGCCCTGATCGTTCTCAACCATTTCCTGGTCGAGCTGATCGTCTACGGCCTGTTTGCGGCGATGCTGGCCACGCCGCCCGCCCGTGCGGGCTACCTGCGGATCAAGCACTGGTTCGACCGCGCCGCGGGCGTGATCCTGGCTGCGCTTGGCTTGCGCCTGCTGCTGGACCGCTGAGATGAGCCTTGTCGCCTTCGCCTCGGTCTGGCTGATCCACCTGGTTGCGGCGATGTCGCCCGGCCCTTCCTTCGTCGTCTGCGTCCGCACCGCCGTGTCCGAAGGGTTCGGCACCGCTGTCGCGCTGGCCATCGGTTTCGGCCTGGGGGCGGCGCTTTGGGCCGCCACCGCGATGGCCGGCCTGGCGCTGCTGTTCGAGCTGGTCCCGGCGCTGTTCGCCGCGCTCAAGTTCGGCGGGGCCGCCTTCCTGCTCTTCATCGCCTTCATGATGTGGCGTCATGCCCGCGACCCCCTGCCTTCGACCGAGGGCGCCGCGCCGCGCAGTGCCGCTTCGGCGATACGGCTTGGCTTCCTGACCTTCGCCAGCAACCCCAAGACGGCGGTTTTCTTCGGCGCGGTCTTCGTGGGGCTGGTGCCTGCAGAGACCCCGCCACTTGTGCGTATCGCTCTGATCGGCGTGATCTTTCTCAACGAAACCCTGTGGTATCTCGCGGTGGCGCGGGTCTTTTCGCTGCCCCGCGCCCGCACCGCCTATGCCCGCCTCAAGGCCTGGATAGACCGTGCTTTCGGCAGCCTCATCGCGCTTTTCGGGCTCAAGATCGCGCTCAGCTAAAGGAACCCGCCCATGTCCGACACCCGCCTGCCTCACGAAAAAGGCTTTCATGTCAGCTGGGACCAGCTGCACCGCGATGCCCGCGCCCTGGCGTGGCGCCTGCAGGGCCAGGGCCCGGATAACGGCGCCTGGAAGGCCGTGGTCGCCATCACCCGTGGCGGCATGGCACCGGCGATGATCGTGGCGCGCGAGCTCGACATCCGCACCGTCGACACGATCAGCGTGAAATCCTACCATTCCGGTGGCGGCAAGGCCGACCAGCGGCGCGAGGCCGAAGTGCTGAAATCGCCGGACCCGGCATTGATGGGCGATGGCGAAGGTATCCTGATCGTCGACGACCTCGTGGACAGCGGCAAGACGCTGGAACTGGTGCGCAGCCTCTACCCCAAGGCCCATGTCGCCACCGTCTACGCCAAGCCGATGGGCCGCCCGCAGGTCGAGACCTTCATCACCGAGGTCAGCCAGGACACCTGGATCTTCTTCCCCTGGGACATGGCGCTGCAATACGTCAAACCCTATCGCGGCGACGACTGACCCCGGAACCCCGCCCCCGTCTTCTCCGGTTTCAAAATATCTCGGGGGTTTGGGGGTAGCACCCCCAATCTGCGTGAACGCAAATCAAACCCTGTGCGGCGCAGCCGCCCAATCGGATCACAGCCATGACCAGCAGAACGCAAACCACCTTTCCGCCCCCGGTCATGGAGGCCCGCCGCTGGCTTGACGGGGTGACCTTTCCGCCCGACCGGCCGCTGCTGAACGTCAGCCAGGCCGCCCCGGTCGAACCACCACCCGAACCGCTGCTTGCGGCGATGGCCGACGCGTTGAAAGACGCCGATACCCACCTTTACGGCCCTGTCCTGGGCCTGCCTGCCCTGCGCGGGGAACTGGCCGCGCAATGGTCGGCGCAATATGGCGGTGCGATCGCGCCCGAACAGGTCGCCATCACGTCGGGCTGCAACCAGGCCTTTGCCGCCGCGATCACCGCGATCTGCACCGAGGGAGATGAAGTTCTCCTTCCAACCCCCTGGTATTTCAATCACAAGATGTGGCTGGACATGTCCGGCGTGACGGCCGTGCCACTGCCGACGGACGCCAACCTGATCCCCGATGTCGCAACCGCCGAAGCGCTGGTGACCGACCGCACCCGTGCCATTGCGCTGGTCTCTCCCAACAACCCCGGCGGGGTCGAATACCCCGCCGAAACACTGGCCGCCTTCCGCGACCTGGCCCGGGCAAAACGTATCAAACTGCTGCTGGACGAGACATATCGGGATTTCGACATGCGACCCATGCCGACCCATCCGCTTTTCGCCGATCCGGACTGGGACGACACGCTGGTGCATCTTTACAGTTTCTCCAAGGCGTTCCGCCTGACCGGCCATCGCGTCGGCGCGCTTGTCGCCGCGCCGGACCTGCTGTCCGAGGTCGAGAAATTCCTCGACACCATCGCGATCTGCCCGCCGCAGCTGGGCCAGCGCGCCGCGCTCTGGGGCTTGCGCAACCTGCGGCAATGGCTGGCCGGAGAACGCGACGAGATCCTGGCCCGCCGCGCGGCGATCGCGGCCAACATGCCGAAACTCGCGGTCAAGGGCTGGCGACTGGCGGGGGCCGGTGCCTATTTCGCCTATCTCGAACATCCCTTTGCGATGTCCAGCGCCGAGATGGCCCCGAAACTGGTGCGCGAGGCCGGTATCCTGCTTTTGCCCGGAACCATGTTCCACCCCGCGGGTGCCGAGGCCGGTCGCCGCGAATTGCGTGTTGCCTTCGCCAATATCGACGCGACGCAGATCGGCACCCTGTTCGACCGTCTCGCCGCGCTGGACTGGCCCCTTGCGGGTCGTCAACCTGCAGCGTAGACACACCCCGACACGAGCGAAAGAGGCGGCCATGGCACGCGCAAAAGGCGGTTTGTCGAAGACCTTTGTCTGGATCATCCTGGGCCTGTTGATCGTCGGCCTGGCAGGGTTCGGCGCGACCAATTTCTCGGGCACCGTGCGCAGCGTGGGCAGCGTCGGCGACAGCGACATCCCGTTGCAGGATTACGCGCGCACCCTGCAGAACGAAATCCGCGCCTTCGAGGCGCAGACCGGCCAGCCGCTGCCGTTCCAGCAGGCCCGCGACATCGGGCTGACCGACCAGGTGCTGGCGCAGGTCGTCGTGGCCACGGCGCTGGATGACGAGGCCAGACGCATCGGCCTGTCGATCGGCGATGAGCGTCTGGCCCGGGAATTGCGCCAGATCGACGCGTTCAACGGCTCGGACGGCCAGTTCAACCGCGAGGCCTATGCCTTTGCCCTGCAGAATGCCGGTCTGAGCGAAGCCGAGTTCGAAGAAGACCTGCGCGCCGACAGCGGCCGGGCCCTGTTGCAGGCCGCGGTGGTGGCCGGTGTCGCGTTTCCCGACACCTATGTCGACACGCTGCTGGCCCATATCGGCGAGCGTCGCGCCTATAGTTATGCCGCCCTGACCGGCGATCTGCTGACCGATCCGCTGCCCGAACCCACCGACGCCGATCTGACCGCCTGGTACGAGGCGAATATCGACCGCTTCACCCGCCCCGAGACGCGGCTGATCACCTATGCCTGGTTGACCCCGGACATGATCGTCGACGAGGTCGAGGTGGACCAGGCCGCGTTGCGGGCGGCCTATGACGAACGCCGGGCCGAGTTCAACCTGCCCGAACGGCGGCTGGTCGAACGCCTTGTCTTTGCCGACGATGCCGCCGCCCGGACGGCGGCCGACCGGATCGCCAGCGGCGACGCGACATTCGAGGCGCTGGTCGCGGAACGCGGGCTGGCGCTGGCCGATACCGACATGGGCGACGTGACCGCCGACGATCTGGGTGCCGCCGCCGAGCTGGTCTTTGCCGCGCAACCCGGCAGCGTCGCCGGACCGGCGCCGTCTTCGCTGGGCCCGGCGCTCTACCGTGTGAATGCCGTATTGCCGTCGCAAAACACCAGTTTCGAAGAGGCCGAGCCCGACTTGCGCGACGCGTTGGCGATGGACCGGGCGCGGCGGGTGATCGATGCCCAGATCCAGGATTTCGATGACCGACTGGCCGCCGGCGCCACGCTCGAGGAATTGGCGGCCGAAACCGACATGCGGCTGGGCCAGATCGATTTCAACGACCTGTCCGAGCAGGACATCGCGGGCTACGACGCCTTTCGCAGCGCGGCGCTTGCCGCCACCGAGCAGGATTTCCCGGCGATCGACGATCTGGGCGATGGCGGCATCTTCGCGCTCCGCCTTGATGGTATCGAGCCGCCCGCGCCGCGCCCCTTCGAAGATGTCGCTGACGCGGTCAGCCAAGGCTGGGTCGCCGAACAGCGCGTGACCGCGCTTGCCGCCGCCGGAGAGGCGTTGCAGGCACAACTGGCCGAAGGCCGCACCTTCGAAGCCCTTGGCCTGACAGTGCAGAGCGAGCCGGGGATCACCCGCAACGGTGCGCTGACCGGACAGGTGGCCGAGTTGCGCCGCGCCGCATTCGAGATGGAACCCGGCGCTGTGCAGGTGGTGACGACGCCCGATGGCGCCTATCTGCTGCGGCTCGACGAGATCATCGCGGTCGACATGAGCAGCGAGGAAGCACAGCTGATCGCCGGCGCAGTGCAGGACCAGGCGGTCTCGGACGTGGCGAACGATCTGTTCCGTGCGCTGGCCTCCGACATCCAGTCCCGCGCCGGGGTCACCATCAACCAGGAAGCGCTGAACGCCGTTCACGCCAATTTCCAGTGATCCGATGGCGGCATTGATCCCCGAATATGACGCCTTTGCAAAGGCTTATGAAGCGGGGCGCAACCAGGTCGTCTATGCGCGGCTGGCGGCCGACCTCGATACGCCGGTGTCGCTGATGCTCAAGCTGACCGGGGCCGCACGCGACGCCTTCATGCTGGAATCGGTCACCGGCGGCGAGGTGCGCGGGCGCTATTCGATCATCGGCATGAAGCCCGACCTGATCTGGCAGTGCCACGGCGACACCAGCCGCATCAACCGCCAGGCGCGGTTCGATGCCGACGCCTTCGAGCCGCAGGATGCCGACCCCCTGACCGCCCTGCGCGCCTTGATCGCCGAAAGCCGGATCGAACTGCCCGACGACCTGCCGCAGGCGGCGGCGGGTCTGTTCGGCTATCTGGGCTATGACATGATCCGGCTGGTCGAACGCCTGCCGAACGTCAATCCCGACCCGCTGGGCCTGCCCGACGCGGTGATGCTGCGGCCTTCGGTGGTAGCGGTGCTGGACGGGGTCAAGGGCGAGGTGACGGTGGTGTCGCCGGCCTGGGTGCAGGATGGGCAATCGGCGCGCGCGGCCTATGCCCAGGCGGCCGAACGGGTGATGGACGCGGTGCGCGATCTCGAACGCGCCCTGCCCCAGGCCTCGCGCGTGCTGGGCGAGGCGCATGAAGCCGGCCCGCCGGTGTCGAATTTCACCCATGAGGCTTACAAGCAGGCGGTCGAGACGGCGCGCGAATACATCCGCGCCGGCGATATCTTTCAGGTCGTGCCGTCGCAGCGCTGGACCCAGGATTTCCCGCTGCCGCCTTTCTCGCTCTACCGCTCACTGCGGCGGACGAACCCGTCTCCGTTCATGTTCTACTTCAATTTCGGGGGGTTCCAGGTGATCGGCGCCAGCCCGGAAATCCTGGTGCGCGTCTTCGGCCGCGAAGTCACGATCCGGCCGATCGCGGGCACCCGCCCGCGCGGCGTCACAGCCGAAGAGGACCGCGCGCTCGAGGCCGATCTTCTGGCGGACAAGAAGGAACTGGCCGAACACCTGATGCTGCTCGATCTCGGCCGCAACGACGCCGGGCGCGTCAGCAAGATCGGCACCGTGCGCCCGACCGAGAAATTCATCATCGAACGCTACAGCCACGTGATGCATATCGTGTCGAACGTGGTGGGCGAACTGGCCGACGACCAGGACGCTCTGTCGGCCTTTTTCGCGGGCATGCCGGCGGGCACGGTTTCGGGTGCGCCCAAGGTGCGCGCGATGGAAATCATCGACGAGCTGGAACCGGAAAAGCGCGGCGTCTATGGCGGCGGCGTGGGCTATTTCAGCGCCGGCGGCGACATGGACATGTGCATCGCCCTGCGCACCGCCATCGTCAAGGACCAGAAGCTCTACATCCAGGCCGGCGGCGGCGTGGTCTATGACAGCGACCCCGAGGCCGAGTACCAGGAAACCGTGCACAAGTCGAACGCGATCCGCCGCGCGGCGGCCGACGCGGCGCGCTTCACCGGCGACGGCAACGGCTGACCCCCAGGGGTGTTCGGGGGGCGCTGCCCCCGTCCCGGATGAGCGCCTTCACCGGGTTTGATACCTGTTGAAAAAAAGAACGCGCGTTTTCAATGGGTTGCGAAGGGGCCATTTCACCGGGTTTGATACCTTTCGGGCGATTTCGGGTCGGAAAGGCAGGTTTTGGCGCGGTTCTCGGCGAAAAAAGTCAATGATTTCAGTGGGGCTTTGCACGGATCAGAAACGAATTCAGTTGCCGGTTTGCTTCTCAGCGCCGATGGGCTGACCCTCTTCAAAGTACTCTTGGTACACCATCAAATTCAGACACTTCCAAGGGTCATCGATGCCCTGCGTTTCCATAGCGCTCTGTAGGTCAAGGAATGCGTTCTCTAAATGAAGCGTATAGCTGTTGAAGATTATGCCCCCACCTCTGCGCAGGAAATCGGGATAGTTGGATATCTCCTTCAGATAGCCGTTGTGCATCCGCATCATCGCCAACACGGAAGCTGCACGCTCTTGCGCATCCCAATCACCAACTCCGAGCCCAAACAGGTCAAATTCAGTCCGATCTGCGAACCGTGCGTAGCGCTCGGGAACACTGCCCCGTCTTCGCCAGCTCGCTACCGTGCTCCGCCCGAGTTTCAATCGGTCCGCCAAGCCCTGGTCGGTCTCTACTCGGAAGCGGCGCTTGAGCGCCACAATGATACCTTCCGCATCCTTTGCCATCGAACGTCCTTGACATGACGCATTGCGTCATAGATGTTGCATTGCGACACACTCAGTCGATAAGAGGGCGTCATGTTGCAAAGCGATACACCGTCTCCCGATTATTTGAAAGCCGTGCGGGCTCGACTTGTCGCCAACGGCACATCGCTCAATGCGCTTTGCAAGCAACATCGGCTGCATCGTTCCGCTGTCTCCGCTGCGCTTTCTGGTCAACGCAAAGGACCAAAAAGCCAAGCGCTCCTGACGCGCTTCCTCAGCCTCGCGGAAGCCGTCGAAAAGTGAAGCTCGCCGTCGCTGATATCATCGGGATGAAGGGTGTTCCGGATACACACATGGGTGTCCGTAAGTGGCTGGTCTCAAAGTCAGTTGACACCGAACTTTGCGGCAAGCGGTTCTTGTTTAACCTCTCCGATCTACCCGAGGACGTGCGCCTCGCCTGGTGGCATCGGGAGCTGGACAATCTGCACCTGGAGCCGGGCACGCGGGACGATGCGGCGCATGAGGCGTTCATGGCGCAGCCTGCCAAGGCGCGGGCTCGGGCGGAGCGGAAAGCGGCCATCGCGACGCTGCTGACCGCGCTGCGTGAGCAGGGCGTGAAGGAGGGTGAGCGGTTCGCCCTGGTGCGCGAGAAGTTCGGTGACAAGGGCACGTCGACGGCGTCTTTGAAGCGGTTTCAACGGGGTGTTGAAGGGGTCAATCCGATCAACTACGCGCCCGCACTGCTGGACGTCTACAAGGCCACGGCGCAGCGCGCGGACATGAGCCCGGAGGCGTGGCGTTTCTTCTTGACGATGATCCGGGACGCGGCACCCGACTGGCCCCTGATCGAGGCATGGCGGCGGGTGCGGGACGCGGGCCGGGTCGCCGGGTGGGCTGTGCCGTCCTACCCGACCTTCTACAGGCGTTGGGCTGCGCTGAGCGGGGCACAACAGCTTGCCGCGAGTTTCGGCAAGGACGACACGGCCAAGCGGCTGAGCCTTCCGGCTATGCGCGACAAGACAAGCCTGCTGGCGCTGCAAGAGGTTTCTCTGGACGGGCGGACACAGGATTTCTGGGTCGATTGGGGCGACGGGAAACCGACCCGGCCGACCCTGCTGGTCCTGGTGGATGCGGCCTCGAACACGGTGCTGGACTGGGAGCTTGCCCCATCCGAAAACGCGGCGGCGACGGTGCGCCTGGTTAAGCGGGTATGTCAGCGCTACGGGATCTTCGACACGCTCTATACCGACAACGGTTCGGCCTTTGCCGGGCACCTGGTGGCGGGCGGCAATCCGCACCGCTTCCGCAACGGCGCGCCGAAGGGCATCCAGCCGATGGGCCTTTGCCAGATCATGGGCATCAAGCTGCGCTTTGCCATGCCCGGAAACGCACAAGCCAAGATCGCGGAGCGGATATTCGCCACGCTGTCGCGGGCGGTGGACGATGGGCCGGAATTCAAGGGCGCCCATGCCGGTCACGCGCCGGGCGCCAGCCCGACGCCCAAGGTGGTCCCGGTTCCGGTTGAGACGGCGAAGGCGGTTCTGGCACGGGAAATCGGGCGCCACAATCGGGAAACCGGACGGCGCAGCCAGGGCGCGCGCGGCCGGTCCTACGACGCCATCCTGCGCGACGGGCTGGCGCAACGGGAGGCGCTTGGGCGCCCGGTGCGGCGTCCGACCGCGGAACAGCTCTACCTCGCCGGTCTGATCTGGAAGCCGGTGGCGGTGGACCGCACCGGGCGTGTGGCCGCCAATGGCTGGCATTATGGCGGGCCGGAGACGCAAGAGGCGCTGATCCGCTTCCACGACACCGGGCGGAAAATCCTGCTGGGCCGCGACCCGGACGATTTCAGCGCGCCAGCCATCGCCTTTGACGACAACGGCAACCTGATTTGCCGGGGGATCGAACCCGTGAAGCGCGGTGCCTACGACAGCGCGGACGGCATTCGCGAGGCGGCGCGCAACCGCAAGGCGGCGCGGCAGGCGGTCAAGGCGGCAGAGGACGCCAACGACTACCTGGACGGCCCCGACTATGCGCGCGCCATGGCTGCGCTGGATGCGGCGGCAAAGGCCGACGACACGCCCCCGCCCGCGCCGAGCAAGGTGGTTGGCGGGCGGTTCGGCGCTCCGCTTCGCGAGCAGGCGCCGGAACCGCAAACCGAAGACGAGTTGTCCGGGGTTATCAAGGATTTCGACCGTGCCCACGGGTTCGACCCGGGGCGCCTTGTTAGCGGCCAGTGACGTGCTGCAACACGCCACTGGCCATTCACCAGCGGGCGAAAGCCCGCGTAGCTAAGCGGAGAGAAGAATGGCAGAGCATCTGCATATCATCAAGCCCCCGGAGGCGCGCCAGGCGCCCGGTCTGGTCATGACCCAGACCGCGACCGACATCTTGCGGTCGGTCAAGCTCGTGGCGGACGAACCCGGCACTCTGACCATGGTCGCGGGCATTCCCGGCTGCGGCAAATCGGAAACGTTGCTGCGGTTCATCCAGAACAACCCCGAGGCCATCAAGCTCGATATCGTCGCGGGTGAAGGGCGCATCTGGGACCTTGCCGCAGCGCTGATGCAGCACCTCGAGATGGGTGTGCCGAACAGCCGCCGGATGCGCGAGGACCGTCAACGGATCACCGAGGCCATCGGGTTTGGCCGTGTTCTGATCCTGGACGAGGCGCAATACCTGGCCAATTACAACCCTCGCGGCGGTTTCAACTTCGACGCCTATGAATGGCTGCGCGCGATGGCGGAGGAAGGCTCCTTCTCCGTGGTGTTTTGCGGCGACCTGTCGCTTGCAGACGCGATTGGCTCGGTTCCGCAGCTTCGGCGGCGCATGGTTCGGCCGGTCGAGATCCGTTCCATTCCGAAGCCCGACGTGGCGATGTTCGCCGCTTCGCGCGGTGTCACCGATAGCGCCGTGGTCGACGCCCTTGCAGCCATGGCCAAGCGTCACGGTGGCATCGGGGACGTGAAGCGCACCCTGCAACACGCGGAAATCCGCGCGGAAGGGCGCCGGATCGCGGCGGCGGACGTCAAGGCGGCGTTGCTCTATCTGGGTCTGTCGGCGCGGGGGGACGGGTAATGCAGAACGCTCCCGACGTCACTTTCCTTCAAGCGCTGCAAGCGCTCACGGAATTCCCGGCCGTCGCCCATACCTGGTTGGGCGAGATACGCGATATCCTCGGCAGACCCGATGCCTCACCGCAAGACGGTGCGGAGCTGGCCCGGATCGTTGCGCTTTTCCAGTCGGACATCGACCTGGCGGAAACAAACAACCGGATCGTGTTGGCGCATATCCATGCGGCGGCATCCATGCAGAAAGGTCCAAGGCAATGAGCAAGGACGAAGATTATCGTGTGAAGAACGCGCGTGAGGGCCGCGCCCTCTACGTTCCAGGCAAGACGGCCGAGGAAGACCATGCGGAGGCGGCAAAGCGAAGGATTGAAGGCATGACGGTCCAGCATCGGCTCAAACTGGACTTCACCAAGGACGAATTCGCAGCGGTTTCATCGGCGGCGGACAACGTGGGTGCCTATCTCTGGGAAGCGGCATCTGCCTTCGACCTTCTGGCGGACGGGATCGACCACGGCGCGTTCTCGGCGAATGATGCCCGCCTGGGCGCGACCCTTCGGCTTCTCGGCTTGGCCCTGGAACAGCGCCAGGCAAAAGCCGGGGATGTACTGGCCATGTTCGGGATAAGGCTCCGGGGGGCAGCGGAATGAGCATCAGCGACAACCAGCGCAAGCTGTTCTGGGTGGCGGCGCGCAAGCTCGGCTGGACCGAGGATCAGCTTCGCCCGGCCCTGGCACAGATCGCCGGCGTCACCAGCGTCAACGACCTCGACCGCGACGGGTTCGACGCGATGATGGGCTTCTTCGAGTATTGCGGCTTCACCCCGCTTTCGGCGAAGGGCAAGGACTATGGCGACCGGCCCGGAATGGCGAGCTTTGCCCAGATCGAACTGATCCGCGCCTTGTGGTCGGAATACACCCGGCGCCAGGCCGGTGAAGACGAGCTCAAGAAATGGCTGGCGAACAAGTGGCATGTGTCCAGCCTGCGCTTCGTCACCGCCGAAATGGCCGGGAAGATGATCGCCGCGCTGAAGGCGATGAAGGCCCGCGCCGCGTAGCCTGGTGCATCTCTCGGCGATGAACGGGGCGGTGTGAGAGCACCGCCCTTTTTACGACCGGCGCTGAGACGCCCGGAGAGGCCCGCAGAGCGGCCCTTTCGCTATTGGCACCCTGACCCCAGAAAGCGCGAGACGGGTATTTAAAAGGGGTTCAAATCGCCTCGTTTGGCCCTTTGCGTCGGAGCCGCGCGCACTTGTCCGCGCAATCCGCCGATTTTCCCCTCGAATTCCGGTTCTCACGCACATCCGTGCCGGTGTTCGGGGTTTTCCGCTCTTGCCATGGTCCTTCCAGATACTTGCCACCAATCGCCGTGGCGCAAGTCGAAGGACAGGGCTTCATGCTGATCAACGAAAGCAACCTCGATCTGGTCTACAAGGGTTTCAAGGCCAGCTACACCGACGCCTATCTCGCGGCGGAAGTGAACTGGGACAAGATCGCCATGACGGTCGCCAGCTCGGGCAGCGAGGAAACCTACGGGTGGATCGGGGCGGTGCCGCAATTGCGGGAATGGATCGGGCCGCGCCATGTGAAGGGGCTGATGGCCCATGCGTTCACGATCCGGAACCGGAAGTTCGAAAGCACGGTGGCCATCCCGCGCGACAACATCTCCGACGACAAGCTCGGCGTGTTCAAGCCCGCCTTCCAGCTCATGGGTCAGGGCGCGCGCACGCACCCGGAAGAGCTGATCTTCGCGCTCCTGGCGGCCGGGTTCGAGACGCAGTGTTTCGACGGTCAGAACTTCTTCGATACCGATCATCCGTCGAAGGACAAAGACGGCAACCCGGTCACGGTCAGCAACATGGACGCCACCGGCGGCGGCGCGGCCTGGTTCCTGCTGGACACGTCCAAACCGGTGAAGCCGATCATCTGGCAGGAACGCGAGAAGTACGAATTCACGCAGCTCACCCGCGCCGATGATACCAACGTCTTCATCAACGACGAATACCTCTATGGCGTCCGGGCGCGGGTGAATGCCGGGTTCGGCCTCTGGCAGCTCGGCTATGGCAGCGTGAACGACCTGACCGAGGCGAACTATGCGGCGGCGCGCGCCGCGATGATGAACTTCCGTAGCGACGAAGGCCGCTTGCTGGGCATCAAGCCCACGGCCCTGGTTGTTCCCCCGGCGCTCGAAGACGCCGCGCTGCACCTGCTGAACACCGAAACCAAGGACGGTGGCGGTTCCAACCCCTACAAGGCCACGGCTGACTTGATCGTCACGCCCTGGCTCGAAGCCTGAGCGGAGGACCGGACATGGCAGCTCTGACGACAGATCGGAACACGCCTTCCCGCCTGGGCGACATGCGCGAAGGGCCGGTGGCGGCGAACGTGCGCATCCACAAAGGGGCGATGCTGATGCGCGACGTGGACGGCATGCTGCGCCCTGGTGCAACCGCGACCGGCTGTGTCGGCGTCGGTCGCGCGGAAGAGGGGGTGGACAATACCGGCGGTGCAGCGGGCGATGCGACCATCAAGTGGCGCGCGGGCGTGTTCCTGATGGCCAATGCCGAGGGCGACGCGGTGGCGGCGGGTGACGAGGATGCGGCCTGCTACATCGTCGATGACCAGACGGTCGCCGCCAGCGATGGGGCCGGTACCCGTTCGAAAGCGGGTGTGGTCGATGAAGCCACCAGCGAAGGCGTGTGGGTTCGGTTCGACGCCGCTCTCGCGCGCGCGGTCTGACCATGTCGGACACGATTTCCGTCGCTTTCGACCACGCCTTACCGGATGCCCCGGACTGGGTGCAGCTCGTACCGGCGGGCAAGGTCACCGCGCGCGACGGTCGGCGTTTCGTCAACGACAAGCCCGAAGCGGTTCTGGCGACCTTCAGGGCGGGCGGGATCGAACTCCCGGTCGATTACGAACACCAGAACGAAAAGCCCGAAGCCAAGCTTTCGGGTCCGGTCCCGGCGGCAGGCTCGATCAAGGAACTCGCGGTGCGCGCGGATGGCATCTGGGGCCGCGTGGACTGGACCGACCGCGCCCGCGCCCTGATCCGCGCCCGCGAATACCGTTTCCTGAGCCCGTCCATGATGGTGGAGAAGGACACGGGCCGTCTCGTCAAGATCAAGGGTGCCGGGCTGGTCCACAACCCGGCGCTGCATATCACCGCCCTGGCCAGCGAGGAGAACAGGATGGACCCGACCGAATTCATGGCGCAGCTCGCCGATCTCCTCGACATCGAGGGCGACGCGGACGAAACCGCGATCCTGAGCGCGTTCAAATCCAGGCTCGAAGCGACGAAGGACGCCAAGCCGAACCCGCGTGACTACGTGCCGATGAAGGCCTACCAGGAAGCCATGGCCAAGACGCGCACCACCGTCCAGGCGGCCAGCGAGAACAGCGCTCGCGCAAAGGTGGACGCCGCCTTGCGGGATGGCCATATCACGCCCGCAGCGAAGTCCTGGGCGCTGGAACTCTGCATTGCGGACGAGGCCAGTTTCGACGAATTCCTCGCCGCCAGCCCGGCGCCGTTCCGCCATCTGACCGACCGGACGCGCTTTGCGCATGCGCGCGGCGTACCGTCCGACAAAGACCAAGCGAAAGCCGACGATCCGGCCGTCGCTTTGCTTTGCGAACAGCTGGGGCTGTCGCCCGAACGCTTCGCTTGACCCATGGGGGCGGTCCTTGAACGGTCCTGCCCCATTCGATCCGCGCCCTGTCCCGCGCGGGCCGCAGGCGTCCCGGCTTACTCCATCCCACCGGGGCGCCTGCACTTGAATAGGGTGCGGGTGGCAGGGCCTCGCGTCCGGTTGCCCGGGAACCCTGCATTGCGCTCCGACCCAAAGGCCGTGCTACGGCCGCGAGAATATCACCGTGTCACACCCGCATCGCGACGATAATCCGACGGCACCCGCGCCTGCAATCCGCTATCCGCGTCCGCCGGCACATGTCGCGCCCTACGTGGAGGTTCTTGGGCCAGCACTGGCCTTGCGGTTTCTGCTGGAATTCGGCGGTGCCCCGTCGCTCTACTTTCCGAACGACCCAAAGGGCAGGTCCGAGGTCGAAGCGATGATCGGTCCCGACCTGATGAGGGCGCTCGGCCGACGTCTGCCTTCGAACCAGGTCAATGTTCCGGTACCGCGCGTTTGGCTCATTCACGCGCTCGCGGCCGAAGGCCGCAGCCGGGCGTCGATTTGCCGGGCGGTGCGATGCAGCTACACGACTGTGGTCCGATCCTTGAAAATCCCACCGGACGGGTCCACGCCGCCGGACCGCAATGCGGCTGGATCGAGTTGATGGTCTGAGCGACGTGGGGCTGGACTTGAACCAGCATCCATTGAGCGGCAAAACGCCCAATCCCCTTACCCATCGGGGCACACCACGCCGACAGGAAACATAACCATGATCCGTGAAAAAATCCAGATCGACGAGATCACCGTGGCGCTGTCGGCAGCGGCCGACGCGCTGGAAGACATGACGCCGCTGTTCGAGGATATCGGCATGCTGATGGAGGCCAGAACCAAGGCGAACTTCCTTAAGGGTCAGGCACCCGATGGCAGCGCCTGGGCGCCCAAATCCATGGCGACCATCGAAAAGTACCGCAGGACAGAGGGGAGCGAGTCGGTCCCTATGAACCCGCTGATTGGCACGTCCAGCAGGTTGATGGACAACATCAACCATCAGGCTCGGCCAGATGGCGTCGATTGGGGATCGGACGCGATATATGCAGCGGTCATGCATTTCGGTGCGAAGCAGGGCGAATTCGGTGCCCGCATCGGCAAGGACAAGAACGGCCGGGACTTCTTCATGTCCATTCCCTGGGGCGACATCCCGGCGCGGCCGTTCCTGGGCATCGGTCCCGAGGACGAAAATGCAATATTGCAAACAATCGAAAATTACCTGCGCGAGGCGGTGGGCCAATGACCGACAGCCCGCCAAGCATCGCGAACCTGCGCAAGTCGCTGAGCGAGGCGGCGCAGCTTTGCCGGGATGCAAGTGGCATCCTCGCCCACGTTCAAACCTGCCTGGAACGGTCGGTTGAAGACGGCGTTCAAACCCCGTTTCAGACCGGCGCCAAGGTGTCGTCTGCCGCCGCCGAACATCGCCGGGCGCACCGTCCTGGTCGCCCCGCCAAGATCGACGCGGACCCCGAGTTGCGCGCCTTCATCCTCGCCCGGATAGACCACCTGACCTTTCCCCAGCTCGAAGACGCGGTAGCCGAAGTATTTCCCGACGCTCGCCGGGTGCGAAAGACCGCGATCAACGACTGGTGGAACCGCCACCGTCGCCGCGCCAAGCCGAATTCCCATCCGGGATAGGAGACCCTCTTCGACTGTCTTCCGGTATCAAACCCGGTGAAACGGGGGTATCAAACCCGGTGAAAACTAACAGCGGCGACGGGGGCAGCGCCCCCATACTTACCCGGCCACCGCCCGCGCCTCGTTCCGGATCCGTTCGATCATCGCCCGCAAGCCGTTCGAGCGCTGCGCCGACAGGTGATCGTGAAGGCCCAGGCGACCGAGTTCGGCGCGGGCATCGACGGCGGGAACCTGCGTCAGCGGCAGCCCGTCATACAGGCGGTGCAGCAGCGCGATCAGCCCGCGCACGATCATCGCGTCGCTGTCGCCCTGGAAATGAAAGGCCCCGTCCTGGGGATGCATGTGCAGCCAGACCTGGCTGGCGCAGCCCTCGACCTTGGTGGCGGGCACCTTGAGCGCGTCCGGCATCGGCGGCATCGCCTTGCCCATCTCGATCACCATGCGGTAGCGGTCTTCCCAGTCCTCGAGAAACTCGAAATCCTCGACCACCTCTTCGAACCTTGCCTGGGCCATCGCGTCATCTCCTTTGTCTTCGATCTAGTCGCCGTGGCGGCGATGGTCCAGCACCCCTTGGCGCTTTTCATCGGCGCTGCGATGCGCTACGCCAAGGGAAATTTCCGGCAAGGGGGCCGCGCATGTTCCGAATGACCGCCACGCTGATCCTGGCTGCCTTCATCCTGACCAGCTGCGGTTCGGTCCGCGACTCGCGGCTGAACCCGTTCAACTGGTTCGGGCGCAGTCAGCCCGAGGCGGTCACCGACGGGACCGGCACCGTGAACCCGCTGATCCCGCGCCGCCGCGCCAGCCTGTTCCGGGACGAACAGGACGATGCCTATCGCGGGCGCCCGGTTGCCGAAATCACCGAACTCTTGATCGAACGCCGACCGGGCGGCGCGATCCTGCGGGTGACGGGGGTCGCCGAAAGGGTTGGGCCCTTCGACGTGCGACTGATCGAAGATGAACAAGCCGGCGAGGCCGGCACACTGTCCTACACGCTGAACGCCCTGCAACAGGCCGGGCCCCGCGATACCGGCCCGAACGCACGGACGGTGACCGCGGCCTTGTGGCTGACCGACCAGGACCTGGCCGGCATCCGTGCGATCCGGGTGGCCGGCGCGTCCAACGCCCGCGTCACGCGGCGCTAGGCGCGCACCTCGATCACCTCGACGCGGTTGCCTTTCGCGGCCAGCGCGATTTCGCCACGGCACAACCGAAGCGCATCGTCGCCGAACACTTCGCGGCGCCAGCCCGTCAGGGCCGGCACGTCGCGCTGTCCGGCGGCGATGGCGTCGAGGTCGGCGGATGGCGCGATCAGTTTCGACGCGACCCCGGCATTTTCCGTCTTGGCCTTGAGCAGCACGCGCAGCAGATCGGCCAGAGCCGGATTGACCTGTTGCTTGCCCTTGTCGGCGGGCGCCACCGGCAGCTTGTCCTTGGGACAGTCCATACCGGCCTTGATCGCGGCCAGGATACCGTCGGCGATATCGCCGCGCCGGGCCTCGCGCAGCAGCAGCCGCGAGCGGCCGAGATCGTTCATCGTCGCCGGTTTCGTCGAGGCCAGTTCGACCAGGGCATCGTCCTTGAACACGCGGTTGCGCGGGATGTTGCGCGATTGCGCATGGGTTTCCCGGAACGCGGCCAGTTCGCGCACGATGGCGAGGAAACGCGGCGAGGACGATCGCGTCTTGATCCGCATCCACGCCTCTTCGGGGCGGGTGATGTAGGTCTCGGGATCGGTCAGGGTGGCGAGTTCCTCGGCGACCCAGTGGTCGCGGCCCGATTGGTGCAGCTTGTCGCTGAGAAACTCGTAGATCAGCCGCAGATGCGTCACGTCGGCCAGCGCATAGGTCTTTTGGGCATCGGTGAGCGGCCGGCGCGACCAGTCGGTAAAGCGCGAGGATTTGTCGAGCTGCGCCTTGGCGATGCGTTTGACCAGCGTCTCATAGCCCACCTGGTCGCCGAAGCCGCAGACCATCGCCGCGACCTGGGTGTCGAACAGCGGTTCGGGGATCACGCCGTGGTCGATGTAAAAGATTTCGAGATCCTGGCGGGCGGCATGGAACACCTTGACCACGTCGCGATTGCGGAACAGCGCGATCAGCGGGTCGAGCGACAGCCCATCCGCCAGAGGGTCGACCAGAACCGCGTCGCCGTCGCCGGACCCCGGCAGGGCCAGCTGGACCAGGCAGAGCTTGGAATAATAGGTGCGTTCGCGCAGGAACTCGGTATCGACCGTGACATATGGCACGTCCCTGGCCCGGTCACAGAACGCCGCCAGCTCTTCGGTCGTCGTCAGGGTCTGCATCGGGCCTCGCAATCGTATCGTGCGGTCGTGCCGCTATTTTTGATGTCCGGCGACTTTAGCGAGGTCGCCGCGCTTTGCAATATCGGCTCAGGGCACCCGCAAGGGCCGCCGGTCGCCCGCGGCGAACCGGCACAGCACGGCCGGGTAGAGCCGGTGTTCCTGTTCCAGCACCCGTGCGGCCAGCGTCTCTGGCGTGTCGCCGGGCCGGATCGGCACGCGGGCCTGACCGAGGATCGGGCCGTCGTCCAGCTCGGCGGTGACCTCGTGCACGGTGCAGCCCGCTTCGGCATCGCCGGCCTCGATGGCGCGGGCATGGGTGTTCAGCCCGCGATATTTCGGCAAGAGCGAGGGATGGATGTTCAGCATCCGGCCCTGCCAGCGGGTCACGAAGCGTTCGGTCAGCACCCGCATGAACCCCGCCAAGGCGATGATGTCCGGTTGCGCCTTGTCCAGTTCGGCCGTCAGCGCCGTCTCGAACCCGGCGCGGTCCGGCCCGAACGGCTTGTGATCGACCAGTGCCGTCGGCACGCCAAGCGCCTGCGCCCGGGCCAGGCCGCCCGCCCCCGGGACGTTGGCGAGCACAAGGCAGGGACGTGCGGGGCAGTCGCCGGTCATCGCCTCGACCAGCCTGACCATGTTGGACCCGCCGCCGGAAATCAGGATGGCGACGCGCTTCAAGCCAGCGTTCCGGTGTAGGTTACGCCGCGCCCGCCGACGACCGTGCCCAACGGGATGACCGTTTCGCCCGCCTCGCGCAGCGCCGCCGTCACCGCCGTGGCACTGTCGGCACCGGCCACGACCACCATGCCGATGCCGCAATTGAAGGTCTTGAGCATCTCGGGCCCCGCGATCCCACCGGTGGCGGCCAGCCAGGCGAAGACGCCGGGCATGCGCCAGGCGGAAAGGTCGATCTCGGCGCCCAGGCCTTCGGGCAGGACGCGGGGCAGGTTTTCGGTCAGGCCGCCGCCGGTGATATGGGCCAGCGCATGCACGCCGCCGGTGGCGATGGCGGACAGCGCCGGCTTGACGTAGAGCCGCGTCGGCGTCAGCAGCGCGGCACCCAGCGAGCCGTCGCTCCAGGGGCAATCGGCGTCCCAGCCCAGCCCCGAGACCTCGACGATCTTGCGCACCAGCGAATAACCGTTGGAATGCACCCCGTCCGAGGCGAGGCCCAGCAGAACGTCGCCCTTGGCGACGCCGTCGGGCAGGGCCGCGCCGCGTTCCATCGCGCCCACGGCAAAGCCCGCGAGGTCGAAATCGCCCGCCGGGTACATGCCCGGCATTTCCGCCGTCTCGCCGCCGATCAGCGCGCAGCCCGAACGCACGCAGCCCTCGGCGATGCCTTCGATCACCCGCGCGGCCCTGTCGGTATCCAGCTTGCCGGTGGCGAAGTAATCCAGGAAGAACAGCGGCTCGGCACCCTGGCAGACCAGGTCGTTGACGCACATCGCCACCAGGTCGATGCCCACGCCGTCGACATGGCCGGTATCGATGGCGATGCGCAGCTTGGTGCCCACCCCATCGGTCGCGGCGACCAGGACAGGGTCGGAATAGCCCGCGCCCTTGAGGTCGAACAACGCGCCGAACCCGCCCAGGCCTGACATCACCCCGGGGCGGCTGGTGCGCCTGGCGGCGGGTTTGATCCGTTCGACCAGCGCGTTGCCGGCGTCGATATCGACGCCCGCCTGGGCATAGGTGAGGCCATTCTTGCCGTCGCTCATCGGATGTCTCCTGCTGCCGTTGCGCCGCGCTTAGCGCATCCCGCGCAGGCCTGCAATCGCACGGCTTGACGCGTGACCGCGCTCTGGTAGTCAGGGACCACGGTGGGCCTGTAGCTCAATTGGTTAGAGCAGGGCGCTCATAACGCCTTGGTTGGGGGTTCGAGTCCCTCCGGGCCTACCAATCCCCTGCCCCGATGGCGATGCGCGGTGCGGGCGTTCGGTGGCGGATTGTGGTTTCGAGCCCGTTCCGACCGATGCCGCAGGTCGCTCGAAGGGCCGCTATCCACGCTCTGCGGCAAGCCTTTTGGCAAGGATGCCGATCAGGATCACGGCAATGACAAGAAACGCGGCGCCGACAATCCATGCCGTGGGTGTGGAGTAAACATCGGCGATGGCGCCCGCCAGTATCAGGCCCAGAGCGGCCCCGAGTTGCTGTATCAGCGACCGCAAAGACAGCATCGTGGATCGCTGGCGGTCTTCCACGCATCCATGCAGAATACTGCTGGCGGGTGTTTCGGATACGCCAAGGACGACGGAATACACAATGAAAACCAACAGAAATCCGACAATACCGCCCTGCAAAGCCAAGGCGATCTGAACGCCGGCCATGCAGGCAAAAGCCACCGCAAGGGTAACGGCGTGCCGCCGCCTGAAGATCCGACTGATGCGCGGCGACAGCCACGCGCCGAACGCGATCGAGAAGAAATAGGCAGCGGTCAGGACACCGATGACCGTGTTTGCATAGCCTTCCTCCAACATGGGCTTGGCATGGGTCGGCCAGATCACCTCGACCGGGTTGGTCGCCATCAGGAAAAACGCCAGAGCCGCCAGAAGCACCGACAAAGTCGGATGTCTGAGGGCGAGAAGACCGGCATCCTTGATGACCAAAGGAACCGTGGTGAACCCGTGTTTCAGAGCCTGCGGGTTCAGCGGGCGCGGTTTTTCCACGATAACAAGCAAGGTGTAGACGAACACGCCCAGCATCACTGCCAAGCTCGCCGCGTAGGATACATCGTAGACACTGAAACCCGATTTCTGTGCCACCGAGCCGAAGAAATCGGGCAGAAGGCCGCCCACAACCGCCCCCAGGGCAAGGCCCATGGCATTGGCCCATTGCGCCTTTGCAAGGGCGGGTTGAACATCGGCATTCGGCGCAGCGGCCCTGAAGGTTTCAACGAACCAGGCGTCGAGCGTGCCCGAGCGCAGCGCGCGTCCAAAACCGATGAAGGCAAATGAGAGCGCGAGAACATGGAAATCGCTTGTCGAGAGGAAGAGGGCGAGGGAGACCAGGCTGGCGATGACCGCTGCCAGAAAGACCGGCTTGCGTCCGATGGTGTCGGCCAATCCGCCGAACGGGAGTTCCATCGCCATGGTCGTTAGTGAGTAGACACCAAAGAGTAGCGAAATCTGGAAAAGATCCATGCCTCGATCGGTCAGCGCCAGTGCAACAACGGCAACCGTCAAACCCATGGCAAAACGATCGAGAAACTGGTGGATCTGAAACACCCGGATGTGCCGTCTCGCCGGAACGGTCAGCGCAGCGAAGGAGAAATCCAGTTCCGTTGCCATGATGGCACCTTGATCTTTGCAGGCACCCTGCACAATATCCGGCAGGGCTCAGGTCCATCCTGCGTGCACCAAAACGGCCCTTCCAGCAAACGCGGTGAACGCCCGGGTTGTCCCGCAGACCTGCCGACAGGCCCGATCGCGCAACGCCCGTCTTGACGCCTATGCCTTGAACGCCACGTGCAGCGGCGCGCAGCCGTCGAGAGTGGCCTCGAGCGCGTCGCCGGGGCGCACCGGGCCGACGCCGGCGGGGGTGCCCATCATCACCAGATCGCCCGCGCCCAGCGTGTAGAGCCCCGACAGATGCGCCAGCAGCGGGCCGACGGGCCAGACCATGTCGGACAGATGCGCCTGTTGCCGCGTCTCGCCGTTCACCGTCAGCGCGATGCGCTGCGGGCCGGGTGTGCCGAAATCGGCGGCGGGTGTCAGCGGGCCCAGGACGGCCGAGCCTTCGACATCCTTGCCGATGTCCCAGGGCCGGCGTTTGTCCTTGGCCTGCGCCTGCAGGTCGCGCCGGGTCATGTCCAGCCCGACGCCATAACCATAGACCGCATCCATCGCCTCGGCCTCGGTCGCGGCGACCAGCGGCGCGCCGAGCGCCACGACCAGTTCGACCTCGTGGTGGTAGTCGCTGGTGCCCGGCGGATATGGCAGGGTCGTTCCGGTCAGCGCGATGTGATGCGGCGACTTGGTGAAATAGAACGGCGCCTCGCGGTCGACCTCGCCCCCCATTTCCCGGGCATGTTCGACATAGTTGCGCCCGACGCAAAAGATGCGGGCCACGGGATAGAGCGCGTCGGTGCCCTGAACGCTGAGGGCGGGTTGCGGGCGGGGGGGAAAGAGGTAGGCCAAGGTGGAACTCCCATCGGTGTCGGGCGCGATACCGCCCTGCCCCGCGCCCGGCGTCAAGCCCGCATCGGCTCAGACATGGCGCCAGGCGGCGCTGCGACGTTCCCAGCGTTGCACCAGCCCGTATTCGATGGCCAGCATCACGGCGGTGAAGCTGAGCGCATAGGCCAGCACGCCGGCGGTGTCGAACAGCTGGAAATAGAGGTGAATCTGGAACCCCACCCCGTTCGAGCGGCCCAGGAATTCGACCACCAGCACGATCTTCCAGATCACCGCCAGCCCGTTGCGCGTGCTGGTGGCGACGAAGGGCCCGAGCTGTGGCCAGATCACGTGGCGCAGGCGCGCCAGCGGCGTCATGCGATAGACCCGCGCCATATCGCCCACGCCGCGATCCAGGGTGCGCACACCTTCGCGGATGGTCACGGCGACCATCGCGGTCTTGTTCAGGGCCACGGCGATCACCGCGGCGACCTCGTTCAGACCGATCCACAGGTAGCACAGCACGATGATGACCAGCGCGGGCAGGTTGAGAAACACGGTGATCCAGGGATCGAGCCAGCGATTGGCGCGCGCCGAAAGACCGGTCAGGATGCCGAGCGCGCAGCCCACCGCCATGGCCAGGCAGAAAGCCAGCAGAACCCGGCGCAGCGTCTGGACGATGTGAAAGCCCAGCTTGCCGCCCTGCGCCTCGCGGGCGATGACCTCGGCCACGGCGGCCGGACCCGGCAGGATCGACGGGTCGTCGCTGATCCACGCGGCCAGCAGCCAGACCAGTCCCAGCCCGGTCAGCGAAACCAGGGTGACATGCAGCGGCGCGCGGGCGGTATCCGGCATCGGGGTCTCTCCTGCCGGGCACTCTACGATGTGCGGCCGGCGGGGCCTCTAGCACCAAGGTCGCATACCTGCCCGAAGGGCAGCGCGCGTAGATTTGCGGCATGGGACGTCGCGTGTTTCTTGCCTTGGTTCTGTGGCTCTTGGCCAGCCTGTCGGCTTTGGCCGAGGCGGTCCCGCGCGAGGTGCTGGCCGAACATGTCTTTGCGCCGATGGGCCTGGGCGAGCAGATCGGCGAAAACGGTGTCTACGAGTTGCTGAATTCCGGCGGGGCGCATGCGGGGTACGTCTTTCAGACCGAACCGATGGCCCCCCTGCCCGGCTTTTCCGGCGCCCCGATCAACGTGCTGGTGGTGCTGGACCTCGAAGGCCGGTTCCTGGATGCCAAGCTGCTGGGCCACAACGAACCGATCTTCGTCTCGGGTCTGGGCGAAGCGCCGTTCCACGCCTTTTTCGAGCAATATCGCGGCCATTCGATTTCCGACAGCCTGGTGGTCGGCACGCCCTATGGCGGCGCCAGCAGCGGCAGCGGGCTGGTCTATCTGGATGGCGTGACCAAGGCGACGGCGTCGGTTCGCATCGCGCATGAATCGATCCTGGCCGCCGCCTTGCAGGTGGCGCGCGAAAAGATGGGCGGGATCGCCGCCGGACCGCCCGCCGCGCCCAACCCCGAAGTGACCGAGACGCATGACTGGGACAGCCTGGTCGAACAGGGCCTGATCCGCCGCACCACCGTCAGCAATGCCGAGGTGCAGGCGCTGTTCGAAGGCACGGTCTGGGATGACGATGACCCCGAGGCGCTGGACGACCCCGATGCGCCCTACCTGGATCTCTGGGTGGCCGACCTGGGGCCGCGGTCGATCGCCCGCGCGCTGCTGTCGCCCGACACGCTGGAGCAACTGGACGCCTTCATGTCGGTCTCGACCTTCGACGAACCGATCCTGCTGGTGGAAACCGGCCGGCATGGCCTGGTGTCCGAGGATTTCGTGCGCAACACCGCGCCCGATCTGCTGGGCGCGGAACAGGGCGGATTCCCGGTGGCGCTGCGCGATGCCGATCTGTTCGTCGAACTGGCCGAGGGCGTGCCGGATGCATTGCATGACGGCGTGGCGATGATCCTGCGCACCGACCGGCGGCTGGGCTTCGACCCGGCCAGCCCGTGGATGGTGACGGCCGACGTGGTGCGCGAACACGGCATGTTCCAGCCCGAGATCGGATCGGTCACGCTGCGCGCCGAACACGCCACGCCGGAACGGTTCTTTGTCCGCCCCGAGCCGGTGCAACGCCTGACCCCGTTCCAGGAAGCGCTGCGGGCGCGCCAGACCGACCTCGTGATCCTGGCGGCCGGTCTGATGCTGTTGCTGCCGCTTTTGCTGTTCGCGCAAGGCCGGTTGGCGGGGGCGCCGGGCTATACGCCGCTGCGGCTGGGCTTTCTGGCGGCGATGCTGGGCTTTGTCGGCTGGTGGGGTCAGGGTCAACTGTCGATCGTCACGCCGCTGGCGGGGTTGCAGACGGCGATGGCGGGCGGATCCTATGCGTTCCTGCTCTACGATCCGTTCTCGCTGCTGGTCTGGGGCGCGGCGATCCTGGGTTTCGTGCTGTGGGGGCGCGGGCTGTTCTGCGGCTGGCTGTGCCCGTTCGGGGCGATGCAGGAATTCGCCCACCATCTGGGCCGGCTGCTGCGCCTGCCACGGTGGGAGCCGTCGCGCGCCTGGGACCAGCGGCTGAAATGGCTGAAATACGTCGCGCTGGCGGGGCTGGTCGCGGTGACCCTGTTCGCGCCGTCCCACATGGACAAGGCCGCCGAGATCGAGCCGTTCAAGACCGCGATCACCACCTTCTTCGTGCGCGAATGGTATTACGTTGCCTATGCCGCGGGCTGGCTGGTGCTGGGCATGGTCACCTTCAAGGGCTTCTGCCGCTACCTCTGCCCGCTTGGTGCGCTGATGGCGATCGGTGGCGCGCTGCGGCTGCGGCGCTGGATTCCGCGGCGGGTGGAATGCGGATCGCCCTGCCAGCTGTGCCGGGTGAAATGCCAGTACGGCGCGATCCGCAAGACCGGCGAGATACAGTATAACGAATGCTTCCAGTGCCTTGATTGCGTGACCATCCATGACGACGCGACGCAATGCGTGCCGCTGGTGCTGAAAGGCCGCGCCGGCAGCCGTGCGCCGCGCCTGACAGGCCATCCCAACCAGGTGCCGGTGACATGAGGCGCCGTCGGTTCCTGGCACTGGCGGCGGCCTTTGCCTGTGCGCCGGGCCTTGCCCGGGCCGAAACCTGGCGCGGTTTCGCGCTTGGTGCCGAGGTGTCGGTGACGTTGGAAGGCCCGCCGCGGGAAACCCACCGCACGCTGGCCGATATCCCGGCGATGCTCGACCGGATCGAGGACCTGTTCAGCCTGTACCGCGAGACATCCAGCCTGTCGCGGCTGAACGGCAGCGGACATCTGCGGCGCCCGGACAAGCGGTTCCTGGCGCTGATGCGGCAGGCGGACGCGGCGCATCGGCTGACCGGCGGGCTGTTCGATCCGACCGTGCAACCGCTTTGGCACGCCCATGCCACGGGCGCAGATACCGCCTGGGCGCAGTCGCTGGTGGCCTGGCGGCGGGTGCGGTTCGACGCGGCGGGGATCGTTCTGGGCCGCCACCAGGCCCTGACCTTCAACGGCATCGCGCAGGGTTACGCCACCGACCTGGTCTGCGACCTGCTGCGCCAGCGTGGTTTCACCCGGACGCTGGTGGATATCGGCGAACAGGCGGCCCTGGGCGGGCCCTACCGGCTGGGGCTGGCCGATCCGGTCTTCGGCGCGGTCGGTCAGCGCAGTGTGACCGACGGCGCGATCGCCACGTCCAGCCCCGGTGCTTTGCGGCTTGGCACCGCGCATCACATCCTGGGACCGCATGGCGAAGACCCGCTTTGGTCCACGGTATCGATCGAGGCGGCAAGCGCCACGCTGGCCGATGCCCTGTCGACCGCGGCCGTTTTCATGCCGCTTGAGCGCCTGCAAAGGCTCAAGGCCGACGCCGCGCTGACGCGGATCACGGTGATCGACGCGTCAGGCCGTCTGCGCAGCCTGTGACTGTCAGTACAGGCCGCCCGAGCTGAGCGTTCCGAAGCTGGCCTTGGGGGCCACCTGCACCTTGCGCCCGGTCGAGGTGGTGACGGTGCGACCGGCGTCCAGGCCACCGGGGTTGATCCGCTCGAAATCGCCGGAAATGGCAAAGCCGCCGTCGAACTGGATGCCGAAGATCGGCTCTTCGCCCTCGCGGAAGCATTCCGCCACGACGTTCTCGCCGGTGGCGCCGTCCGACAGGCGCGCGCCGGTGAAGCGATCGATATTGATGAACTGGCATTCTTCGGGCACGCGGAACTTGCCGCCGCCGTATTTCTGCACCGCCGTCTGCATGAACTGGTTGAAGACCGGGCCGCACAGGCCACCGCCCGAGGCGCCTTCGCCCAGGCTGCGGGGCGTGTCGAAACCGATATAGCAGCCTGCCACGATATTCGACGTGAAACCGACGAACCAAACGTCCTTGGCGTCGTTGGTGGTGCCGGTCTTGCCGGCGGTCGGCACCGGCAGGTTGACCGTGCGCCGCGCGGTGCCGCGATCGACGACGCCCTGAAGCATCGTGGTCAGCTGGTAGGCGGTGACGGCGTTCATCACCCGTTCGCGCTGGTTGACGATGCGCGGGCTTTGACCCGGCGCGATGTTCGCATCGGTGCAATCGACGCAGACCCGCCGGTTGCCTTCTTCGGCATCGTGGCTGTAGACGGTCTGGCCGTAGCGGTCCTGCACCCGGTCGACCAGCGTCGGTTCCACCCGTTCGCCGCCATTGGCGAACATCGCATAGGCCGCGACGATCTTGAACAGCGTGGTTTCGTCCGACCCGAGCGCGTTGGCCAGCACCCGGCCCATGTTGTCGTAGACGCCGAATTTCTCGGCGTAGCGCGCCACCGTGTCCATGCCGACCTCTTGCGCGAGACGGATGGTCATCAGGTTGCGCGATTGTTCGATACCGGTGCGCAGGGGCGTGGGTCCGTAGAACTGGTTGGACGCGTTCTTGGGCCGCCAGATCCCCTGCGGCGTGTCGATCTCGATCGGGGCGTCGACCACGATGGTCGCCGGGGTATAGCCGCTGTCCAGGGCGGCGGCGTAAACGAAGGGCTTGAAGCTGGACCCCGGCTGGCGCAGCGCCTGGGTGGCGCGGTTGAACACCGAATGCTGGTAGGAAAACCCGCCCTGCATCGCGATCACCCGGCCGGTATTGACGTCCATCGCCATGAAGCCGCCCTGCACCTGCGGCACCTGGCGCAGGCTCCAGCGCAGGAATTGCCCGCCTTCGGTGTATTCGCGGACATGGATCACGTCGCCGGGTTCGAAATTGTCGAACAGGTTGCCGCTGAACCAGCTGGTATCGCTGCGCGGTACGGTCATGCCGCGCGGATCGCCGAGGGTGAAATTCTCGATCCCGATCACCAGTTCCTGGTCGCGCACCTCGCGCACCACCGCCACCAGCCACGGCCCGTCGAGGTCGATGTCGCGGGCCACCCGGACATCGGCCAGCGCCGCCCGCCAGGCGGTTTCGTCCGCCAGCGTCTCGACCGGGATCGTCTTGCCGGTGCCGCGCCAGCGACCCAGCGACCGGTCGTAGTTTTCCAGCGCCCGGCGCAACGCCTTGGCGGCTTCGACCTGCATGGACGGGTCCAGCGTCGCGCGGACCGAATAGCCGCCGGAAAAGAACTGGTCTTCGCCGAAATCCTCGGACAATTGCCGGCGGATCTCGTCGGTGAAATAGTCGCGCGGCGGCAGGGCGCGCTGATAGGGTTCGAAATCGCCGTTCTGGACCGATTTCAGCGGCGTGGCGATCTCGGCCTCGTAGGTGGCACGGTCGATATAGCCGTTCTCGTACATTTCCTTGAGCACGAAGTTGCGCCGGGCGACCAGGCGTTCCTTCTGCCGGACCGGATGGTAGTCCGAGGGCGCCTTGGGCAGAGACGCCAGAAAGGCCGCTTCGTGCGGTGCCAGTTCGTTCAGCGTCTTGTTGAAATAGGTCTGCGCCGCGGCTGTCACGCCATAGGAATTCTGACCGAGGAAGATTTCGTTCAGATACAGCTCGAGGATCTTTTCCTTGCTCAGCGCCTGTTCGACGCGGGCGGCAAGAATGATTTCCTTGATCTTGCGTTCGGCGCGGCGATCGCCGGAGAGCAGGAAGTTCTTCATCACCTGCTGGGTGATCGTCGAGGCGCCGCGCACGTCGCGTCCGCGCGACTGCACCGCCTGCACCGCGGCCGCGGCGATGCCGCGCACGTCATAGCCCTTGTGATCGTAGAAATTCTTGTCCTCGGCCGAGATGAAGGCCTGCTTCACCAGATCCGGGATTTCGTCTGCGGGCGTGAACAGGCGGCGTTCCTGCGCGAACTCGTCGATCACCTGGCCTTCGGTGGAATAGATCCGGCTGATCGTCGGCGGCGTGTATTGCGCCAGGCTGTCATGGCTGGGCAGGTCGCGGCCATACATCCAGAACACCGCGCCGACGGTCAGGGCGACCATCATCGTGCCCAGGGTCAGGACGCTGAAAATCGCGCCGAAGAAGGAAAAGATGAACCGAGTCACGGTCGCTCCCACAGCATAAGCCGGGCTTCATTATACCCGCAGGGATGGGGCGTCAAAACACAACGTGGCGACGGGGGCCAAACCGGCCCTGCCCCGCTCATTGCCGCCGCAGACGCGCCAGCGCGGCGTCTTCCAGTGCCCAGGCCGCGATGCCGTCGCGAATGCCTGCCGCCATGCCCGCCCGCCAGGCCGGGTCCTGCAGGTTCTTGAGGTCGTGGTCGGTCGACAGGAACCCCACCTCGATCAGCACCGACGGGATATCGGCGGCCTTGAGAACGGAAAACCCGGCCTGCCGCAACGGGCGTTTGTGCACGTGTCCGAGCGCGTTGTCGATGCCGTCGATCAGGTGCCGCGCCAGCGCCTGCGACCGTGGCGTGTTGTCGAGCCGCGCCAGACCCATCAGCACCTGCGCGACGGTGTCGTCCGATTGCGTGAGATCCACGCCCGACAGCAGGTCGTCTCGGTCGTGCCGTTCGGCCAGCGCGGCCGAAGCGGCGTCGCTGGCCTCTTCGGACAAGGTGTAGACCGACGCGCCATGCGCCACCCCTTCGGCCAGCGCGTCGGCATGCAGGCTGACGAACAGGTCGGCGCCGGCCTCGTGCGCGGCGGCCACGCGGCCTTCGAGCGATACGAAGGCGTCGGCATCGCGCGTCAGGCGCACGTCGAAGCGCCCGGTCCGCATCAGAACGTCGCGCAATTCGCGGGCGAACAGCAGCATCAGGTCGGCTTCGGTCACGTCACCGCGCTGTGCGCCGGGGTCGATGCCGCCATGGCCGGGGTCCAGCATGACGACCAACCGGCCGTCGCCGCCGGTGGTTGCGGGTTCGGCGCGCGCGATGCGCGGCAGGTCCCATGTCGGATCGGCCGGCGCGCCGGCGCCGGCGTCGAACGCGGCACGGTCGATACCGCGCAGGCTGACCGACAGCCGCGCCTTGCCGCTGGTCTTGTCGATGTTCAGCGCGGCCTTGTCGATGGCCATCGGTTCGGCCAGTTCGGCCACCAGCCGCGACCAGCCCGACATCAGCGGCCCGGCGCGCATCGCGGCGATCCGGGGGCTGGTGCCGAAGGTCGCGGGATCCAGCCCCGACCAGTCGACCTGGCGGAAATCGATGACCAGCCGGTCGGGCCCGGTCAGAGTATAGGCCCGCCACGGCACGCCCTGGCTCAGCTCGAGCGCGATCTCGGTACGCCCCCACAGCGTGTCGGACACCGCACCGGCCTCGGCGCGCGCCAGCGCCGTCGGCGCCTGCGCAGCCGCCAGTCCGGCCCAGAGGGCCATAACGAGGGTCAGTAGAAGCCTGCTCATGCTCTTGTCCTGCGCGCGTCGCGCGATTGGCGGCAGACTAGCATGCAGAACGCGGGATTCGCACCCCTGATGGACGGGGAAAGACGACTACCCGCGCGCCGCCATGAAGGCCGCCAACCGCGCCAGCCCTTCCTCGATATCGGCGGTGGCGCGGGCATAGGAAAACCGCAGCGTGCCGGCGCCGCGCTCGGGGTCGAAATCCAGCCCCGGCGTCACCGCGACGCCGGCATGTTCCAGGATTTCGGCGGCGAAGGCGCGGCTGTCGTCGGTCAGATGGCTGACATCGGCATAGACGTAGAAGGCGCCGTCGGGTGGCGCCAGGCGGTCGAACCCGGCCTTGGGCAACCCCTCCATCATCAATGCGCGGTTGCGGGCGTAGACCGCCATGTTGGCCTGCAATTCCTCGGTCGCGTCCATCGCCGCCAGTGCCGCGACCTGCGCGGCATGGGGCGCGCAGATGAACAGGTTCTGCGCCAGCCGTTCGATCTGGCGGATATTGGCCTCGGGCACGACCAGCCAGCCGACCCGCCAGCCGGTCATGCTGAAATACTTGGAGAACGAATTGATCACGCAGACATCGTCGCTGATCTGCAGCGCACTGACCGCCTTCGCCTCGTATTCGATGCCGTGGTAGATCTCGTCGGAAAAGAACGCCGCACCGCGGTCCTGCGCACTGCCGATCAGCGCGGCCAGCGCGGCGCGATCCAGCATCGTGCCGGTGGGATTGGCGGGTGAGGCCACCATCAACCCCTGCCAGTCCAGCGCGGTCAGGTCGTCCGGCACCGGTTGCAGGCGGTTTCCCGCCGAGGATTGCACCTCGACCGGCACCAGGTCGAGCGCGCGCAGGATCTGGCGGTAGGACGGATAGCCCGGCGCGCCAAGCGCCACCCGGTCGCCGCCGTCGAGGAACGCGGTGAAGGCCAGGATGAAACCGCCCGAAGATCCCGGCGTGACAACCACCCGGCGCGGGTCCAGATCGACACCGTACCATTCGCCGTAAAGCCTTGAAATCCTTTGCCGCAGGGCGGGCAGCCCCAAAGCCACGGTATAGCCGAGCGGGTCGGACTGCATCGCCCGGGCCAGCGCGTCGCGGGCGGCTTGCGGTGCCGGTGTGCCGGGCTGGCCCACTTCCATGTGGATGATGTGACGGCCGGCCTCCTCGGCCTGCCGGGCCGCTTCCATGACGTCCATCACGATGAAGGGATCGACGGCGCCGCGCCTTGAGTTCCGCATCCTGACCTCTCTATTGTGCCCCCGACGGCTTACGAGCGAAGCGGAACCCACGTCAATGATCCTTCCCCGGCTATTCGCCCTGACGGTCGGCCTGTGGCTGATGATGGCGTATCCCTTGCAGGCGGGCGTCACGCTGTTGCGCGATGCCGATATCGAGTATTCGCTGCGCCAACTGGCCGATCCGGTATTGCGTGCCGCAGGGCTCAGCCCGAACCAGGTGCAAATCCTGGTGATCGACGACAACACGCTGAATGCCTTCGTCGTCGACACGCAGCGCATCTTTCTGCATTCCGGCCTGATCCTGAAGCTCAAGACCGCGGCCGAGTTGCAGGCCGTGATCGCGCACGAGGCCGCACATATCACCAACGGCCATATCACCCGCCGTCTGGGCAACATGCGCGCTGCGCGCAATGCCGCGGGGCTGGGGCTGATCCTGGCCGCCGCGGCCGGTGCCGCGGCCGGAGGCGAGGCCGGTGGCGAGGTGGCCGCAGGCATCGCCATCGGATCGCAAAGCTCGGCCCTGCGGCTGTTCCTGTCGCATACCCGCGCCGAAGAAGCGTCGGCCGATATCGCCTCGGTTCGCTACCTTCTTCGTGCCGGCGTCGATCCCGCCGGTGCCGTGGCGGTACAGGAGCTGTTTCGCGGGCAGGAGGCGCTGTCGGTCAGCCGCCAGGACCCCTATATGCGCACGCATCCCTTGACCAGCGACCGGCTGCGCGCGCTCAAGGGGCTGGTGGCCGGCCATACCGGCCAGGCCGTGCAGGACGGCGCCGCGAATTACTGGTTCGCCCGTATCCAGGGCAAGCTGTCGGCCTTTTCGCGTGCGCCGAACTGGACCCTGCGGCGCGCCAAGGACAGCGCCAGCCGCGACATCGCCCTGATGCGCGAGGCAGTGGCCCATCACCGCCAGTCCAACCTGTCCAAGGCGCTGCCCGCCATCGACGCCGCGCTGGCCCTGCGGACCAAGGATCCCTACCTGCTGGAACTCAAGGGCCAGATCTTGCTGGAATCGCGCCAGTTCGAGGCGTCGGCGCAGGTCTATCGCGCCGCCGCCGCCATGGCCCCGCGCGAGGCGCTGATCCTGGGGGGCTACGGCCGCGCCCTGCTGGCGGTCGGGCGCTATTCCGACGCGCTGAACGTGCTCGAACAGGCGCGCAACCGCGATTTCGGCGATGCCCGGATCCTGCGCGACCTGGCGGTCGCCTATGCGCGCAGCGGCCAGAACGCCATGGCATCGGTCGTCACCGCGGAACGCTATGCGCTGCAAGGGCGTCTGGATGACGCGGAAATCCACGCCAAACGCGCCGAAGGCGCGCTGCCGCAGGGGTCCGGGCCATGGCAACGGGCGCAGGATGTGCTAGATGCTGCGCGGCGGGCGAAGCGGCGCTGAAACAACGGGAAAGGCAAGAACGATGACGGGCACGACGAACAAGACCGGTTTTCTGGCGCTGGCGCTGGCGGGATTTCTGGGCAGCGCGGCGCTGGCCTCGGAAACCGCGCCGGTTATCGACTTCGACGCGATGACAGACGAACAGCGACAGGCTTTCGGAGCCCAGGTGCGCGCCTATCTGCTGGAAAACCCGCAGGTCATCATGGAAGCGGTCGCGGTGCTGGAGCAGCAAGAGGCCGAGGCGCAGGCATCCGCGGACGTGTCGCTTGTGCAGGACAACGCCGCGGCCCTGTTCGATGACGGGTTTTCCTGGGTCGGCGGCAATCCCGACGGCGATATCACCATCGTCGAATTCATCGACTATCGCTGTGGCTATTGCCGCCGCGCCCATCCCGAAGTGACCGAACTGATCGAAAGCGATGGCAATATCCGTTTCGTCGTCAAGGAATTCCCGATCCTGGGCGACGCATCGCTGGTGTCGTCGCGCTTTGCCATCGCGACGCTGATCACCGCCGGGCCGGACGCCTACAAGGCGGTGCACGAGGCGCTGATCGCACTGGAAGGCGCGCCGAACGAGGCGACGTTGCAGCGCATCGCGGACACGATGGGTCTGGATGCGAACGCGATCATGGCCGAGATGGAAAGCCCCGAGGTCGCCCGCCGCATCGACGAGACCCGCGCGCTGGCACAGAGGTTGCAGATCAATGGCACGCCCAGCTTCGTGATGGGCGAACGCATGGTGCGCGGCTACGTGCCGCTGGACGGGATGCGCCAGATCGTGGCAGGCGAGCGCGGCTGAGCCAGTGGTGCGCATCGCGCTGGTCCTTGTGGTCGCGGCAAGCGCCGCGGCGGCCGAGACCGGTGACCGTGGCAGCCTGCGCGATCGCTTGCAGGCCCTGACGGCGCCAGCTGGTCCGGCGCCGTCCGTGACCGATGCCTATGCCGAAGAAATCGCCGCCGATCTTGGGCGGATCGGGGCGCGATACGACGCGCTTTTCGGACCCGAAGATGCAGCGATCGCCCTGTTCATCGGTCCGGATTGCCCGACCTGCGAAACCGCCGCCGACGAGCTCGACGCGGTTGTGCAGCGTCTTGGCCTGCACGCGACGGTGATCGATGCGGGCACGCCCGACGGCGCGGCCTTGCTCGGCGATCTCACGCTCGACACCGTGCCGTCCTACGTCATGCCCGACAGGCTGATCCGCGGGCACATGCCGGATTTCGTGTTGGAGCGCTATCTTCGGGCCGCGCGCTAGGCGCCTATTCCGCTGCCTGGGCCTCGGATGCCTGTGCCTCCAACTCGGCCGCCTTCTTCTCGACCTGCTCGACGATGTGGTCGATCATCTGGTCGTTCGACAGTTTGTGGCTTTGTTTGCCCGCCAGATAGACCATGCCGGCGCCGTTGCCGCCGCCGGTAAAGCCCACATCGGTCATCAGCGCCTCGCCCGGGCCGTTCACCACGCAACCGATGATCGACAGCGACATCGGCGTCTTTATGTGTTCCAGCCGCTTTTCCAGCGCCTCGACCGTCTTGATCACGTCAAAGCCCTGCCTTGCGCAGGACGGGCAGGAAATGATGTTCACGCCGCGATGGCGCAGGCCCAGCGATTTCAGGATCTCGTAGCCGACCTTGACCTCTTCGACCGGATCAGCCGACAGCGACACGCGTATCGTGTCGCCGATGCCCATCCACAGCAGGTTGCCCAGGCCGATTGCCGACTTGATCGTGCCGGTCATCAGCCCGCCGGCCTCGGTGATGCCCAGGTGGATCGGTGCGTCGGTGGCCTCGGCCAGGGCCTGGTAGGCGGCGGCGGCCATGAACACGTCGGATGCCTTGCAACTGATCTTGAACTCGTGAAAATCGTTGTCCTGCAGGATCTTGATGTGATCCAGCCCGCTTTCCACCATCGCGTCGGGACACGGCTCGCCGTATTTGTCCAACAGGTGTTTTTCAAGGCTGCCGGCGTTCACCCCGATCCGGATCGAACAGTTGTGGTCGCGGGCAGCCTTGATGACCTCGCGCACGCGGTCCTGGTTGCCGATATTGCCGGGATTGATGCGCAGGCACGCGGCGCCCGCCTCGGCCGCCTCGATCCCGCGCCTGTAGTGGAAATGGATGTCCGCGACGATCGGTACCGGGCTTTCGCGGACGATCTCGCGCAGCGCCCTGGACGACGCTTCATCCGGAACCGACACGCGGACGATATCGGCGCCTGCCTCGGCCGCGGCCTGGATCTGCGCGATGGTGCCCGGAACATCGGTGGTCACGGTGTTGGTCATCGTTTGCACCGATATCGGCGCATCGCCGCCCACGGGCACCGACCCGACCATGATCTGGCGCGACTTGCGGCGGTAGATGTTGCGCCAGGGGCGGACGTGATTGAGGCTCATCGGCGTCTCCGGAAGGCCATGTGTCAGGAAAACCTTACACCCTGCCCAGAGTTCTGGCCAGACAGGGCGTCGGTCCGGTTCGTCCGAGAGGTAGCGCCGCGATCGCGCCGGTTCAACCGGCGCTTGGCCGCAGTCAGTTCTGATCGGCCGGGGCGGCGACGGCCCCCAGTTCGGCGACGGTCTTGGCCAGCGTGGCGTTGATGGCAGGGTCTGTCGCGGCGAACTGCGTTGTGACGGTATCGACCGATAGCGCCAGGTTGTCCGCAACCTGGCCGTTGCTGCCGTAGGGCCCGTAGGTCTGGCCGTTCACGGCGAAAAAGATCGCACCCGCATCGCCGGTGCGGATCGTCGGCGCCTGTTCCATCTGCGGCACGGTGTATACCTCGCCCGGCTGCATGATGGTCTCGTGGACCGTCGCGCCGCTGGCGGATTTCACCCGCACCCAGGCTTCGCGCACTGCGACGATCGTGACCGCAGGCTGGCCGTCTTCGTAGACCTTCGGCGGCACGGTCGGGCCGGTGGCGACGACGGTCTGTTCGGGGGTGTTCAGCATGTGCCCGAGATCGGCCAGCACGCGCGACAGATCCGATCCTTCGGGCGCCTCGGCCTCGGCATAGCGCCCCACCAGTTCGGCCGCATCGAGCGGCAGATTCGCAGTGACCGAACCGCGCGGACCGGCCGGCCCCAGAACCTTGCCTTGCGCGGCGAAGTAGAGCGCGCCGCTTTCGCCGACCTGCACCCGAGGGGCAGCGGCGGTGGCGGGTACCGGCCAGGTATCGCCGGCGTTCAGGATGCCCTCGCGCAGCACGGCGCCGTTGTCGTCGCGCACCCGGATCCACACCGGCCGCACCGCGACCAGTGTCACACCGGCATGTTGTTGCAGCACGGATGGCGCCGGATCGGCGCGGTCCTGTGCGGCCAGGCGCTGCGCTTCGTCGTGGCGCCCGTTCCAGACCGACCCGTCCGGCTGTCCGGCACGGGCGAAGACCCCCACGCTTTCGGGGTCGAGGGTCGAGATCGGCGCGTCGCGGGCCACCAGCACCGGCACGTCCAGCGCCTGCGGCCGGTAGAGACGGTCGAAGGCTTCGGTTGTTGGCGGCGTAAAGACGCCGGCCGCCGCGGGCGCTTCGGTTCCCTCTGCGACGGGGGTTTCGGAAGGGCTGTTCAGCGGGTCCAGATCACTGAGGACGATCGGCGTCTGTTCGACCGGCGCGACCTGCACGCGCTGCACTTCCTGCAGCACGAACCATCCGCCATAGCCGATGCCCGCAACCAGACCCAGCAACACGAGCGTCGATCCGATCGCGCCCGGTTCGATCCGCGACAGCACGCTGTCGGCCTGCGGGGCGAACGGCAACTTGCCGTCGGTAAAGGGATCGCGCGCCTTGGGGCGCGGCGGCTGATCGGGATCGGAAGGCTTGCGGATGGTCGACGCCTTTTGCGACATGCCATGCGCGACGGAAAATCCGCTTTCGGCGCAGAACTGGGCAAAGGCTTCGTCCGGGTTCAGGTCCAGGTACCGGGCGTAGGATCGGACATAACCGGCGATGAATCCGGGGGTGTCGAACGCCGAAGGATCGCAGTTTTCGATCGCGGCGATGTAGCTGGCCTTGATCCGCAATTCCCGCTGCACATCCAGCAGCGATTTGCCCATGGTGGCGCGTTCGCCGCGCATGATGTCACCCAGGCGCAGATCGAAATCGTCAAAGCTGCGCAGCTTTGCGTCTTCCACATCGGGTTTCTTGTCGGATTTACGCCCGATCATTCCTGCCGTCCCTCGACCCCGAACACGTGCCTCGGCTCTGCCCCTATCGCACCTACAACGATTCGTGCAGGGCTTTTATTGCGGGCAGAGTACCACAGACAGGGGGAAAAGACAGGTTTTACCGGCTCATGCACTGAGTTCGGCGCGATTCAGCGCACAGTGGGACCACAGCGCATCCATCGCCTTGACCAGCTTGTCCATCTCGCCCGGGCCGTGCACCGGCGACGGGGTAAAGCGCAGACGCTCGGTCCCGCGGGGCACCGTGGGGAAGTTGATCGGTTGCACATAGATGCCATAGCGATCCAGCAGCATGTCGCTGAGTTTCTTGGTGTGCACCGGGTCGCCGACGATCACCGGCACGATATGGCTGCCGTGGTCGATCAGCGGCAGGCCCATGCCTTTCAGCCGGGTCTTCAGGATCGCCGCACGTTCCTGGTGCAGGTCGCGCAGCTTTTGTCCCTCGGATGTCTTGAGAAACGCCACCGAGGCCGCCGCGCCTGCGGCCACGGCCGGCGGCAGCGAGGTGGTGAAGATGAAGCCGGGCGCATAGGACCGGATCGCATCGCACATCTTGTACGAGGCCGCGATATAGCCGCCCATCACGCCATAGGCCTTGGCCAGCGTGCCGTTGATGATGTCGATGCGGTGCATCAGCCGGTCGCGTTCGGCCACCCCCGCCCCGCGCGGGCCGTACATGCCGACGGCGTGAACCTCGTCGATATAGGTCAGGGCGCCGAATTCGTCGGCCAGGTCGCAGATCGCCTCGATCGGGCCGAAATCGCCGTCCATCGAATAGATCGATTCGAAGGCGATCAGCTTGGGCGCGGCCGGGTCGTCGGCCTCGAGCTTGGCGCGCAGATCGGCCAGATCGTTATGCTTGAAGATGCGCTTGGCGCCGCCGTTGCGGCGCACGCCTTCGATCATGGATGCGTGGTTCAGTTCGTCGGAATAGATGATGAGGCCCGGAAACAGCTTGGGCAGCGTCGACAGCGTCGCGTCGTTGGCGATATAGGCCGAGGTGAACAGCAGCGCCGCTTCCTTGCCGTGCAGATCCGCCAATTCGGCCTCGAGCCGCTTGTGATAGACCGTCGTCCCCGAAATGTTGCGCGTTCCGCCCGAACCCGCGCCGGTGGCGTCGATGGCCTCGTGCATCGCGCTCAGGACCGCCGGATGCTGGCCCATGCCCAGATAGTCGTTGCCGCACCAGACGCTGATCGGAGCCTCGGTGCCGTCGGGCTTGCGCCAGGTGGCGTGCGGGAACTGGCCCTTCTTGCGCTCGATATCGATGAATGTGCGGTAACGGCCTTCCTCGTGAAGGCGGTTGAGCGCGGTGTCGAGTTTCGCGGTGTAGTCCACCGGGGCCTCCTTCGATCAGTGGGCCGCCGTCGGAATGAGCCGGTTCCGGCGGCCGGATGCGGCACAGACCCGCATTCAAGTTCGTGAATAGCTAGCGGGCAGGCCGTTTCATGTCCACCGTTTCTAGGGAGACCTTCGGTCGCAGCCTTGATCTGGGTCAACCCGAAAGGCGCGATTTTTCGGGGGCAGGTTTCCCATACTGTCCGGATCGAGCCGAAACAGGTAAAATTCCCGCATATTTTCCAGTCGACCCTTCCGATCGCGAATTTTCGCCCCGACCGCTTTTTCCTTTTGCAAGGCTTTGCCATGACGCTTTTTGCCATTCCCACGCCAGGAATCCTCAGCCTGATTCTGATGACCGCGCTTGGCTATGCCGTCGCCACGGTCGGGATGAAAATCACGGCGACCGGGCAGATCTGGCTGGGCGTCGGGCTGTGCGCGCTAGGCTTCTTCGCCGCATTCCTGGCCGAAATCGTCCTGCTGCGGCGCTTCGACCTGGCGCTGGTCTATGTGGTCATCATCGCCGCAGAAACCGCGCTTGTCCTGGGATACGCGTTCTGGATCGGCGAAGGCTTCGGCCTGCGCCAGACCTTTGGCGCGACGCTGGTTCTGCTGGGGCTGCTGGTCGTCACGCACTAGGGTCTGGACAGCGCCGGACGGGTTGCTACGCTCCGCGCGACCATCCCGGAGACATGACCATGCGCCTCGACGCCGTACTGGCCCGTATCGATTCCGACCTTCCCGCCGCCATTGACCGCCTGTTCGAATTGCTGCGCCTGCCCTCGATCTCGACCGACCCGGCCTATGCCGCGGATTGCGACCGCGCGGCGGATTGGCTGGTGCGCGATCTGGCCAGCATCGGCATTGACGCGTCCAAACGCACGACGCCCGGCCATCCGATGGTGGTGGGCCATGTGCCGGGCGACGGCCCGCATGTGCTGTTCTACGGCCATTACGACGTGCAGCCGGTCGACCCGCTGGCGCTGTGGCACCGCGACCCGTTCGATCCGGCGATCGAGGACACGCCCAAGGGCCGCGTGATCCGCGCCCGCGGCGCATCCGATGACAAGGGCCAGCTGATGACCTTTGTCGAGGCCTGCCGCGCCTGGAAGGCGGTGCACGGCACCCTGCCCTGCCGCCTGACATTCCTGTTCGAGGGCGAAGAGGAATCCGGTTCGCCCTCGCTGGTGCCGTTTCTCAAGGACAACGCCGACGAACTTCGGGCCGATCTGGCGCTGATCTGCGACACCGGGCTGTTCGAAAGCCGCGCGCCCGCGGTCATCACCATGCTGCGCGGGCTGCTGGGCGAAGAACTGACGATCACCGGCCCCGACAAGGACCTGCATTCGGGCATGTATGGCGGTGCCGCGATGAACCCGATCCGGGTGCTGACGCGCATATTGGGCGGGCTGCATGACGATGCCGGGCGCTGCGTGGTGCCGGGCTTCTACGACGGGGTGCCCGAACTGCCCGATGATATCGCGGCGCAATGGCAGGCGCTGAATTTCGACCATGCGGCGTTCCTGGGCGATGTCGGCCTGTCGCAACTGGCCGGTGAGCAAGGGCGCAGCGCGCTCGAGATGCTCTGGTCGCGCCCCACCGCCGAGATCAACGGCATCTGGGGTGGCTATACCGGCGACGGGTTCAAGACGGTGCTGCCGTCCAGGGCTTCGGCCAAGGTCAGTTTCCGCCTGGTCGGCCAGCAGGACCCGCACGCGATCCGCGACGCGTTCCGCGCCTGGGTCACGGCGCAGCTGCCACCGGATTGCCAGGTGTCCTTCACGGGCCATGGTGCCTCGCCCGCCTCGCATATCGACACCGGCCACGCCGCGTTCGAAGCCGCCCGCACCGTGCTGGCCGAGGAATGGGGGGTGCCCGCGGCCTTTGCCGGATGCGGCGGTTCGATCCCCATCGCGGGGTACTTCAAGACCCATCTGGGCATGGACGCCATGCTGGTCGGCTGGGGCAAGGACGACGACCAGATTCATTCGCCGAACGAAAAATACGACGTCGAAAGCTTTCACAAGGGCATCCGCAGCTGGGCACGGATCCTTGCCGCGCTTTCTGACTGACCATCCGGCAGGGACAAGCGGCCCGGTCGACCCAAGCGATGTCGAGGAGAGACGGCATGATCGATCATTCCGGGATCAGCGTCGCGGATTTCGAAGCGGCCCGCGGCTTTTATGACGCCGCCTTTGCGCCGTTGGGCGCCCGGCTGCTCATGCAGGTGCCCATGGCGCATACCGGCGGCGTCCGCGTCGTCGGGTATGGCCGCGAACGGCCAGTCTTCTGGCTGACCGAAGGCGCGCCGCAGCAACCGCCCTGCCATGTCGCCTTTACCGCCGCATCGCGCGACGAAGTCGACGCGTTCCACAAGGCGGCATGCGCGGCCGGTGGCCGCGACAACGGCCCTCCGGGTCTGCGCCCGCATTACCACGCGGATTACTACGGCGCCTTCGTGCTGGACCCCGACGGCAACAACATCGAGGCGGTCTGCCACAAACCGGGCTGATCGGACCGGCGCTCAAAGGTGCCGCCGCCTTAAACCTTAAGATGATTCGCGCCGGGACAGCCGCTTGATCGTGGTCGCGGCGCCTTCGATGAAAATTGACGGCATTAATGTGGCGGTAATCATGGTTAACGTGGCGTCATGCTTGGGAAATGTGGCACGACTTGGCCAAGCGATCCCTAACCCTGCCGCAATCCCATCGTAAACCTTACCGCATGAAACGTTCATTCCGTAAGCAAACCCAGGATGACTTCCGCCAGCGCGTCAAGCGCATCGATCCCGTGTATGCGGGTGGTGGTCTCGTGCCTGCCAAGGACACCACGCCGCGCCGTCCGGTTCTTTCGGTGCTGATGGGGTTCGCCTGGGTCTATATCGTCATCACCGTCGCGAACAATCGCGACACGATCGAAATCTCGCTGACGCAGGGCGCGCTCGACCCCAGGTTGCACAGCTGGGTCTTCGGCGCGCTGGCGGCGCTGCTGATGATCTCGGCGGTGATGCTGGGCATCCACGTGCTGCGGTTCTTCGCGAAATCCGCCGCCAAGCGTGGCAACTCGGGATCGGTCCTGGCCGGAGCGCTTGGCGCGGTGCTGCTGATCTACACGCCTCCGGGCGTTTGGGATGCGGGCTTCCGGATGCTGGACAGCAATTCCCGCGGCGTGCTGCAATCGGCGACCCAGACGCTGGGCGACGCGTTGCCGGGCGTCGATTTCAACAAGGCGATCTTCGTCTCGTCGCGCGGCTGATCCCGTACGACCGACCTGTCGAAAAGCGGCGCGACCCCCGGTCCGCCGCTTTTGTCTTGCCTGCCGCTGTCCGGCCGGCCGTTCAGATCACCCCGTCGAACCGCTCGGGCAGCCGGAACTGCATCGGATAGTCGGGTCGGTCGAAATTCCAGAAACCCGTTTCGCCACGCGGCTTCCAGCTGCGCTCCATCCGTTTGCGCACCCAGCCCAGGTCGAACCCGTCCTGCATCTCGAGATCGGCAAACGCCTCGAACACGGCCCGGTCCTCGCCCCGTGCCTCGGCGAACCAGTGCCGCCCGATGGCGGCCTGCTGTACGCCGACGCCGACCTCTTCGGTCACCTTGTTGCGCTGGTTCATCGTGGCGACGTAATTGGCGAAATCGCAGAACTTGAGGTGGAACAGGTACAGCCCCGGTGGCACGTGAAGCTTGTCGTATTGGGTAAAGTGGCCGCCGCGGGCGATCTTTGCGCCGTGGCTGATCAGGCAGGGTTTGGAATAATGCGGTGCCAGCCGGACATGCCGGCGCGGCCCCAGGATCGCGCCGTCGATCGTATCGGGCTCGATGTCGATACGGTGGATCACCTCCAGTCCCACCGGCGTCACCACCCGCCGCAACGGTGCGTCGCGCAGGAAATCCAGCAGCGTCTGCCCGGTCTGGGGGTCCATCACCACCAGTTCGTCGACATCGCCGACGATGACATGGTCGTAGTAACAGCGCAGCCCCTGCACGAGGTTGTTCAGCAAGCGCCAGCGCTTCATGTCGAAATTCGGGTGTGGATCGCCGGGAATGCCGATGATGTTGCAACCCCGGGCCAGTGCGGCGACTTCGGCACCGCGGCCGTGGTTGACGATATAGCAGTTCTCGCGCCCCAGCATGCGGCCGTAATGGTTCAGCCAGGCCTTCAGGAAAAACGCGTCGTCGCGCACCATGGTCAGCGCGGCGGCCACCGATTGCATCTGCTCACCTCGTTTTGTTTTCCCGCAGACTATCCCAGCCCCCGCGACAAGAGAATCGCTTTCTGTCGCGGGCGCCGCTATCGTTGCGCGCAAACAATAACGGGCAGTGGCATGAACGCGGTTTCCCTGGGCGAAAAAGGCTGGCTGATCCGGCGTGACGGGCCGCCGGTGACGCGGTTTCAGGTCTTCGGCGAACGGTCGTCGGGCACCAATTTCGTCAAGCGGCTGGTCGGCCGCAACACCGCACTGACCCCGCGTGAAGACCTTGGCTGGAAGCACGGTTTCGCGCAGATGACGGCGATCCCTGCCGATTTCGCGGTGATCTGCGTGGTGCGCGATGCGCGCGCCTGGGCGCTGTCGATGCATGCCAAACCATGGCACTGCCCGCCCGCGATGCAGGCACTGGATTTCCCGGCGTTCCTCCGCGCCGAATGGACCACGGTGGCCGACCGCAAGCGTTATTTTCCGCAGGTGGCCGATCTTGGCGGCGAAGGCCGGCCCCTGCAGCAGGACCGCCATCCACTGACCGGTTTGCCCTTTGCCAACCTGTTCGCGCTGCGCCGGGCCAAGCTGGCGGCGCTGTCTTCGTTCGCCAACCGCGGTTGCGCATTGGTCTTGGCCCGGCTCGAAGCGGTGCAAGCCGCGCCCGATGCGTTTCTGGCCGATCTCTGCGCCGGATTCGGCACCGAACCACCGGTGCAGCCCCTCAAACCGGTGGTCAAACGGCTGGGTGCGAAATTCCTGCCTGCCATCGATCCGCGCCCTGCGACGCCGACGGCGTTCAGCGATGCCGACCTGGATTTCCTGCGCGCATCCGTCGACGACGCACAAGAGGCGGCGCTTGGCTATGTTTACTGAGCTTCAACCAGGATCGCTCTGAAATCGTTGACATTCGTGCCCGTCGGTCCAGGCGCGAACAGGTCGCCTATCGCATCGAACGCGCCCCAGGGGTCGTCCTTGGCCTGATAGGCGGCCGCGGTCGTGCCGGTCGCGCGCAGGCGCGCCGCGCTGGTGCCATCGGCAAAGGCCCCGGCATTGTCCTGCGACCCGTCGATCCCGTCGGTATCGGCGGCCAGCGCGTGGATGCCGGCCAGCCCGTCGATGGCGGCGGCGAGGCTCAGCAGGAACGCGGTGTTGCGCCCGCCGCGGCCCGGTTCCGGGCCCAGCGTGACGGTCGTCTCTCCGCCCGACAGGATCACCACCGGCGGCACGAAGGGACGGCAGCGCGTCGCGCATTCCCGCGCGATGGCGGCATGGACAAGGCCCACATCGCGCGCCTCGCCCTCGATGGCGTCCGACAGGATCACCGCCGGGATGCCGAACGCCTCGGCGCGCGCAGCGGCGGATTCAAGTGAAATTCGCGCTGAAGCAATGACTTGGACAGAATTCCTCGCAAAAACCGGGTGGTCGGGGCGGGGCGGTTCCGGTGGCGACCCGTTCAGATAGTCGAGGATCGGTTGCGGCAGTGCGATCCGGTGCGCAGCAACCAGCGCCAGCGCATCGGCCACGCCTTTCGCGTCCGGCACGGTCGGGCCCGAGGCCACCTGCGCCGGGTCGTCGCCCGGCACGTCCGACACCACCAGCGACACCACGCGGGCGGGATGCGCCGCCACAGCCAGCCGCCCGCCCTTGATCCGGCTGACCTGCTTGCGGATCGCGTTCATCACTCCGATCGGCGCGCCCGAGGCCAGCAGCGCACGGTTCAGCGCCTGTTCGTCCTCCAGTGTCAAACCTTCGGCCGGCGCCGGCAACAGGGCCGATCCGCCGCCACAGATCAGCGCGACGACCAGGTCGTCCTCGCTCAGCCCCGCGACCGCGTCGAATGCCGCCTGTGTCGCCGCCATGCCCGCCGTGTCCGGCACCGGATGCGCGGCCTCGAGCACCGGCAGATACCGGCAGGGCGCGGCATAGCCGTAGCGCGTGACCACCACGCCTTCGACCGGCGCGCCCCACAATTCCTCGAACGCCGCGGCCAGTTGCGCCGCGCCCTTGCCCACCGCCACGACGACCGTTCGGCCCTTGGGCCGGTCCGGCAGATGCGGCCTGAGCGCCTTGAGCGGATCGGCGGCGGCAACGGCGGTTTCGAACAGATCGGTCAGAAACGCCCTGGGATCGTTCATGCGGCGTCCTCGTGTCTTTGCGCCAGCCGTTCGACGGCCTCGCGCACCTTGGGGAGCGGGTCGCAGGATTTGCGCGTCTCCAGCGAGACATGCAGCAGGAACTGGTCGCAGGACGCCAGCAGCGCGCCATCGCTGGCGCGCTTCATCGCGTGCCCCAACCGCAGTTTCCTGCCCTGCCCCAGCAACACGCGGGTTTCGACGAAAATCGCCTCTCCGGCAAGGGTTTCGGCGTGATACTTGATGTTGGTCTCGGCGGTGAAATAGCTGTGGCCCGCGGCGATATAGGCCTTGTCCGCGCCGATATGGGTCATCAGCTCTTCCGAGGCGTCGCTGAACACCTGGCCATAGCGGCCTTCGTTCATGTGCCCGTTCACATCGGTCCAGTCCACCGGAACGATCCGGCGCACCGTCACCATCGGCACGGTGTCCTCCAGCGGCTGGCGCAGGCTGTCGTCATGCGCCGCGATCAGCCGTCCCGCCGCCTTGCCCTGCCCCTTGAGCGCCCGCAGCATCGCGACCAGGTTGTTGTCGCGCTCGCGTTCCAACTCGCGGATCGTGCGGTCACCGGATTGCGCGTCGGACTGCCCGGCGATCAGGTCGACAAGGTCGTCGTTGAATTCCGGCACATCCATCAGCTTGGTCCACGGCCAGCTCAGACACGGGCCGAACTGCGCCATGAAATGCCGCATGCCCGCCTCGCCCCCGGCGATGCGGTAGGTCTCGAACAGGCCCATCTGCCCCCAACGCAGGCCGAACCCCATGCGGATGGCCTCGTCGATCTCCTCGGTGGTGGCGATGCCGTCCTTGACCAGCCAAAGTGCTTCGCGCCACACCGCCTCGAGAAAACGATCGGCGATATGGGCGTCGATCTCGGCCCGGACATGCAGCGGGAACATGCCGATCCCGGTCAGGATTTCCTTCGCACGCTCAATGATTTCCGGCGATGTCTTCGGGCTCGGAACAACCTCGGCCAGCGGCAACAGGTAGACCGGGTTGAACGGATGCGCGACCAGGATCTGTTCGGGGCGCGCCGAAATGGCCTGCAATTCCGACGGCTTGAAACCGCTGGTCGAGGATGCCAGCACCGCGCCGGGGTCGCAGGCCGCTTGCAGCGTCTGATAGACCTTCTGTTTCAACTCCAGCCGTTCCGGCACGCTTTCCTGGATATAGCCCGCGCCGCTGACCGCGTCGGACATCGTGCCGTGAAAGGTGACGGGCCCCGGTTCGGGCATTCGGGCTTCATAAAGCATCGGCAGTGCGCGGCGCGCGTTGTCCATCACCGCGCCCAGCTTGCGTTCCGCCTCGGGGTCGGGATCGAAGACCCGCACCTCCCAGCCCATCAGCGAGAACCGCGCGGCCCAGCCGCCGCCGATCACGCCGCCCCCGATGATCGCCGCACGTTTCATGGGCCCTCCATCCGCTTCAGATCGTAGCCATACCAGTCAAGGATTTCCCGCGCCGCGCGCAGCCGCTCGCCGGGGTTCCCGGTGCGGTCCATGATCCAGACACGGCTTCCGTCCGGCGCACCAAGCGCGGCGGTGCGGTCGTCGATGTCGATCCAGTGCACCCAGACCGCCTGGTCGCCCAGCGTCAGCCGCCCCCGCCCGGAATCGGCCAGCGGCAGGGTCACTTCCGCCATCCGCAGCGCACCGCCATCAACGGCGATCCGGGTGCCCGATGTCATTCCTGCGCCCTGCACCACGACCCAGTCACCTTGCAGACGCGCCAGCGTCGCATCGGCCTGCGAGGCGATGGGCGCCGTCGGATTGCGCAAGGGCACGGTGACGGGCACCAGCGCGCCCGGCGGCGGCGCGGCGCAGGCCGTGGCCAGCAGCAGGGCCGCGACGGCCGCTCTCACGCCCGACCCTCCAGCGCGTCGGCCACTGCGCCCGCCATATGCGCGCCGAACCGGTGATGCTGACCGGCCTCCCAATGCACGCCGTCGGTGTCCGATGACGCCACCACGGCGCCCGCATCGACAAAGGCGCAGCCCAGCTGCGCAGCAACGGCGCGCATGTGATCCGCCAGCCCGGTCTGCCGCGTTTCGGCCCCGGCAAAGACATCGACCAGCGTGCCGGTCTCGCGGACCGGCGGAGGAGCGACGATCATCTCGGCGCCGCTGACGCCCTCGGCGCGGGACATCAGGACCAGCCTTTCGACCGAACGGGCGATTTCCCAGGCGGTGACGGAAAAGCGGGCCTTCAGGTCATTGGTGCCCAGCATGATGACCAGCAGATCGATGGGCTTGTGCGAATGCAGGATCGCCGGCAGCACCGCGGCGCCGTTGCGCGCGCCGCCCTCGACGCTGTCGTTATGCACGGTGGTCCGACCCGGCAGCCCTTCGCAGATCACCGACACGTCCGGCCCCAGGGCAGTGGCCATGACCGATGGCCAGCGGTCGGCCGGGCCGTGGCGCACCGACACGCCCGCCTGCGCCATCGGCCGCGTGCCGTGGCTGTTGCTGTCGCCGTAGACCAGGACGGTCTTCATGCCGGCGCGCGCTTGACCAGCCCCAGCCGGTCGCGCACCTCCTGCGGCCCCAGCACCCGGGCGCCCATCCGTTCGACGATGCCCACGGCGCGTTCGACCAATTGCGCGTTGGTGGCCAGCACGCCCTTTTCCAAAAACAGGTTGTCCTCGAGCCCGACGCGCACATGCCCGCCCGCCAGCACCGCGGCGGCGACATAGGCCATCTGGTCGCGGCCCAGCGAAAAGGCCGAGAATGTCCAGTCGGGCGGCACGTTGTTCACCATCGCCTGGAAGGTGTTGAGATCGTTGGGTGCGCCCCAGGGCACGCCCATGCACAGCTGCACCAAGGCGGGCGCGTCCAGCACGCCTTCCTCGACCAGCTTCTTGGCGAACCACAGATGCCCGGTGTCGAAGGCCTCGATCTCGGGCTTCACGCCCAGATCGGTCATCATCCGGCCCATCGCCCGCAACATGCCGGGCGTGTTGGTCATGACGTAATCGGCTTCGGCGAAATTCATCGTGCCGCAATCCAGTGTGCAGATCTCGGGCAGGCACTCGGCGATATGGGCCACGCGTTCGGTTGCGCCGACCATGTCGGTGCCCCCCGCCACCGGTAGCGGTTTCTCGACCCCGCCGAACACGATGTCGCCGCCCATCCCGGCGGTCAGGTTCAGCACGACATCGGTGTCGGCAGAGCGGATGCGGTCGGTCACTTCGCGGTAATACCCCAGATCACGCGACGGCGCGCCGGTTTCGGGGTCGCGGACATGGCAATGCACGATCGCGGCCCCGGCGCGCGCCGCCGCGATGGCGCTGTCGGCGATCTGCTGGGGCGAACGCGGCACGTGCGGGCTGCGATCCTGGGTGCCGCCCGAGCCGGTCACGGCACAGGTGATGAAGACCTCGCGGTTCATGGCCAATGGCATATCGTCCCCCCATGCCTTTCGGCGGAGACTGCGCCAGCGGCGCACGCGGCGCAAGCGGGCTTGGCCCGGAAATCGCCCCGGCGGCGCGCAAAAATGGCCGTCTTTACCGGCGACAAAGGGATTCCTGCTTGTCTGCCTTCGCCATCTGCCGCTCGGGGTCTCATGCCACGCACCGCCCATTCCGACGATCCGGCGCTTTTGCGCGCCCGCCGCGCCCGGCTGTTCGATCTGCACCGCCAGAAGCTGTGCCAGGACAGCGCCGCCCTGCCCGGCCCCGACTTGCCGGTGCTATCCGCCGCGATGATCCGGCAGTTGCGCGACCGTGCGCAGGATTCGCTGGTCCGGCGCCCGACCGACTAGCCGCGAAAACCGGTCGCGACGACGAATTTCTCGGAAGAATCCGACCGGCTGGCCGGTGGCTTGACGTTCGCCACCTTTTCGAACCGCTGCTTCAGCAATGCCTGAAGGCTGCCCTCGGCCCCGCCGGCCAGCACCTTGGCCACGAATGTTCCGCCCGGCTCGAGCACGTCGAAGGCCAGTTCCGCCGCCGCTTCGCACAGCGCGATGATGCGTATGTGATCCGTCTGCTTGTGCCCGGACGATGCCGCCGCCATGTCCGACATCACCACGTCGGCCTTGCCGCCCAGCCAGTCCTTGACCTGTTGATCGGCACCCTCGGCCAGGAAATCCAGCACATGGATCTCGGCGCCGGGGATGTGGTCTATCTCCTGCAGGTCGATGCCCAGCACCCGACCCTGCGCCTTGTCGCGACGTTCGCCCAGGGCGTTCACCCGCTTGACCGCGACCTGGCACCAGCCACCCGGCGCGCAACCCAGGTCCACCACCCGGGCGCCGGGCACCAGGAACCGGTACTTGTCATCCAGTTCCAGGATCTTGTAGGCCGCGCGCCCACGATACCCTTCGTCGCGGGCGCGCTTGACATAGGGATCGTTCAACTGGCGTTGCAGCCAGCGCGTCGAGCTGAGCTTGCGGCCCCGCGCGGTCTTGACCTTGACCTTGAGATCGCGCTGCCCGCGTCCCGATGTGTTCTTCGGCCCCTTGGCCATGGCGTGCGCCGCTCCTGTCTTCTCCGGTTCCGAAATATCCCGGGGGTGAAAGGGCCGCAACGCGGTCCTGAGGGGGCAGCGCCCCCGGCACCGGTGCCCCGCGAACCTGCCGCCCGCCCGCCTAAAGCGGCCCGTCTTCCAGCACCCCGTCCGCCGACATCTGTGCGTAAAGCAACCCCTCGCGCAACCCGCGGTCGGCCACCGACAGCCGGTCCGTCGGCCAAAGCCGCAAGAGCGCCTGCAGGATCGCCGCGCCGGACATGATCAGCGCCTGCCGGTCCTGGCCGATGCGCGGATCGCGCCGTCGTCCGACCGGACCCAGCTCCAGATATCGCCGGATCACCGCCTCGATCTGGTCCGAGGTCATCCGCAGCCCGTCCACCTTGGTCCGGTCGTAGCGCTTCAGCCCCAGATGCGACGCCGCCACCGTCGTGACCGTGCCGCTGGTGCCGACGATCTGAAAGCCCTCGCGCGCCTGTTCGTCCTTGTAGGGCGCGAATTCGGCCAGGTTTTCCTCGAAGAACCAGCTCATCAGCGCGTAACGGGCCGCGTCGTCCTCGACATCCGAGAACTGGTCGCGCAACGTCGCGACACCCAGCGGCACGCTGATCCAATCGACCACCTTGGCCGCCGGAAACGGGCTGTCGGGCGTGTGGAAACCGGCATGCAGGCGCATGATGGCGCGCGGTCGTTCGCGCGGTTCGACCCCGCTCAGATCGATCCAGACCAGCTCGGTCGACCCGCCGCCGATATCGACCACCAGAAGCTGCTCGGTGCGGGTGGACACCAGCGGCGCGCAGGAAATCACCGCCAGCCGCGCCTCTTCCTCGGGTTGGATGATTTCCAGCGTCAGGCCGGTTTCACGGCGCACCGATCGGATGAAGTCGCGGGCGTTCTGGGCGCGCCGGCAGGCTTCGGTCGCCACCAGGCGCATGCGCGTGACCTTGTGGCGCGTCAGTTTCTGCTGGCAGACCCGGATGGCGGAAATCGTCCGGTTCATCGACGCCCGGCTGAGACGGCCGGTGCGCTCCAATCCCTGCCCCAGTTGAACCGATTTCGAAAAGCTGTCCACAACATGGAATTGACTGCCCTTGGGTTGGGCAATCAGCATTCGGCAACTGTTTGTGCCCAGATCCAGCGCCGCGTACAGCGCTTCGGTATCGGGCCGTTCTGGCGCAGGGCTCTCGACCGGTTTCGGGAAAGCGCCCGCACCCGTGGGACGCTGTGGCGCCATGATCGAAGCGCCTTTCCGAGTTTCAAGTTGCGATCACGATACGCGCCGGATCGGGATCGCGCAAGACGGGCGAAGCCGCTTGCCCAGGGGGTTTGTGTAAAACCCTTCGAAGTAGGCGTATTCCTGGTCCAGGAAGGGCCGCAAGGCATCGATGGTCGCACCTTCCAGCGCTTCGATTCGCAAGGTGACTTCCGAGGAATTGCGCCGCCGCAGCCGCACCGGCCGGGCGCAGCGCCGGCTGAGGTCGCGGGCCAGCACGTCCAATTCGTCGGTCTTGTAGATCCGGTCGTAATGCGGGCGCAGTTCGGGACCGAGGAACAGCCAGGCGCCCATTGCGTGGTGCTTGATCGAGGACGACACGGTTTTGTACGCTTCGAGATTGCGGAAGAACGCGTCGGGGCCAGGCTCGCGCTCCAGCGCGGCGCTGCCGCTCTGCAGTTTGCGAAGCCGCCGCGAATTGCGCAGGTCGCCGAATTGCAGAACCCGGTTGGTGTAGCATGACATCAGCCGCTTGGCCGGGTCGCGGATCACGCAGAACCGCCAGTGATCCGACACCGCCTGCCAGCGATGCGGACGAAAGCGCCGGGTCGGATAGGCGTCATGAAAGGTGTAGGCACCGATGGCGTCGTCCTTCGGCACCGCGACGTCGGGATCGAGACGCGCAAGCGCTTCCTTGACCGATGAACAACCGGCCTTGGGCAACGCCATGTAGGCGATCTTGTGCGCATCGATAGCGATGACCATGTCCTGTCCCCTGTTGTGGTGTCTGCTCGGACGTTTTCCGGGGTATCCGCCCAATCTGGCAGCAATGGGGCGAATCATGAAGCGTCTTCATGGTCTTTATGGGAAATTCGAGCGGAGTGTGGCCTTGGCCCCCCGTCCGGACCGCACTACCGTGCAGGTCGCTCATGGGGCCGCGATTGTCGAAATTCGACGCCGCGCGGTGCCGGTGCGGCGGTAAAGAGGCCCTACCGAAACGGAGGAATCAGGCGCATGCCCGCGGTCACCATCGTCTACTGGCGCGACATCCCGGCCCAGGTCATCGTCGGCAAGGGCCGCAACGGCGCCAAGATGCCGCTGCCCGAGCGGTTCGAGCAGGCGATCGACCGCGCCGCGATGAAGGTCGGCGCCGCCGAGACCGACGCCTATCTTGCGGAATGGCGCAAGGCCGATCCGGTCGAAATGGAGGGCGAGCCCGCCGAACTGGCCGCGCGCGAAGCCGCGCGGCTGGATACTGAATACGATCAGGACCGCATCAAGGCGCTGATCGCCAATGATGGCTGGGCGTGACCGCCCCATGAGGCTTTGGGAGGAGCTGATGGCTCTTTTGAATTTCCGCAAGCGCGAAACCACCGCGGCCCCCGCCAACGGCGCGCTCGAAGCCTTTCTGCAAGGCTATTCCATCGAGGTGATGCCGCGCACCGCCGAGAAGGTCGAGGACTTCCGCGCCCTGCTGCCCGAGGGCACCCGCGTCTACATCGCCCATATCGAGGGCACCCCGATCGAGGACATGGTCGCCACGGCCAGACGCCTGTCCGCCGACGGCTATCCCGTCATGCCGCATTTCCCGGCGCGGATCATCAAGGACAAGGCCACGCTGGCCGACTGGATCGCGCGCTACCAGGGCGAGGCGGGTGTCGAGCAGGCGCTGCTGCTGGCAGGCGGCGTGGAAAAGCCGCACGGTGATTTTCACAGCTCGATGCAACTGCTGGAGACCGGGCTGTTCGACCAGGCAGGCTTCAAGCGCCTGCATGTCGCCGGTCACCCCGAAGGCAACCGCGACATCGACCCCAAGGGCGGCGACAAGACGGTGATGGAGGCGCTGCGCTGGAAGCAGGCGTTTTCCGAACGCACCGACGCTCAGATGGCCCTGGCCACGCAATTCGCCTTTGACGCCGGCCCGATCATCGCCTGGGCCGACCGTCTGCGTTCCGAAGGCATCACCCTGCCCATCCATATCGGTATCGCGGGCCCTGCCAAATTGCAGACACTCATCAAGTTCGCCATCGCCTGCGGCGTCGGCCCGTCGCTCAAGGTGCTGCAAAAGCGCGCGATGGACGTCTCCAAGCTGCTGATGCCCTACGAACCGACCGAGGTGCTGACCAGGCTGGCCGCACACAAGGCCGCGCATCCCGACTTCAACATCGAGCGCGTGCATTTCTTCCCGCTGGGCGGGATCAAGACCAATGCGCAATGGGCCATCGACAATGGCGGCGCGTCGGGCCAGCCCGCCGGCCGCTGACCGATGCCCGATGCCGCGCTGCTATTCGATCTGGACGGAACGCTTCTGAACAGCGACCCGATCCATATCGCGGTTTTCCGCGAGATGATGGAACCGCGCGGCATCACCATCGACGAGGCGTTTTATGCCCGCCATGTCCATGGCCGCCTGAACGTCGATTTCTTCGCGGAATTCCTGCCCGACGAACCCGACCCGCAGGCCCTGTCCGAGGCCAAGGAAGCCGCCTTTCGCGACCGCCTGCCCAGGCCCTACCCGGCCATGCCGGGCGCTGCGGCGCTGGTGAACCGCGCCCGCGATCGCGGCTGGGGTCTGGCCGTGGTCACCAACGCGATGCGCCCGAATGCCGAGGCGATGCTGTCGGCCATCGGCCTGGACGATGCCTTCGAGACCATCGTCATCGGCGAGGAATGTGCCCGCGGCAAACCCGACCCGCTGCCCTACCGGACCGCGATGGATGCGCTTGGCGTGGCGCCGAACCGCTGCGTCGCGTTCGAGGACAGCCCCGCAGGATTGCGGGCGGCGCGGCGGTCGGGCGCCTATACCGTCGGCATTCGCTCCAGCCTGCCCGACGCCCGCCTTCACGAGGCCGGCGCCCATATCAGCATCACCGATTTCACCGACACCGCGCTTGAGAGCATTCTCGACCGCCTGACAGGAGTACCCGCACCATGACCCGCACCATCGTCGAGTCGAAAACCAAAACCGCGATCATCGGCTTTGACCAGCCGTTCTGCGTGATCGGCGAGCGGATCAACCCCACGGGCCGAAAGAAGCTGGCGGCCGAGCTCGAGGCGGGCGATTTCTCGACCGTGGAATCCGATGCCGTGGCGCAGGTCATGGCGGGTGCCACCGTGCTCGATATCAACGCGGGCGTGGTCTACAACTCGAACCCCAACCCGAACGAAACCGAACCGCCCCTGATGCGCAAGATGATCGAACTGGTGCAGGGGCTGGTGGACGTGCCGCTGTGCATCGACAGCTCGGTGCCCGCCGCGCTCGAGGCCGGGCTTCAGGCCTGCGAGGGCCGGCCGCTTCTGAACTCGGTCACCGGCGAGGAAGACCGGCTGGAATTCGTCCTGCCGCTGGTCAAGAAATACAACGTACCCGTGGTGGCGATCAGCAACGACGATACCGGCATTTCCGAAGACCCCGACGTGCGCTTCGCCGTCGCCAAGAAGATCGTCGAACGCGCCGCCGATTTCGGCATTCCGGCCCATGACATCGTGGTCGACCCGCTGGTCATGCCGATCGGCGCCATGGCGACGGCGGGCAACCAGGTGTTCACGCTGGTGCGTCGCCTGCGCGAGGAACTGGGCGTCAACACCACCTGCGGCGCGTCGAATATCAGTTTCGGCCTGCCCAACCGGCACGGCATCAACAACGCCTTTCTACCGATGGCGATGGGTGCCGGCATGACATCCGCGATCATGAACCCCGTGGCGCTGCCGGTCACGCAAAAGGCCATCGCCGAAAAGAAGGCCGAGATCGAGGCGGCCGGCCTTGTGCTGCCGCCGGACATGGATGACGAAACCTTCGTCACACTGTTCGGCCTGGGTTCGACCAAACCGCGCCCGGGCAAGGAAATGGAGGCGATCCGCGCCGCCAACCTGCTGACCAACAACGACCCCCATGGCGGCGCCTGGATTTCGTTCAACAAGCCCGCGGGCGAACAGGGCGGCGAAGCCCGTGGCAGCGGACGCCGCGCCGGTGGGCGGCGGCGCCGGGCCTGATCGGGTTCGGGGGCTCTGCCCCCGCCCGCCGATGGCGGGCTCCCCCGGAGTTTCCGGGCAAGATGAAGAGGCGGGCGTTCAGCCCGCCTTTTTCGTGGCGAGCAACAGCGAGGTTTCGGAATTGGCCACGCCATCCAGCCGACGGATCCGCGCCAGCACGCCGTCCAGAGCCTCGAGGCTGTCGGTGCCCAGTTCGGCGATCACGTCCCAGCGGCCATTGGTGCTGTGCAGGGCGCGCACCTCGGGAAACCCGCCGAGCTGGCGCAGGATGCGATCGGTGCCCCGTCCCTCGATGCCGATCATCATCAGCGCACGCACCGCGTCGCGCGTCACATCGTCCTTGAGCACCACGGTAAAGCCGACGATGTCGCCGCTTTGGCGCAGCTTGTCGATGCGGGCGCGGATCGTCGTCCGCGACAGCCCCAGACGCCCGGCGAGGTCGGACAGCGACGCCCGGGCATCGTGGCGCAGCGCGGCGATCAGGCGGTGGTCGTTTTTGTCCATTTCGGTCGTCCGTTCTTTCGTTTTGCAGAAACATCGCCCGGATCGGCCATTCTGTCATCTGTTTTCCTGCCCGTTTCGCAGGCAACTATCCCGCAAAGACGACGAAAGGCGACTCACACATGTCGAATAAGATCCTGTTGATCGGCGCCCCGGTGGACAGCGGCAAGACCCGCCAGGGCTGCCTGATGGGCCCCGATGCCTATCGCATCGCGGGCCTGGGCCGGGCACTGAGCAACCTGGGCCACGACGTGCGCGACCTGGGCAATCTCGCGCCGGATGCCAATGATCTCGCCGAGGACGCGCATCTGTTCCAATTGCCGCAGACCGTCGGCTGGACCGCGGCCCTGTCGCGCGCGGCGCAGTCCGCCTGCGCCGAGGGCCTGCCGATCTTTCTGGGCGGCGATCACGCGCTGTCACTGGGCACGGTGCATGGCGCCGCCGCCCATGCCGCCACGCAGGGCAAGCCGCTATTCGTGCTGTGGCTGGACGCGCATTCCGATTTCCACACCCCGCAAAGCACCGAATCCGGCAATCTGCATGGCACGCCGCTGGCCTATGTCTCGGGCCGGCCGGGATTCGGGGTCTTCCCGCCCGTGCCGCATCCTGTGCCCGAGGAAAACCTCTGCATCATCGGGCTGCGTTCGGTCGACGCGCAGGAACGGCTGGTGCTGGAAGACACCGGCATCCGCCGCCACGACATGCGCCAGATCGACGAGACCGGCGTGGCCGGGCTGCTCAAGCCTTTCTTGGAAACGGTCGACAGGGCTGGCGGCATGCTGCATGTGTCGCTGGATGTCGATTTCCTCGACCCCTCGGTCGCACCCGCGGTCGGCACCACCGTTCCCGGCGGCGCCACGGTGCGCGAGGCGCATCTGGTGATGGAGATGCTGCACGACAGCGGGCTGATGACCTCGATGGACCTGGTCGAGTTGAACCCGATGCTGGATGAACGCGGCCGCACCGCGCAATTGATGGTCGATCTGTGCGCCTCGGCGCTTGGCCGCCGCGTCTTCGACCGCCCCACCCCGCGCATCTACTGAGGCCCGCCATGACCCCGTCCGACAAGGCCCTTGTTCCTTTCGTGTCCGTCGACCAGATGATGCAGATCGTCCACAAGATCGGGCTGACGCGAATGTTCACCGCCCTCGCCGATGCCATCGCCGAGGATTTCCTGCGCTGGCAGGATTTCGACAAGACGCCGCGCGTGGCCGCGCATTCCAATGTCGGCGTGATCGAACTGATGCCCACCGCCGACAACAGCCATTACGCCTTCAAATACGTCAACGGGCATCCCAAGAACACCGCCGAGGGCTTGCAGACCGTGACGGCCTTCGGCGTGCTGGCGGATGTGACCACGGGCTATCCGCTGCTGCTGTCGGAAATGACCCTGCTGACCGCGCTGCGCACCGCGGCGATGTCGGCGCTGGCGGCCAAGCATCTGGCGCCGAAGGATGCCCGCGTGATGGCGATGATCGGCAACGGCGCGCAATCGGAATTCCAGTGCCTGGCGATGCAGGCGCTGGTCGGCATCGATGCCGTGCGCCTGTTCGACAGCGACCCGGCGGCCAGCCGCAAATGCGCCGCCAACCTGCAGGGCCGCGGCCTGACCGTCACCATCTGCGACACCCCCGAGGCCGCCTGCGAAGGCGCGCAGATCCTCACCACCTGCACCGCCGACAAGCGCAACGCCCGCGTGCTGACCGACAACATGGTCGGCGCCGGCGTGCATGTGAACGCAATCGGCGGCGACTGCCCCGGCAAGACCGAACTGGCCGAGGCGATCCTGCACCGGGCGTCGATCTTCGTCGAATACCCGCCCCAGACCCGGATCGAGGGCGAGATCCAGCAACTGGCCGCCGACCACCCCGTCACCGAATTCTGGCAGGTGCTGGCGGGGCGCGAGCCGGGCCGCCGCGATGCCCGCCAGATCACGCTGTTCGACAGCGTCGGGTTCGCCATCGAGGATTTCAGCGCCCTGCGCGTGGTGCATCGGCTGGCGCGCGAGACCGGGCTCTACCAGCCGCTCGACCTGCTGGCCGACCCCGACGATCCGCGCGACCTGTTCGGGATGCTGATGCGCGCCAAGGCGCCCGCCGCCGCCTGAACCTTGGTCGCAGACGGGCCGTCTGGGCCTTGCGGGCAATGGTGCGCTTGCCGCGACCCGTCCATTTCGGAACCATCGACCCCAGGCATCGGGCCCGGGGTCACTTCCGAAAGGACATGTCATGAAACGCATCGTTTTTCCGCTGATCGCCGTTGCGTTGATGGCCGGCGCCGCCCATGCCTCGGGCGACCGCGTCATCGACCCCGCGAAACAGGACCAGATCCGGCAGCACCTGACCCAACAGGGCTACGACGTCCGGTCGATCCAGTCCGAAGACGGCCTGATCGAGGTCTATGCCGTCAAGAACGGCCAGCGGCTCGAACTGTATCTCGACGCCGATCTGAAAATCGTCCGCCAGAAGATCGACGACTGAGCGCCCTGCGGGCGGCCGAACGGCCGCCCGCCACGGAGAACCCCACCATGATCGAACACAAGGTTTGGGACCCGGCGCTTCGGGTCTTTCATTGGGCCCTGGCGGTCGGTTTCGCCGCCAATGCCCTGGTCATCGAAGACGACTCGCGCTTGCACGCCCAGTTGGGCTATGCGATCGCGGCCCTTCTCGGCCTGCGGTTGCTCTGGGGCCTGGTCGGCCCGCGCCACGCGCGTTTCGCCAGTTTCCCGCTCAGCCCCGCGGGGATCCTGCGGCACCTGTCCGACATCGCCACGGCCCGCCGGCGGGCCCATCTGGGCCATTCCCCGCTGGGTGCCGCGATGATCTGGAACCTGCTGCTGTCGGTGGCGGCCATCGCGCTGACCGGCCACATGATGACGCTGGATGCCTATTGGGGCCGCGCCTGGGTCGAGGAACTGCACGAAGCCCTGGTGGTCTGGGCGGGCCTGTCGATAGGGCTGCATGTCGCCGCGGTGATCTGGGAATCGCGGCGCACCGGGATCAACCTGCCCCGCGCCATGGTGACCGGTGTGAAAACCGTTCCGGACGGCGTAATAATCGACCCATGAAAGTGCATGACACGCCGGCCACGCTGATTGTCCTGATCGTCGCGCAAAGCCTTTGCGCGGCGTTCTTTCTGTGGGACGTGCTGCGTGACGGACTCGTGCTGGGCTGGCCGCCCTTCGTTCACTGGCATTTCATGGTTGAGGCGTTCGCGGTGCTGGCGCTGATCGCCGGTGTCGTCTTCGAGGCCGGGGCGCTGATGCGGCTGCTGCGGCGCAAGGCCTGGCTGGAACGGCAGGTTTCGGTCGCGGCGGGCGCGCTGCATGCCGTGATGGAGGCGCAATTCAACGACTGGTCGCTGACCCCGTCCGAAGCCGATGTCGCCACGCTGGCCATCAAGGGCATGACGATCTCGGAAATCGCGGCATTGCGCGGATCGGCCGAGGGCACGGTGAAATCGCATCTGGGTTCGGTCTATCGCAAGGCCGGGCTGTCGGGGCGCGGCGCGCTTCTGGCGCATTTCATCGAGTCGCTGCTCGACCATCCCGCCCTCGACAAGCCGTGACAGCGCGCCGCGGCTCTGGCAGAACGGGGCCGTGAACGCGGAGCGGGCCATGACCAACACCCTCGCCATCATCCTGGGCGTCCTGATCGTGGCCGCGATCGGCGTGGATTACCTGTTTTTCGGCACGGAGCACCTGGTGTTCCTGGCCAAGAAGTTCATGAGCCTGATCGAATGGCTGGCTTTCTGGCGCTAGCGGCGCGCGCTGCGTCGCCTTGACTTGGCCTGCCCGATCTGATTGTTAGCGTTAACAACGCGCCCCAGGCGAGAAAGGGATCTGCCATGAGTGTGAAGGTTGCCATCAACGGGTTTGGCCGTATCGGCCGCAATGTCCTGCGCGCGATCATCGAGTCGGGGCGCACCGATATCGAGGTCGTCGCGATCAACGATCTGGGCCCGGTCGAAACCAATGCCCACCTGCTGCAATACGACAGCGTGCATGGCCGTTTCCCGGTCGAGGTCAAGACCGGCGCCGACACGATCGACGTGGGCCGCGGCCCGATCCGCGTGACGGCGTTGCGCAACCCCGCCGACCTGCCCTGGTCGGATGTCGACATCGTCATGGAATGCACCGGCATCTTCACCTCCAAGGAAGCCTGCCAGGCGCATCTGGAAAACGGTTCGAGCCGGGTGCTGATCTCGGCGCCGGGCAAGGACGCGGATGCCACCATCGTCTACGGCGTCAACCACGACACGCTGAAATCCGACCACATCGTGGTGTCGAACGCGTCGTGCACCACTAACTGCCTGTCGCCGGTGGCCAAGGTGCTGAATGACACCGTCGGCATCAAGCGCGGCTTCATGACGACGATCCATTCCTATACCGGCGACCAGCCGACGCTGGACACCTTCCACAAGGATCTCTATCGCGCGCGCGCCGCGGCGATGAACATGATCCCCACTTCGACCGGTGCGGCCAAGGCCGTGGGCCTGGTGCTGCCGGAACTGAACGGCAAGTTGGACGGCGTCGCGATCCGGGTGCCGACCCCCAACGTGTCGGTCGTCGACCTGACCTTCGAATCCAACCGCGCCACCAGCGCCGAGGAAATCAACGACGCGATCCGCGCCGCCGCGAACGGCCCGCTCAAGGGCATTCTGGGCTTCACCGACCGTCCGCTGGTCAGCATGGATTTCAACCACGACCCCCACAGCTCGATCTTCGCCACCGACCAGACCAAGGTGATGGACGGCACGATGTGCCGGGTGCTCAGCTGGTATGACAACGAATGGGGGTTCTCGAACCGGATGGCCGACACCGCCGTGGCGATGGCCAAGCTGATCTGACCTGAAATCGGCGATTTTCGTACGGATTGGTCGGGCGCCGCGCAGTATCGCGGCGCCCGATCGCGTTTGTGGCGACGCGGTGACCGGCCGGTCCTGTCCGGACAAACCCGCGTCTCCCTTGCACCTTTTGCATGGCGGGTCTTGCCAGGCTGCAATTGTGCTGCGTCGCAGCAATCATATGTTAGCGGCATCAGGAACTCGTATCGAGGAAAGGAGTTACCCCATGCAATCGTTCCTTTCGACCATCCGCAGCTCGATGGAAAAGCGCACTCTCTACAACCGGACCGTCGGTGAAATCCGCCGGATGCCGCGCGATGTGGCGCTGGATCTGAATATCTTTCCGGAAGACGCGGAAAAGATCGCCTACAAGGCCGTCTACGGCGGCTAGGCGGTTCCGAACCGCTGCTGAAGCGCCCGGCGCACGGGCGGCGTGACGAATTTGGACACGTCGCCGCCCAGCCGGGCGATTTCCTTGACCAGCTTGGAGGCGATCGCCTGGTGCCGGGCTTCGGCCATCAGGAACACCGTCTCGATGCTGTCGTCCAGCGCCCGGTTCATGCCAACCATCTGAAATTCATACTCGAAATCCGCCACCGCGCGCAGGCCGCGGATGATGACGCCGGCGCCCACGTCGCGGGCGCAGTCGATCAGCAGGTTCTCGAAGGGATGTGCGACGATCTCGGTGCCGGTCTGTTCCGAAAGCGAACGGCATTCCGCCTCGATCATCGCGACGCGTTCTTCCAGCGGAAACAGCGGACCCTTGTCGCGGTTGATCGCCACGCCGATCACCAGCCGGTCGACCAATCCCGCCGCGCGGCGGATGATGTCGATATGGCCATGGGTGATCGGATCGAAGGTGCCGGGATAAAGGCCGATGCGCATGGGTCTTTCCTGTCGGTCTGCGTCAGGCGCACGCAACAATATTGCGCGCGTGATTGCAACCCCGGCTCAGTGGCCCATGATCATGCCTTGCAGCGCGTCTTTCTCCATGGCCAGCTCGCTCAGCCGTGCCTTGACCACGTCGCCCAGCGTGATCAGCCCGACCATCTTGCCGTCCTCGACCACCGGCATGTGCCGGAACCGGCCTTCGGTCATGGTGGCCAGGATGTCGTCGGCCTTGTCGGTGCGTTTGCAGGTGACCAGTTTCGACGTCATCATCGAATCCACCGTGTCCTCGAGGCAGGACGCTCCGCGCGCGGCCAGAACGCGCACGATGTCGCGTTCCGACAGGATGCCGTCGGCGGTTTCGCCGTCGGCCGAGATCACCACCGTCCCGATGCGCTTCTCCGCAAGGACCTTGGCGGCTTCCGACACCAGCGTACCCGGCTTAACGGTGACCACACCGTCGGTTCCCTTGCTCTTGAGGATATTCAGAACCTGCATGCCGGACCTCTATCTGACAGTTTCGTGATGGTCCCAGCGTCCTCCCGTCGGCCCAGTGCTGTCAAGGGTTTGCTTGATGCTGCGTCTCTGCGCCCCAACCCGGAGCGCCGTCGACGGCATGTTCCAGACGGGCGACTTCGTGGCGCAGACCCTGTGCCAGCGCCTCGGCGAAACGGGTGATCCGGGTCAGGCGGCGGTCGTCGGCGTGACGCACGAGGTAGAAGCTGCGTATCAGGTGCACCTCGTCAGGCAGAACCCGGCTGATGCCTGGCGCGGCGGGCAGCGCGAAATCGTGCACGATGCCGATCCCGGCCCCCGCGCGGATCCACTGGAATTGCACGGCGACCGAGTTGGACGCCAGCCGCACGCGGTCGATCCCGATCTCGGCCAGGTAGTCCAGTTCGCGGTCGAAGATCATGTCGGGAACATAGCCGACGATGCGATGGTCCCGCAGGTCGGCGCGGGCGCGGATCGGCGCAGCCTTGTCCAGATAGACCCGCGACGCCGCCAGGCTCAGGCGGTAATCGGTGATCTTCTGCACGGTCAGGCGGCCAGCGGTCGGCGGCGACACCGCGACGGCAAGATCGGCCTCGCGCCGACTGAGGTTGACGACGCGCGGCAGCGCCACGATCTGGACGTCGAGATCGGGGTTGTCGGCGGAGATCGCCGCGCAGACCTGTGGCAGCAGGAAATTCGCGCAGCCGTCGGGCGCGCCGATGCGGATCTGGCCGGACAACCCTTCGGATCGGCCCTGCACCGCCTCGGCAGCCAGGCTCATCGCCTGTTCGGCTGCTTCGGCATGGGGGACCAGGCGGGCGCCTGCCTCGGTCAGGGCGTAGCCCACGGGTGATTTGGCGAACAGCGCCGTACCAAGCGCCTGTTCCAGCCGCGCCACGCGGCGCCCCACCGTCGCCGCATCCATCCGGAGGCCGCGCCCGGCCGCCGACAGGCTTTCGCCGCGCGCGACCGCAAGAAACACCTTCAGATCGTCCCAGGCTGGCGTCACCTTTGCAATCCTGCAAAACCTTTTTGCTGACTTACCTCTCCTACCCGCGTTTTTGCAAGGCTATGCTGCACCCAGCCAAAGGAGTGAGCCATGCAGGAATTGTCCCACTGGATCGACGGCAAACGCGTGCCCGGCACGTCGGGCCGTTTCGCCGATGTCTTCAACCCCGCCACCGGAGAGGTTCAAGCCAAGTTGCCGCTGGCGTCGAAGGCGGAAGTCGATGCCGCCGTCGCCCGCGCCGCCGAGGCCCAACCCGCCTGGGGCGCGACCAATCCGCAGCGCCGCGCGCGGGTGATGATGAAGGTCGTCGAGCTGCTCAACCGCGACATGGACAAGCTGGCCGAGGCGCTGAGCCGCGAACACGGCAAGACCATTCCCGACGCCAAGGGCGATGTGCAGCGCGGGCTTGAGGTGATCGAGTTCTGCATCGGCGCGCCGCATCTGCTCAAGGGTGAATACACCGACAGCGCCGGCCCCGGGATCGACATGTATTCCATGCGCCAACCCCTTGGGGTCGTTGCCGGAATCACGCCGTTCAACTTCCCCGCCATGATCCCGCTGTGGAAGATGGGCCCGGCGCTGGCCTGCGGCAACGCCTTCATCCTCAAGCCGTCCGAACGCGATCCCTCGGTGCCGCTGATGCTGGCCGAGATCTTTCAGGAGGCCGGTCTGCCAGATGGCGTGCTGCAGGTCGTGAACGGCGACAAGGAAGCCGTGGATGCGATCCTCGAGAACCAGACCGTGATGGCCGTGGGTTTCGTCGGATCGACCCCGATCGCGCAATACATCTATGCCAAGGGATGTGAAAACGGCAAACGGGTGCAGTGTTTCGGCGGCGCCAAGAACCACATGATCGTCATGCCCGACGCCGATATGGACCAGGCGGCCGATGCGCTGGTGGGTGCGGGCTATGGCGCAGCGGGCGAACGCTGCATGGCGATTTCGGTGGCGGTTCCGGTGGGCGAGGAAACCGCCGACCGGCTGATCGCGGCGCTGGTGCCGCGGATCGAAAAACTCAAGGTCGGCCCCTACACGGCCGGAAACGACATCGATTACGGCCCGGTCGTGACCGCAGCGGCCAAGCAGAACATCCTGCGTCTGGTCGAATCGGGCATCGCGCAGGGTGCCGAACTGGTCGTCGACGGGCGCGATTTCAAGCTGCAGGGCTATGAGGACGGCTTTTTCGTCGGCCCGCACCTGTTCGACCGCGTGACCCCGGACATGGACATCTACCGCAAGGAGATTTTCGGCCCGGTCCTGTCCACCGTCCGCGCCGGCAGCTACGAAGAAGCGATCGGCCTGGCGATGGACCACGAATACGGCAACGGCACCGCGATCTTTACCCGCGACGGCGACGCCGCGCGTGACTTCGCCAGCCGGATCAATATCGGCATGGTTGGGATCAACGTGCCGATCCCGGTGCCGCTGGCCTATCACACCTTCGGCGGTTGGAAGAAATCCGGCTTTGGCGATCTCAACCAGCACGGCCCGGACGCCTTCCGGTTCTACACGCGCACCAAGACGGTCACTGCACGCTGGCCATCGGGCATCAAGGAGGGCGGCGAGTTCAACTTCAAGGCCATGGACTGACCGCGTTTCCATCGCACCCCCCCCCGGTCCGGTTCTAGACAGATCCGGTCCGGGGCTTTTACACCTTCCGAATTTTCGATATGAGTTGCGAAACGCGGGGCGCGTTCGTCGCTTCCGCCATTTCAAACGGTTTCGGGGGCGCTGTCGTGACGGTGAAATTCGGTATTCTGCCCCGTCTGGGCCTTGTCGTCGTGCGCTTTTCCGGTTTCGCGGAACTTGCCGAAACGGAAACGGCATTCGAAAACTACAGGAAACATCCCGATTATCGGCCTGGCCAGAAACAGCTGCTCGATCTGTCCGGAGTGACGGGTTTCGACCGGGATTACACCCGAGCGATGGCATTTCAGGCAAAGGCGACCGAGGTTTTCGTCGGAAACGACCCCGAAACCATGCTTGTCGTTTATGCCCCGACGGATATCGGTTTGAAAATGGCCGAATTGATCGTCCGGCCCTGGGATTGCACGCCTTTCGTCGTGCCGCTTGTCCAAAGAAACGAGGCCGATGCCCTGCAGTTGCTGGGTGTGCCGCAGACAACGCTCGCCGAATTGAGGGCCTTGGCCCAAACCTCTTGAAACCTGGAAATAAAGAGTGTGATCGAAAAATCGCATAACAACTTATGCGTGCGGCTTCCGTAGGGTCACTCTTGAAAAAGGTTTATTTACACGACATTCACTATTTGCATGTCTGTGCACCATTTTGTCCGTTCCGATCTGAACCTGGTCGCCGTGTATTGCTGCAACAGCCTGACGGCTGCCGATTATTACGCGTCTTTCAGGAATAGTGTCGCGCATCCGGAATACGGACCGGAAATGAATCATATCGTCGACCTGACCGACGTGACAGATTATGCGCTGGACTTCGTGCAGATGCTGGGTCTGGTCAACCGGATGGCGGCCCATTTCGAACCGGGCGTTTCCACCAAGGCCGCCCTTTTGGCCCCATCCGAGCTGTCTTTCGGCGTCGCGCGGATGTTCCAGTCGCTGGCCGATGGCAACCTTCCGCACGACATTCACATCTTTGAGGATTTCGGCGCCGCCGCCCGGTTCCTGGACCTCGACCTCGTCGGCCGGTTCGGATTGTTCGGTGAGGCGACGCGCCGAAGCGCCTGAAGCGGCTTCGCAAATCGCTTGCCCGCCGGTCACGGCTTTGTTTTCCTGTGGTCAGGGAGGCTGGGCCATGAACGAACCCGAATTCACCATCGGCATCGAGGAAGAATACCTGCTGGTCGATCTCGAGAGCTGCGCTCTGGCCGAGGCGCCCGAAGCCTTGATGGAGGCCTGCGCATCCGAACTCGAAGACCAGGTCAGCCCCGAATTCCTGCAATGCCAGATCGAGATCGGCACCAAGCCGTGCCGCGACATCGCCGAGGCGCGCGAGGATCTCAAGCGTCTGCGCAGTTCCGTCGCCCGCCAGGCGCGCAAGTTCGGCATGGCGCCGATCGCCGCCTCGTGCCATCCCTTCGCCGACTGGAAAACCCAGCACCACACGGACAAGCAGCGCTACAACGACCTGAGCCGCGACCTGGGCGGCGTGGTGCGGCGCATGCTGATCTGCGGGATGCATGTGCATGTGGGCCTGGGCGAAGATGCCCTGCGCGCCGACCTGATGCGGCAGATGTCGTATTTCCTGCCGCATCTGCTGGCGCTGTCGGCCTCGTCACCGTTCTGGATGGGCCAGGATACCGAAATGGCGTCCTATCGCATTTCGGTCTTCGACAACCTGCCGCGCACCGGCCTGCCGCCGCAATTCGAAAGCTGGCAGGATTACGAACGGTCCGTCTCGATCCTGATCGACCTGGGGCTGATCGAGGATTCGTCGAAAATCTGGTGGGATCTGCGACCTTCGGCCCGCTTTCCCACGCTGGAAACCCGGATCATGGATGTCCAGCCGCGCATCGAGGATACCCTGATGCTGGCAGCACTGAACCAGTGCCTGTTGCGGATGCTGTGGCGGTTGCGGGTGCGAAACCAGCGCTGGCGGATCTACGACCGGTTCCTGATCGGCGAAAACCGCTGGCGGGCGCAACGCTATGGCGTGTCCGAGGGGCTTATCGATTTCGGCCGCAAGGCGGTTGTGCCCTTTGCCGAACTGGCCGAGGAACTGATCGCCCTGGTCGAGGAAGATGCCGGTATCCTGCGTTGCCTGCCGGAACTGGAGCATGTCCGCGAGGTCGTGGCCAAGGGCAATTCGGCGCAGCGCCAGCGCCGGATCTACCACGACACCGCCGGCAGCGACGACGACCGGATGCGCGCCGTGGTGAAGCACCTTGTCGAGGATTTCCACGTCGGACTTTGACCCTTGCGGTGCGGGCCGCACGCGGCGATAACCCGCCGCAATCTAGGGGGTGCGGATGAAGGTCGCAATCGCCACGTCGGATTATTTCGTGATGGGCGAGACGTTCATCAACCGCCATATCGAACACATGTTCGGTGGCAATACCTGCGTGATCTGCGGCCGCTTCAACGGTCAGGATCCGTTTGGCAAGCCGCTGTTCGTGCGCCGCGCCCCGCTCAGCCTGCCCGACAAGATCGCCGCGCCCATCGCCGCGCTTTGGGGCGCCGCATTCCACGGCACGTCCCGCCTGCCCTTCGGCGCAGGCCGTGCGGCGCTGGCGGCGTTCCTGCGCGACCAGCAGGTCGACGTGATCCTGGCCGAATTCGGCACCCAGGCGCTGGTTGTGGCCAAGATCGGCAACGACCTGGGCATCCCGGTCTTCAGCTATTGGCGCGGCACCGACGCCAGCCGGGCCCTGCGGTCGCGCCAGAGGGTGCGCTCCTACCGGCTGATGATGCCGCGCCTGGCGGGGATGTTTTCGGTCAGCCGGTTCCTGCTCAACAACCTCGCCGCGCAGGGCGTGACCCATCCCAACGCGCATGTGGTGCCCTCGGGCGTGGACATCCGCCGCTTTACACCGGGCGAAAAGCAACCTGGCAGCTTCCTTGCGGTGGGCCGCATGGTGGAAAAGAAGGCGCCGCAGATCACCTTGCGCGCCTTTGCCAGGGCCGCGCGGGACCGCGACGCGCACCTGACCTTCATCGGCGACGGGCCGCTGCTGGAGCCCTCCCGGGTCCTGGCCCGGGATCTCGGCATCGCCGGGCAAGTGACGTTCACCGGCGCCCTGCCCCATGATGCGGTGCGCGACCATCTCGCCCGCACCGAAGTGTTCCTTCAGCATTCGGTCACCGCCCGGGACGGCAATACCGAAGGCTTGCCGACGGCCATCCAGGAGGCGCTGGCCGCCGGTTGCATCACGATCTCGACGATCCATGCCGGCATCCCCGAGGCGGTCGAGGACGGGGTAAACGGCATGCTGGTGCCGGAATGGGACGAGGCAGGTTTCGCCGATCGCATCGCCCGCGTGCTCGACATGGCCGATCGCAGCGCCATGACCCGCGCCGCACGGCAGACCGCGGTCGACCGTTTCGACAATGCCCGCCTGCTGACCAAGGTCGAGGACGTCATCCGCCGGACGATCGCGCGCTGAACCGGTCCGCTCTTCTTCTCTTTCGAAAATACGCAATCCGACGCCGGACACAGGCGACGGGCTTGCCATCCGGCACCTTTCGCGGCAATTATGAACACATGTTCAATTCATCGACCGAAGGAGGCCGGCCATGGATTTCGCGCTGTCCGAGGAACAAACCGCCATCTTCGACATGGCCCATGCGTTCGGCCAGGAGCATATCGCGCCGCATGCCCGCGAATGGGAAGCACAGGGCACGATCCCCAAATCACTTTGGCCGAAACTGGCCGAGCTGGGCTTCGCCGGGCTCTACGTGTCTGAGGACAGCGGCGGATCGGGGCTGACCCGGCTCGACGCCACGCTGGTCTTCGAGGCGCTCAGCATGGCCTGCCCATCGGTCGCGGCCTTCCTGTCGATCCACAACATGTGCGCCAAGATGATCGACGCCTTCGGCTCGGACGATCTCAAGGCGCGCTGGTTGCCGCGTGTCCTCACGATGGAAACGGTGCTGTCCTATTGCCTGACCGAACCGGGATCGGGTTCGGACGCCGCGGCTTTGCGCACCCGCGCGGAGAAGACCAATGAAGGATACCGGCTGACCGGCACCAAGGCATTCATTTCCGGCGGCGGTTATTCGGATGCCTATGTCGTGATGTGCCGCACCGGCGGCGACGGCCCCAAGGGCATTTCGACCGTGATCGTCGGCGATGGGTCGCCGGGACTGTCCTTCGGCGGGCTCGAGGACAAGATGGGCTGGCGGTCGCAGCCCACCGCGCAGGTGCAGTTCGACGATTGCCTGGTGCCGCATGACGCGCTGATCGGCGAGGAAGGTCAGGGGTTTCGCTATGCCATGGCGGGGCTCGACGGCGGGCGGCTCAACATCGCCGCCTGTTCGCTGGGTGCCGCGCAGACCGGGCTGACGCGGACGTTGGCCTATATGGCCGAACGCAAGGCGTTTGGGCAGAGCATCGACCAGTTCCAGGCGCTGCAATTCCGCCTGGCCGACATGGAGATCGAGCTGCAGGCGGCACGCACCTTCCTGCGCCAGGCGGCCTGGAAGCTCGACACGCAGGCGCCGGACGCCACCAAGTTCTGCGCCATGGCCAAGAAATTCGTCACCGAAGCCGGCTCGCGCATCGTCGATCAATGCCTGCAATTGCACGGCGGTTACGGATATCTGGCCGATTACGGCATCGAGAAACTGGTCCGTGACCTGCGCGTGCACCAGATCCTCGAAGGCACGAACGAAATCATGCGCCTGATCGTGGCCCGCCAGATGCTGGCCCGCTGACCGGCGACACAAATTTCTTGCCAGAAATTTGCAAAACTCTTGCAGAGAGTTTTGCCTGCTCCAGGACCGAACGCCATGTCCGATATCGACATCCGCAACCAGGGCCGCGCCGGCCGCATAACGCTGAACCGGCCCAAGGCGTTGAATGCGCTGACCTATGCCATGTGCCTGGCGGTCGAAGAGGCGCTCGACCGCTGGCGCGACGACCCCGCCATCGATCTGGTCCTGCTGGATGCCGAGGGTGATCGCGCCTTCTGTGCCGGCGGCGACATCGCCGAGATGTACGCCACCGGCAGTGCGGGCGATTTCGACTATGGACGGCGCTTTTGGCGCGACGAATACCGCCTGAACGCCAAGTTGGCCGAATACCCCAAGCCCATCGTCAGCTTTCTGCACGGCTTCGTCATGGGCGGTGGCGTCGGGCTGGGAGGGCATTGCAGCCATCGCATCGTCTGCGACGATACGCGGATCGCGATGCCCGAATGCGGCATCGGTTTCGTTCCGGACGTGGGCGGATCCTACCTGCTGGCGCGGGCTCCCGGTCGGCTGGGCGAATATCTGGGCTTGACGGCGGCGCGCATGGGACCGGGCGACGCGATCCATGCCGGCTTCGCCGACGCCTATGTACCGCGCGACGGCTGGGAGGCGCTCAAGCAGGCGCTGGTTGAGACCGGCGACGTGACCGGGCTGGATGCGGCGATGGCCCCTGCCCCGGACAGCCCGCTGGCGGCGCAACAGGCGCAGATCGACGCGCTGTTCGCCGGCGAGGCGCTGCGCGATGTGCTGAACGCGCTGCGCAGCGATGGCGGCGATGTCGCCGCGCAGGCGCTGGCGGCCATGTCCCGAAACGCGCCGCTGTCGATGGCGGTGACGCTGGAGATGTTGCACCGGCTGCGCGGCCCGTCGCTGAACATCCGCAAGGCGCTGGAAATGGAATACCGCGTTTCGCACAGGATCATGGAACACGGCGACTTTCTGGAAGGCATTCGCGCGGCAATCATCGACAAGGACAAATCCCCGAAATGGCGCCATGATCTGGACAACGTGCCCGCGGTGGACGTGTCGCGAATGCTGATGCCGCTTGGCAAGCTGTCACTGAGTTTCAAGGAGAGAGGCATGAAGATCGGTTTCATCGGACTGGGCAACATGGGCGCCCCGATGGCGGCCAACCTGATCAAGGCCGGGCACGAGGTCAGCGGTTTCGACGTCGCCGGTGTGACGGTCGAGGGCGCGGCGCAAGCCGCCAGCGCCGGCGAGGCAGCCCGGGGCGCCGATATCGTGATCACCATGCTGCCCAACGGCGCCATCCTGCGCGCCGTTGCCGCCGAAGTGATCCCGGTCATGCCACCGGGCGCTGTCTTGCTGGATTGTTCCACCGTCGACGTGGAAAGCGCCCGCGCAGTGGCCGAACAGGCCGATGCCGCGGGATTGGCCGCGCTCGATGCGCCGGTTTCCGGCGGGATCGGCGGCGCCGCGGCGGGCACGCTGACCTTCATGGTGGGCGGGTCCGAGGCGGCATTCGCCAAGGCGCAGCCGTTGTTCGACGTCATGGGCCAGAAGGCCGTGCATTGCGGCCCCGCCGGCAACGGACAGGCCGCCAAGATCTGCAACAACATGATCCTGGGTGTGACGATGATCGCCACCTGCGAAGCCTTTGCGCTGGCCGACAAGCTGGGCCTGTCACGACAGGCGATGTTCGACGTGGTGTCGACCTCGTCGGGGTATTCCTGGTCGCTCAACGCCTACTGCCCGGCGCCGGGGATCGGGCCGAAATCACCTGCCGACAACGACTACAAGCCGGGATTCGCATCCGAACTCATGGTCAAGGACCTGGGGCTGGCGCAGCAAGCGGCGGAGGCCGCGGATGCCGACACGCCGATGGGCGCGCAGGCCCTCGCGCTGTACAGGCAATTCGTCGAGGAAGAGGACGGCAAGGGCCGGGATTTCAGCGCCATGCTGCCGCGATTCGAGAAACGCGGCCGGTCGTGACCGGCTGGTTCGACCAGGCCGAGCTGCCGACGCTCGACGAACAAAGCCGGGCGCGGCTGGAGCGCTTGCCGGTGCAGGACGTACCCGCCGGCACCGCGCTGTTTCATCCCGGTGACGCGGTGCGCGGCTTTGTCGTGGTGCTGGCAGGCCGGATCGAGGTGTTCCTGACCGGCCCCACCGGTCGCGACATCCTGCTTTACGCGGTGGAGCCCGGCGAAAGCTGCGTGCAATCGACGCTTGGACTGTTGGGTGGCGAGGCCTATTCCGGCGAGGCCGTCACCCGCACCGCGTGCCGCGTGGTGCTGATCCCGCGCGACACGTTCCTTGCGCTGATGAACGATGACGCGGCCTTTCGCGGTTTCGTCTTTCGGGCCTTCGCGGCGCGGATGCAGGCGACGATGCAGGTGTTGGAGCGGGTCGCCTTCACCCGGGTCGAGGCGCGGCTGGCGGGCGCCTTGCTCGAACGCGCCAAGGACGGTCGCGTGGCCGCCACCCATGCGGAACTCGCCGTGGCCATCGGTTCGGCGCGCGAGGTGGTCTCGCGTCGGCTGGATGCGCTGGAACGGCGCGGCGTCGTGGCGCTGGAACGTGGCGCGGTCATCCTGCGCGATCGCACCGCGCTGGTCGCGTTGGCCGAATCCGGGCAAGTGTGACCACGTCACCGACGCGCCCGGTCTCATCCTCTATCCTGTCCTCAATGGATCGAATCGGAGGATCAAGACATGCTCAAGAAAAACGTCGGAACCACAGACCGCACCATCCGCGCCATCGTTGGCATCGTGCTTCTGGCGCTCGCCTTCACTTCGCTGAGCGGGACGCTGGCCTGGATCGCCGGCATCATTGGCGTGGTCATGCTGGGCACCGCGGCCCTGGGCACCTGCCCGCCCTACGCGTTGCTGGGCATCAATACCTGCAAGCTCAAGAACTGAGCGTCGTGGGCCGGGCCATGTCGCCGATCCGGCCCGCCACTGCACGACGTGACCGGTTCGTTGGCCGAGATGCCAACGAACGGGCATTGTCGTGCCTCTGCCGCGGGTCTTGACCTGCGCTGAGGCAAGGCATGGCTTTCGCCCGTCCCAACCGGACCGGCAGGCGTGCGCGGCTACTCGGCTGCGACCTTGCGCGCCTTGAGCATCGGGCCGAGATAGCGGCCGGTATGGCTGCGCTCGACCTCGGCCACGTCTTCGGGCGTGCCGGTCGCGACGATCTCGCCGCCGCCATCGCCGCCCTCGGGGCCGATATCGATGATCCAGTCGGCGGTCTTGATGACATCCAGGTTGTGTTCGATCACCACGACCGTGTTGCCCTGTTCGACCAGTTCGTGGAGCACTTCGAGCAGCTTGCGCACATCCTCGAAATGCAGCCCCGTCGTGGGTTCGTCGAGGATGTAGAGCGTCCGCCCGGTCGAACGTTTCGCCAGTTCCTTCGACAGCTTCACCCGTTGCGCCTCGCCGCCCGATAGCGTGGTCGCCTGCTGGCCGACCTTGATGTACCCAAGCCCGACCTGCATCAGCGCGTCCATCTTTTCCCGGATCGACGGCACCGCCTTGAAAAAGTCCTGCGCGTCCTCGACCGTCATATCAAGAACGTCCGCTATGCTCTTGCCCTTGAAGCGGATTTCCAGGGTTTCGCGGTTATAACGCTTGCCCTTGCAGGTCTCGCAGGTGACGTAGACATCGGGCAGGAAATGCATCTCGATCTTGATCACGCCATCGCCCTGGCAGGCCTCGCAGCGCCCGCCCTTGACGTTGAAGCTGAAGCGACCCGGCTTGTAGCCGCGGGCTTTGGCCTCGGGCAGACCGGCGAACCAGTCGCGGATCGGGGTGAAGGCACCCGTGTACGTTGCCGGATTCGAACGCGGAGTTCTGCCAATCGGCCGCTGATCGATGTCGATCACCTTGTCGAGATATTGCAGCCCCTTGATCGTCTCGCAGGGTGCGGGCGTCTGACGCGCGCCGTTCAGCGCCATCGAGGCGGTCTTGAACAACGTCTCGATGGTCAGGGTCGACTTGCCGCCGCCCGAAACGCCGGTCACGCAGACGAACTTGCCCAACGGGAAATCGGCGGTCACCTCGCGCAGGTTGTTGCCGGTGGCCTTGACCACGGTCACCGTCTTGCCGTTGCCCTTGCGCCGCTCGGCCGGAACGGGGATCTCGCGCGTGCCGGACAGGTATTGCCCGGTCAGACTGGCGGGGTCCGCGGCCACCTGGTCTGGCGTGCCCTGGGCCACGATCTGGCCACCATGGACCCCGGCGCCCGGGCCGATATCGAAGACGTAATCGGCCTCGCGGATCGCTTCCTCGTCATGTTCGACCACCAGCACGGTGTTGCCCTGATCGCGCAGGTTCTTGAGCGTATCCAGCAGACGGGAATTGTCGCGCTGGTGCAGGCCGATGCTGGGCTCGTCCAGCACGTAGAGCACCCCGGTCAAACCCGATCCGATCTGGCTGGCCAGCCGGATGCGCTGGCTTTCACCGCCCGACAGCGTGCCGGCATTGCGCGACAGCGTCAGGTATTCCAGCCCGACATTGTTCAGGAAACCCAGCCGTTCGCGGATTTCCTTCAGGATCGCCCGGGCGATCTCGTTGCGCTGAGCGCTTAGGTTGTCCGGCACGGTCTTGGTCCAGGCATAGGCCTCGCGGATCGACATCTGAACGACCTGGCCGACATGCAGCCGGTCCTCGGCTTTGCCCCTGGCCGGGCCGATCTTGACCGCCAGGGCCTCTTGCCGCAGCCGGTAACCGCCGCAGCTGCCGCAGGGGCGATTGTTCTGGTAGCGTTCGAATTCCTCGCGGATCCAGGAACTGTCGGTCTCGCGATAGCGACGTTCCATGTTGGGAATAACGCCTTCGAAGCTGCGCGTGACCTGGTAGACGCGCCCGCCCTCGTCATAACGGAAGGGGATCTCGTCATCGCCCGAACCGTAAAGGAATACCTGCTGCACATGCGCCGGCAGGTCCTTCCAGCGGGCGTTCTTGTCGAACTCGTAATGCTTGGCGATGGCCTCGATCGTCTGCAGGAAATACGGGCTCTTGCCCTTGCGCCAGGGCGCCAGTGCGCCATCGCTGATCTTGAGCGTTACGTCCGGCACCACCAGCCGTTCGTCAAAAAACAGCTCGACCCCCAGACCGTCGCAATCCGGGCAGGCACCGAAGGGTGCGTTGAAGGAAAACAGCCGCGGTTCGATTTCCGGGATGGTGAAGCCGCTGACCGGACAGGCAAAGTTTTCGCTGAACGTGATGCGCTCGGGCTCGGGTGCCGAGCCGTCGTCACCCGCAGCCGGGGCGGTCTCCAGGATGGCGATTCCGTCCGCCAGGTCCAGCGCGGTGCGGAAACTGTCGGCCAGACGCGTCTCCATCCCCTCGCGCACGACGATGCGGTCGACCACCACGTCGATGTCGTGGCGGAATTTCTTGTCCAGAACCGGGGGCTCGTCCAGATCGTGGAACGTGCCGTTGACCTTGACCCGCTGGAAACCCTGCTTGCGCAGTTCGAGGAATTCCTTGCGGTACTCGCCCTTGCGGTCGCGCACGATGGGCGCCAGCAGGTAGGCGCGCGTGCCCTCCTCCATCGCCATCACGCGATCGACCATGTCCTGCACCTGTTGTGCCTCGATCGGCTGACCGGTGGCCGGCGAATAGGGCGTGCCGACGCGCGCGAAGAGCAGCCGCAGGTAATCGTAGATTTCGGTCACGGTGCCGACGGTCGACCGGGGGTTCTTGGACGTGGTCTTCTGTTCGATGGAAATCGCGGGGCTAAGGCCGGCGATATGATCGACATCGGGCTTTTCCATCATGTCCAGGAACTGCCGCGCGTAGGCCGACAGCGACTCGACATAGCGGCGCTGGCCTTCGGCATAGATGGTGTCGAAGGCCAGCGACGACTTGCCCGATCCCGACAAGCCGGTGATCACCACCAACTGGTCGCGCGGAATATCCACGTCGATGTTCTTGAGGTTGTGTTCGCGCGCGCCGCGCACCTCGATCTGTTTCAGGTCCGGCATCACGCCCCCACGCTTTGGCCTGTCACAGACATAGGCGAGATCGCCGGCAGAGCCAACGAAAATATGAGAACAAGAAGCGAACACCGGATGCTGCGTTGCGCATGGCGGCGCCGATCGATCACCGATACAGCAAGGACCGACCGTCAGCGAAGAGGTGGACCTTCGAGGCGTCCGCCCCCAGGCGCACGGTCTTGCCACGCACGTCGACATGGATACCGGGCAGCTTGGCGATCACTGCGTCGCGCCCCGGTTCGGGTGCGAAATACAAAAGCGTCACCTCGCCGAGCGCTTCGGTGATGTTGACCAGCCCTTCGTAGAACCAGGGCCCTTCGCCTTCCACCTCGATGCAATCTTCGGGTCGCACCCCGACATTGACCTTCAGGCCCATGTCGGTATCGGTCGTGGGATAGTTCGACAGCGCTTCGCCGCCCCCGGCAAGCTTCACACGGGTCTGCTGACCGGTCTGCACGACTTCGCCGGGGATCAGGTTCATCGCCGGACTGCCGATGAACTGCGCCACGAATTCGCCGTTGGGCCGTTCGTACAACTCGAGCGGGCTGCCGACCTGGGCCACGCCCTTGTTGGCCAGCACGACGATGCGGGACGCCAGCGTCATCGCCTCGACCTGGTCGTGGGTGACGTAGATCATCGTCGAGTCAGGCATCTGTTCCTTGAGTTGCGCGATCTCGATCCGTGTGGCGACGCGCAGCGCCGCGTCGAGGTTCGACAGCGGTTCGTCGAACAGGTAGACCTTGGGATCGCGCACGATCGACCTGCCGATTGCGACGCGTTGGCGCTGGCCGCCCGACAAGGCCTTGGGCAGGCGGTCGAGATAGGGGTCGAGTTGCAGCATCTTGGCCGCCCGGTCCACCGCTGCGTCGATCTCGGCCTTTGATTTCTTGGCGATCTTCAGGGCGAACGACATGTTCTCGCGCACCGTCATGTGCGGGTAAAGCGCGTAGGACTGGAACACCATGGCGATGCCGCGCTGCGCCGGGGGCACGTCGTTGACCACGGTCCCGTCGATCTCCAGGGTGCCGCCGGTGATCTTTTCCAGCCCCGCGATCATCCGCAGAAGCGTGGACTTGCCGCAACCAGACGGGCCGACGAACACGATCAGTTCGCCGGTCTTGATGTCCAGGTTGATGTCCTTGAGCACCTCGACAGTGCCGCCATAGGTCTTGCCGACATCCGTCAGCTTCAGGTCCGCCATGTTTCTCTCCTCCCCGGTTGCGCGTCAGCGTCCGCGCAACAAAAGGGCCGGTTGCCACGGCCCCAGATGCAGCTTTCCGTCCGGACCCGGCCCGGCACTGCCCAATTCCTGCCCGACCTGATGCCAGACGCCTTCGGGCATGTCGACGATGCAGGGATCGACGCTCAGGTTCACTGCGCAGAACAGCGTCTCGTCGTCGTGGCTTCGCGTGAAGGTCACCGCGGTGCCGACCCGTTTCATCGGCGAATGCGCGCCCTTGACCAGGCTCGGATGCGCCTTGCGGAACGCGATCGCCCGCCGGTAATGATGCAGCAGCGCCGCCGGGTTGGATTCCTGCGCGGCGACGGACAGCGGCAGATGCGCGTGGCTGACAGGCAGCCACGGGCGGCCCTCGGAAAAGCCGCCGTTCTGATTGCTGTTCTCCCAGACCATCGGCGTGCGGCAGCCGTCCCGGCCCTTGAATTCCGGCCAGAATTCGATGCCGTAGGGATCCTGCAGGTCTTCGAAGGCGACATCGGCCTCGGGCAGGCCCAGTTCTTCGCCCTGGTAGATGCAGATCGACCCGCGCAAGCACATCATCAGCGTCGCCAGTGCGCGCTGCGCCGCCGGCGTCAGATCCCAACGGGAAGCATGGCGGATCACGTCATGGTTCGAGAACGCCCAACAGGCCCAGCCCTCGGAAACCACTTCGTCCACACGTGCCATGACCTCGGAGAACCGATCCGCGGTCGGCGCGTGGCCGGACAGGAACTCGAAGGAATAGCACATGTGCACCTTGTCGTCCCCGGCGGTGTATTCGCCCATGATCTCGAGGCCGCGCTGCGCATCGCCAACCTCGCCCACGGCCGTGGCGGCGGGATATTCATCCAGCACCGCGCGGAACCGGCGCAGGAATTCCAGGTTTTCCGGCTGGTTCTTGGAATGGATGTGATGCTGGTGGTTGTAGGGGTTCACCCGCGGCGCGATCGAGGAATCGCGCATCTCGACCGGGAGTGGAGGATTGTCGCGCAACTGCTTGTCGGCGAAATAGAAATTGATCGTATCCAGGCGGAATCCGTCGACGCCGCGATCCAGCCAGAACCGCACGACGTCCAGCAGTGCGTCCTGCACGTCCGGATTGTGAAAATTCAGATCGGGCTGCGAGGTCAGGAAGTTGTGCAGGTAATACTGTTCGCGCCGGCCGTCCCATTGCCAGGCCGGCCCGCCGAAGATCGACAGCCAGTTGTTGGGCGGTGTTCCATCGGGCTTGGGGTCGGCCCAGACATACCAGTCGGCCTTGGGGTTGTCCCGGCTGGCGCGACTTTCCGCGAACCAGGGGTGCTTGTCCGAGGTATGGGACAGCACGAGATCGATCATCACCTTGAGACCCAGCTTGTGGGCGGTGTCCAGCAGCACATCGAAATCCGACAGCGTGCCGAACATCGGGTCGACGTCGCAATAATCGCTGACGTCATAGCCGAAATCCTCCATCGGCGAGGTGAAGAAGGGCGATATCCAGATCGCATCCACGCCCAGTGAGGCGACATAGGGCAGCCGCTGGGTGATGCCCTTCAGATCACCGATCCCGTCGCCATTGCTGTCCTGGAAGCTGCGCGGATAGATCTGGTAGATCACCGCCCCGCGCCACCAATCCTTGTCCACGGCCTGCGCGACGGCCGTTGCCATTTTCACCTGCTTGTTCACAATCATAGCCCTTATTTCACCGAGCCGGCCAGCAGGCCGCGCACGAGGTATTTCTGCATTGCGAAGAAGACCAGCAGCGGCACCGCGATGGACACGAAGGCCGCCGTGGCCAGAATTTCCCAGTTGCCGCCGCGGGTGCCCAGAAGCTCGACGATCTGGTTGGTCATCACGGTGGTCTGCCCGGTGCTGTCGATCAGGAACACCTTGGCCACCAGCAGGTCATTCCATGTCCAGAGGAACTGGAAGATGGCAAAGCTGGCCAGCGCCGGAAAGGACAGCGGCAGGATGATCTTGGTGAAGATCTGAAAGTCGGTCGCACCGTCGACGCGGGCGTTTTCGATGATGTCGCGCGGCAGACCGACCATGTAATTGCGCAACAGGTAGATTGCCAGCGGCAGGCCGAACCCGGTATGCGCCAGCCAGACGCCGAGATAGCCCTTGCCGATGCCGATTCCCAGGTGAAGCTTGAGCAGCGGGATCAGCGCCAGTTGCAGCGGCACGACCAGCAGCCCGACCACGCAGGCGATCAGGATCGCGCGGCCGGGGAAATCCATCCAGGCCAGCGCGAAGGCGGCAAAAGCCGCCACGACGATCGGGATGATCGTGGCGGGGATGGTCACGGTCAGCGTGTTGAAGAACGCCTTGGCCATGTTGTCGTTGCCGCGGCCCGAGCTCAGCACGGTCTCGTAGTTCTCAAGCGTCAGTTCGGGCGGAACCTCGGCGGTCGCGAACAGGCGGACACCGCGGCTGCCTTCGAACGGACCGTCGTTTTCCAGGCGATAATCGCCATTGGCCTGCAAGGTCACCCGACCCTCTCGGCGCAGATCGGCGGTTTCCCCCGGTTGAAAGGCGTTGATATCGCGCGAACTGATCCCCCAGGACGCGATTTCGCCGCGTGCGTCTTCGTCAAAGACGTTGCCTTCGATGATGAACAGGTCGCCCTGCCGGACGGCGGTGTCCGGGCTGGCCGTGCGCAGGGTCAGGTTCTGTTCGGTGGCAAAGGGTGCCTTCCACCATCCCGAGGCCTGGATCTGGTCGACCGTGCGGAAGGATGAGACGAACAGCCCCAGGGTTGGCGTCAGCCACAGCAGGACGAGAAACGCCACCGAGATATGCACTGCCCAGGTCAGGCTGGATTTCGAACCGGCTATGTTGTCCATGATCCGTTTCTCCTCAGCGCATTTCTTTGCGGGCGTTGTAGACGTTCCAGACCAGGATCGGCGTCACCAGCAGCATGATGACCATGGCCGCGGCCGACCCGACGCCCCAGTCATTGGCGCGGAACAGCTTGTCGTACATGTAGTTGGCCAGGACCTGCGTTTCCCATTGCCCGTTGGTCATTGCAAAGACGATGTCGAAGACCTTGAGCACGGTGATGGTGATCGTTGTCCAGACCACCACGATCGTGCCCATGATCTGGGGCACCTTGATCTTGAAGAAGATCTGGAACGGGTTCGCGCCGTCGACGATGGCCGCCTCGATCGTTTCCTCGGGGATGCCGCGCAGCGCCGCCGACAGGATCACCATGGCGAAACCGGTCTGGATCCAGACCAGGACCACCATCAGGAAAAAGTTGTTCCAGAACGGAATGGTCAGCCAGGTTTGCGGCATGTCGCCACCAAAGAAGATGTAGAGCGCATTCAGCATGCCGATCTGGTCGGTGCCTTCAGGGCGGGCGTCATAGACCAGCTTCCAGATCACCGCAGCCCCGACGAACGAGATCGCCATCGGCATGAAGATCAGCGACTTGGCGAAGTTGCCCCACCTGATACGGTCGGTCAGCTGCGCGACCAGCAGGCCAAGCGCGGTCGATGCGGCGGGCACCACGACCAGCCACAGCATGTTGTTGCGCATCGCTTCCCAGAATTTCGGCTCGCTCATCATCTGGGAGTAGTTCGCCAACCCGATGAAGGCGCCACCCTCGTCGCGGTCGGTCAGCGACAGGCGCAGTGTCTCGAACACCGGATAGGCCAGGTAGAGCCCAAGCGCGAAGATCGCGGGAAACAGGAACAGCCAGGGCCGGATCATGTTGGCGCGGTTGATGTTGCGCCCCGCATGCGGCCCGCTTGCGGGGAACAGAACCTTGTCGAGAAACTGGTTCGACAGGTAAAAATAGGCAAGGCAGCCGCCCACGCCCAATACGATGGTCGTCAGTCCCAGAATGGCTGGATGCATGGCGTTTCCCCCGTCCGAAAGGGCCCCCCGGTCGACCGGGAGGCCCGCAGTGTCTTCCGCCGGTTACTTAGCGGCGTCCCAGGATGCCTGGATTTCGGCAGCCACGGCGGCGGCGTCCTTGCCGCCGACATAGTCCACCATGCCGGTCCAGAACGACCCCTGTCCGACGGCGCCCGGCATCAGGTCCGAGCCGTCGAAGCGGAAGGTGGTCGCGCCCAGCAGGATCTCACCCAGGCCGCGCAGCGTGTCGTCCTTGTAGGCGTCGAGGTTCACGCCTTTGTGCGGGGTCAGGAATCCGGTCTGCGCCATCATGATCTCATGCGCGATGGGCTGCTTGAGGAATTCCATCAGCGCCGTCGCGCCATCCGACGGATCGGTGATCGCCATCAGCGTGCCACCACCCAGAACCGGGTTGCCCAGGTCCTTGTCGGCGAAGGCCGGCATGTAGAAGAAATCGGTGTCGACGCCGAATTCCACATCCTCGGGGAAGAAGGCCGGCACGAACGATGCCTGGCGGTGCATGTAGCATTGCGGCGGCGACGTGAACAAACCGTTGGGGCTTTCACGGAAGTCGGTGGTGGCCACCGCGCCGGCGCCGCCCGAGACCTTGGCGTCGTCGCGCGCGAACCAGCCGAATTCCTCGATCGCGGCGATCACGCGCGGATCGTCGAACGGGATCTCGTTGCGTGTCCACTGGTCGTAGACATCCGGCGACTGGGTGCGCAGCATCAGGTCCTCGACCCAGTCGGTCGCCGGCCAGCCGGTCGCGGCACCCGAACCCAGGCCGATGCACCAGGGCGTTTCGCCATCGGCGACGATCTGTTCGGTCAGCGCCTTGAGCTCTTCCATCGTGGTCGGAACCTCATAGCCCGCATCCTCGAAATTCTCGGGGTTGTACCAGACCAGCGACTTGACGTTCACGTTGAAGAAAAAGCCGTACATCTGCGGGTTGCCGCTGGCATCCGGGTAAGTGCCCAGATCGACCCAGGATTGACCCGCGGCATAGTTTTCCGCGACCCAGTCGCCCATGCCGTCGGCCAGCGGAGAAAGCTGGCCCTTGGCGGCCATTCCGGCAGCCAGGCCCGGTTGCGGGAAGACGGCGATGTTCGGCGGCGAGCCGGCTTCGGCGTCGATCAGGATTTGCTGCTCGAAGCTGTCCGAACCGGTATAGATCACGTCGGCGCCGGTGGCCTCTTCGAAATAGGCCAGCATGTTTTCCAGAAAGCCGTCTTCCGGTGTCAGCCAGGGGCCCGCGATGGTGATCGTCTGCCCGCTGAGATCGGGCGCCGAATCGGCCCAGGCATTGTAGCTGTCCCAGTTGAACGGGCCGTCGCCGGGCGCAAAGGCAAGGTGGCCGCCGGCCGGCGCCTGACCTGCGAAAAGCGCGGCCGCGGCCACGCCTGTAAGAATGGTGCGTTTCATATTGGATCCTCCCTGAGACGCGACATACTGTATGAAAACAACCAGTGCGCGAATTTGTCAAAGCGCTTTGGACATCGTACATTGATCCGATCTTCGTCCGGCTGTCAACGATATTCCTCCGCCTGGCCGGCGTGAATCGATGCTGCGGCGCAGCTAAACGAATCCCTCTTTCCCCGACGGCAGTTTCCCGTATAACCAAGAGAAATTGAAGGCGCTTTGAATGCGGACTTACTTCCGATGAACCTGAAAGAGCTCGCGGAACATCTGAAACTGTCGCAGACCACGGTCAGCCGGGCGCTGAACGGCTTTCCGGAGGTGAGCGAAAAGACCCGCGCCCGGGTCATCGCCGCGGCGCGAGACATGAACTACAGCCCGAATGCCCGCGCCAAGGGGCTGGCCACCGGGCGTGCGCTGGCGATCGGCCACGTGATCCCGGTCTCGACCCGGCACGAGATGGTCAACCCGGTCTTCGGCGATTTCATCGCGGGCGCCGGTGAGACCTATGCAGCGTCGGGCTATGACATGCTGCTCAGCCTCGTCGACGACAAGGACGAAACGGCGCTCTATCGCAAGATCCGCGCGCGCGGGTCGGTCGATGGCATCATCGTGCACGGCCCGCGTATGGACGACGCCCGGATCGCCCTGCTGAGCGAACTGGGCCTGCCCTTTGTCGTGCATGGCCGTGCCTCGAACGTGACCGCGCCCTATTCCTGGCTGGACATCAACAACGGCCGGGCGTTTCGGCGCGCAACGGAATTCCTGCTGGATCTCGGCCACCGCCGGATCGCGCTGGTCAACGGGCTCGAGCGGATGGACTTCGCCCATCGCCGCCGCGAAGCCTATACCGACGTCTTGCGCAACCGCGGCCTGAGCGTCGATCCGGCGCTGATGCGCAGCGACGAGATGACCGAATCCTATGGCTTCCGGTCAGCCAGCGAGATGCTCGATGGCGCCGACCCGCCCACCGCGTTCCTGGCGTCGTCGATGATCACCGCCATCGGCATCCGTCGCGCCCTGCACGACCGCGGGCTGGTGATGGGACGCGACGTGTCGGTGCTGACCCATGACGACGATTTGGGTTACCTGAAGAACACGACCGAAGTGCCGATCTTCACCGCCACGCGGTCTTCGGTGCGCGAAGCGGGGCGGCGCGTGGCCGAAATGCTGCTGTCTTTGATCGCCAATCCCGGTTCGGGACCGATACACGAATTGATGGAAGCCGACCTGATCATCGGGGCGTCGACCGGCCCCGCGCCGGCATGACACGGGTTGCGCGACCTCTCGCTGCGGGCAATCCGCTTGATTGACCCGCCAAAGGCTTTTACCACGCCCCTGCCCGCCCAAAGTGAGAGTTCCATGGCCGACATGTCCAGCCTGATCGCGGTGGTCGCCGATATCGGCGGCACCAACACCCGTGTCGCCATCAGCCGCGGCCGTGTCGTCGATACAGGCAGCATCCGCCGCTATCGCAATGCCGACCATGACGGCATCGCCTCGGTCCTGCGGATGTACCTGGCCGAAACCGGCGCTGCACCGCAGGCCGCATCCGTCGCCATGGCCGGGCCGGTTCGCGACAGCCGCGGAACACTGACCAACCTCGACTGGACCATCGACCGCGAGGTGGTGCGCAGCGCCTCCAAGGCCGGGCACGTCGCGGTGTTGAACGATCTGCAGGCCCAGGGCCACGCCCTGGCCCATCTGGGCGCGGGCGCGACCGAGGTGCTGCTGCCCGGCCTGCCAGCCAGCCTGCAGGCGGCGAAACTGGTCGTCGGCGTCGGCACGGGCATGAATGTCGCGCCGGTCTTCCGCCTGAACGGCCAGACCTTGGTGCCGCCCTCGGAGGCGGGCCACATCACCCTGCCCCTGCAAAGCCAGGACGAATTGCGACTGAAGGATTTCATCGCCGCGCAACACGGCCAGCCTGGGGTCGAGGACATCCTGTCGGGGCGCGGCTTCGAGCGGGTCTATGCCTGGCTCTGCGCCGAAAGGGGCGGCACACCCAAGGATGCCGGTGCGATCATGGACACGCTCGACAGCGATCTGCTGGCCGGCGAGGCGGTGTCGATCTTTACCCGGATGCTGGGCCGGGTTGCTGGCAACCTGGCGCTGATCATGCTGCCGTTCGGCGGCATCTACCTGTGTGGCGGCGTCACCCGGCATTTCGCTCCGCATCTGCTGCGCGCGGGCTTTGCCGAGGCGTTCCGCGACAAGGGGCGGTTCGCCGAGTTCATGGGCCAGTTCCCGGTGCACGTGGTCACCGACGATTTCGCCGCGCTGACCGGATGCGCCGCGCATCTGGTGGAAACGCTGGAACAAGGCGCCTGAGCGCGGCACCGCTTTACTTGCGGCCGCGGCTGCGACTGGCATAGACCGGAGGCCGAGGATTGCATCGCGGGGATTTCATGCGCGCCACGACCGTTTCCACCCAACCGATCGCCGGTCAGAAACCGGGCACGTCCGGTCTGCGCAAGACGACACCCGAATTCATGGCGCCGCATTTCCTGGAAAATTTCGTCCAGAGCATCTGGACCGGCATCGGCGGCCTGGCGGGCAAGACCCTGATTCTGGGCGGTGACGGGCGCTATTTCAACGACCGCGCGGCACAGGTCGTGTTGCGGATGGCTGCCGCTTCGGGGGCGGCGCGCGTGATCGTGGGGCGCGACGGGCTGTTGTCGACCCCCGCGGCCTCGCATCTGATCCGGTCGCGTGGCGCCGATGGCGGGGTGATCCTGTCCGCCAGCCACAATCCCGGCGGGCCGGATGGCGATTTCGGCGTCAAGTTCAACATCGCCAATGGTGGCCCCGCGCCCGAAGCCGTGACATCGGCGATCTTTTCGGCAAGCCGGTCGATAACGGAATACGCAATCGTCGAGTCGCAGGATGTCGATCTTTCGGTCCTCGGTGAAAGCCGGCTGGGCGACATGGTGGTCGAGGTCGTGGACCCGGTGGCCGACTACGCCGCGCTGATGGAGCGGTTGTTCGATTTCGACGCCATTGCCGGCCTGTTCGCCAGCGGCTTCACGCTGCGCTTCGACGCCATGCACGCGGTGACCGGGCCCTATGCGGCGGCGATCCTTCAGGACAGGCTGGGTGCGGCGCCCGGCAGCGTCGTCAATGCCACCCCCCTGCCCGATTTCGGCGGCGGTCACCCCGATCCCAACCCGATCTGGGCGCATGAATTGATGGCCGCGATGTCCGGCCCGGACGCACCTGATTTCGGTGCGGCCTCGGATGGCGACGGCGATCGCAACATGATCGTGGGCCGCAACTGCTATGTCGCCCCGTCCGACAGCCTCGCGGTGCTGGCCGCCAACGCGACTCTGATCCCGGCCTGCCGTGGCGGGCTGGCCGGCGTCGCGCGGTCGATGCCCACGTCGCAGGCGGTCGACCGGGTTGCCGAAGCGCTTGGCATCGCCTGCCACGAAACGCCCACGGGCTGGAAGTATTTCGGCAGCCTGCTGGATGCCGGGCTGGTGACGCTTTGCGGCGAAGAGAGTGCGGGCACCGGATCGGATCACCTGCGCGAAAAGGATGGGCTGTGGGCGGTCCTGTTCTGGCTCAACATCCTCGCCCGGCGGCGGGTGCCGGTGGCCCGGGTCATGGCCGACCACTGGCAGCGCTACGGACGCACCTATTATTCCCGCCACGACTACGAAGCGCTGAACGCCGATCTGGCCAATGCGCTGATGGACGACTTGCGCGCCCGACTGCCCGATCTGCCGGGAACCGACGCCGCGGGTCTGATCGTGCGGGGCGCCGACGAATTCGCCTATGAAGATCCGGTGGACGGTTCGCGCGCCGAGGCGCAGGGCCTGCGGATCTGGTTCGAAAACGGCGCCCGCGCGGTGTTCCGCCTTTCGGGCACGGGAACGGTCGGTGCGACCTTGCGGGTTTATCTGGAACGCCACGATGCGCAGACGCTGGATTACGAGACGCAGTTCGCCTTGGCCCCGGTGATTGCGGCGGCCGAAGCGCTGGCCGGGATCGCCAGTCGCACCGGGCGGACCGCCCCCGACGTCGTCACCTGAGCGCCCATGGACAACCTGCGGGGCATCGGCTGGATGGTGCTGGCCATGGCACTGTTCGCCATCGAGGACGCGCTGATCAAGCAGGCCGCCGCAGACATTCCGGCAGGTCAGATCCTCATGCTGCTGGGTCTTGGCGGCGGTGCCTTTTTCGCGGCCATCGCCCGGCTGCGCGGTTTGCGGTTGCTGTCGCCGGTCCTGCTGTCGGGCCCGGTGATGATCCGCAACCTGACCGAAATGATCGGCACGCTGGGTTTCGTGACCGCGATCACGACGATCCCGCTGTCCACCGCGTCGGCAGTCCTCCAGGCGACGCCACTGGTCATGACGATGGGTGCGGCGCTGATCTTTGCCGAACCGGTGGGCTGGCGGCGCTGGAGCGCCATCGGCATCGGCTTTGCCGGCGTGCTGGTCATCATCCGCCCCGGCCTCGCCGGGTTCGACCCCTATGCGCTGTTCGCCGTTCTGGGCGTGCTGGGCCTGGCCGGGCGCGACCTGGCCGCGCGCGCCGTGCCGCGCGCCATTCCCAACGTGCAACTGGCCGCCTACGGGTTCCTGATGCTGATCCCCACTGGTGCCGTGCTGCTGCTGTTCGGTGCACCGTGGTCGCCACCGACGCCGGACACCTGGGCGCTGATCGCGCTTGCGGTCGCCGTGGGCGTGGCGGGATACTATGCCATCACCACGGCCTCGCGCACAGGGGACGTGTCGGTGGTGACGCCGTTCCGGTATTCGCGCCTGATCTTCGCGCTATTGGTCGGGATGACGGTTTTCGGCGAACGGCCCGACGCGCTGACCTATCTGGGCGCGGTGCTGGTCATCGGTTCCGGCCTCTACACCTTCATGCGTGAAAGACGGGTGATGACGCAGAGTAAGCGTTAGCGCTATCAGTCCCTGTTTACTTATTTGCAGGCGGTGCTATGACAGCGCCTGAACCTGCCATCCGAAGGACGACCCATGAGCACCATCATCGACATCCATGCCCGCGAGATCCTCGACAGCCGCGGCAATCCCACCGTCGAGGTCGACATCACTCTGGAGGACGGCACGCTGGGCCGCGCCGCCGTGCCTTCGGGCGCATCGACCGGTGCCTACGAGGCGGTGGAAAAGCGCGATGGCGACAAGGCGCGCTACATGGGCAAGGGCGTGCTCGAGGCCGTGGCGGCGGTGAACGGCGAGATCGCCGAGGCCATCGTCGGCTTCGATGCCACCGAACAGGTCGCCATCGACCTGGCCATGTGTGAACTGGACGGGACCGACAACAAGGGCCGTCTGGGCGCCAACGCGATCCTGGGCGTGTCGCTGGCGGTTGCCAAGGCCGCGGCCGAATACACCGCGCAGCCGCTTTACCGCTATGTCGGCGGTGCCGCCGCACGCGTCCTGCCGGTACCGATGATGAACATCATCAATGGCGGCGAACATGCCGACAACCCGATCGACATCCAGGAATTCATGATCATGCCGGTCGCCGCCGACAACATCCGCGAGGCGGTGCGCATGGGTTCGGAGGTGTTCCACACCCTGAAAAAGGAATTGTCGGCGGCGGGCCTGTCCACCGGCATCGGCGACGAGGGTGGCTTTGCCCCCAACCTCAGTTCGACCCGCGATGCGCTGGATTTCATCCTGAAAAGCATCGAGAAGGCCGGCTACAAACCGGGCGAAGACATCTACCTCGCGCTTGATTGCGCCGCGACGGAATACTTCAAGGACGGCAATTATGTGTTTGCCGGTGAAGGAAAAACCCTGACGCCGGCCGAAAACGTGGCCTATCTCGAGGCGCTGGTGAACGACTATCCGATCATCTCGATCGAGGATGGCTGCTCCGAGGATGACTGGGACGGCTGGAAGCTGCTGACCGACACGATCGGCGGGCGCTGCCAGCTGGTGGGCGACGATTTGTTCGTCACCAACCCGGCCCGCCTTGCGATGGGGATCGAGCGCGGCTGCGCGAACTCGATGCTGGTCAAGGTGAACCAGATCGGGTCGCTGACCGAAACGCTCAAGGCGGTGGACATGGCGCATCGCGCGCGGATGACCAACGTGATGTCGCATCGCTCGGGCGAAACCGAGGATGCGACCATCGCCGATCTGGCGGTCGCCACCAACTGCGGTCAGATCAAGACCGGTTCGCTGGCACGGTCCGACCGTTTGGCCAAGTACAACCAGCTGATCCGGATCGAGGAAATGCTGGGCGAGACGGCGGAATATGCCGGGCGCAGCATCCTGCGCTGATCCTGCGGATACTGGCGGGACCGTGCCTTCACGGACCCGCCTGCCCCGTCCTGCGACCGGCTGACGCGTTTTCCGGTCCGGCGGCTTTGCGATTGCGCCGCGTCAATCGGCGCGCTTTCGGCATCTGATAGGCGGTATCCACCGCCGGGCGCGTCCCGGTCGGCAAGAAAGGATACGCCATGAAAGTCACTGCCCTTTTCGCCCTATTCTGTTCCGCCTTCCTGCTTGCGGCTTGCGAACCGCCGCAGGACCGCTACCCGATCACGGGGCAGGAATGTGGCCCGGACGATCCGGTCACGGACATGGATGCCGCGGATTGCGTGGCGCCGATACAGTAGGCTGGCTGGGGCTCAGCTTTCGGGTTCCTTGTAGACGCCCTGTTCCTTCAGCGCGTCCACCACTTCCTTGGGCATGTAGGTCTCGTCGTGCTTGGCCAGGATTTCGGTCGCCTGGAAAACGCCGTCCACATAGCGCCCGGTGCCGACCATGCCCTGGTTCTCGGCGAAGAGATCCGGCAGCACGCCGGCAAAGACGACCGGAACGCTGGCGCCGCCATCGGTGACCGAAAAGGTGATTTCCTGCCCCTGCCCGCGCATCAACGAGCCTTCCTCGACCAGCCCGCCGATGCGGAACACTTCGGTCGGGCTTGGCGGTTCTTCGGCGATCTGGCTGGGTGAGCGGAAGAAGTTGATGCCGTCGCGCATCGCGTAGCCGATCATCGCGGTCGAGATGACCAGTGCCAGCGCGGCCAGGGCGATCACCTGGATCCGGCGTTGTTTCTTGAGCGATTTCAGAGCCATGACGTTTTCCGCGCCTGTTACGCGGTCCCCGGTAATCCGACTGTTCGAATCGGATATAAGGCAGCGTGGGCCGTTCGTGTAGGACTTAAGTCAAGAAGCCGCAGCTTCTTCATTCCACCCGCCGGTCTCCGGGACGGGTGAGGGCTGGCCCCTCACCGCCTCTATCGCCTGGCCCTGGGGCCTAGGGAAAGCAAGGAGCCAGCATCAGCCCGGCGGTTTCCTCGACCCCCAGCATCAGGTTGGCGTTCTGCAACGCCTGGCCCGACGAGCCCTTGGTCAGGTTGTCCAGGGCCGCCACCACGATGCAACGCCCCGCCAACCGGTCCGCGACCACGCCGATATGGCAGAAATTCGAGCCGCGCACATGGTGGGTCGACGGTGTCTCGCCCATCGGCAGGACGGTCAGGAACGGCTCGTCGGCATAGGCGGCCTTGAGCGCGCCGTGCACCGCCGCCGCGTCGCCGCGCAGATAGGCGGTGGCCAGGATGCCGCGGTTGAACGGCGCAAGGTGCGGGGTGAACTGGATCTGCACCGGCCGGCCGGCCAGTGCGCTGAATTCCTGGTCGAACTCGCCCAGATGCCGGTGCGTGCCGCCGACCGAATAGGCGTTGGTGCCCTCGGACAGTTCGGCATGCAGCAGGTTTTCCTTGAGACTGCGCCCCGCTCCGCTGACGCCGCAAGCCAGGTCCAGGATGATTTCGTCCAGGTCGATCACGCCCGCCGAAATCAGCGGCCGCAAGATGTATTGCCCGGTGGCCGCATTGCAGCCGGTGCCGGCAACCAGCCGGGCCGCGGCGATGTCGTCACGATAGAACTCGGTCAGGCCGTAGACCGCCTCTTTCTGCATGTCGGGCGCGGCATGGGGATTGCCATACCATTTCTGGTAGTCGGCGGGATCGCGCAGCCGGAAATCGGCGGACAGATCGACGATCTTGAGATGCCGCGGCAGCTGCGCGATGACCTCCTGGCTGGTTTTGTGCGGCAGCGCGCAAAAGCACAGATCGATCCCGGCGAAATCGATCTCTTCCCAGGTCACGAGATCGGGCAGCGCAAGATGACGCAGATGCGGAAAGACAGCGGCCAGCGGCTGACCGGCCTTGGAATTGGCCGCCAAGGCCCTGATTTCAAACGAAGGGTGCGTGGCAAGAAGCCGGATCAGTTCGGCGCCGGTATAGCCGGAGGCACCAATGATGGCGAGGGATTGGGTCATGTGTCGGTCTTTCGGAAGGTCGCGCCACGGCGCGGAAAACTGGAGATCAGGCAGCAGAAAAGGTGATCTGTCGTCGCAGGAACTGCGTCGCACGGTCGGACACGCGCTTGGGATCGCCCGTGGTCAGAAAACCGGATTGCGTGCCCGTGCCCAGCATGGCCGGATGGCGTTGCAGGTAATCGGCCAGCGCATCGGCCACCAGGTTCGCCTGGCTGTAGACCGCCACATCCGGCCCCAACGCTTCCTGAAAGGCCTCCTGCATCAGCGGGTAATGCGTGCAGCCCAGGATCGCGGCCTCGGGTTCGGGCATCTTGCGCTTGAGCGCATCGACATGGGACCGCACCAGCGCTTCGGCCAGGATCATGTCGCCATCTTCGATCGCGTCGACGATGCCGCCGCAGGCCTGCGCCTCGACATCGACGCCGATCGCGCGAAAAGCCAGTTCGCGCTGGAATGCGCGCGAACGCACGGTGGCAGGCGTGGCGAACAGCGCCACATGCTTGACCGCCACTTCGCGCGGCGGAGAATTGTCGCCCCACCGGCGTTCGGTCAGCGCCTCGATCAGCGGCACGAAGACGCCCAGCACCCGCTTGTCGCGCGGCACCCAGGTTTCCTGCATTCGCCGCAGGGCCGCCGCGCTGGCGGTATTGCAGGCCAGGATCACAAGATCGCAGCCTTCGGCCCAAAGCCGTTCGACCGCGGCGCAGGTCAGCGCAAAGATGTCATCGGCATCGCGCACGCCATAGGGCGCGTGTTTGCTGTCGGCGAAATAGACAAAGGGCACGTCGGGCAGTTTTCTGGTCACGGCGTCCAGCACCGTCAGCCCGCCCAGACCGGAATCGAACACGCCTACCGCCATCTGCCTCGTCCTTCGGGATCAGTAGATCCGCTTTTGCCGCGCGTCCTCGCGCAGGTGTTTTTCTTCGAACTCGAACCCGTAATCGTCCGATTTCACCGGTATCGGAGACAGCTCATACGTCGCTTTGCGCAGGAAATCCATCATCGACCGCGCGTCCTTGGCCCGTGTGGCGATTTCTTCCTGCGGGATGGGCTGGCCGATGGCGACGCGCACGGGCGTATCGACGCGTTTGCGGAATTCCTTGATCAGCAGGCCCATCCGCAACGTCGTGTGCAGGTGGCTGGCCAGCTGGAACAAGCGCGAGGTATGGCCGTCGAAATAGATCGGCACCACGGTGGCCTGCGATTTCACGATCATCTTGGCGGTGAAGGTCCGCCAGCCCGGATCCATCGGCTTGGAAAACGGCCGCGCCGAGGTGGCCACCGTGCCGCCGGGAAAGACGCCGATGCAGCCGCCCGCAGCAAGATAGGCCAGCGCTTCCTTTCGGGTCTCGATGTTTTCCTGCATCGCTTCCTTGGACCCGTCGAAATTGACCGGCAGGATGATCCGGTTCAGTTCCTCGGCCTTGCGGAAGACGTGGTTCGCGAGGATCCGGAAATCGCCGCGCACCACCGACAGGATGTGGCCCATCATCATCCCGTCCAGGATGCCGTAGGGATGGTTGGCGATGACGATCAGCGGGCCGTCCTTGGGCAGGTTGTCGAGGCTGCCGCCGATCACCTCGAGCCCCAGCCCGTAGCGTTCGACCATGACCTGCCAGAAATCCCGGCCCTGCGCGACTTCGACCTCGTAACCATCGGCGCGCCTGATCAGGCCCAGGCGCCCGGTCGCGTTCTCCATCAACCGGATCATCGCCCGTCCGCCCCGCGTGGTGGCGGAATAGGCATAGGAAATGTCACGCGCCGCATGACGCCGGTTCGGCATCACCTCTGCCCTCCAAAGACTGCACGCCTTTTACTGGGCTTTGGGCCCGCTTTCCAGAGACTGTAGCACGGTCGTGACTGTTTCGTGTCACTCGGCCGCTTGCCGCGTCGCCGCTCCGGGGTTGCGCAGAACCGACAGCAATTCCTCGCGCCGCTTGGCGGCCTTGGCCTCGTTCGCGGTCTTGACCGGGCCAAAGCCGCGGATCTGCAACGGCAGTTCGGCCAGCGCCACCAGCGCATCCATCCGCTGATCGTCGGCCTTGGGCAACCATTCCCGCATGTCGGCCTCGTATTGCCGGATCAGGGCGCGTTCCATCTTGCGTTCGGGGTGCCGGCCGAACGGATCGAACGGCGTGCCGCGCAGGATTTTCAACCGGGTCAGCAGGCGGAACCATTTCAGCATGGATGCGCCGTATTCCTTTTTCACCGGCCGACCGTCGGGCCCGATCTTGCTGCTGGACGGCGGGGCAAGGTGGAACGTCATCTCGAAATCGCCATCGAACTGCTCGGCGGCCTTTTCACGGGTCTGCAGCAGCAGCCGCGCCACCTCGTATTCGTCCTTGTAGGCCAACAGCTTGTGATAGCCCTTGGCGACCGCCTCCTTGAGCCGGGGGTCGCCGATGCCGTCGACCATCCGGCGATAGCGCTTGGCCAGCCGCCTGGACTGGAACTGCACGAGGTGATCGGCGCGGAAGGCGATCCTGTCCTCGAGCGACTTGGGCAACTGGACCACGTTGGGTGCGATCAGTGCGGCGGCCTCGTCTGGATGCAGCACCGCCCAGCGGCCGATCTCGAAGGCGCGCTGGTTCTTGTCGACCGCCGCGCCGTTCAGGTTGATCGCCGTCAGGATCGAGTCATGGCTCAGGGGTATCAGGCCGCGCTGCCAGGCCCCGCCCAGGATCATCATGTTGGAAAAGATCGAATCGCCCATCGTGGCGCGCGCCAGTTCCGACGCGTCGAACAGATCAAGCCGGTCGCGCAACCGCGCCTGCAACGCCACCTGCAATCGGTCGGTGGGCAGCGAAAACTCGGTATTGCGGGTGAAATCGCCGGTGATGATCTCGTGGCTGTTGACCACCGCGCCGGTCCGCCCCGTCTTGGTCAGGCCCAGCGTCTTGGCCCCGGCGCTGACCACCAGGTCGCCGCCGATCAGCGCGTCGGCTTCGCCGGTGGCGACGCGCACCGCGCTGATATCTTCGGGCTTGTTGGCCAGGCGAAGATGGATGTGAACCGCGCCGCCCTTTTGCGCCAGGCCCGCCATTTCCATCATGGCCGCGCCCTTGCCGTCGATCTGTGCAGCCTGAGCCAGCACCGCGCCGATGGTCACGACACCCGTGCCCCCGACCCCGGTGACGACGATGTTGTGGGTGCCCTGGATTCCGGGCAGCGCGGGCAACGGCAGGTGCGGCAGGTCCAGCGATGCGGTCTGCGCCTTGCGGACGCTCGTGCCCTTGAGCGTCACGAAGCTGGGGCAAAAGCCCTTGAGGCAGCTGAAATCCTTGTTGCAGGACGACTGATCGATGGCGCGCTTGCGGCCCAGTTCGGTTTCCACCGGCACGATCGACACGCAGTTCGACTGCACGCCGCAATCGCCGCAACCCTCGCAGACATCGGTGTTGATGAAGACCCGCTTGTCGGGATCGGGAAACTGGCCGCGCTTGCGCCGGCGGCGTTTCTCGGCCGCGCAGGTCTGGATATAGACGATGGCGCTGACACCTTCGATCCTGGTGCAGCGCTCCTGCACCGTCTTCAGCTCTGATCGCTCATGGATTTCAATGCCTTGCGGCATGGATTTGAAGTCGACATCTTCCTTTTCGTCATAGACGACGAAGACATCGCGCACGCCCATCGCCTTCAATTCGGCGACGATGCGCTGCGGGCTCAGCCCGCCTTCGTTCTTTTGCCCGCCGGTCATCGCGACGGCGTCGTTGAACAGGATCTTGTAGGTGATCGTGGTGCCCGCGGCCAATGCCGCGCGGATCGCCTGGATGCCGGAATGGTTGTAGGTGCCGTCGCCCAGGTTCTGGAACACGTGGCCGCGCCTGGAAAACGGTGCCTCGCCGATCCAGTTCGCGCCCTCGCCACCCATATGGGTGAAGCCGAGCGTATCGCGGTCCATCCACTGCACCATGTAGTGGCAGCCGATGCCGGCATAGGCGCGGCTGCCTTCGGGCACCTTGGTCGAGCTGTTATGCGGACAGCCCGAGCAGAAATAGGGAATGCGTGCGGCGATCTCTTCGGCATTGTCCGCCTTGGTGGCCTCGTCCAGCGCGTGCAACCCGGCCTTGACGCGGTCGGTACCGCGGCCTTCCTCAACCAGGATTTCGCCCAGCTTGCGGGCGATCCAGATCGGGTCCAGCGCGCCGCGGGTGGGGAACAGTTCCTCGCGGTGCAGCCCGCCTGCGCCGCCCTTGTACCAGCCCCAGACGCGATAGCGGTTGTCGTCGAACAGCGCCTCCTTGATCTGCACCTCGATCAGCTTGCGCTTTTCCTCGACCACCACGATCAGGTCCAGCCCTTCGGCCCAGTCGTGGAAGCCCCGCATGTCCAGCGGGAATGTCTGGCCGACCTTGTAGGTGGTGATGCCCAGACGCTCGGCCTCGGGCGCGTCGATGCCCAGCAGGCTGAGCGCATGGACCAGGTCCAGCCAGTTCTTGCCCGCCGCGACAAAGCCGATCTTGGCGCCGGGTTTGCCCCAGACCCGCTTGTCCATCTTGTTGGCATGCGAGAACGCCTCGGCCGCGAAGCGCTTGTAGTCGATCATCCGCGCCTCTTGCGCGTGCGGGGTGTCGATCAGACGGATGTTCAGCCCGCCCTCGGGCATGTCGAAATCCGGCACCGTCAACGCCATCCGGTCGACCCGGCCATCGACGACGGCCGTCGCCTCGACCGTGTCCTTCATGGTTTTCAGGCCAACCCAGAGCCCCGAGAATCGCGACAAGGCATAGCCATAGATGCCGTAATCCAGGATTTCCTGCACGCCGGCCGGAGACACGATGGGGAAATACGCATCGATCAGCGCCCATTCGGATTGATGCAGCACGGTCGAGGATTCACCGGTGTGATCGTCGCCCATCGCCACCAGAACGCCGCCATGTTTCGACGTGCCGGCCATGTTGGCGTGGCGGAACACGTCGCCGGTGCGATCGACGCCCGGCCCCTTGCCGTACCAAAGCCCGAACACCCCGTCGAATTTTCCCTCACCCCGCAGTTCCGCCTGCTGGCTGCCCCACAGCGCGGTCGCTGCCAGGTCTTCGTTCAGACCTTCCTTGAACAGGATATCGGCTTCTTTCAGGAACTTGGCGGCGCGCGTCATCTGCAAGTCCACCGCCCCCAGGGGCGAGCCGCGATAGCCGGTTACGTAACCCGCGGTGTTCAGCCCCGCGGCGGTGTCGCGCGCCTTTTGCGTCAGCATCAGACGGACCAGCGCCTGCGTGCCGTTCAGCAGAACCTGATCCTTGGTCAGGTCGAAACGGTCGTTCAGCGATATTTGGTGCTTGCTCATGACCCGCGCCTCCCCACGCCGATGGTCGTGCCGATAGCGATATTTTAGGTCACCAACACTGACCTGACTAGGGAATTTTTCGTGATTTTCACCGCTTACGACATGCAAGACTTAATATAGGGCATTATGTCGTGTAAGGGGCATCACGGATCAAAGAAGTTGCGGCCATGGATTGGGACAAGCTCAGAATATTTCACGCGGTCGCGGACGCGGGCAGCCTGACCCATGCCGGCGATGCCTTGCACCTGTCGCAATCGGCCGTGTCCAGGCAGATTCGCGCGCTTGAGGAATCGCTGAACACCACCCTGTTCCACCGCCATGCGCGCGGACTGATTCTGACCGAACAGGGGGAATTGCTGTTCGACGCCACCCGATCGATGTCCAAGCGCATCGATGCCGCGACCGCGCGCATCCGCGACAGCGAAGAAGAGGTGTTCGGCGAATTGCGCGTCACCACCACCTTCGGCTTCGGCGCGCTGTGGCTGGCGCCGCGCCTGACCAAGCTTTACGAGAAATATCCCGACCTGAACATCGACCTGATGCTCGAGGAACGCGTGCTGGACCTGCCCATGCGCGAGGCCGACGTGGCGATCCGCATGAAGGAACCCAGCCAGGCCGACCTCATTCGCAAGCGGCTGATGTCGATCCGGATGCGGCTTTATGCGTCGCCGGAATACCTGTCGGCATTCGGCGAACCGAAAACCATCGAGGACATGTCCAAACACCGCCTGATCTGCCAGAACACCCGGGCGGCTCAGGTTTCGGCCGGTCTGAACCTGGTGCAGCAGCTTTTGACCTTCGACATCCGTTCGACGCTGACGGTGAACAATTATTTCGGCGTGCTGCAGGCGGTCATCAGCAATCTCGGCATCGGCGTTCTGCCCGATTACATCATCGAAGACTTTCCGAACGTCGTGCGGGTGCTGCCGGACGTGGAATCCGTCGAGGTTCCGGTCTTTCTGGCCTACCCCGAAGAACTGCGGCAATCCAAGCGCATCGCGGCCTTCCGCGATTTCGTGCAAGAGGAAATCATCGCTCACCGGCGCTCGCTCAAGGCCATGGGCGCTGATTGAACCGATCGCGGCGGGAAGCATGAAGGGCGATTCGAAGAACCCGCTTTCAACCCTACCGGGAATGCGGTCAGGCGGATCGCGGGTCTGGTCATTGCACAAGAACCAGGCACAATACTGTGTGCTATGCGTCACACGCATGACGGAAATGCTGCACGCGCGACACATCAGAGCTTGATCGTACGAAAAGTGATGTCTAATTGGATTCATGGACGATGAAACGCCTAACGGCGCATCATCTTCATACCTCCCTGTTGGACTTCGGCCGAGCCTTGTGCTCGGCCTTTTTTCTTGCTTCGTCGGTCCGCGACCCCCATCTGGCAGGGTATCCGGAGGCTTGACCGCGTCATGACGAAACGCGCCGCATCCATTCTGGCCCGCCCTGTCTGGGTGGCCTTAGGGGCTCTCAGCCTTGCGCTCGGGCTGCTGGGGGTCATGCTGCCTGTCCTGCCGACGACGCCGCTTGTGCTTCTGGCGGCCTTTTGTTTCGGCAAGGGCTCGCCACGGCTGCGGCTCTGGCTCGACACCCATCCGGCGTTCGGGGAACCGATCCGGCAATGGGAAGAAAGCGGCGCCATCGCGCCAGCGCACAAGCGGCTTGCCGTGACCATGATGGGGGCCACCTGGCTCGTCAGCCTCGCGGTCGCGTTGCCCTGGCCGGTCCTGGCGATCCAGGCGGTTTGCCTGTCCGGCGCCGGCTGGTATGTCTGGACCAGACCCGACGCCCCGTGACCGCGAAAGAAGACGCCGATGCCCAGAGCCTTGTCCTGTTCCTGCGGCGCGATGCGCTGGCATGTCGATGACCGCGCCGGCGGCACGCATGTCGCCTGCTACTGCGCCGATTGCCAGACCTTCGCCAACCATCTGGGCAAGCCCGACTACCTGACCAATGGCGGCACCGAGATCTTTCAGACCCTGCCCGCCAATATCGCCATCGATGCCGGGATGGAACATCTGGCCCTGCTGCGATTGTCCCCCAATGGCCTGTTGCGCTGGTATGCGGGCTGTTGCGGAACGCCCCTCGCCACCACCCTGCCGCGCGCCTCGCTGCCCTTCGTCGGCGTCATCCTGCCCCCCGGTGCGCCGGGCTTCGGACCGGTCACGGCGCATCTCAACACCGCCGCCGCACATTCGCCGCAACGGCAAAGCGGTGCGATGGGCGCGGTATTCGCGATCCTGGGCCGCACGCTGGCCGCGTATCTGACCGGGCGGCGCGGTTCGCTGTTCTTCGACGACGGCCACCCGGTGCGCGACCCGCTGGTCCTGACGCTGGACGAACGCAACGCCGCGCGTCCGCGCTAACCCCTTTTCCCCGGCCCGGGCATTGCGTAATAGGGCGCAGGCGCGAGGAAAGGACACAAGATGCAGGACCCGGCGATCACCGAAGAGCTTATCGAAGCGCATGGGATCAAGCCCGACGAATATGCCCGTATCCTGCAGATCCTGAACCGCGAACCCACCTTCACCGAATTGGGCATCTTCTCGGCCATGTGGAACGAACATTGTTCCTACAAGTCGTCCAAGATCCATCTGCGCACCCTGCCCACCACCGGCCCGCAGGTGATCTGCGGCCCCGGCGAGAACGCCGGCGTCGTTGATATCGGCGACGGCCAGGCGGTGGTCTTCAAGATGGAAAGCCACAACCACCCGTCGTATATCGAACCCTACCAGGGCGCCGCGACCGGTGTCGGCGGCATCCTGCGCGACGTCTTCACCATGGGCGCGCGGCCCATTGCGGCGATGAACGCGCTGTCCTTCGGCGAAAAGGATCACCCCAAGACCCGGCAACTGGTGCATGGCGTGGTCGAGGGCGTGGGCGGATACGGCAATTGCTTTGGCGTGCCGACCGTTGGGGGCGAAGTGCGCTTTCACCCCGCCTATAACGGCAATTGCCTGGTCAATGCCTTTGCCGCCGGTCTGGCGGATGCCGACAAGATCTTCTACTCGGCCGCGTCGGGCGTCGGCCGCCCGGTGGTCTATCTGGGCGCCAAGACGGGGCGCGACGGCGTCGGCGGCGCGACGATGGCCAGCGCCGAGTTCGACGAAACCATCGAGGAAAAGCGCCCCACCGTACAGGTCGGCGACCCGTTCACCGAAAAGCGCCTGATGGAAGCCTGTCTCGAACTGATGCAGACCGGCGCGGTGATCTCGATCCAGGACATGGGCGCGGCGGGCCTGACCTGTTCGGCGGTCGAGATGGGCGACAAGGGCGGTTTGGGCGTGCGCCTCGACCTGGAAAACGTGCCGCAGCGCGAGGCGCAGATGACAGCCTATGAAATGATGCTGTCGGAAAGCCAGGAACGCATGCTGATGGTTCTGGACCCCGCCAAGGAGGCCGAGGCCCGCGCGGTGTTCGAGAAATGGGATCTGGATTTCGCCATCGTCGGCGAAACCATCCCCGAAGACCGCTTTCTGATCGTCCATAACGGCGAGGTGAAGGCCGATCTGCCGCTGTCAAAACTCAGCTCATCCGCCCCGGAATACGACCGCCCGTGGGAGCCGACGCCCCCCGCCGAACCGCTGGCCGATGTGCCGCAGATCGATCCGGCCGATGCCCTCAAGGCGCTCGTTTCCAGCCCGAATTACTGTTCGCGCGAATGGGTTTACGAACAATACGACAGCCAGGTCATGGCCGACACAGTGCGCATTCCGGGCTTTGGCGCCGGGGTGATCCGCGTGCACGGCACCGACAAGAAGCTGGCCTTTACCTCGGACGTGACGCCGCGCTACGTGCGCGCCAACCCCGTCGAAGGCGGCAAGCAGGCGGTGGCCGAAGCGTTCCGCAACCTTTGCGCCGTCGGTGCGCGGCCGCTTGCTACGACCGACAACCTGAATTTCGGCAACCCCGAGAAACCCGCGATCATGGGCCAGTTCGTCGGCGCCATCCGCGGCATCGGCGAGGCCTGCGCGGCGCTCGACATGCCCATCGTGTCGGGCAACGTGTCGCTCTACAACGAAACCGACGGCCAGGCGATCCTGCCCACGCCCACCATCGGCGCGGTGGGTCTGATCGCGGCCGACGAAGAGCCGATCCTGGGTTACGCCCGCGACGGTCACGTGGCCCTTGTCGTCGGCGAAACCACGGGCCATCTCGGCCAGTCCGCCCTGCTCTACGAGGTGTTCAACCGCGAAGACGGCGACGCGCCCGCGGTCGACCTGATGGCCGAACGCCGCAACGGCGAATTCATCCGTGCCAATCGCGACCTGATCAAGTGCTGCACGGATCTGTCCGATGGCGGGCTGGCCCTCGCGGCATTCGAGATGGCCGAAGCGTCCGGCGTGGGCGTTCACCTGGACAGCGATGACACCGCGGCGTTGTTCGGCGAAGACCAGGGCCGGTATCTGATCGCCTGCAATTTCGATTCGGCCGAGGCGCTCATGGTGGCGGCCGGCCAGGCCGGCGTGCCGATCCAAAGCGTCGGGCGATTCCACGGCGACACCGTGCGCTTCGGCAATTCCGAAGCGCCGCTGGCCGAGCTGTCGGCGCTTTATCGTGGCACGTTCGGCGGATTGTTCGGCTAGGGCGCGAAACGGTCCGGCCGTCCGGATGAATTCGCGGTCGAATACGGGACGCCCCGCGCGATGGGGGAAATTCGCCGACCGGTGCGTGCGCCCGCATGGGCCACTTGCTCGGACCGGCCAAGGCGGGTTTAGTCGGGCGATGATACGCACCCTTTTCCTTATCCCGGCCCTGTTCGCCCTGCCACTTCACGCGCAGGACACCCAGCGGCAAAGCATGCCTTCGGCGTATTTCGCCCTCAAGAACCAGGGCGGCGCGTTCGATTTCGACGAAGCGGATTGGCGCGCCGCTGTCGCGCAGGCGTCCGAACGGGTCTACTGGAAGATCGACCGCGACCCCGAGATGATGAAGCGCGTGCACGAGGTTGCCGCCAGCGTCGAGGGTGACGCGCCGTTCGCATGGCTGTTCGCCGTCAACCTGCGACCGGACCAGGCGGCCCAATTCGACATCCTGCTCGACAATCTGCTGGAAAACGACACCTCCGGTCAGTTCGCCGGGGCCGAATTCGTGCTGAACGGACCGCTGTGCCGGGTGATCCGCAGCGCCGACACGACCGAAGGCCCGATACACTATATCGCCGTCGTGGACGGCACCCCCGAACGCAGCGCCTGCTACGGCGCCTTCATCGCTCAGGTGCTTGAAAACCCGCAGGACTACCAGCCCGTGGCGCCCAAGCAGATCGCCATCGACGCGGATGCCCTGGCGGTGCAGGCAGCGATGCCCGCCATGTCCCTGGCCACGGCGGATTTCATCGTCCCGGAAATCTGGCAGACCGAGCGCCGCGCCCAGATCCGCGAAGGCGGCACGACCTTTGCGCCGGGCGAGATGATCATGCTGCACGCCGTTCTTGACCATGTCGGCCGCGACCTGGCCGGCACGCCGCTGGCCTCGTATGAAATCCGGCTGGATATCGAGGTGCGCGACACCAACGGCACGGTGCTTGGACGCCAGGACGATGCGATGCGGTTCACCGGCCAGCCGGTGCACAGCGTGCCGATCCGCGACGATTATTTCGGAACCGGGGTGGTCACGGGCTTTCCGCTGCAAAACCCGGGCGAATACGAACTGCTCTTTCGCCTGATCGACCAGAACCGTCCGGCAGAGGTCGGGACGCTGGAAATCGTCAAACGCGTCGTCGTCAACTAGCGCCGTCCGGCGCGGTGACCGCGCGCGCTTGGTGCCGGTGGACCGGGTGCGTGCCGCGCCCGCAAATGCCGCTGCAAACCCCATCCATCAGCTTGCACCCGACCGCGCCCCGCCCTACCTTCTGACCAACACAGGAGGGGATCGCCAATGCCGATGTCGGCCCATGAAATCGAAACGCTGATCCGCGCCAGCTTTCCCGACGCCAAGATCGTCGTCGAAGGGGATGACGGCGTGCACATGTCGGCCATGGTCGTCGACGAAAGCTTTCGCGGCATGAACCGCGTCCAGCAGCAGCGCGCCGTCTATGCCGCGCTCAAGGGCAAGATGGACGGGTCGAACGGCGAACTGCACGCCCTTGCCCTGACCACACGGGCGCCGGACTGACGCGCGGCCCGCGTGACAATTGTCAAGGTGGGCGTGCGGGCCAAGCGGCTAGGACGACCGCAAGGCGCAAACCCGCCGAAAACATGAACAACTCCGGGGCCGCCCCCGGGCCATGAAAGGAAACGCGCATGTCCGCAAAGGACCAGATCAAGGATACCGTCGCCGCCAATGACGTGGTGTTGTTCATGAAAGGCACCAAGGAAATGCCGCAATGCGGGTTTTCCAGCCGCGTCGCCGGCGTGCTGAACTACATGGGTGTCGAATTCAAGGACGTGAACGTGCTGGCAGACGAGGCGCTGCGCCAGGGGATCAAGGATTATTCCGACTGGCCGACCATCCCGCAGCTTTACGTCAAGGGCGAGTTCGTCGGCGGCTGCGATATCGTCACCGAGATGACGTTGTCCGGGGAACTGGACGCGTTGTTCGACCAGAACGGCGTGACCTACGACAAGGACGCCGCCGAAAAGATCCGCGAAGCCAACGCCTGACCGGCTGCGCTTTGCTGTAACGCGACTGCGCCCTTCCGGGCGCTGCGTGGTGGCGCTGATGCGGGTCACGGCCCTTGTCGCGTGGCGTGACAAGATCGACCGGGCTGCCGAAGCAGCCTTATCGCGGGAGCTTGCGGACAGGATGTGCGGGCGATGGTTGCAGTGCTGGCCGTGTTCCTCGGGAGTGTCGCCGCGGCGACGCTGCTGCTGTGGATATGGAGCCCGGGAACCCTGCGTCCGGTCGTCGACGAAGCCGGGCAGCCGTCTCCACAAGGCCTAGCCGAAAAGCGCCCTGTCGTCCTGAACGGCGTCGATCAATGGCTGATCATCAAAAGCCACGATCGCGGGAACCCGCTACTGCTCTACCTGCACGGCGGCATGCCGGACTATTTCCTGACCCAGGATTTCCCCACCGGGATGGAGCGTCATTTCACCGTCGTCTGGTGGGACCAGCGTGGCGCGGGACTGTCCTTCCGGGCGGGCATGACGGCCGACGCGGTCAGCACCGAACAATTGGTCGACGATGCACTGCGTCTGGCGCGTGACCTGTGTGACCGGTTCGGACAAGAGCGCATCTATCTCATGGGTCATTCCGGCGGCACGGTCATCGGTGCCCTGGCCGCCTGTCGGGAACCGGAGTTGTTTCACGCCTATATCGGCGTCGCGCAGATCACCGACCAGTTGCGGTCCGAAGCGCTGGCGCGCGATTTCATGCTGGCGGCCTGCCGCGCGTCCGGCCACCGCCGCATGGCCCGGCGTCTGGAACGCGTGCCGCCGCTGGATCGCATTCCCCTGCCCGATGACTGGATGGCGATCCGCGACAAGGCGATGCACAGGCTGGGCGTCGGCACGATGCGCGAGATCCGCTCGGTCGGCAGGGGCCTGTTCCTGCGGTCTTTGCGCAACCGCGAATTCACCATGGCCGAAAAGCTGCGGATGTGGCGCGGCAAGGCGATGCTGGGCTATCCGATCTGGAACGATATCCTCGGCCGCGACCTGACGCGGGACGTGCCGCGTCTGAACCTGCCGGTGTATCTGCTGCACGGCGTGCACGACCACACGGTGTCCTATCCGCTGGCACAGCGCTATTTCGCGCGGCTCGACGCGCCGGTCAAAGGGTTCTACAGCTTTGCACGGTCCGCCCACAGCCCGCTTTTCGAGGAACCCCAGCGGTTTCGGACCATTCTGACCCGGGATGTTCTGACTGGAACGGTGTCTCTGGCGGATTGCGCCTGAGCGATCAGGCCCGCGCCTTTTCCTCGATCTCGGCGGCCAGTGACTCGGCCTGGGCGGCCAGTTCGGCCAGCGATTCCGTCACCGCCTCGGGGATCACCGCGACTTCGACGCGTTCCGGCGGCGGAAGGGGCGCGGCGCGCAGTTCCTGCACTTCCTGGGTCAGCGCGCCCAGCCGGTCCTCGGCCTCGCGCAGCCGTTCTTCCAACCCGGCGGTCTTGTCGGCCAGCATCAGCCCCGCCATCAGCAGCATCCGCGCCTCGGGCATCCGGCCGATTTGCGTGACCAGCACCTGGGCTTCGGTGTCCAGCATCTTGGCGGCGGTGCGCAGATACTGTTCCTCGCCTTCCTGGCAGGCGACCTCGAAGCTGCGCCCGCCGATCTGGATCTCGACCTCGATCTGGCTCATTGTCCGGCCTCCCGGCTTTGCGCTGCCGTGACCAGCGGCGCGAGGGTGTCATGCAGAAGCCGCGTTTCGGCGGCCTCGGCGGCACGGGTGGCGCGGATACTTTCCAGCTCCACCAACATCGCCTTGTTGATCAGGTGCGGTTCGCTCACTCCTTCGCTCATGGCCTCGCGCAGGGCCGAGTTGTTGTCCATCAACATCTGGTTGGCGCGGCGCAGGCGCTGCAATTCCTCGTCCAGGGTCGCGATGGCCTTTTTCTGGTCGGCGATCTGTTGCGACAGGTCGGGCGGCGCCGCGTCCTGCTGCGCCTTCAGGCGCCTCAGGCGCTCTTCCAGCTGGGCATTCGCGACCCGTTCGTCATCCAGCGCGGCACGCAGCTGCGCCAGTTCGTCGGCATCGACCGGCGCCTGGGCCATCTCGGGTTCCGCCGCGACATCGTCGATCACCGCGTCGATCTCGACCGCCGGGGCGCTGTCGGCGCGCGTTGGCGTGGCGTCGGCGTTCTGCCGGAAATCGGCAGCTTCGGCCAGCGCGGCTCTCAGGGATGCGGCGTCGGGCAGGCCTTCCAGCCCCTTGCCGATCCGTTCCAGCGCGCGGGCAATCCGGCTTTGCAATTCGTCGATCTGGGTCATGGTCTGCCCCCCTGATGCCCCAACTAGCGATCCAATGCGGCGCCGAAGCGCGCGACAGGCCATCCATTCCGAATCGGCCCGGGTCTGTTTCGGTCCAGTTTAGCAAGCGCAGGGACAAATTGCGCCCCATATGTTCCAAGGCCTTACGGCGCGGCCTTCACCCTCGGTTCCCGCTGCGGCCACGCTCTCGCTTGATCTTCCGCCTGACGCTGCTATTCAGCCTCAAGCTCGCTTTGACAGGACAAGGACGGCAGACCGTGGACATCACCGCGCTTCGCAGCAAGAACCCCGATCACTGGATGCGCGCCACCGCCATCCGCGCCCTGGCGCTGGACGCCGTCGCGGCGGCGAATTCCGGCCATTCCGGCATGCCGATCGGCATGGCCGATGTCGCCACCGTGCTGTTCGGCAAGCACCTGAAATTCGACGCCGCGCATCCCGATTGGCCGGATCGCGACCGGTTCATCCTTTCGGCCGGCCACGGCTCGATGCTGCTTTACGCCCTGCTCTATTTGTCCGGCGACCCCGAGATCACGCTGGACCAGGTCAAGAATTTCCGCCAGTGGGGCAGCAAGACCGCGGGCCACCCCGAAAACTTCCTCGCCCAGGCGATCGAGACGACGACCGGCCCGCTGGGCCAGGGCATCGCCAATTCCGTCGGGTTCGCCATGGCCGAGGAAATGCTGCGCGCCCGCTTCGGCAGGAAGGTGGTCGACCACCACACCTATGTCATCGCCGGCGACGGCTGTCTGATGGAAGGCGTCAGCCACGAAGCGATCGGTCTTGCAGGCCGATACGGGCTGGGCCGGCTGATCGTGTTCTGGGACAACAACGGCATCACCATCGACGGCAAGGTGTCGCTGTCGGATCGCACCGACCAGATCAAGCGTTTCCGTGCCAGCGGCTGGCACGTGCAGGAAATCGACGGCCACGATCCCGACGCCATCGACGCGGCCATCGAAGCGGCGAAGAAGACCAAGGCGCCGTCGATGATCGCCTGCAAGACCCATATCGCGCTTGGCCATGCCGCGCAGGACACCTCCAAGGGCCATGGCGCGCTGACCAATGTCGAACAGAACGATGCCGCCAAGGCCGGCTGGGGCTGGAAATCGGCGCCCTTCGACGTGCCCGCCGACATCAAGACCTGGTGGGAACAGGCGGGCCGCCGCGGCGCCGCCGAGCGCACCGAATGGGAAAGCCGCCTTGCCGGCCTGTCTGCCAATCGCCAGGCCGAGTTCGCGCGCGTCATGGCGGGCGAGCCGCCCAGGAAACTGGCCGGAACGATCCGCGCGCTGAAGAAACAGATCTCGGAAAGCGCCCCCAAGGTGGCGACCCGCAAGAGCTCGGAAATGGTGCTCGAAGTGGTCAACCCGGTGATGCGCGAAACCATCGGCGGTTCGGCCGACCTGACCGGATCGAACAACACCCTGACCGGCGATCTGGGTGTCTTCGACGTGGACAACCGCAAGGGCCGCTACGTCTACTGGGGTATCCGCGAACACGGCATGGCCAGCGCGATGAACGGCATGGCCCTGCATGGCGGCATCCGCCCCTATGGCGGCACCTTCATGTGTTTCACCGACTACGCCCGCCCGGCGATGCGTTTGTCGGCGCTGATGAAGCAGCCGGTGGTCTATGTCATGACCCATGACAGCATCGGCCTGGGCGAAGATGGCCCGACCCATCAGCCGGTCGAACATCTGGCGATCAGCCGCGCCACGCCCAACACGCTGGTCTTCCGCCCCTGTGACACGGTGGAAACCGCCGAGGCCTGGGAAATCGCGCTGCGCCAGACATCGACGCCATCGGTGCTGTCTCTGACCCGACAGAACCTGCCGACGCTGCGCCGCGAGCACAAGACCGCCAACCTGGTCGAGAAGGGCGCCTATGTACTGGCCGAGGCCGATGGCAAGCGCCAGGTGATCCTGATGGCGACCGGGTCGGAAGTGTCCATTGCCATGGCCGCACGCGATACCCTGCAGGCGCAAGGGATCGGCACGCGTGTCGTCTCGATGCCCTGCTGGGAACTGTTCGAACAACAGGACGAAACCTATCGCAAGCGCGTCCTGCCCGCCGGGCCGGTCCGCGTCGCGGTCGAGGCCGGTGTGCGGTTCGGCTGGGATCGCTGGCTTTACGGCGAACGCGGCCGCCGCGAGAAATCCGGGTTCGTCGGGATGCACGGCTTCGGCGCATCGGCCCCGGCCGAGGTGCTGTACGAGAAATTCGGCATCACGCCGGCGGCGGTGGCACAAAAGGCCCGCGACATCGTCGAAGGGCGCTGGCAGGCCGACATGACGGTCTGACCGCACCGGTGGATGAGGGGCCAGCCCCTCTGCGCGCAAGCGCGCATTCACCCCGGAGTTTTCCGGGCAAGATGAAGGACGAACCGTCGCCTCAATGGGCGGCGGTTTTTCCTTTTTCCCCGAACAAGGCCGCCCAGAGCGGTGCGACGATCCTGGTGCCGATCGGGATCAGGATCAGCCCGATCACGAAACCCAGGACGAAATCCATGAACGCCACCGCACCCCATCCGGCGAAACCATCCGTGGCACCAAGCGCATAGGCCGTGTCCTTGATCGTGTCCTCGGGCCAGTGCCAGCCCATCTGGTGCAGCGAATGCACGATGATCGACCCGCCGACCCACAGCATCGCCGCGGTGCCGACAATGGTCAGCAACCGCAGGAACCACGGCATGCCCGCGACGATGGCGCGGCCCAGACCGCGCACCAGCCCGGTGCGGCCGACACGGCTCATCCAAAGCCCGATATCGTCCATCTTCACGATGATCGCCACCACGCCGTAGACGCCGATGGTGATCAGGATGCCGACCACCGCCAGAACGACCGCCTGGAACAGCACGTTGTCGCTGTCGATGGTCGACAGCGTCAGCACCATGATCTCGGCCGACAGGATGAAGTCGGTCTTGATCGCGCCTTTGACTTTCTCTTCTTCCAGATGCGCGGGATCGCCGACATCGTGGCTGCCGTCCGGCCCGCCGGAATGGTCGTCATGCGGCATCAGCACATGCACGATCTTCTCGGCCCCTTCGAAACACAGGTAGCAACCGCCGAGGATCAGCAAGGGCGGGATCACCCAGGGCGCGAAGGCCGACAGAAGCAGCGCCACCGGCAGCAGGAACACCAGCTTGTTGACGAAGGATCCCCTGGCGATGCGCCAGATGATCGGCAATTCGCGCGCCGGCTCGAACCCGGTGACGTATTTCGGCGTAACGGCGGCATCGTCGATCACGATTCCGGCGGCCTTGGAACTGGCCTTGGCCGTCGCGGCCGAGATGTCGTCGACCGAGGCCGCGGCCAGCTTGGCGATGGCGGCGACGTCGTCGAGAAGGGCAAGCAATCCGCTCATGAGGCACTCCGGGTAATTGCGCGCAACCTAGCCGCCCGGTCCCGTGGTGCAAGGCGAAACGATTCTCCGTCTCGGCGAGGATGCGCCCGGCTGTTATCGCAAACGTCTGCTACACTGTCGGGACGCGTTAGCGCCATCATCCGGATAACGCCCGGGTTTATCGCTAACACGTTGCTTTGCAACACTTTATCACTTTGCACTTGCGGCATGCCTTCGTATACCGCGGGGCAAGAAAGCATTTCGGAGTCTATCGCATGACCGTCACGATCGGCATCAACGGGTTTGGCCGGATCGGCCGCTGCACCTTGTCCCATATCGCGGAATCAGCGCGCAACGATGTGCAGGTGGTCAAGATCAACGCCACCGGCCCGATCGAAACCGCCGCCCATCTGCTGCGCTACGACAGCGTTCACGGGCGTTTTCCCGGTCAGATCCGCACCAGCGGCAACACCATCGACCTGGGCCGCGGGCCGATCGACGTGATGTCGAGCTACGACATGGGCGCGCTGGACTGGTCGGGCTGCGACGTGGTGCTTGAATGCACGGGCAAGTTCAACGACGGCGACAAGGCCGCGCAACACATCCGCCAGGGCGCGAAATCGGTGCTGATCTCGGCCCCGGCGAAGAACGTGCAGAAGACCATCGTCTACGGCGTCAACCACCGCGACCTGACCGCGGGCGACACGATGATCTCGAACGGGTCGTGCACAACCAATTGCCTCGCGCCCTTGGCCAAGGTGCTGGACGAAAGGATCGGCATCGAATCCGGCATCATGACGACGATCCATTCCTATACCGGCGACCAGCCGACGCTGGACCGCCGGCATGACGATCTCTACCGCGCGCGTGCGGCCGCGATGGCGATGATCCCCACCTCGACCGGCGCGGCCAAGGCCCTGGGCGAGGTGCTGCCGAACCTGCGCGGCAAGCTCGACGGCACCGCGATGCGCGTGCCCACCCCGAATGTCAGCGCCGTCGACCTGACCTTCTATGCCGGGCGCGATGTCACCGTGGCGGATGTGAACGACGTGGTGGCCGAGGCCGCCGCCGGCCGCATGGGTGCGGTTCTGGCCTACGATCCCGAGCCGAAGGTTTCCATCGATTTCAACCACACCACGCATTCCTCGATCTTCGCCCCCGACCAGACCAAGGTCACCGGCAAGCGGCTGGTGCGCGTTCTGGCCTGGTATGACAACGAATGGGGGTTCTCGGCGCGTATGGCCGATGTCGCCGCCGCGATGGGCCGCACGCTGCACTGACACCAAGGTTGGATCGGGGGCGCTGCCCCCGTCGCCGCAAGCGGCGACTCCCCCGGGATATTTTTGAACCAGAGAAGGATTGGACCGCGCCCTACCCTTCTCTGGTTTCAAAATATCCCGGGGAGTTTGAGGGGTTGGCCCCTCATGCCCGAGGACGCCGCCAAAGGCGGCGGACGAGATGACCTGCCGCGCGCAGCGCGTCCGCCTTACAGGTAGTCCGACCGCTGCAGCCCGTATTTGGCCATCTTCTCGTTCAGCGTCCGGCGCGGCAGGCACAGTTCTTCCATCACCGCCGAAATCGCGCCCTTGTGCCGGCGCATCGTGTTGTCGATCAGCATCCGTTCGAACGCCTCGACATATTCCTTCAGCGGCTTGCCTTCGGTCGTCATCACCGGTTGCATCTGGTCGTGATCGGACATCAGCAGCGACGCGATGGTGCCCTGCCCGCGCCGCGATTGCAGCACCGCGCGTTCGGCCAGGTTGATGAGCTGGCGGATATTGCCGGGCCACGGCGCCTGCAGCAGCTGCGCCGCCTCCTGCGCCGATACCTGCGGCGCGTCGCAGCCATATTCCTCGGCGAATTGATCCGACAACCGGGTGAACAGCGTCAGGATGTCCTCTCCGCGCGACCGCAATGGCGGCACGGTGATCTTGAGCGCCGCCAGCCGGTAATAAAGATCGCTGCGCAGCGCGCTTTCGCAGGTGCGCCCTTCGTCCTGCAGGTTGCAGATGGCCACGATGCGCGTCTCCGGCGGGGTGCCCTGTTCGTTGATGACCGACAAAAGCCGGCCCTGCGCGCTGTCCGACAGCGCCTCGATATCCTCCAGCACCAACGTGCCGCCGCGGGCTTCCTCGATCGCCGGCAGTCGGCTGTCCTCGGGCAACATCGGGCCGAACAGCCGCTTCATCAGCGCGTCCTCGTCGAAGGCCGCGCAGGAAATCAGCACGAATTTCTTGCCCGCCCGCGACCCCACGGCATGCAGCGCATGGGCCACCAGCGTCTTGCCGGTGCCGGTCTCGCCGTCGATCAGCACGTGACCGTCGGCCTGGCCCAGGTCCAGGATATCCTCGCGCAGCCGCTCCATGGCCGGGCTTGCGCCGATCAGCTTGCGCATCAGCTGGCCACCGTCGCCCAGTTCCTTGCGCAGGGCGCGGTTGTCCAGCGTCAGGCGCCGGGCATTGGTGGCCTTCTTGGCCAGTTCCGACATCCGGTCCGGGTTGAACGGCTTTTCCAGGAAATCGAAGGCGCCGATGCGCATCGCCTCGACCGCCATGGGCACGTCGCCATGGCCGGTGATCATGATGACCGGCAGCGCGCTGTCCGAGCCCATCAGCTTCTTGAGGAACTGGATGCCGTCCATGCCGGGCATCTTGATATCCGAGATCACGATGCCGGGATAATCGGCCCCCAGCGTGCCAAGCGCCTCTTCTGCGCTGGCGAAGGTTTCCGTGTCGTAGCCCGACAGCGCCAGCCACTGGCTGATGGATTGGCGCATGTCCTTTTCGTCGTCGACGATGGCGATCTTCATGGCGTTAGACATCTGCTTACTCCGCCGCTTCCTTTGGGGTCTCTATCAATATGGGCAATTGCATCTCGAACACGGCGCCGCCGCGTTCGCCGTTGCGCGCCGTCAGCCGGCCGCCCAGGTCGTTGACGATACCCGACGAAATGGCAAGGCCCAGCCCCACCCCGTCGCCGGGTTGCTTGGTGGTATAGAACGGTTCGAACAGGTTATCGAGATCCTCGATCCCGTGACCGTTGTCGCGCACGCTCAGCGTCGCGGTCTCGCCGCTGGCCAGGATGATCTCGACGCGCGGATCCTCGACCGACTTGGTCGCATCCAGCGCGTTGCGCAGCAGGTTCACCAGCACCTGTTCGATGCGCATCCGGTCGCCCATCACCTTGACCGGCCGGTCCGGCAGGATCCGGGCGATCTTGACCCGCCGCGCCTTGAGTTGCGGCTCCATCATCGACAGCGCCGAGGCCAGCGCTTCGGCCATGTCGACCGGGCTGAGTTCCTGCTGGCCCTTGCGGGCATAGGATTTCAGCTGCTGGGTGATCGCGCCCATGCGTTCGATCAGCCCATCGATCCGGGCGAAGGCGGTCAGGGCCTCGTCGGGGCGGTTGCGGCGCAGCAGCAGCCGGGCGCCGGCGAGATAGGTCTTCATCGCCGCCAGCGGCTGGTTCAACTCGTGGCTGACGGCGGCCGACATCTCGCCCAGAGCGGCCAGCTTTGAGCTTTGCGCCAGCGTCTGTTCCGCCACGGCAAGGTTTTCCTGAACCCGCTCGCGTTCGGCGATTTCCTGCTGCAACCGCGCGTTCAGCGCCCGCAATTCCGCCGATTCCCTCTGGAAGAACGCCATGCGCAGCGCCGTCTTGCGGCTGAGCGCGTAGAAGGCCAGCGCCAGCAACAGGGCAAAGGCCATGATTTCCAGTGCCAGCACGCTGTTCACCCGTTCGCGGACGCTGGCATAGGTGGTGAAGGTCGCCATGTTCCAGCCGCGGAACGGGATGCGGCCGTCGATGCGCATCACTGCTTCACCCTGCAGATAGGCATCCCCCGGCGTGGTGGTCCAGTCGGCGGTGGCCTGGATGGCGCGTTCGATCGCGGTGTCGGGCGGCTCGCGTTGCAAGGCCTCCTGCACGGTCAGGCCGCGCCAGCGCGGTTCGGTCGCCAGGATGATCGTGCCTTGCGAATTGGTCACCAGCACCGCGTCCGAAATCCCCGCCCAGGCCCGTTCGAACTTGGCAAGGTCGACCTCGACGACGATCACGCCGATGGCGGTGCCCTGGCTTTCCATCCGCCGCGAATAGGTAAAGCTGAACCCCCCGGCCTCGCGTGCGATCGCGGTGAAGACCGTGGCATTCGACCGCAATGCATCAATGAAATAGGGCTGCGCGCGATGCTGTTCGCCCAGCCGGTTCCGGTCGGTCGCGGCGACGGTGCGGCCATCGCGATCAAGCAACATCAACGAAGCCGCGCCGATCTCGTCGACATAGGAAATCAGACGCTGCGAGCTTTGCGAATAATCCGCGGCGTTCAGCGCCCCGATCAGCGCCGGATCCCGCGACAATAGTTGCGGCACGATGGCGTTGCGGCGCAATTCGGACACCAGGTTGCCGGAATACAGCGCCAGCCGCAGTTCGGCGCGATTGCGGGTCGTCTCGGTAAAGCGGTCGGTCAGCAGGCTGTTGGTGATCCACACCGTCGCCACCGCCAGCGCGACCAGAGCGATCAGCGCCGCGCGCACCCGCCAGCTCAGCGGGCCGCTGCGACGGTCGTCGCTCGCCTTGTCCGAAGTTCGGGTGTCAGAAGCCCTGGCCATGCCCGAACCTAAGGCGCGGCGCGGGCCGGCTCAAGTCACGCGGCCGTCAGCGCTGCCGCAAGATCGGCGAAAACGCGCGCACCATCGGTGTTGCCATGGGCCGGTTCCGAGGCCCGCTCGGGATGCGGCATCATGCCCAGAACGCGGCGGTTGTCGGACAGGATGCCGGCGATGTCGCGGTCGGCGCCGTTGGGATTGTCGGTGTATCGAAACGCCACGCGCCCGTCGCCTTCCAGCCGGTCCAGCGTCGCGGCGTCGGCGGTGTAGTTGCCGTCATGGTGCGCGATGGGCAGCGCGATCCGCTCGCCAGCCGCATAGGCGCGGGTGAACACGCTCTGCGTTTCGGCCACTTCCAGGCCGACGGTCCGGCAGATGTATTTCAACCCGGCATTGCGCAGCAGCGCACCGGGCAGGATCTTGGTTTCGGTCAGCACCTGGAAACCGTTGCAGACCCCCAGAACATAACCGCCGCGCGCGGCATGGGCGGCCACTTCGCGGCAGATCGGCGAATTCGCGGCGATGGCGCCGCAGCGCAGGTAATCGCCAAAGGAAAAGCCGCCCGGCAGCCCGACGATGTCGACACCGGCGGGCAGCGCGGTATCCTTGTGCCAGACCATGTCCACCTGCAGCCCCGCACGCTCGAAGGCGACGGCCATGTCGCGGTCGCAATTGGATCCGGGAAACACGATGACGGCGGCTTTCATCGGCACACACTCCTGTCGCTGCATGGCCCGCTTGTGACCGCCTTCGCGCATTATTGCAAGGGTTCGCCCGCTTCGACCTTGGGTGTCCGCTGTGCGGGACGAAGGGGACGGTCGGCCAAAGGCGTGCCTTGGCCCGGAATCAAGGGCGAAGCCCGCCGGGCCGCGCCCTCGCTCCCCCTTGGGAGGGCGCATTCGCGACGCCGCACACCCGCACAACCGCGGGAGGTTGGTGGGACCATAAACCGGCGACAACAGCCGTCGAGAGCGCCCACCCGAGGGAGGGCGCGGCCCTACGTTGCTCCGGCCTTCACCGTCCGCTCCGGGCTCGAACCGGCCATTCATCGTCATGTCCCTGCGCTACGCGATCGGTTGTCCCGCCCCGCGAAAGCCAGCCGTCACCCTGCCCGTAGCCAGCGCAAAATGCCGGCGTGAACGACCAGCGCCGGCAGGATCAGCACCAGGCCGATGCCCAGCACGATCTGCCCGGCCAGCCAATTGTGCCGGCCCGGCACGATCACGTCGCGGTCGGAGCCTGGAAAGACCAGGATGTCGTGCGTGCTGCCCACCGGAAAATCCAGTTCTGCCGCGGCCATGTTGGACGACGCCCCGGCCAGGCCATCGCCGTCGGGATAGGAAAACACCGGTGCATAGATGCGGCCCGAGGCGAAGGGCGCGTTGTTCGGCCAGTCATAGACCCGAACCACCGTGCCGGTGACGCGGGTGGCCCGCGCATGATCCAGCGCCTGCAGGCCCAGTTCGGCCAAACCGCCCAGCACGAAGCCCGCGGGCAGCAGCCACAGCAGAACCCAACCCTGCCAGCTGACCGCGCGCCGGGGTGCCCTGCGCCATGGCCAGGGCCCGTTTTCGGTCGGAAAGACCCGGTCGATCCAACCGCGCACCGCGTCAGGCCATTTCGATCCGGTAGCTTTCGATCACGGTATTGGCCAGCAGCTTTTCACACATCTGCCGGACGGTGTCTTCCGTCGTGCCCTCGGCCAGGTCCAGTTCGATCACCTTGCCCTGACGCACGCCTTGCACGCCGCCAAAACCGAGACTGCCAAGCGCGTGGCGCACGGCCTCGCCCTGCGGGTCCAGCACGCCGTCCTTGAGCATCACGTGAACTCTTGCCTTCATGGCCTTGTCTCCGCAGGGTATTTTCAGTTTATCAGTTTCGGCTTGGAAAGATGGGTCGCCTGTTTCGGCATCACGCCCAGCCGCCGCGCCACCTCGGTATAGGCATCGGTCAGGTTGCCCAGATCGCGGCGGAACACGTCCTTGTCCAGCTTGCGGCCGGATTCGATGTCCCACAGCCGGCAACTGTCGGGGCTGATTTCGTCGGCGACGACCAGGCGCTGGAAATCGCCGTCATAGATGCGGCCGATCTCGATCTTGAAATCCACCAGCCGGATTCCGACGCCGTACATCAGGCCGGACAGGTAATCGTTGACCCGCAGCGCCAGGCTCAGGATGTCGTCCATGTCCTGCTGGCCGGCCCAGCCGAAGGCGGCGATGTGTTCCTCGGTGACCAGCGGATCGCCCAGCTTGTCGTCCTTGTAGTAGTATTCGACGATCGGCCGCGGCAGCGCCGTGCCCTCCTCGATGCCCAGCCGCTTGGACATCGACCCGGCGGCGTAGTTGCGCACCACCACCTCGAGCGGAATGATCTCGCAGGCGCGGACCAGCTGTTCGCGCATGTTCAGCCGCTTGATGAAATGCGTGGGCACCCCGATCGCGTTCAGGCCGGTCATGAAATATTCGCTCAGCCGGTTGTTCAGCACGCCCTTGCCGTCGATCACGTCCTTTTTCTGGGCGTTGAACGCGGTGGCGTCGTCCTTGAAATACTGAACGATGGTGCCCGGTTCGGGGCCTTCATACAGGATCTTGGCCTTGCCTTCGTAGATTTTCTTGCGCCGCGCCATGGGTCGGGCCTTTCGCTCAGGGGGACTCGGGGCGCGCGTCAAGAACGGCCCCGAAGTGGCGCCCTCTTACGGCATGGGGGGCTTTGTCGCAAGCGCCGCCCGGGACTTGCGCGCGCCGCACCGCTGCCGCATATGCAAGGAAGACGTAGCAACACCCCAGGGAGGCCGCCATGACCACCTTTGACGACCGCGAAAGCGCGTTCGAGAACAAGTTCGCCCACGACGAAGAGATGAAATTCAAAGCCGAAGCGCGCCGCAACAAGCTGCTGGGCCTCTGGGCCGCCGAGCTGCTGGGCAAGTCCGGCGATGACGCCGCCGCCTATGCGCGCGAAGTCGTGAAGGCCGATTTCGAAGAGGCCGGCCACGAGGACGTCGTGCGCAAGGTCGCCGGCGATCTGGGCGACAAGTCGACCCCTGACCAGATCCGCGCCAAGATGGATGAATTGCTGATCGTGGCCAAGGGCCAGCTTCTGAAAGAAAGCTGACCGTCCGCGCGCCCCGACCTTCGGGGGGCCGGCCGTTTCGATGCGCCCCGTCATCCGCACCGCCCCGCTGCTTGCCGCGCTGGCCACCGGCGCCGCGGGCGGCGATCCCACGCCGGACTTGTCCTGTCGCGGCGACGATCCCGCCTGGCAACTGGTGCTGGACGGCACGACGGCCGTGCTGGATTTCGGCATCCGTACGGAAATGGACATCCCGCACGAGGCCGCCGCCGAGAACCGAGACTGGCCGCGCGCGCTGACGCTGGTGGGCATGCGCGACAGCGGCATCGTGATCCTGACGCCGCGGACCTGCGGGGACGCCCCGTTCGAGGCGCTGTTGCTGACCCAGCGGGGCACCACGCCGATCCTGCTGTCGGGCTGCTGCCGTCCGTTGCGCTGACATGTCGTGACGCGGGGCTTGCCAAGCGCGCCGCGGTGGACGAAACCGGGCGGCGGAAACCCGGGGTCCAGCATGTCCGACACTCTCAAAGCCTGTGCCTGGATGATCGGCGCCATCGTGTCCTTCACCTCGATGGCGGTGGCCGGGCGCGCGGTCAGCCTCGACCTGGATACGTTCGAGATCATGCTGTTCCGGTCACTGATCGGTATCGTGCTGGTGCTGGCGGTCAGCAGCCTGGCGGGCACCCGGCGCCAGATCCGGGCGCAGCGTCTGGGCCTGCACGGGATGCGCAACATCAGCCATTTCGCCGGGCAGAACCTGTGGTTCTACGCCATCACCGTGATCCCGCTGGCGCAGGTGTTCGCGCTGGAATTCACCTCGCCGATCTGGGCGATGCTGCTGTCGCCGCTGGTGCTGGGCGAACGGCTGACGCGGCCGCGGGTGCTGGCGGCGGTGATCGGTTTCGCGGGCATCCTGATCATCACCCGCCCCAGCCCCGAAAGCCTGAATGCCGGGGTGCTGGCCGCGGCGCTGGCCGCCATCGGGTTCGCCGGATCGGCGGTGTTCACGCGCAGATTGACCCGGACCGAGACGATCACCAGCATCCTGTTCTGGCTGACGGTGATGCAGGCGGCGTTCGGGCTGCTCTGTGCCGGGATCGACGGCGACATCGCCCTGCCCGCCGCCGCCAGCTGGCCCTGGGTCGCGCTGATCGCGGTGGCCGGGCTGGTCGCGCATTTCTGCCTGACATCGGCATTGCGCCTGGCGCCCGCGACGGTGGTGATGCCCATCGATTTCACCCGACTGCCGGTGATCGTCGTCGTGGGCATGCTGCTATACGCCGAACCGTTCGAACCGGCCGTCCTGCTGGGCGCCCTGGTCATCTTCGCGGCCAACTATTTCAACATCTGGAGCGAGACCCGAACCCGCCCCGCCGGCGCGCCCCGCAAGGTGTGACCGAATCGTGACGCTGCGTCGCGTCACGTCAGGCTGACGTTCCGTCAAAGATTGACCGAAAGCCCCCCCTCTCACTACGGTTGAGCCGAGGAGACACCCGCTAGGGATGAGGGACAAATCATGAAATCAGTACTGCTGGGCGCTTCGGCGCTGGCGCTTTCCGTCGGTGCGGCCCATGCCGCGGGGCTTGACCGTTCGGGGCAGAGCGTGATGGCCATCTTCGCCGACGACAACACCGCCAATCTGAGCTTCGGCTACGTCATGCCCAGTGTCACGGGCAAGGACGATCTGGGCAACGACTATGACGTCGGCGACGCCTATTCGGTGATCGGGCTGAGCTATACAAACGCGATCAACGAACAGATTTCCTATTCGGTCATCTTCGATCAGCCCTATGGGGCGAACGTGACCTACAACAACTCGCCGCTGACCTCGGCGCTTGGCGGCACCGGTGCCGACCTGTCGTCCGAGGCGCTGACCTTCGTCGGCAAGTACCAGATCTCGGACCGCATCAGCGTGTTCGGCGGCATCAAGCTCGAACAGGTGCGCGCCGACGTGGCGCTGAACGGTATCGCCTATCGCAACGCGATCTCGACCTCGGCGGTCACCCGCGGCTTCAACGCCACGCGGCCCGGCGGAACACCCGCTCTGGATGCATCGCTTCTGGGCGCCGCGGCAGCGGGCAGCGTCCCCGCCGCCACCGCGATCGACACGACCTACGGTGCAGGCACCACGGCCGCACTCGGCGGCCAGATCGCGACCCAGGCCGGCAGCTTTGCCGCCAATGACGGCTACAAGTTCAGCATGGATACCGACCGGCGCATCGGCTACGTGATCGGCGCGGCCTACGAGATCCCGGAAATCGCCTTTCGCCTGGCGCTGACCTATTCGCCCGAGATCGAACACAAGGCCGACACCACCGAAGACATCTTCGGCGCTACCGTGACCGGCGACGTGGAATACGTGACCCCGCAATCGGTGAACATCGAATTCCAGACCGGCATCGCACCGGACACGCTGTTGCTGGCGACCTACCGCTGGACCGAGTTCTCCGCCGTCGACGTGGTGCCGACCGCACTGGGGTCGGACCTTGTCAACCTGAACGATGGCGAGCGCTACACGCTTGGCATCGGGCGCCGCTTCAACCCCAACCTGTCCGGGTCGGCGGTGATTTCTTACGAACCCGAAGGCGACGAACTTGTCTCGCCGCTGGGGCCGACCAACGGTCTCTGGGGCCTGTCTATCGGCGGCCAGTACACCAAGGACAATGTCAAGCTGTCGGGCGGCATCAACTATTCCTGGCTCGGGAATGCCAAGCCCGAAGTCGGCGGCGTAGCCGCGGCAGACTTCGAGAACAACCACTCGGTCGCCTTCGGCATCCGCGCCGAATTCGCGTTCTGATCCAGAACGACCGATACGACTGCCGAAACCGCCCGCGCCTGCCGCGGGCGGTTTTTCTTTGCGCAATTTCCGGATCGCGCCGACCGGAAAGGCGCTCTAGACGTCTGGCATGACCCAGACATCTCTTTCAGCCCGTGCCTGGGCCGAACTTTTGCTGCTCGGCCTGATCTGGGGCGGGTCGTTCCTGGCCATCCGGATCGCGCTGGACGAAATCGGCCCCCTGACCGTGGTGCTGTTCCGCACCGGGCTGGGGGCGGCGGCATTGTGGCTGGTGGTGCTGGCACGCGGCATCGCGGTGCCGCGCGACATGCGCCTATGGGGCGCGCTGGCGGTCATGGGGCTGCTCAACAACGTCATCCCGTTTTCGCTGATGGCCTGGGGGCAGTTGCATATCGAAACCGGCCTGACCGCGATCCTGAACGCCGCCACGGCGATCTTCGGCGTGCTTGTCGCGGCGCTGGTCTTTGCCGACGAACGCCTCACCCCGCGCCGCCTGGGCGGGGTCAGTCTGGGCTTTGCCGGCGTTGTGCTGGCCATCGGGCCGGATGCGCTTGGCGGGTTCGACCTCACCTCGCTGGCGCAACTGGCGGTGATCGCGGGCACCGTCAGCTATGCCTGCGCCTCGGCCTGGGGCCGCGCGCGGCTGGGCGGGCTGCATCCCGTCATGGCGGCGGCGGGGATGCTGACCGGCGCGACGATCCTGGTGGCGCCGGTCACGGTGATCGCCGAAGGTCTGCCCAGCCTGGCGCTCGGTGCGGCCACCTGGGGCGGCATCCTCTATTACGCGCTGGCCGCCACCGCCTTTGCCTACCTGCTCTACTACCGCGTTCTGGCGATGGCCGGAGCGGGCAACCTGATGCTGGTCACCCTGGTCATCCCGCCCGTCGCGATCGGGCTGGGCGCCTGGATCCGCGACGAACGCCTGGCGCCGCTTGCGCTGGCCGGGTTCGCGCTGATCGCCGCGGGCCTGATGGTGATGAATTCCCGTCGCGCCGGACGCACCCGCAAGCCGGTTTGACCTGATCCCAACCGCAGGCTATCCAGCGGCAGGCAGGACAAGGATGCGGGCGATGCTCTACGCCTCGGAACAGGACTGGCGGCAAGCGCCGAACAAGCGCGTGGTCCTGTTCGCCATGTCGGGGCTGGGCAAGACCCATGTCTCGACCCTGCTGCGCGATGGCGGCGGCTGGTTCCACTACTCGGTCGATTACCGCATCGGGACGCGTTACATGGGCGAATACATCGCCGACAACGCCAAGCGCGAGGCGATGAAGGTGCCGTTCCTGCGCGATCTGCTGATGTCGGATTCGATCTATCTCGGCGCCAATCTCAGCTTTCACAACCTGACCCCGGTCTCGGCCTATCTGGGCAAGCCGGGCGATCCCGCCCGGGGTGGCCTGCCGATGGCCGAATACCAGCGCCGGCAGGACCAGTTCGCGCGGGCCGAAGAACAGGCGCTGCTGGACACGGGTTACTTCATCGACCGGGCGCAGGACCTTTACGGCTATCCGCATTTCGTCTGCGACACCGGCGGTTCGATCTGCGAATGGGTCGATCCGACCAATCCCGATGATCCCATCCTGCGCGAGCTGAGCCGCGTCGCGCTGATGGTCTGGATCAAGGGGTCCGAGGATCACACCGCCGAACTGATCCGGCGGTTCGACAAGGCGCCCAAGCCGATGGCCTACCGGCCGGATTTCCTGGCCGCCTGCTGGTCGGAATACCTGGCCGAACAGGGCCTGGCCGAAGCGCAGGTCGACCCCGACGCCTTCATCCGCTGGACCTATGCGCGCGCCCTGGCGCACCGCCAGCCGATCTACGAGGCGATGGCGGACAAGTGGGGCGTCACCGTCGCGGCCGCCGACATGGCCCGCGTGCGCGACCAGGGTGATTTCACCGACATCATCGCCGCGGCGCTGAACCGGCGGAACGGCTGAACAGCCGGGTCGGCGCCCACGGCGGCAAACCGGCGGCCCGGCGGCTCAGACGGCCGCGAGGCTCCGTCGCCTGCAGCGCCATTCGGTCCGCGGCGCAGGCCCCACCCGCTTGTGCGCCCTGCCCGCCTGCCCTATCTCTTGCCGACCGAAAGGAGCCGGACCATGCCGATCAAACTGCCCGCGGACCTGCCCGCCTATGACGTCCTCTCCCGCGAGGGCGTCATGGTCATGTCCGAAGACGCGGCGGCCCGGCAGGATATCCGGCCCCTGCGCATCGGCCTGCTGAACCTGATGCCCAAGAAGATCCAGACCGAAAACCAATTCGCCCGGCTGATCGGCGCCACGCCCCTGCAGATCGAACTGTCGCTGATCCGGATGTCCGAACACCAGACCCGCAACACCGCCGCGGAACACATGGAAACCTTCTACCGTCCGTTCTCCGAGGTCGCCGAAACCGGCGAAACCTTCGACGGGCTGCTGATCACCGGCGCGCCCATCGAACACCTGCCCTACGAGGAAGTGACCTATTGGGACGAACTGACCCAGGTCTTCGACTGGACGCAGACCAACGTCCATTCCACCTTCGGCATCTGCTGGGGCGGCATGGCGATGATCCACCATTTCCACGGCGTGCCCAAGCACATGCTGGACCACAAGGCGTTCGGCTGCGTGCGCCACCGCAACCTGGCGCCCGCTTCGCCCTATCTGCGCGGGTTTTCCGACGACATGGTCATTCCGGTCTCGCGCTGGACGGAACTGAAGCGCGAGGAAATCCAGGCCGCCGGCCTGCCGATCCTCATCGACAGCGACGAAACCGGCCCCTGCCTGGTCGAGGATCCGGCCCATCGCGCGCTCTATGTGTTCAACCATTTCGAATATGACAGCGACACGCTGAAACAGGAATACGACCGCGATGTTCAAGCCGGTCAGCCGATCAACGTGCCGGCCAATTACTATCCCGGCGACGATCCCGCCCGCATGCCGCAGAACCGCTGGCGCAGCCACGCGCACCTGCTCTACGGCAACTGGATCAACGAGATCTACCAGACCACCCCGTTCGACCCCGCGAAGATCGGCAGGGAAATCGCCGATCTGCGCACCCAAAGACGGTGAAGGATGGCGCGCAAGATGTTGACATATATCGCGATTGCGGCCCTGGGCTTTTCCGGCCTGACGCTGTGGCGGGCGCAGGCGAACGAAGCCCGCGCAGTGGCCGAATACCCGCCGCTGGGCGACTTCGTCGAAGTTGACGGACAGGCCGTGCACTACACCGTCACCGGCAGCGGGCCCGACCTGGTGCTGATCCACGGCGCCTCGGGCAACCTGCGCGACATGACCTTCGCCCTGGCCGAAACGCTGGCGCGGGACTATCGCGTTATCGCCTTCGACCGGCCCGGCCTGGGTCACACACCGCCGACCGACGACATGTCGATCACCGCCCAGGCCGCGCTGCTGGCGCAGGCCGCAGCGACCCTTGGCGCCGACAAGCCGCTCGTCGTCGGCCAGTCCTATGGCGGCGCCGTGGCGCTGGCCTGGGGGGTGACGCAGCCCGACAGCGTTGCCGCCCTTGTGCTGCTGGGCGCGCCCTCGCTGCCCTGGTCCAGCGACCTCTCGACGCTCTACAAGGTCAATTCCCACCCCGTGCTCAGCCGCCTCACCGTGCCGCTGCTGGCCGCCTGGGTGCCCGAAAGCTACGTGCAGAATGCCATCCAGGGCGTCTTTGCCCCGCAATCCGCGCCCGACGGCTATGCCGATTTTGTCGGTGCGCCCCTGACCCTGCGCCGCAGTGCGCTGCGCGCCAATGCGGTGCAGCGCGCCAATCTGCTGGCCGAGATCGTGGACCTCAATCGCCGATACGAGGATATCACCGCGCCCATAGAACTGGTGCACGGCGATGCCGATACCACCGTGGGCCTGCGAATCCATTCCGCGCCGCTGGCCGAACGGCTCGACGGCGCTGCGCTCGATGCCCTGCCCGGCATCGGACACATGCCGCACCATGTCGCCCGCGACGCGACGCTGGCGGCCATCGACCGCGCGGCGTCGCGGGCGGGTTTGCGTTAACCCCGTTAACATCTCATAGTGCGGCGCAAAGCGGATGGAATCCCCATGACCCTGCCCTTTGACGGTGCGATCAGCGCCTTTTACGACAACGACGCGCCCAAGCCCGTGCGCTTGGCCATCGACCGCGCCGACAAGGACGACATCCTGTCGTCCAGCTATCCCTATTCCGAACAGATGAAGCGCAAGACCTACGAAAAGGAGTTGGAAAAACTCCAGATCGAACTGGTCAAGATGCAGGCCTGGGCGCGCGACAGCGGGCATCGCGTCGCGATGGTCTTCGAGGGGCGCGACGCCGCGGGCAAGGGCGGCACCATCGCCCGGTTCCGGATGAACCTGAATCCGCGTGGCGCCCGCGTCGTGGCGCTGCCCAAACCGTCCGACACCGAAGCCACGCAATGGTATTTCCAGCGTTACATCGACCACCTGCCCTCGGCGGGTGAAATCGTGTTCTTCGACCGATCCTGGTACAACCGCGGCGTGGTCGAACATGTCTTCGGCTTCTGCACCCAGGAACAGCGCGAACGTTTCTTTCACCAGGTCCCGGATTTCGAGAAGATGCTGGTGGACGAAGGCATCCACCTGTTCAAGTTCTGGCTGAACGTGGGACGGGCCGAACAGCTCCGGCGCTTTCTCAAACGCGAAGGCGACCTGCTCAAACAGTGGAAACTGTCGTCGATCGATGTCGCGGGCCTGCCGAAATGGGATGCCTATTCGGCGGCGATCCAGGAAACGCTGAACCGCAGCCACTCGGCCATGGCGCCGTGGACGGTGATCCGGGCCGACGACAAGAAACGCGCGCGTCTCGCCGCCATCCGCCATGTGCTCAGCCATCTCGATTACGACCGCAAGGATGCCAGGGCCGTCGGCACTCCGGATGCGAAAATCCTTGGCGGCCCCGAAATCTGGGATGCCTAAGCGCGGCTATCACCACGGCAACCTGCGACAGGCCCTTGTCGATTCGGCTCTGACGCTGATCGAGGAAAAGGGCCCCACCGGGTTTACCCTGTCCGAGGCCGCCAAACAGGCCGGGGTGACCCCTGCCGCCGTCTACCGCCATTTCGCCGGCCGCGAAGACCTGATCGCCGAAGCCGCACGTCAGGGCTACGAGATCTTCGTCGAATTGATGGAATACGCCTACCAGACCGGCCAGCCCTCGGCGCTGGCGGCGTTCGAGGCGACCGGCCGTGCCTACCTGGCCTTTGCCCGCCGCCATCCCGGCCATTACATCGCGATGTTCGAATCGGGCATCAGCGTGAACCATTCGCCGGAACTGGCCGCGGTGTCGTCGCGCGCCTGGAGCGTTCTGGAAAAGGCCGCCGAACAATTGTCGCAAACCCTGCCGCCCGATCGCCGACCGCCGCCATCGATGTTTTCCGCCCATATCTGGGCGCTCAGCCACGGCGTGGTGGAACTGTTCGCCCGCAACTCGCCCGGTCGGCAATCGCCCTATCCGCCCGAAGACCTGCTCGAGAGCGCCATCGGCGTCTACCTGCGCGGGCTCGGCCTGATCCCGCCCGACAAATGAGCGGTACGTTCTTTCTGGGCCTCGGCGGCCAGAAATGCGGGTCCAGCTGGATGCAAGCCTACCTGGCGCGCCAGCCGGGATCGGATTTCGGCCGCCTGGGCGAATACCAGATCTGGGAGGCCGACCTGGGCGGGCCGTTCGCACGCTACCGCGTGGTCGAACCCTCGCCCCTGCAAAGGCTGCGCGGCGCCGCCAAGCGCGGTCTGGGCCTGGCCGAGCCGAAAAACAGCCTGCGCTGGCGGATGCAGACGAATCGCGACGCCTATTTTCGGTATTTCAACGGCTTGCTGGCCAAACCTGATGTGATCCGCACCGGCGATATCACCCCGTCCTACGCCGCCTTGCCCGCGCAGACACTGGCCCAGATCCGCGACGGCTTTGCCACCCGCGGCGTCGCGGTCAAGGCGCTGTTTTCGATGCGCGACCCGGTGGCGCGGCTGCGCTCGCATCTGCGCATGGACCAGCAGAAGGGCTATCGCCCCGCCAGCGGCGACGAATCCGCCGACCTGCGCGGCTTTTTCAAGTCCGAGGAAGCCGCCGCGCGGATGCGCTATGACCGGACGCTGGACGCGCTGGAACAGGTCTTCGACCCCGACCACCGCTTCGTCTGCCTGTTCGAAGAGCTGTTCACCCCCGCCGGGATCGCCGCTTTCGCCGCGTTCTGCGGCGTGCCCGCCGATCCCGCGGCCGGGGCGCGGCAGGTGAACGCGCGCCATTCCGGCGGCAACGCCCTGCCCGATGACCTGACCGCCGAAATCACCGCGCATTACGCGCCGGTCTACCGCGCCGTCGCCCGGCGCCTGCCGCAGATCGCCACGCTCTGGCCCTCGGCGCGCTTCGTTCCTACCAACGCATGAGCCCGGCTTGAATCAACTGCTCGGGCCCGGTGTATCTCTGCGACCGCGCATCCAGGAACGACCCGCCCTTGGCCTGCATCTTGTCCAGCAGTTCGGCGTAATAGCGATATTTCGCAGCGCCCCCGGCATGAGCCCGCCATTTGCGGGCATTGTCGATCTTCTGGGCGAATTGCGAGGTAAAGACGAAATGCGCGATGGTCAGCAGAACGTCGGATGGCGGCGCGGGATGGGCGTCGTGGCAGCTGGTGGCGAAACTGTCCGCGTTGCGCAGCACCAGCGGCGTCTTGTGGCGGGCCGAGCGCTGGAACATCTGCGATTCCTTCTTGCGCCGCGACATGTAGATCCGTTCGAACCCGCGCCGTTCGATGCGCGGATGCACGTCGAAGCTTTCGAACAGCCGCATCGTCTTGGACGGGTTGGGAAAGGTCCGCTTGCCGTGCAGCGCGACATCCTCGTCCGGATCGACCACCGCCTCGGCCTGGAAATACGGATAGGCCGCCAGCAGCCCCTCCAGGCTTTGCGGCAGCGGCCCCTCCAGCCCGGCCAGCGTTTCGGGAAAGAACTCGACCACCGAGGTCAACAGGCTGGACGCGCCCTGCCTCGTCAGCCGTTCGATCACCGGCACGATGCTGCTCACGCCCGGCGGCAGCAACAGGAATTCGTCGGCATCGAAATACGCGACGAAACTGTCGTCGAAGAAATGCTGCGGCAAGGCGATCTTGGCATAGGTGCCAAAGCGCATGCGCTTGCGCTTGCCCGCGATGTCGGCGAACAGCTCGTCGCCGAAATCGAGATTGGTGTGCACAACGACGCAATCGGGCTGCGCGATCAGGTATTCCGTCGTGCCGTCGTCGGACTTGTCGTCATAGACCAGGAATTGCTCGAACCCGATGGCGCGGTAATGCGCAAGGAACGCGGGCAGAAACCCCATCTCGTTCTTGACCGGCACAAAGACCGTCCGCTTGGACGGATCGGGGTCGCCATGCACCGCACGGATGGTCTTTTCGCCATCATCCAGACCGAATTCCTGCATCGCCCGCCTGCCCTGTCCGTTGCCGTTCCCGACGCTCGGGAAGCGCCGGCGCAACCCTGCACCGGGACAATCCGCGATACAAGATGGGCCCATCCGTGACCGACGAACGCGTGGCCCGTCTCAGAACGGCCAGGGCCACTTGACGTCCTTCGGATAACAGATCGTCAGGCATTCCTCCCACGAAATCACCCACTCAAAGATGACGATCTCGCGCGGCCAGCAGATTTCCCAATAGGCGTGATCGTGCGGGAACGGGAAAGGTCCGTGATGCGGCGGCACCAGCCGCGACCGCGCCAGGCTGACCGGCGGCAGGGGTTCCTTGGTCTTGCCGTGCTGGCCCGACAGCGTCAGCTTGAAATCCGAAATGACGATCTTGTCGCCATCCAGCTTGTAGCCGGTTTCCTTCTCGAACATGGAAACGCCGGTCCTGGCCACCGTCATGAAGTGTTCGCGCGCCTCGGCCAGCGGATGACCGGCCAGTCCGGCCGCGACGAATGAATCAAGGCGTTCAAGGTCAAACATGGAATGCTCCTTGGAAAAAATGGGTTTCTGAAAAGACCCCCATGATACCACAAAGCCCGAAAACCCGCTGCCGCTGAAGTTGTGGCAGAGAAATATCGTTCCCGCGCAAGGCATTATCGCCGGGAAAAGAGAAAGGCCGCCCCGGAGGGCGGCCTGTCCGTGAACCGTTTGTCGTCCGGTCAGCGCTTGGAGAACTGGAAGCTCCGGCGCGCCTTGCGCTTGCCGAACTTCTTGCGTTCCACCACGCGGCTGTCGCGGGTCAGGAAGCCCGCGGCCTTGAGCGCCGAGCGCAAGGACGGGTCATACAGCTGCAGCGCCTTCGAGATGCCGTGCTTGACCGCGCCGGCCTGGCCCGACAGGCCGCCGCCCTTGACGGTGGCCATCACGTCGAACTGGTCTTCCACACCGGCCACCGAGAACGGCTGGCGCAGGATCATCTGCAGCACCGGACGGGCGAAATAGGTGCCCATTTCCTTGCCGTTCACCGTGACCTTGCCCGAGCCCGGCTTGATCCAGACGCGGGCGACCGCGTCCTTGCGCTTGCCGGTGGCGTAGGACCGGCCAAGCGCGTCGCGGACCGGCTCGACCGGAGCGACGACAACTTCGGGGGCGGCGGCTTCGATGCCTGCTGCGGCGCCCAGCTCTTCGAGAGAATTGATCTGGTCTGCCATGATTACACCCGCGTGTTCTTCTTGTTCATCGACTTGACGTCCAGCACTTCGGGGCTTTGCGCCTCGTGGGGGTGCTGGCTGCCGGCATAGACGCGCAGATTGGTCATCTGCTTGCGGCTCAGGCGGTTGCCCGGCAGCATGCGCTTGACCGCCTGGGTCACGACGCGCTCGGGATGGGCGCCTTCCAGGATCTCGGCCTTGGTGCGGCTCTTGATCCCGCCGGGATGGCCGGTATGCCAGTAGAAGTTTTCTTCGCGCTTCTTGCCGGTCATCTGCACCTTGTCGGCGTTGATGATGATGACATTGTCGCCCATGTCCATATGGGGGGTGAAGCTGGGCTTGTGCTTGCCGCGCAGGCGCATGGCGACGATCGAGGCAAGACGGCCCAGAACGACGCCCTCGGCGTCGATCAGGATCCATTTCTTGTCGATGTCTGCCGGGGTCGCAGAAAAGGTTTTCATGTGTCCGTCCGTTTGTCGAAAGGCAAGGGCCGCGCGTCACCGCCCGGCCCGATATCCGATGCGTGGGTTATACGCGGCTTTTTTTGCCGGTCAAGCGGGATGTTTCGCCAAAAGATACGCGTTTTCAATGGCTTGAAATTACGGTATCTATTTACCCCATATTTCGCGCTGCAATTTCCAGCTCTGGTAGGGCGCGGTGACGCCAAAGATCTCCACCGGGCCCGTCGCCACGTGTTCGGCCCCCAGCTTGGCCGTGGCGCGCTGCGACCGGATGTTGTCCGGCCCGATATGGAACCAGACGGCGTCATGTTCGGCAAAGGCATGGCCCAGCATCAGCGCCTTCATCTCGCGGTTCGATGCGCCGCCCCAGTGGTCGCGGGTCAGAAAGGTAAAGCCGATGGCGATGCCGCCGGGCTCGTCCTGCGGCGAGTAGTAGGTCGATGTGCCGACGATCCGGTCCGTCGCGATCTCGCGCACCGCCAGCGTCCCGCCCGAACGCAGCAGCCCGTCGAAATAGGGATCATAGGCCGCGCGCTGGTGGCGCGTCTTCGCCGGATGCTGTTCCCAGATCAGCGGGTCGGACGCGGCGGCAAACAGCCCCTCGCGGTCGGTCTCGGTCAGCGGGTCCAGCCGCAACGCGCTGCCGATCAGCACGGGTTGACGGTTCATCATACGGCGATCCTTTCGGGCGGGTTGTCCAGCAGGTGGCGCAGCCGGTCCAGGGCGGCATCGAAACTGCGGCGGCTGACCCCGGCATTGACGGCGATGCGCACGGCATGGGGCGTGTTGGCGTTGCGGTCGGCGTAATCCTCGGCGGTGCGGATCTGCACGCCTTGCGCTTCGGCTGCGCGGGCAAAGGCGCTGGCCCGCCAGCCCGGCGGCAGGTTCAGCCAGACATACAACGCATCCTCGCGCCATTTCAGATCGTAGCGGCCCAGGGCATTGACGATGGCCCGCACGTGATCGGCCACCGTCTCGCGCAGGGCCTGCTGAAGCGCGGGCAAACGGGGATGGGTCAGCAGCGCCGCGGCCAGGTCGGTGATCGGCGTGGCCAGACCAAAGAACCCGCCCTCGGCGGTGCGCCGCAACGCCGCCGCCCGGCCTTCGGGCGCGACGGCAAAGCCGAACCGCAGGGCCGGCGTCAGCCGTTTCGAGATCGACGCGACATACCAGCCGCGTTCCGGCGCCAGCGCGCGAAAGGACGGGCCGCTGGGCGGGCCGATGCGGTAACAATCATCCTCGACGATCTGCAGATCGGTGCGCCGGGCGATCTCGGCCACCGCCTCGCGCCGTTCGGTCGGCATCGCCATCAGCAACGGGTTCTGCACCTCGGCCGACAGGCACAGCAACTGCGCCTGGTGCTGCCGCGCGATCGCTTCCAGCGCCTCGGGGATGACGCCATGCGCGTCCATCGGCACCGGCACCACGTCGGCGCGCAACAAATCGGCGGCGCGGCGATAGCCGGGATAGGCCAGCTCCTCGACCAGCACGACGGGGCGGCGGCCGGTCAGCACCGCCTGCATCACCATCATCACCGCGTTCTGCGCGCCATGCGCCAGCACGATATCCTCGGCATCCAGCCGCGCCAGCATCGTGTCCGCCAGATACCCCACCACCGCCTGCCGCGCCGCGCGCCCCGAGGCGTGGCCGGGGTAGTGCATCACACCCGAAGGCGGATCCTGCGCGATCTGCGCCAACAGCGCCCGGATCAACGCCACCTGCCCCACATCCGGCAGATGCGGCGACACCAGGTTGACCTCGTGCGTGTCGCCGCCCTGGTTGTGGCGCACGGCATCCACCTCGATCCCGGTCAGCGGACGGGTCGGCTCGGCGGCGGCGGCGACAAAGGTGCCGCGGCCCACCTCGGCCACCAGCGCGCCCTCGTCGGTCAGGATCGTATAGGCCCGCGCCACCGTGCCCGGCGTGATCTGCAACCGCCAGGCCAGGTCGCGCACCGGCGGCAGCCTGTCGCCGGGCGCCATGGCGCCCCCGGTCACCGCCTGCCGGATCGCCGATGCCAGCGCGCGATATTTCGGACCGGACGTTTCGCGGGCATAAAGATCCTGAATTGTATCCATAACAATCTTTCTCTCGACCCGACTCGTTCCGCTTTGTATCGATAAATGTGTCAGACGATATCACTTTGTGTCAATACAATCGAAAGGACAGACCATGACACAGATCGCATACCGCTCCGCTCTCGCCACGCTCGAGGCCACCCGCCCGCTGCCCGTGCTCGCCGGGATCGCTCTGCGTGTTGCGGTCGTGCTGGCTGTCTGGTCGCAGCGCCGCCGAACCCGCATCGCGCTGGCCGATCTCGATGCGCATATGCTGCGCGATATCGGTATCGAACCCGAAATCGCCCGGGCCGAGGCGCGGCGTCCCTTCTGGCTGGGCTGATCCCCGTCCCGCCAGTCGACTGGGGCGCGCCTTGTCGCGCCCCCTTTTTGGCACAGACGCCCCGCTCTGGCGCAGCGTCACATCTTTCGCACCGCGCCGCTTGCGCCTAGCCTCTGGCCAAAGCCGGAGGACCCCATGACCGACAGCGTGACCCTGACCCGCGACGGTGCCATCGCCACCGTCACGATCAACCGCCCGGAAAAACGCAACGCCGTCGATGTGTCGGTGTTCGAAGGTCTGGCCCGGATCGGCGACAGCCTGCGCGGCGACGACACCCTGCGCGCGGTGATCCTGACCGGCGCGGGCGATCATTTCTGCTCCGGCATCGACACGGCGCTGTTCCTGGCCAACCCGAACCCGCAGGCGCTGATCGACCAGATCCGCGCGCCCGGCGACGATGGTGCCAACCTGTTCCAGAAACCCTGCACCGTGTGGCAGGACGTGCCCGTGCCGGTGATCGCGGCCCTGCGCGGCGTGACCTATGGCGCGGGTTTCCAGATCGCGCTTGGCGCCGATATCCGCATCGGGGCGCCGGATCTGCGCATGGCGATCATGGAAATCAAATGGGGCCTGATCCCGGATATGGGGATCACCAGCGCCCTGCCCCGACTGGTGCGCGCCGACGTCGCGCTGGAGCTGGCCTGCACCGGCCGCGTGGTCGAGGCCGACGAGGCCGCGTCGCTGGGGCTGGTGACGCGCATCGCCGCCGATCCGCTGGCCGAGGCACGGGCGCTGGCCGAGGTCATCGCGTCGAAGAACCCCGCCGCGATCCGCGCCAACAAGCGCCTGCTGCGCGAAGGCTGGGCCGTCGATCGTGCGACCGGGCTGCGGCTCGAGGCCGAGCTGCAATCGACGATCATCGGCAGCGCCAACCAGATCGAGGCGATCATGGCCAACGTTCAGAAACGCGCGCCGGTGTTCAAGTAACAAAAGGCGCGCGCTGAACCGCGGGTCGGCGCGGCCCGGCGCGCCGCCGGGCGGAACGCGGATCGAACCCCGCGCCCCTACCCCTTCGGCGGGATCGAATAGGTCAGGCTGGCATGGGCCACCGGCTTGTCCGACCCGTCCGAGAACAGCAGCACATCCGTCACGCTCAGCGACCGGCCCAGCTTGAGCAGCCGCGCATGGGCCAGCACGTCGCGGCCCGCCTCGGGCTTGCGCATGAAATCGATGGAACAATGCGTGGTCACCGTCAGCGCCTCGCGGCCGATCCGCGACATGGTGGCGACATAGGCCGCCACATCGGCCAGCGAAAACATCGCCGGGCCCGACACCGTGCCGCCGGGGCGCAGGTGGCGATCATGGGCGTGCAGGCGCATCACCGTCAGATCATTCTCCAGCCGTTCGATGGTGAACATGCCGTCGACCTGCGGAAAGACCTCCGCCAGGAACGCCGCCATCTCGTCCTTGCCCACCACGATGCTCATGCTTTCCTCCGCAATTCCCGGACGCTAAGCTGGCCCGGCATCGCGGGGAGGACAAGATGGATTTGCTGGAACGCAACGACACGGGCGGCATCGCGCATCTGCACATGAACGCGCCCGAACGGCTGAACGCCCTGTCGGACGAGATGCTGGCCGCTTTGCAGGCCCAGATCGACGCGCTGGCCGAAGACCGCGACACCCGCGTGGTGATCCTGTCCGGCGCGGGCAAGGCGTTCTGCGCCGGGCACGATCTGAAACAGATGCAGGCCGGGCGGCAGGCCGAAGATGGCGGCAAGGCCTATTTCGCCGATCTGTTCGCCCGCTGCGCGCGGGTGATGATGGGCCTGCAAGCCCTGCCCCAGCCGGTGATCGCGCAGGTGCACGGCATCGCCACCGCGGCGGGTTGCCAGTTGGTGGCGACCTGCGACATGGCGGTTGCGGCGCAGGGCACGCGGTTCGGGGTGAACGGGGTGAATATCGGGCTGTTCTGCTCGACGCCGATGGTGGCGCTTTCACGCAACATCCCGCGCAAGCGCGCCTTCGAGATGCTGACCACCGGCAGCTTTGTCGAGGCCGACGAGGCCGAACGGCTGGGCCTTGTGAACCGCGTCGTCGCGCCCGACGCCCTCGGCTCGGAAACCCGCGCCCTGGCCGAAACCGTTGCCGCCAAATTGTCCGCCGCCGTCAAGATCGGCAAACGCGCCTTTTACGACCAGGCCCAGATGCCGCTGGACCAGGCCTATGCCTTTACCGGCGAGGTGATGGTGGAAAACATGCTGTGGCGCGACACCGAGGAAGGCATCAGCGCCTTTCTCGAAAAACGCCCTCCGGACTGGTCCTGAGCGATCCGTCCCGAAATCGGGCAAAACAGGACGGATTGGTGGGCTGCCGCGGCTTGGCAGCACGCTCCGGCTGGATTAAATCGGCATCATGACAGACAGCACACTCCACATCGTCGGCGGCGGCATGGCCGGTTCCGAAGCCGCCTGGCAGGCCGCGCAGTCCGGCGTTCGCGTGGTCATCCACGAGATGCGGCCCAACATCAAGACCTTCGCGCATCAAACTGACAAACTTGGGGAAATGGTCTGTTCGAACTCGTTTCGCTCGGACGATCACGAACAGAATGCCGTGGGCCTGCTGCATTGGGAAATGCTGCAGGCCGGCAGTCTGGTGATGCAGACCGGCTATGCCCACCGACTGCCCGCCGGCGGAGCGCTGGCAGTGGATCGCGAGGCGTTTTCGGATGCCATAACAGCAGCGTTAGCATCGCATCCCAACGTATCGATTTCAAAAGAGGAAATAACGTCTCTCCCCGACAGCGGGCAGTGGATTTTCGCCACCGGTCCGCTGACTTCGGACGCGCTCGGCGCTGCGATCCAGGCCGAGACCGGCGCTGACCGGCTGGCCTTTTTCGACGCCATCGCCCCCATCGTGCATGCCGACAGCATCGACATGTCCAAGGCCTGGCTGCAGTCGCGCTATGACAAGGGCGAGACCGAGGAAGAACAGAAAGCCTATATCAACTGCCCGATGGACCGCGCACAATACGATATCTTCATCGACGCCCTGCTCACCGCCGACAAGACCGAGTTCCACGAAGGCGAAACCGCCGGCTATTTCGACGGCTGCCTGCCGATCGAGGTGATGGCCGAACGCGGCCGCGAAACCCTGCGCCACGGCCCGATGAAGCCGGTGGGCCTGACCAATCCGCATGCGCCGGATGTGAAGCCCCATGCCGTGGTACAGCTGCGCCGCGACAACGCGCTCGGCACGCTCTACAACATCGTCGGCTTCCAGACCAAGATGAAGTATGGCGCGCAAAAGTCTGTTTTCACGATGATTCCCGGTTTGGAAAAGGCAAGTTTCGCGCGCCTCGGCGGCATCCACCGCAACACGTTCCTGAACAGCCCGACGCTGCTGGACGCGCAGATGCGCCTGCGCTCGCGCCCGCATATCCGGTTTGCCGGGCAGATTACCGGCGTCGAGGGCTATGTCGAATCCGCTGCCATGGGGCTGCTGGCGGGTCGCATGGCCGCAGCCGACATCCTCGGGCGGCGGCTGCCGGAGGTGCCGCAGGACAGCGCCCACGGCGCGCTGATCCACCACATCACCGGCGGCGCCGAGGCCAAGACCTTTCAGCCGATGAACGTCAATTTCGGCCTGTTCCGTCCGGTCGACGGGCTCAAGGGCGGGCGCCGCGGGCGGCGGGACCGCTACAAGGCCTATACCGACCGGGCCAAGGCCGCCTGGCAAACCTGGCTGGCGGCGCAGGCCTCGGCGCCTCACGCCGCGCAATAGGCGGGCCGATGGCCTTCGTCACCCGCTTTGCCCCGTCCCCGACCGGGCCGCTGCATCTGGGCCATGCCTATTCCGCGCTGCTGGCACATGATATGGCGCAAGCGACCGGCGGCACCTTCCTGTTGCGGATCGAGGATATCGACCGCACCCGGTCGCGGCAGCAATGGGAGGCCCAGATCCTTGACGACCTGCGCTGGCTGGGGCTGCATTGGCCCGAGCCGGTGCGCCGCCAATCCGATCACATCGCCGATTACGAGGCCGCGCTGCAGCGACTCTGGGCCAAGGGCCTGCTTTACCCCTGCACCTGCAACCGGCGCGATATCGCCGCTGCGGCTGCGGCGCCACAGGAAGGCGCGCCGATGATCGGCCCCGACGGGCTGATCTATCCCGGCACCTGCCGGCCCGACACACCGCCCACCGGAGCGATCCCCGACGGCAGCGCATTGCGTCTGGACATGAACCGCGCCCTGCAACAGCTTGACGAAAATGTCGTGTTTGCCGAAACCGGTTCCGGGCCAGAAGGCCAAACCGGCGCTATCGCCGCATCCGCGGCGACGCTGATCGACCATGTCGGCGACGTCGTCCTGTCTCGGCGGGAATTCCCCGCCTCCTACCACCTGTCGGTCGTGGTCGACGATGCGGCGCAAGGCATCACCGACGTGGTGCGCGGCAACGACCTGTTCTCGGCAACCGCCATCCACGTGGTCCTGCAACGGCTGCTGGGCCTGTCGACCCCGCGCTACCACCACCACCGCCTGATCCGCGACGATGCCGGCAAGCGCCTGGCCAAGCGCGACGATGCCCGCGCCATTGCCACCTACCGCGCCGAAGGGGCCACCCCGGACGATATCCGCCGCCTGGTGAACCTCCCGCCGCTTCATCTTGCCGGATAAACTCCGGGGAGCGCGAGGGGCTGGCCCCTCGCTCCCTCAGCCAGCCAAAGGCGCCATCAATTCGGTCTCTTCGCCATCGACAACCGAGGTATAGAAACAGACCCGCCGGTTGGTGTGGCAGGCCGGGCCGGTCTGCCGCACCACGGCCAGCAGGCAATCCCGGTCGCAATCGACACGCAGATCGACCAGTTCCTGCACATGGCCCGACGTCTCGCCCTTGACCCAGAAGGACCGGCGCGAACGCGACCAATAGGTCACGCGGCCCGTCTCCAGTGTTTTCGCCACCGCGTCGGAATTCATCCAGGCCATCATCAGCACGTCGCCGCTGACGGCATCCTGCGCAATGCAGGGGATCAGGCCGCGGTCGTCATAGACCAAGGTCGCAGGATCGAAGGCCATGGTGCAGAAATCCTTTGGATCGGCTGGGATGCGCCCCTAAATAGGGATCACGGGTGGAAAGGGAAAGCCATGTCCGAAGATCTGATCAAGCTCTATTCGCAGCGCATCCTGGCGCTTGCGGCGGACATTCCCCGGACCGACCGGCTCGAAGCGCCCGATGCGACGGTCAAGAAACGTTCGCCGCTTTGTGGATCGACCGTGACGGTAGACCTGAGCATGCGCGATGGCGCGGTGGCCGAATACGGACAGGACGTTAAGGCCTGCGCGCTTGGCCAGGCGGCGGCGTCGGTCGTGGGCGGCGCCATCGTCGGCTGCACCCCTGCCCAGATCGCCGACGCGCGTGATGCGCTGCGGCGCATGCTGAAAGAGGACGGCCCGACCCCGCCTGCGCCGTTCGACGGGCTCGAGGTTCTGCGCCCCGCCGCGGCCTACAAGAACCGACACGCCTCGATCCTGCTGGCGCTCGACGCGGCGACAGAGGCCGCCGAGCAGGCCGCCGCGGTGCAAAGCGCCTGACCGCACTTAACGGTTTGTTCGCGGACCGCGTGCTACCGCGGAGGAAATCCGCAGGACGAACCACATGCAGCACGATCGCGAACTTTCCGCCCCCGATCACAACCGGATACTGGCCGATCTGACCCGGGCCGCCACCGGTCTGGGGCGGGAAACGGTGGATGTCGATGCGTTTCTGGCAGGGCTCGACCACCAGTGCCGCGAACAGCAGGCCGCACTGACCGAAGCGCATCAAGGCACCGAAAACGTCGCCGCCGCCAATGCCCGGGCCCTGGATACGGTGCGCGAGATGGCCCGCCACGCCGCCGATACCCTAGCGCATCTGCAGGACAGCACCGCGCATCTGGCCGCCAGCACGGACAACGCCCGCGCGCTGGCGGAATGGGTGCAGTCGGTGCATCGCGACAGCACCCAGGTCGAAGACATGCTGGGCGATGTCAACGCCAGCACCGCTCAGATCTCGTCGATCGCCTCGCAGGTGAACATCCTGGCCATCAACGCCAAGATCGAGGCCGCCCGCGCCGGCGATGCCGGTCGCGGCTTCGCCGTCGTGGCCGAAGAGATCAACGCCCTCAGCCGCCAGACATCGGTCGCGGCTTCGCAGATCGCCGTTTCGATCGGCCGGATGACGACCTGGCTTCAGGCACTGAATTCCGGCGCCATGGAAACCTCGGACACGGCAGCGCAGTTGCTGGACAGCGGGTCGGCCACAGATGCGGCGCTCAGTTCGATAGAAACCCGGGCCAAGGCGCTGCAGGTCGATGCGACCGGGATCGAAAAGGACGTCGCGACCACCAATGCCGCCGTCGCGCAGCTGCGCCCGGCCGTGCAGGACATGCGCCGTTCGGTCGACGCGGTGGCCAGCGGCGTCGGCGAAGCCAACCGCCGCTGCACGGTCCTGGTCGACACCTCGGAAGGCATCCTGCAACACGCCGTCGCCCTTGGCGGCACGGGCGAGGACGCGGCGATGATCACGCTGGTTCAGGATCGTGCCGGCCAGATCGCCGAGGCTTTCGAAGCGGCGCTGACCCGTGGCGACATCGGCTGGAACGCGCTGTTCGATACGCGCTACCAGCCGATCCCGGGCTCGAACCCGCAACAGGTGCTGACCGCCTTCACCCGCCTGACCGATGCGCTGTTGCCGGCCATCCAGGAACCCGTCCTGCAAACCGACGACCGCGTGGTATTCTGCGCCGCGGTGGACCGGAACGGGTATCTGCCCACGCATAACCGCAAGTTTTCCCAACCCCAGGGCGACGACCCGGTCTGGAATACCGCGCATTGCCGCAATCGGCGCATCTTCGACGATCGGGTCGGGCTGAAGGCGGGGCGCAACACACGGCCATTCCTGCTGCAGGTCTACCGCCGCGACATGGGCGGCGGGACCTTTGCGATGATGAAGGACCTGTCGGCGCCGATCACTGTGCGCGGCAGGCATTGGGGCGGGCTGCGCCTGGCCTACCGGTTCTGACAAAAAAACCGCCGCACTCCGATCGGGAGGCGGCGGAAAGTGGCGTGTTCCGGTCGGGTCGGGCCCGCTCGCGAATTCTCCGGAGGTCAGGTGGACCGGAGGGGACAGGCAGGCCGTATCGGGACAGGGGATACGGGCAAGGCGGGCCGCTCGGAAGTCACGCAGGCAGAAACTCAGATCATGGCAGGCAGGTGCAGCGCCCCCACGAGGATCACGGCAAGCGAGACGGCGCCGATGGCATCCTGGACCAGGGTGGCCTCGGCCCGGATCAGGGCGGATTTGACGATGTCATACATGGCGGCGTCTCCGTCTTGGCTATCTGTTGCCTCTTTGTTCTCACATGATTAACGACATGTAAAGAACTTTTTGAGAACAAAGCGGAACAAAGCGGGTCAACCCACGGAAATCAGCCGGATCGCCTCGTCCTGGCGCATCAGCCACAGCAGCAACCGCGCCGCCTGACCGCGTGGCGATCTTAGCGCCGAATCCTCGGACAACAGCAGCCGCGCATCGCTTTGCGCAATCGCCATGAGTGCTGCCTGATGCTCGAGATCGGCGATGCGGAACCGTGGAACGCCGGATTGCGCGGTGCCGATCAGATCACCTGCCCCGCGCATTTCCAGATCGGCCTCGGCGATGCGAAACCCGTCCTCGGTCTCGCGCAGGATGGTCAGTCGCTTTTCACCGGTTTCCGAAAGCGGCGGTTGATACATCAGCAGGCAGGTCGACGCGCCTTCGCCCCGGCCGACCCGGCCGCGCAACTGGTGCAGTTGCGCAAGGCCGAAGCTTTCCGCGCGCTCGATCACCATGATCGTGGCGTTGGGCACGTTGACGCCCACTTCGATCACGGTCGTGGCGACCAGAACCGCCGTTTCGCCGGCCACGAAGCGCGCCATCGCGGCGTCCTTTTCGTCGCCCGGCATCTGCCCGTGAACAAGGCCGACGACCCCCTCGCCCAAGGCCGCGCGCAGGTGTTTGAACCGGTCCTCGGCCGCCGTCAGGTCGACGGCCTCGCTTTCCTCGACCAGCGGACAAACCCAATAGGCCTGACGGCCGTCCGCCACGGCCTTGCGCAGGTGATCCAGAACCTCATCCAGCCGCGCCGACGACACGAGCGCGGTCTTGATCGGCTGCCTGCCGGGCGGTTTTTCGTCCAGCACCGACACGTCCATGTCGCCATAGCTGGCCAGTGCCAGCGACCGCGGGATCGGCGTCGCCGTCATCACCAGGACGTCCGCGCGATATCCCTTCTTGGCCAGTTCCAGCCGTTGCCGCACCCCGAACCGGTGCTGTTCGTCGACGATGGCCAGGCGCAGATCGGCAAAGTCGACATCGGCCTGGAACACCGCGTGCGTGCCGACAAGAACCTGGATGTCGCCGCGCGCCAGGGCCGCCAGCTTGGCCTTGCGTTCGGATCCCTTGTCGCGGCCCGTGAGCAGTTCCAGCACCACGCCCGCCTGCTCGGCCAGCGGCCGAAGCCCCTCCAGATGCTGGCGGGCAAGGATTTCGGTCGGCGCCATCATCACTCCCTGCCCGCCCGCCTCGACCGCGATCAGCAGCGCCAGGAACGCCACCAGCGTCTTGCCGGCGCCTACATCGCCCTGCAACAGCCGGTTCATCCGCTCGGGCGCCTTCATGTCGGCCGCGATTTCGTCGACCGCGCGGGCCTGCGCGCCTGTCAGCGCATAGGGCAAGGCGTCGAGCACCCTGCGCCGCAATGCCCCGTCGCCGCGGGTTTCGCGCCCCTTGCCGCGACGGCGGTCGGCGCGCGCAAGCGCCAGGGTGATCTGGTGGGCAAAGAATTCGTCATAGGCCAGCCGCCGCCGCGCGGGCGCATTGGGCGCGAGATCGGCGGCGGATTGCGGCGCATGGGCGGCACGCAGCGCATCGCCGAATCCGGGCCAGTCTTCCTGCGCCTTCAGGGCCGGATCGATCCACTCCGGCAGGTCCGGCAGCCGCGTCAGCGCATCGGCGACGGCCCGCGCCATCAGCTTTTGCGTGACACCCGAAGTCAGCGGATAGACCGGTTCGAAGGCCGGCAGCGTGCCGGCCTCGTCGGGCGGCAGGACGTGGTCGGGATGCACCATCTGCGGCACACCGTCGAACAGTTCCACCCGGCCAGACACGACGCGGCGCTGACCGGTCGGCAGAAGCCGCGCGAGATAGTCGTCGCGGGCGTGGAAATAGACCAGCTGGAACCGGGTTTCGGCATCGTCGACCTCGATCCGGTAAGGCGCGCCGCGTTTGCGCGGTGGGCGATGCTGGCCGATCACGACTTCGACGGTCAGCGTGTCGGGCAAGACCGCGCCGCGGACGCTGGGCCGCTTTTGCCGGGCGATTCCGGAATGCGGCAGTGTCATCAGCAGATCGCGCGGCGCCGTGACGTGCAGCGCCTCGAGCGCCTGCGCGGTCTTGGGGCCGATCCCGTCCAGCCCGGTCAGGGCCGAAAACAGCGGCCAGAGCGCTTCGGGCCGTCCGCTCATCCGCCGATCAGGGCCAACCAGGCCTCTTCGTCCATCAAGGTGACCCCCAGTTCGCGGGCTTTCTTTTCCTTGCTGCCCGCGCCCGGCCCGGCCACCACGATATCGGTCTTGGCCGAGACCGAGCCCGACACCTTGGCGCCCAGGGCTTCGGCACGCGCCTTGGCCTCGGCGCGGGTCATCTTTTCCAACGTGCCGGTGAAGACGACGGTCTTGCCCGCGACCGGGCTTTCCGAGGCCGGCCGTTCGGCATCCTGCACGTCCAGATGGGCCACCAACCGGTCGATCGAGGCACGTTCGGCCGTCTGGTTCATGGCCGAGACCAGCGATTGCGCGAGCACCGCACCGACGCCGTCGATCGCCATCAGGTCGTCCCAGGCCTCACCCGACATCGGCGCGGCCGCGACCATGGCCTGTTCGAACGCCGCCCAACTGCCGTAATGGCGCGCCAGAAGGGTCGAGACCTGTTCCCCGACATGCCGGATGCCAAGGGCAAAGATCAGCCGGGCCAGCGGGATGCGGCGGCGCTCGTCTATGGCGGCGAAGAGGTTGGCGGCGCTTTTCTCGCCCCAGCCCTCGCGGTTCTTCAGCTGTTGCATTCCGCTGCCATAGCGGTCCTGCAGGGTGAAGATGTCGGCGGGTTCGCGGATCCAGCCGTCGCGGTGGAATTGTTCGACCTGCTTGGCGCCCAGCCCCTCGATGTCGAAGGCCGCGCGGGATACGAGATGTTTCAGCTTTTCAACGGCTTGTGCCGGGCAGATCATACCGCCACTGCAGCGGCGCACCGCATCGCCCGGTTCGCGGATCGCGTCCGAACCGCATTCCGGGCAGGTTTGCGGAAAGACAAAGGGCTGCGCGTCCGACGGCCGTTTGGACAGGTCGACATCGGCCACCTTGGGGATCACGTCGCCGGCGCGGTAGACCTGCACCCAGTCGCCGACGCGGATGTCCTTGCCGTCGCGGATCGGGTTTCCGTTCGAATCGCGCCCGGCGATGTAGTCCTCGTTGTGCAACGTCGCATTCGAAACCACGACGCCGCCGACGGTCACCGGCGACAGGCGCGCCACCGGCGAAAGCGCCCCGGTTCGGCCGACCTGAATGTCGATGGCATCGAGCCGGGTCCAGGCCAGTTCGGCCGGAAACTTGTGCGCGATGGCCCAGCGGGGCGTGGTCGAGCGGAACCCGAGCCGGTCCTGCAGGGCAAGGTCGTCGACCTTGTAGACCACCCCGTCGATGTCATAGCCCAGGGTCGCGCGCTGCGCCTCGATCGCGCGGTAATGGGCAAGCAAGGCATCCAGACCGCGGCACAACTCGGTCAGCGGATTGGTCGGAAACCCGAAGGCCGCAAGCCGGGCTATGGCCTCGTGCTGGGTTGCGGCCAAAGGCGCGGAAAGCGCCCCCCAGGCATAGGCGAAAAAGCGCAGCGGCCGGGACTTCGTGATCGCGGGATCCAGTTGGCGCAGCGATCCGGCGGCGGCGTTTCGGGGGTTGGCGAAGGTCTTGCCGCCTTGCCGCGACTGGCGCGCGTTCAAATCCGCAAAGTCGGCATGGCTCATGTAGACCTCGCCGCGCACCTCGAGCAGGTCCGGCGCACCGTCGATCGTTTCAGGAATATCGGCGATCGTGCGGGCATTGGCGGTGACGTTTTCCCCGACCTCGCCATCCCCCCGTGTCGCCGCGCTGACCAATTGGCCGTTTTCATAACGCAGCGACAGCGACAGACCGTCGATCTTGGGTTCGGCGGTAAAGTCCAGCGCCGCGTCGTCAGGCAGTCCGAGATAGCGGCGGATTCCCTCGACGAAATCGGCCACATCGACATCGTCGAAGGCGTTGGACAGCGACAGCATCCGCACCGCGTGCCGCACCTTGGCAAACCCTTCGGAAGGCGCGGCGCCGACCTTGTCGCTGGGGCTGTCGGGCCGTTTGAGATCGGGAAACCGCGCCTCGATCTCGGCGTTGCGGCGTTTCAGCCGGTCGTATTCGGCATCGGAAATTTCCGGCGCATCCTCGGCGTGATACGCGGTGTTGGCCCGGTCCAACAGTTGAGTGAGACGCGCCAGTTCGGCCCTTGCCTCGGCCTTGTCCAGCGATGCGACCGATTTTTCCGCCACGCGCGCCCCCCCGCTTCACCGGTTCCGCGTCCAGTGATAGGGGGGCGGCGCGCCTTGGTCCAGAGCGGTCAGGCGCTGGCGGCCATGGCGGCGTCGGAGGTGGCTTTGGGCGCGGGATCGCGCAGGACGTATCCGCGCCCCCAAACGGTTTCGATGTAATTGCTGTCGCCGGTCGCTTCGCTGAGCTTCTTGCGCAACTTGCAGATGAAGACGTCGATGATCTTGAGTTCCGGTTCGTCCATGCCACCGTAGAGATGGTTGAGGAACATCTCCTTGGTCAGGGTCGTGCCCTTGCGCAGCGACAGCAATTCGAGCATCTGGTATTCCTTGCCGGTCAGATGCACCGGCTTGCCGTCGACTTCGACCGTCTTGGCATCGAGGTTGACCGAGACCTTGCCGGTCTGGATCACCGATTGCGAATGCCCCTTGGACCGGCGGATGATCGCGTGGATGCGGGCGACCAGTTCATCGCGGTGAAACGGCTTGGTCAGGTAATCATCGGCGCCGAACCCGAAACCCTTGATCTTGTTCTCGGTATCGTCGGCGCCCGACAGGATCAGGATCGGCGTTTCGACCCGCGCCAGGCGCAATTGGCGCAGCACGTCGTGTCCGTTCATGTCGGGAAGGTTGAGATCGAGCAGGATCAGGTCGTAATCATACAACTTGGCGAGATCGATGCCTTCTTCGCCCATGTCGGTGGCGTAGACATTCAGATTGGCATGGTTCAGCATCAGTTCGATGCTCTTGGAGGTTGTCGGGTCGTCTTCCACCAGAAGGACACGCATCGCGGGACACTCCACTTGTTTCAAAACTCGTCCTGCGCAAACTGTCCGAAATTAGTTAACGCCCCATTACCATAGATAAGCGTGCGACCGGCGCAACCTAAGGTTGCCGAAAGCGCTGAATCAGTGTCGTCTTGAGCGCGGTTTCTCCATGACGCTCGACCGCGTTCATCCACAATTCCAGTTCTTCTTCGCTCAACCCGTAGCGATCCTGCGCCTGGGCCGCCGACAACAGGCCGTGGCGCACCGCGCGGACGACTGCCGCCTTGCGCGACGCCACCCATCGCGTCGTGTCGACCGGGGGAAGGTCGGCGCGGGTCATGACCTGACCGTCTGGCAAGGTCACGGCGCGCGGGCCGTCGATTTTCCTCAGATACATAGCCGTCACCCTCACTTGTACCGTCGCCATGAAACCCGGGCGCGCTTAACGGTGGATAAAACCGCCCCTTGAGAGTGTTTCGGATTTTCCTATATTGCGGCGGTTCCTGAAGGAGACCCCGATGCTCGATGCCAGGCTGAACTCGCTTGGGCTGCCCAAGGCGCCTGCGGATACGCGGGTCGTCGTCGCCATGTCCGGCGGCGTCGACAGCTCGGTCGTGGCCGCAATGCTCAAGGACGAAGGCTATGACGTCGTGGGCGTCACGCTGCAGCTCTACGATCACGGCGCGGCGCTGGCCAAGAAGGGCGCCTGCTGTGCCGGTATCGACATCCACGACGCGCGCCGCGTGGCCGAGGACATGGGGTTCCCGCATTACGTTCTGGATTACGAGAACATCTTTCGCGACGCGGTGATCGAGGAATTCGCAGACAGCTACCTGGGCGGCGCCACGCCGGTGCCCTGCATCCGCTGCAACGAACGGGTCAAGTTCAAGGATCTGCTGGAAACAGCCCGCGACCTGGAGGCCGATTGCATGGCCACAGGGCATTACATCCAGCGAAAGATGGGCAAGCACGGCGCCGAACTGCATTGCGCCGCCGATGCCGCCCGGGACCAGAGCTATTTCCTGTTCTCGACCACGCCGGAGCAGCTGGATTTCCTGCGCTTCCCGCTGGGTCACCTGGCCAGCAAGGCGGCAACCCGAGACCTTGCGGCGAAATACGGGCTCGCGGTGGCCGACAAGCCCGACAGCCAGGACATCTGTTTCGTTCCCGACGGCAACTACGCCGCGGTGATCGAGAAGCTGCGCCCCGGGTCGGCCGAACCGGGCGAGATCGTGCATGCCGATGGCCGGGTGCTGGGCACCCATCGGGGTGTGATCCATTACACGATCGGCCAGCGCCGCGGCCTGGGTATCGGCGGGCTGGACGAGCCGCTTTATGTCGTCCGCCTCGATGTCGACAGCCGACGCGTCGTGGTCGGCCCCAAGGACATGCTCGCCACCCGCACCATCCCGGTGCGCGAAATCAACTGGCTGGGCGATGCGCCCTTCGACAGCCGCACCGAATGGCCGCTATCCGTCAAGGTCCGCTCGACCCGCCCGCCGCGCGAGGCGATCATCCGACCGCTGTCGCCGACCGAGGCCGAGATCGAACTGCTGAGCCCCGAAGAAGGCGTCAGCCCGGGCCAGGCCTGCGTCTTCTACGACCCGGCCAGCAGCCGCATCTTCGGCGGCGGCTGGATCTGGCGGGGGCGCTGATCTTCCTGGAAACGCTTTGGGGACCGTCTCGACGTGAGGGGCCAGCCCCTCACACTCCCCGGAGTTTACGGGCAAGATGAAGGGCCAAAGCGGCGCGCGCGCCGGATATGGCCGGGAACCCCTGCATCTTCATCTTGCCAGATAAACTTCCGCCGGAGGCTCCCGCCGCAACTCACAGTCTCGGGCGGTCGGACGATGCGGCGCGCCGACACGGGCGGCGAGGCACAGCCGAGATATCCTGTGCGCCGCAGGCGCGCCTTTGGATCAGACCCGGCCCAGGGCCAGAACGGCGTTCAGGCCGCCGAAGGCAAACGCATTGGACAGGACGACATCGACCTCGGCTTCGCGGGCCTCGTTCGGCACCACGTCGAGCGCGCATTCCGGGTCGGGTTCCTCGTAACCGATGGTGGGCGCGATCACTCCCTCGCGCAGCGCCATGATGCAGGCCAGCAGCTCGACCGCGCCGGTGCCGCCGATCAGGTGGCCATGCATCGACTTGGTCGACGAGATCATCAGCTTGTCGGCATGGGTGCCGAACACATCCGCGACCGCGGCGCATTCCGTCTTGTCGTTGGCCGCCGTGCCGGTGCCGTGGGCGTTGATGTAGCCGACGCGTTCCCTGGCGATGGCGCCGTCCTTGAGCGCGCCCGAGATCGCCCGCGCGGCGCCCTGCTTGCTGGGCATCACGATATCGGCGGCGTCCGAAGTCATGGCGAATCCCAGGATCTCGGCAAGAATTTCCGCGCCGCGGGCCCTGGCGTGGTCGTAGGATTCGAAAACGAAGACCCCCGCACCTTCGCCCTGCACCATGCCGTTGCGGGTCGCGCTGAACGGGCGGCAGGCGTCCTTGGACATCACCCGCAGACCTTCCCAGGCCTTGATCCCGCCGAAGCACAGCATCGATTCCGACCCGCCGGTGATCATCGCGGTGCACAGCCCCGAGCGGATCATCTGAAAGGCCTGCCCCATGGCGTGGTTCGAACTGGCGCAGGCGGTGGCGACGGTGAAACTGGGCCCCTTGAGGTTGAATTCCATGCTGACATGGCTGGCGGCGGCGTTGTTCATCAGCTTGGGCACGATGAACGGATGCACCCGGTTCTTGCCCTCTTCATAGACCGCTCGGTAATTTTCATCCTGCGTGGTCAGCCCGCCGCCCGAGGTGCCCAGCACCACGCCGGACCGGTTGGCCAGTTCGCCGGCGAAACTGAGCCCCGCCTGCGCCACCGCCTCGCGTGCGGCCAGCAGGGTGAACTGGGTGAACCGGTCGTAGAGGGCCAGTTGCTGGCGGTTGAAAACGCTTTCGGCCTCGTAGTCGCGCACCTGGCCACCGATGCGGATCGACAGGCGGTCGACGTCGCGCATCTCGAGCGGACCGATACCGCAGCGGCCTTCGCGCATCGCTTCGAGCGTCTTGGCCACGTCATGGCCCAGGGCGTTGATCGTGCCGGCACCCGTGATGACGACGCGCGTCACGCGGCCTTCTCGGCGATCAATCGTTCGATGCCGGCGATGATCTTTGCCACCGACGAGATGTCGAAATCCGAATTCTGCGGCTCGTTCGCGTTGAAGGGAATCGAGATGTCGAACGCCTCTTCGATGGCGAAGATCGACTCGACGAGGCCGAGGCTGTCGATGCCGAGCTCTTCCGGCGTGCTGTCCGGGGTCACGTCCGAAGGCTCAAGCAGCGCCTGCTCGGCCAGGATTTCGATCACCTTGCTTTGGACATCCATGGGACCGGCCCGCTCCTGTTTCGCATTCGGGCGGAGATTTAGTCATTCGACCCCGGATTGGAAACCGCTTTCTTGAGGAATGCGACGTCACGGAAGAGCCGTGGCAGCCGCCGGAGCGCCTTGTAGCTTTCGATATGGGCATCCATCTTCATCGCCGGATAGCCCAGCATCACCCGCCCCGCCGGCACGTTGGACAGCACCACCGTCGCGCCGCCCAGGATCACCCGGTCGCCGATCACCAGGTTGTCGGACACGCCCGATTGTCCGCCCAGCACGACGTTGTCACCGATCACGGTCGACCCCGCCACGCCGACCTGAGCGCAGATCAGGCAATCGCGGCCGATGCGCACGTTGTGTCCGATCTGCACGAGGTTGTCGAACTTGCAGCCGTCGCCCACCTCGGTGTCGCGCACGGTGCCGCGATCGATGCACGAATTGACGCCCAGCTCGACATCGTCGCCGATCCGCACGCCGCCCAGCGAATGGATGCGCGCCCAGGCCTGCGGCGCCTCGGTGCCTTCGCCGCCCAGCGAGGCGCGGGCCTTTTCGACGCCGGACGGTTCCGGGGTGACAAAGGAAAACCCGTCCGCACCCACCACCGCGCCGGGCTGCGCGATGAACCGGGCGCCGATGCGCACCCGCGCGCCGATCCGCACACCCGCATGCAGCAGCGCGCCCGACCCGATCTCGGCCTGCCATCCGATCTGGCAATGCGGACCGATCACGCTGCCCGAACCGATCCGCGCCTGCGCCCCGATCACCGCCAGCGGACCGACCGAAACGCCGTCGCCCAGTTGCGCCGAGGGGTCGATCACCGCGCTTGGATGGATGCCGGCCGCATAGCCCTGGCCTGCATCCATCATCGCCGAAAGACCCGCCATCGCATAGCGCGGCCGGACCGCGAGGATCGCGGCGCGCAAGCCGAGGCTCCGCCAATCCGCGCCGTCCCACAGCATCGCAGCGCGGGCGGCGCCCTGCCCGATCTGCTGTGCATATTCCGGCTTCATCGCCAGGGCGAGCCCGTCGGCGGGGCAATCCGCCGGCTCGGCCAGGCAGGAAACGGCGATGTCGGTTTCGCCCTCGGCTCTCAGGCCAAGTGCTGCCGCGATCTCGGCAATCGTGTAGGACATGATCTTCCCTCGCGGCTTTCTTCCCGCGAGCGATTTAGCCTCCGGACCGGCGCAGCGCCACCCCTTCGCGTTCCAGCAACGCCCAGACCAGCGCATCGCGGCCATAGACGTCGTCACGGAACTGCACGGGGCCCTTCGCCCGGGTGAACGCGGTGCGGTAGATCAGGTGCACCGGCACCGGCTGGTCCAGATTCACCCGGCGTTCGCTGCCGGTGCGCAGGATCGACTGGAACAGCCCCTGCGGATCGTCGCTCTGTTTCGCCAGCAGCGCATAGGCGAAATCGTGCGGATCGCTCAGGCGCACGCAGCCGTGGCTGTAGGTTCGAACCTCGCGGGCGAAGAGATGCTTGGACGGCGTGTCGTGCAGGTAGATGTTGTACTGGTTGGGGAACATGAACTTGACCGTCCCGAGGGCGTTTTTCGGCCCCGGCGGCTGGCGCATGCCATAGGGAAAGGACGCCGCGGTATATTGTGAAAAGCCGCGGGCCCGGCTGACGGGCCCGTTGCGGCCCAGGATCTGCAGGTGCCCGACCGCGTTGGGATTGCGGCGCAGCAGCGGCAGGTATTCCTTCACCACGATCGATCGCGGTACGTACCACGACGGATTGATGACCATGAATTCCATCTGGTCGGAAAACTCGGGCGTGCGGCGATCGACATCGGCGTGACCGACGACCGACCGCGTCTGGAAGGTCAGCTTGCCATCATCGATGATCTCGGCGTGGAAATCGGTGAGATTGACGCGGATATGCCGCTGGCCCAGACCGTCGGGCAGGTTCAGCCACCGTTCGCGTTCCATCGCGACGATGATCGACTTGAGGCGCGCCTCCGGCTCGACGTTGATCGCAGCCAGCGTGGCACCGCCCGCGACCCCGTCCTGTTCCAGTCCATGCGAGGCCTGGAACGCCATCACCGCGTTGCGCAGCGCATCGTCGTAATCGGCGCTGAGCGATGTTCCCAGATATCCCATCGCCATCAGGCGATTGCGCAATGCCACGACCGCAGGCCCGGTTTCGCCGGGCTCGATCTTGGTTCCGGGCACGGTCGGACCCCAACCACCCTGCGCCAGGGTGCGCTCCAGCATGAGCTTGACGCGTACGAGGCGGGTGTATTCGGGGCTGGTCGGCGCCAGGCCGCGGAATGCCGCCTGCGGGTCGTCCTGCACCAGCCGGGCCAGCAGTTGCGACGCATCGCGCCGCGGCGGGCTGCGCTTGACGCCCTCGACCTTGCCGCGCGGATCGATCAGGCCCGATTGCAGCGCGTTGGCGAAGTCGATGTAGAGCTTCGAAAGCCGGATCTCGAGCGCGCCACGGTCGCGTCCGGTGCGCGCGGCCGCCAGATCGCGCATCACGGCATCGGCATCGAACCGGCGTTCCGGGAGTCCGTGATCGCCGGCCATCGAAAAGGCATCGAGCAGAGCCGCGCGCCGTGCCCGGTCGGCATCGCTGGCGCCGGTCCAGATCGGCGCGAAATCGCGGCTTCGGTAGAACTCCGCGATCGCGACGTCTTCGGCGGCAAGACCTTCGGCCAGCGCCTGCTTGTAGGCCGTGAGCTTGAGCGCAGCCAGATCGGATTCCATCGCCGGCGCAGCGCCTGCCAGCAGCGCGGCCACGGCAAGCCCCGAAATCCCGGCACGCATTTTCGAAATGAACGACGTCGCAATCGACATGAACATACCCGTTATCGTGAACTGTTCGACAAGTCCTTTGTCGAACATGGGGTTGGCGCTGTCCATTCACAAACGCTCCAGAGTTTTTCCAAGCCCGCTGGCCGGGTCGAAAGACGCATTTCTGTGACCGCTTTGCAGCACCGGCGAAAGAAAGCGCGATTTGAGCGAATTCTCGCCCAAAACCCTTGCTTGGGGGTAGATCGGCCAGTTCGTTCTTTCGGCAGTAACCGATTCGTGCCATAGAACCCCTGCATCTGGGGAGATGGCAGGCCTGCACAACGATGCGGGCGCGACAGGTAAATCGGGACTACGGGACAGGCAGTTCTTTCATGACGGATTCCTCCAGCAGCCTCACGCGGCGCGGCCTTCTTGGTGCATTCGCCGCAACCTTGGTGACAGCGGCCCCCACCTATTCGAACGCGGCGGGTTTCCTGCGCGGCGGTGGCGATATCCGGCGCATCCGGATGTATTCGGCACGCACCGGCGAACATCTCGACATGATCTACTGGATCGAAGGGCAATACATTGCCGACGCGGTCAAGGAAGTGAACTATTTCATGCGCGACTGGCGCAACGACAGCGTCAAGTCGATCGACACGCGGACCATCGACATCATGACGGCCGCGCACAACCTTCTGGACAGCTCGGAACCCTATCTGCTGATCTCGGGCTATCGCAGCCCGCAGACCAACGCGATGCTGCGGTCGCGCTCCAGCGGTGTCGCCAAGAACTCGCGTCACCTGCGGGGCGAGGCGGCGGATCTGCGGCTCAGTTCGCGTTCCGTCAGCCAGATCGCGCGCGCAGCGGCCTCGTGCCGGGCGGGCGGCGTCGGGCGCTATTCGTCGTCGAACTTCGTGCACATGGATTGCGGCCCGGTCCGGTCCTGGGGCCGCTGACCGGCCGAACGCCAGGACGGCGCAATACCGGCAGGGCCGGCGGGTGCCGGTTCAGAACATGACCCGAACGTGACATGCCGCCCGAGGGGCGGCTTTTTCGTGCGTGATGTCAGGGAAAATGGCGCGGTTGACGGGGCTCGAACCCGCGACCCCCGGCGTGACAGGCCGGTACTCTAACCAACTGAGCTACAACCGCGTTGTCGCGTCGGACCCGTCCCGTCGGTGGCAGTGGTGGCGCGGTTGACGGGGCTCGAACCCGCGACCCCCGGCGTGACAGGCCGGTACTCTAACCAACTGAGCTACAACCGCTCACTGCCATCCGGGGCTTGGCCGCCGGCGTGAGAGGCCTTGTATGGCCGGCTCCCTGCCCCGTCAAGCGCTTTCCCCCGTCCGCCCCCGGCATTTTTCGGCGCCATGTCGCAAAACCGTGGCACGCCGGTCACGACCACCGGAAACACCCGACAGCGCAGGGAATCGCCATAGGCCGGCCGGACGGATGCGGTGCATCGTGATGGGCTTTTCCTGCAGCCGGGGTCCCGTTCGCCCGAGCCCCGAATGCCGTGCCACACAGAAAGGATGCACGGCCTTCGCCGATGCGCCCGGGCACGCGGCGGTCTCGGTACGATCGGCCGCCGCATGGTGCGGGTCCGCAATATCGACGGTCGCTCCTTGATTGCGGTCCGCCGTGCGATACCGTTTAACGGCGAAGGGTCGTGGCACAGGGAAGGGCAGCGCACGCGATGCAGACAGCTCTGACATACCGGCCGCTGGTGCTGGACTTGCTGGGCAAGCCCGTCGACTTTTCCGTCACGGAGTTTCTTGCCCTTCTCACCAGCCGGCCGGGCAAGGGGTATCTTTTCCTGGTGTTGGTCGGTCTTGCGACAACCGACCCGCCGCGTCTGATCGGGCATATCAGCACGGCACAGTTGATCGCGATCTGGTGTCTCGCACTGTTCCTGTTTCTTGCCGGTATCGTCGCCTTGCTGCTGTTGACGGCATGGGTGCAATTGCGTTTTCGATCATTCCCGGTGCCCCTGCCCCTGCTCAGTTTCCTGTCGTTGTTTCCGACCATCGTGTTTTGCGAGTATGTCATCGTTTATCTCAGCAACGGCAGCCGGCCGCCCGAAATCCCGGAGCGCTTGCTGCTGTTCTTCCTGACGGCGCAGGTGTTCGAGACGCTGTTCCTGCGCTATGTGCGGCCCTTGGCCGAAGAACCGGCCGCATCGGTTCCCGAACCCGGCCGGGCCCTGCTGATCGGCGCGGAACAGGTGCCGCTGGACGCCGTGCATTATATCGAGGCGCAGGAACACCGCGTGAACGTGGTCACCGACAGCGGCCCGCTCACGCATCGTGCAAGGTTGTCCGATATCGTTGCACAGACGCGGGCCGAGGACGGTCTGCAGCCGCATCGGTCCTGGTGGGTCGCCCGCCACGCGGCGGACCGCCTGGAACGCGATGGCGGGCGTTTCGTCTTGCGGCTGGGTTGCGGCACCCGTGTTCCCGTGGCGCGGACGCGTCTCGATGACGTGCGGGCGTGGTTGAGCGCATACCTGCCGACAGCCCTTTGATCCACTGCTCACGAGCGCGTGAGGCCGGATAGGCGCGCGCCTCGTGCTGTGACAGACTTCCCCTACGTAAAAGACGTTTCGGACCCCGACGTCCGCCAACCAGGAGAACCTTCATGTTCCGTGCCTTCATTGTCGCCACATCTGCCACCGCCGTTCTGGCGACCGCCGTCATGGCGCAGGATTTCAGTGCCGAGCTGAAAGCCCGTCAGGGTCAATTCCGCATTCTCGCCATCAATGTCGGCATCCTGGGTGGCATGGCGAAAGGCGAAATCGCGTATGACGCCGAATCCGCACAAGCCGCCGCCGACTCGATCGTCGCCGTTTCGATGGTCAGCCAGGCGCCGCTCTGGCCGGCCGGGTCGGACAACATGTCGATCGACGGCACCCGCGCGCAGCCGAACATCTGGGAAAACCTGCCGGATGTCATGACCAAATGGGGTGCGCTCGGTGACGCCGCCAAGGTGATTCAGGCCGCCGCGGGCGAAGGCCAGGCGGCACTTGGGCCGGCCCTCGGACAGCTCGGCGATGCCTGCAAGTCCTGCCACGACACCTATCGCGCGCCGGCCAACTAAACGGTGATGCGCCGGTTGGCGACAATCCTTGCGGCGGCGATCTTCGCCGCCGCTCTCATCGGTTGGCTCGTCACCGGTCCCGATCGGCTGTCCGCGGCCGAAACCCCGATCGATGCCGGGGATGCCACCCGGGGCGCACTGGTATTCGCGGCCGCCGGCTGCGGTTCGTGTCACCATGCGCCCGAAGCCGAGGACAAGACCGTTCTTGCCGGAGGACAGCGGTTTCCGTCGGATTTCGGCACCTTCGTCGCCCCCAACATCTCGCCCGATCCCGATCACGGCATCGGCGGCTGGGATCTGACCGATTTCGCGAACGCGGTGATGCGCGGCGTGTCGCCGGACGGGCAACACTATTTCCCCGCCTTCCCCTATACCGCCTACGAGAAGATGACGCCGGGCGACCTGGCCGATCTGTGGGCCTTTCTGCGCAGCTTGCCGCCCTCTTCCGAACCCAGCCAGCCACACGAGGTGGGATTTCCCTTCAACATACGCCGCGCTGTCGGAGGCTGGAAGCTGCTCTACCGCGATCCCGACTGGGTGCTCGAGACCGCGCCTGGCCCCGAGGCCGAGCGCGGACGCTACCTGGTCGAGGCCCTGGGCCATTGCGGCGAATGCCACACGCCGCGGGACATGCTTGGCGGGCTGGACCGGGCGCGCTGGCTGCGTGGTGCGCCGAATCCGTCCGGCACCGGAACCATCCCGCCGCTGACGCCCGACAAGTTCACCTGGTCGGCTACCGATATCGCCTATTATCTCGAAACCGGGTTCACGCCGGATTTCGACAGTGCCGGGGGGCACATGGTCGCGGTGATCGACAATTTCGCCAAGCTGCCCGCCAGCGACCGACAGGCCGTCGCGGCCTATCTCAAGGCGCTGCCGGCACCCTGAACCGTCACGTCTGCGCCAGCTTGGCCTCGCGAGCGGCGCGCAGGCGGGCGAAATCGTCACCCGCATGATAGGACGACCGCGTCAGCGGCGTGGCCGACACCATCAGGAACCCCTTGCCGTAGGCCGCCTTTTCGTATCCCGCGAATTCCTCGGGATCGACGAAGCGGTCGACGCGGTGATGTTTGGGCGTCGGCTGCAGATATTGCCCGATGGTCAGGAAATCCACGTCCGCGGCGCGCATGTCGTCCATCACCTGTTGCACCGCCTGCCGGTCCTCGCCCAGGCCGACCATGATGCCCGACTTGGTGAAGATCGACGGGTCGATTTCCTTGACCCGCTGCAACAGGCGCAGCGAATGGAAATAACGCGCGCCGGGACGCACGGTGGGATACAGACCCGGAACCGTCTCGAGATTGTGGTTGAACACGTCCGGCTTGGCCGCGACCACGATTTCCAGCGCGTCGGGGCCGCATTTCAGGAAATCCGGTGTCAGGATCTCGATCGTCGTGTCGGGCGAGCGGTGCCGCACGGCACGGATCGTCTGGGCGAAATGCTCGGCGCCGCCATCGTCGAGGTCGTCGCGGTCGACCGAGGTGATGACGACATGGTTCAGAGACAGCTTCTTGACCGCATCCGCGACCCGGCCCGGTTCGAACACGTCAAGCGCGTCGGGCCGGCCGGTGGCGACGTTGCAGAAGGTGCAGCCGCGCGTGCAGATCTCGCCCATGATCATCATCGTGGCGTGGCCGGCATTCCAGCACTCGCCGGCGTTCGGGCAGCCCGCCTCTTCGCAGACGGTGACCAGCTTGTGTTCTCGCAGGATGCGGCGCGTGGTGTTGTAACCCTCGCCGCCCGGCGCCTTGACCCGGATCCAGCTGGGCTTTTTCGGCTGGGCATTGTCCGGCCGGTGCGCCTTTTCGGGATGACGCTGATCGGGCATTTTGAGGTCGCGCATCGGTTATTCCCCGCGAAGTCGGATTTCGATCCTTTTACCATAGGGAAGCGCAGGGGGAATTGCGAGTAACGCATAGCTGTCCTGCGGCAGCGTATCCCCAAGTTAGCGAGTGCCCCTGCGCACTTTATTGCTTGTGTTCAAAAAGTTACCCCCGGAGAAGTGCGGTTTCTCCGGGGGGTTCACTGCAAATCGGGCATCGTTTGGCGCTGCGACAAAGCGTCAGCCGATCAGGTCGCCACCGTCCTTGGCGCGTTCGGCATAGTGGCGGCGCAGGCGTTGCAGCGCGATGCGAAGGACGATCTTGCCCGAACGCGCCGACCAACCCATGCGCTTTTCCGTGGTCTCGAGCCCCTCGAGATAGCAACAGCAGCGCAGCGCGACATCGCCCAGACCGGGGCCGAGGTCGCGCAGTGCAGACAGCATCCGTTCGCGGGCCCGCGCCGATCCCGGTTGTGCTGCCGCGGCGTCCGTCCAGCGATCGCCGGCGACAAGCTCTGCCCAGCTTTCGTCTTCGTCGAAACCGACTTGCGCCAGTTCGTAGTCCTCGCGCAGCCGTTCACCCGCCGCAACCAGGGCTTCCTCGAGGAACGGTTTGCCGGTCTTGTCGCGACGGCGCGACAAGATCGCCAGCGGGCTTTCGGCGGCGCCCGACCGTCCCCGGCGCGTCGCGGGATCGCGTTCCATGTCGTCCAGCGCCTGTTCGACCGCGCGGCTGTTTTCGAACCCCGCCTGGGATTCCGCGAACCCGCGGATCCGGCTTTCCTTTTCCGCCACGATCCTGTTGAACGCCGCCCGGCCCGATGCGGTGATGCGGTAGCGCGAGATGCGCCCCGGAGCATCACAGTGAATCCACGCCTTCAACGCCATCGCCTCGGCGACGGGCGCATCCACAACGGCGGTGCGCATGGTCGAGCCTTCGCCGTTGTCGCGGACCACAACCGCCTTTTCCATATCCGCGGCCACTGCCAGCATCGCGCCGCTCTCGCAAAGTCGATGCAAGACCCGGCGCGCTTCTCGCAGCAATGTGGCCTCGTCAAGCGCGACCGCGTCGGTCTGGTTATGCCTGGTCATCTCGCATTCCTTCTTGCCGTTGGGATCCGGCGGAAGGCAAAGCTGCCGCAGCGCGGCGTCGACCAACGGATCGTCGCGGCGGGTCTCGATCTTGCGCACCTTGCGCAAGACGGTTGACGCGTGGCATCCGAGTTCGCGTGCCAACGCGCGGATCGGCCGGCCATTTTCGGTATGTGCGAGATACAGCCGTGCCGCTTCCGGAACCCAGCCCGGCAAGTTTTCCGATCCCGAGTGATACGCGCTCGGTGCCATCGTCCCGTCCCCTTCGTGCCAGTCTTGTTCACAGTCTTTTCCACAGGCAGCGCAACCTATCCGTGTGTTTGTTACCGGTGGGTTAACAGAAGAACCGTGCAAGGATGATTGTTTGTATTTGATAAACAGTTCTTTAGGCAGCGCGCGGCGCTCGGCGGCAGCGGGCAACAGCCATCGGCGCCGTGTCATGGTCCACTGGAATCAACCAGAGGGACTTGTCATGAGGGATATCTTGGGGCTGTTGGCCCATCTGCGCCGCCCACGTCTGCTGATCCGCGCGGCCCGCATCGGTGCGGTCAATTACCGCCGCGACACGCATCTGCACCGGCTGTTGGGCTATTCCAGCCTGCCGCGATCCGGCGCCGCGCTCATGCGCCTGATCGAAGTCGAGGCCGATCTAGACGAAAAGCGCCGCAACGACGATGCCGGCTATTCCGTCAGCCGGCATGTCGAGGTTCTGATGGCGATGATGGGCGAGGCGCAATTGCTGCGCAACGCACCGCGCTGACTGCGTCTGTTCAGCCGAAGGCGTCGGGCATAGACGCCTTTTTCCTGGCGACGTAGTCCGAAAGAGCCTCGGAAATACCCGGGTCCAACTGCGGCTGCTGGTACGTGTCCAAAAGCCTTTTCACCCGGTTGCGCGCCAGGGCAACCGTGTCGCGCGCGCCCTCTTCGGCCCAGGTTTCGTAGGGTTTGTAGTCGAACAGGTCGGTGCGCCAGAAGGCGGACTTGAAATTCGCCTGGGTGTGCGCGCAGCCCAGATAATGCCCGCCGGGGCCCACTTCGCGGATCGCGTCCATCGCCTGGCCGTTTTCATCCATCGCGATGCCTTCGGCCATCTTGTGCAGCGCGCCCAGCTGGTCGGCATCCATGACGAATTTCTCGTAGGACGACACCAGCCCGCCTTCCAGCCAACCGCAGGCATGCAACATGAAGTTCACCCCTGACAACAGCCCCATGTTCAGGCTGTTCGCCGTCTCGTAAGCGGCCTGGGCATCAGGGAGTTTCGAGCCGCAGAACGACCCGGCCGACCGGTATGGCAGGTTCATCCGGCGCGCCAGTTGCCCCACGCCATAGGTGATATGCGCGGCCTCGGGCGTGCCGAAGGTGGGCGCGCCGGAGTTCATGTCGATCGAGGTGACAAAGGCGCCCATGATGACCGGCGCGCCGGGCCGGACCAGCTGGGAATAGGCGATCCCGGCCAGAACCTCGGCCAGAACCTGGGTCAGCGTGCCGGCCACCGAAACCGGCGCCATCGCACCGCCCACGATGAAGGGCGAGATGATCGAGGCCTGGTTGTTGCGGGCATAGACCTCCATCGCGCCCATCATCACGTCGTCGAAGGTCAACGGCGAGTTGATGTTGATGAGCGAAGTCATCACCGTGTTCTGCTGGACGAAATCCTTGCCGAACAGGATCTCGCACATCTCGACGCTGTCCTGGGCGCGGCTGGGTTCGGTGACCGAGCCCATGAACGGCTTGTCCGACAGCGTCATATGCGCCAACAGCATGTCCAGGTGGCGCTTGTTTACCGGAACGTCGGTGGGTTCGCAAACCGTGCCGCCGGAATGGTGCAGCCATTTCGACATGTAGCCCAGCTTCACGAAATTGCGGAAATCGGCCATCGTGGCATAGCGCCGGCCGGTTTCCAGATCGTGCACGAAAGGCGGGCCGTAGACCGGCGCCAGTACCAGGTTGCGGCCGCCGATCTCGACCGAACGGTCGGGATTGCGCGCATGTTGGGTGTAGGTGGACGGCGCCGTGCTGCACAACTTGCGCGCCAGGCCCTTGGGGATGCGCACCCGTTCGCCGTCGACATCGGCGCCGGCATCGCGCCACAGCGCCAGGGCGCCGGGATTGTTGGCGAAGTTGACCCCGATTTCCTGCAAGACCGTTTCGGCATTGGCCTCGATGATCTCGAGCGCCTCGTCGTTGAGGATGTCGAGGTTGGGAATATTGCGTCGGATGTATTTCGCCGTCTCGACGCTTACCGCGCTGCGCTCGGCGCGCCGGGCCGCACCACCGCCCCCGCGGGCACGTCTGCGGGTTTCTGCTTCTGCCATGACCTCAGCCCTCATGCATGCAAGGGGCGCGCGGCGCCCCACAACTCGCCCCGTTCTAGCCTGCGTCCCGCGACGCGCGTTTGCGGAATCCGGCGCGTGGATCGCGAAAGCGACATCGGACCGGCCTGCCTTGCGACCGGTGAAGGCAAGTCCGGCGACATGCGACGCAAGGCAAAGGGCGGCAAACTTGAAACGCGGCAATCGCAGGCGCCAATGGATGCAGCCGGTCGGCGGATCGGGCGTCTTTGCCGCCGTGGTCGGAATCGTTCGCGGTTTTTTCCCGCCTTGGCACGTCGATCACCCCGGTCCTGCGCATCTGGAACACAGGCGCGCGGATCGTCAGACTTCCGACCGACCGAGCCGCCAGCCATGTTGCCGCGGCAGGAACAGCTCCACCGCGGCGCTGGCGATGACATGCGCGCCGCCATAGGCCGCGTCGGCGACGCTCAGCCCACCCTCGACCACGACGATTTCGACCCCATCATGCGGCAAGACGCACGCCACTGCCTCGCGGTCGACGGCATCGGGCCGCGGCACGCCGATCGTGACCTTGACCCGCGCCTGGGCCTTGAGCCCGTCGATAGCGCGCAGCACCGGCATCGAGGAATGGCGCAGCGCATCCTCGACAGCGCGTCTGGCAGCCTTTGTGTGGTCCTGGCCGTGCAGATCGACACCCATGCCCATTTCGATGATCAGTCGCTGCAGGCTCATGTCGCGGGCTCCATGTCGAAGGACACCGAAATCGCGGCATTGGCGATGATCGTGGGGTTGCCCGTTCCGTCGGGCCTCGGGATATCCAACCCGCCGGTGACGACGCGGATTGTCGGCCGGCCATAGGGAAAGACCGACGCCAGGGTATCCGCATCCACGTCGTCCGGCTGCTGCACGCCGATCTCGACGGTCAGCCGCATGTCGGTCTTGTCGAAGCCGAACAACTCGGCGGCGTTGATCGAGTTGCGCCACAGGGCGTCCTCGATCGCCCGCCGCGCAGCGCCCGTGTAATCGCCGCGCCGCAGCGACGTGCCCATGCCGAACTCGGTCAGGATGCGCATTTCCAACCCTCCAACAGCCGTTGCACTTTTTCAAACCCGTGCCTATCAGGACGCATGACCCAAGCCCAGCATGACCGCCTTCTCATCATCGATTTCGGCAGCCAGGTGACGCAGCTGATCGCGCGGCGCCTGCGCGAACTGAACGTCTATTGCGAAATCCACCCCTACCAGGCCGTTACCGATGAATGGCTGCGCGATTTCGCCCCCCGCGCCATCGTCTTTTCCGGCGGTCCGGATTCGGTCATGCGCGACGGCTCGCCCCGCCCGCCCAAAGCCGCCTACGACCTGGGCGTGCCGATCCTGGGCATCTGCTATGGCCAGCAGGTGATGATGCAAGACCTCGGTGGCCGCGTCGAAGCGGGCGAACAGGCCACCGCGGAATTCGGCCGCGCCTATGTGACGCCCGCGGCAGCGAAATCGGCGCTGCTGGCGGGCTGGTTCGCCGAGGGGCGCGAACAGGTCTGGATGAGCCATGGCGATCATGTCGCTGAAATCGCACCGGGTTTCGAGGTTCTGGGCACATCGCCCGGCGCGCCCTTTGCCATCACCGCAGACGAATCCCGCCGCTTTTACGCGGTGCAGTTCCACCCCGAAGTCCATCACACCCCGAACGGCAAACGGCTGTATCAGAACTTTGTCCGGATGGCCGGCTTCCAGGGCGACTGGACCATGGGCGCCTACCGCGAAGAAGCCGTTGCGCGCATTCGCGACCAGGTCGGCGACAAGAAGGTCATCTGCGCCCTGTCGGGCGGCGTCGACAGCTCGGTCGCTGCGGCGCTGATCCACGAGGCCGTGGGCGACCAGCTGACCTGCGTCTTCGTCGATCACGGCCTGTTGCGGCTGAACGAGGCCGACGAGGTGGTGGCGATGTTCCGCGACCACATGAACCTGCAGGTGATCCATGCCCAGGAACAGGAATTGTTCCTTGGCCAACTCGAGGGCGTCGGCGATCCGGAAACCAAGCGCAAGATCATCGGGCGGCTCTTCATCGAGGTGTTCCAGAAATACGCCGACCGGATCGACGGCGCCGAGTATCTCGCCCAGGGCACGCTTTACCCCGACGTGATCGAGTCGGTGTCGTTTTCCGGCGGCCCTTCGGTGACGATCAAGAGCCACCACAATGTCGGCGGCCTGCCAGAGAAGATGGGCCTGAAACTGGTCGAGCCGCTGCGCGAACTGTTCAAGGACGAGGTGCGCGCGCTTGGCCGCGAACTGGGCCTGCCCGACCATTTCATCGGTCGCCACCCCTTCCCCGGTCCCGGCCTCGCCATCCGCTGCCCGGGCGAGATCACCCGCGAAAAGCTCGACATCCTGCGCAAGGCGGATGCGGTCTATATCGACCAGATCCGCAAGCACGGTCTCTACGACGAGATCTGGCAGGCTTTCGTCGCCATCCTGCCGGTGCGCACCGTGGGCGTGATGGGCGACGGGCGCACCTACGACTACGCCTGCGCCCTGCGCGCAGTGACTTCGGTCGACGGAATGACCGCGGACTATTACCCGTTCAGCCACGAATTCCTGGGCGAAACCGCGACGCGGATCATCAACGAAGTCAAGGGCATCAACCGCGTGACCTATGACGTGACCAGCAAACCGCCGGGCACGATCGAATGGGAATAGGATCGGCCCGGTCTTCTTCTCTTTGAAAAATACGCGGCCACCGGCCAAGCACCCGCGCGCGGCCTGTTCTTGTGCGCGCTTCATGAAAAACATGCACATTATGAATTTGCTTCACCCATTCGCGTATGGCAGACGATGGCCGAACGACAAAGGGCAGGATGATGACCGACGCGCTGACCAGGATGCTGGCCGACCGTGACTGGGTGCTCGCCGATGGCGCCACCGGCACCAACCTGTTCAACATGGGTCTGACCAGCGGCGACGCGCCCGAGTTCTGGAACGAGACCGCACCGGACAAGATCCGCGCGCTCTATCGCGGCGCGGTCGAGGCGGGGTCGGACCTGTTCCTCACCAATTCTTTCGGCGCCAACCCGTCACGGCTGAAACTGCACGACGCCGCCCACAGAGCCTATGACCTGTCCAAGCTGGCCGCCGAACTGGGTCGCGAGGTGGCCGACGCGGCGGGACGTCCGGTGATCGTCGCAGGGTCGGTCGGGCCCACGGGCGAGATCATGGGCGCGGTCGGAACGCTGTCGCACGCAGACGCCGTGGCGATGTTCGAGGAAACCGGCAAGGGTTTGATGGATGGCGGCGCAGACGTGCTCTGGCTGGAAACCATCAGCGCGCCAGAGGAATACAAGGCCGCGGCCGAAGCCTTTGGAAACATCGGCGCGCCCTGGTGCGGCACCATGAGCTTCGACACGGCCGGCCGGACGATGATGGGTGTCACGTCCGCGGACATGATCGGCCTGGTCGAAAGCCTGCCGAACCCGCCGATCGCCTTCGGCGCCAATTGCGGTGTCGGTGCGTCCGACCTGTTGAGAACGGTACTGGGTTTCGTCGCGCAGGGCACCGAACGGCCGATCATCGCCAAGGGCAATGCCGGCATTCCGAAATATGTCGACGGCCATATCCACTATGACGGCACCCCGCAGCTGATGGCCGAATACGCGGTGATGGCGCGCGATTGCGGCGCGCGGATCATCGGCGGCTGTTGCGGCACCATGCCCGAGCATCTGCATGCGATGCGCGCGGCGCTGGAAACCCGGCCGCGCGGCGCCGCACCGACGCTGGACCGGATCGCCGAGACCCTGGGCGGGTTCTCGTCCGAAAGCGACGGCACCGGAGGCGGCGGCGGTGCTCCTGTCCGGGCGCGGCGCGGACGGCGCCGCGCATGAGACACTAACCCGATTGCAACCCTTTCGCGACCTGATCGCGCCATGCCCCATGCCGAATTGCCTTGTCGTCCCGAAGACTGGATTCGCCGTATCTTCGCCTCGCGCGCCGCGGCCGAAGGCGGTGTCGTGCGCCGGAAATCCGCCGATATCGACCGTTTCGTCGGTCGCGCGCGGTTCCTGGCCGAACTGGACCGGCGCGGATATCGTGCGGTCGAAAACGGCGGCCAGACGATCATCTTCTGCAATCGCGAACCGATCCGCGTCCTGCGCTGACATCGCCGCGGGCCGCAAATTCCTGGCCAGGAATATGCAAATCTCTGACCAGAGATTTGCCCCGCAGCTTTCAGAACAGCGCGAGTTGATCACCGGGAAGAGCCGGTGGGCGGAACAGATCGCGGCGCAGCTCCGGCAGCGTCCGATCCAGCCCAAGCTTTCGCGTCGCTCGGCGGAATCGGTGCGCGATCAGGGTCGCATAGTGGCCCTCGCCACGCATCCGGTGGTGCCAGCGCGCGTCGTAATCCCGTCCGCCATGCATCTCGCGCAGCCGCGCCATGATGCGTCTGGCGCGATCGGGATAATGCTCGGCCAGCCAATCCTGCCACAGCGGCGAAACCTCGAGCGGCAGGCGCAACATGATCCAGCTGGCGGCCGTCGCGCCGGCTTCGGCCCCCGCTTCGAGAATGCGTTCCAGCTCCGGATCGGTCAGCGCCGGAATGACCGGGGACACCATCAACCGCACCTCGATCCCGGCCTCGCTCAGGCGCCGGATCGTTTGCAACCGGCGGGCCGGCAGCGGCACGCGCGGCTCCATCCGGCGCGACAGATCCGCATCCAGCGTCGTCACCGTTATGCCGACGCGCACCAGCCCTTTTGCCGCCATCGGCGACAGGATGTCGATGTCGCGTTCGATCAGCGTGCCTTTCGTCACGATCCCGACCGGATGGTCGCAATCGTGCAGCACCTGCAGGCAGCCGCGCATGATACCGCGGTCGCGTTCCACCGGCTGATACGGATCGGTGTTGGTGCCGATGGCGATCGGCGCGACCCGGTAACGCGGCGCACGCAATTCGCGTTGCAGCACCGCGGGCGCGTCCGGCCGGGCCACCAGCCTGGTTTCGAAATCCAGGCCCGGCGACAGGCCCAGCCAGGCATGGGTCGGCCTGGCAAAGCAATAGATGCAGCCATGTTCGCAGCCGCGATAGGGGTTCAGGGTCCGATCGAATGGCAGGTCGGGCGACCGCACGAAGTTGATCATGCTGCGCGGTCGTTCTTCGGTCACCTCGGTGCGCAGCGGCGCGATGTCCGGTGCGATGCCCCAACCATCATCGGCATCGACATGCGCATAGCGTTCGAACCGGCCGGTTTCGCGGCTTGCCGCGCCGCGTCCGCGCCGGTTCTCGGGGTCGACATATCGGGCTCCTGGGCGCATGACGCGAAACTAGAACACATCGGGAACATCGACAAGGGCGCGCTGTGGGGAACCGGCGCCTGCGTCGGTTGCGCTTTGCGCCATGTCGCAATCGGCCTAGTGGGTCAGGCGCAAACATTCGATTAGTAATCAACAAAAACCGCGGCCCGCCGGTACGGGCCACACAAGGAACATGCCCATGTCCGACGAAGACGACATCATCCTGTCCGAACTCGACGACGAGGAACTCGTCCAACAGATGTTCGACGACCTTTACGACGGTCTCAAGGAGGAGATCGAGGAAGGCGTGAACATCCTGCTCGAACGGGGCTGGGCGCCCTACCGTGTCCTGACCGAGGCGCTGGTCGGCGGCATGACCATCGTCGGCAAGGATTTCCGGGACGGGATTCTGTTCGTCCCCGAGGTGCTTCTGGCCGCCAACGCGATGAAGGCGGGCATGGCCATTCTCAAGCCGCTGCTGGCCGAAACCGGCGCGCCGCGCATGGGCAAGATGGTCATCGGCACCGTCAAGGGCGACATCCACGACATCGGCAAGAACCTGGTGTCGATGATGATGGAAGGGGCCGGCTTCGAAGTGGTCGACCTGGGCATCAACAACCCCGTCGAGAACTATCTCGAGGCGCTGAAAACCGAAGAACCCGACATCCTGGGCATGTCGGCGCTGCTGACCACCACGATGCCCTACATGAAGGTGGTGATCGACACGATGGTCGAACTGGGCATCCGCGACGATTACATCGTGCTGGTGGGCGGCGCACCGCTGAACGAGGAATTCGGTCGCGCCATCGGCGCCGATGCCTATTGCCGCGATGCCGCCGTCGCGGTCGAGACCGCCAAGGACTTCATCGCGCGCAAGCACAACCAACTTGCCGCGGGGTAACGCACTATTGTCGCGCAAAGCCGCGCGCCATCAGGCATTTTCAGGGGGTCGTGCCATGCATGGCCCCTTTTTCTTTACCCGAATCTGCCCCATATTGGAGGCGAGAGGAGTTCGGTATGCCTGTGACATCCTTCGCCCTTTTGGTGGTTGGCGTTCTGGCCGCCGCGGCGTTAACCGTTTGGGGTTTCAGCAGCTGGGGGTCCGTGACCATGCTGCCACTGCTGGCGGTGCTGGCGCTTCTGGCCCGTTGGGGTCTGGCGCACGTGCCGCATGACGACGCAAAACCCTGATCCGGACCGCCTGACTGCCGAAGGCGTCGCGCCTGCGGGGCGCGGGACCATCCTGCTGCTGGCCTGCGGCGCCCTGGCGCGCGAGATCCTCGACCTCAAGGCGCGCAATCGCTGGGATCACATCGATCTGGCCTGCCTTCCGGCCATTCTGCACAACCATCCCGAAAAGATCACTGGCGCTGTCCGCGACGCCGTCGTCAAACACCGCGACAACTACGATGCGATCCATGTCGTCTATGCCGATTGCGGCACCGGTGGCTTGTTGCAGGCCGCCTGCGCCGAGATGGGAGTCGAGATGGTCGCGGGGCCGCATTGCTATGCCTTCTTCGACGGCCTCGCCCGGTTCGAGACGCGCGACGACATCACGGCCTTCTACCTGACCGATTTCCTGGTCCGGCAATTCGACGCCTTCGTCTGGAAACCGCTGGGCCTGGATCGGCACCCCGATCTGCGCGACCTGTATTTCGGGCATTACGAAACGCTGGTCTATCTGGCCCAGACCGACGACCCGGCGCTGACGGAAAAGGCCCGCGAACAGGCGGCGCGGCTGCGGCTGCGCTTTGAACGCAGGATGACCGGGTACGGCGATCTGGAGACAACGCTGGCCGGTTGGGCCGCCGCGCCCGTCTGATCTATTCCGATACCGATTCCCGCAAGATCAGCGACGCGGGCACCAGCGCGATTTCGCCCGACCGGTCCTGCAAACCCCATTGCACCAGGGCCGATACCGTATCCGCCCGCAAGCGGCCCAGCAACGTCACCGCACCATCCTGGCGGGCCTTGAACGCCGCCTGGTCCAGGACCCGGCGGATCGCCGCGGCGTTTTCGCCCTGCCCGTCGATATCGCGGAACAGCGGGGCCGACGGAACGCCCGCGCGCGCCGCAAGCTGCTGCGCGGTGTTCAAACCCCGGGCCTGCATCAGCAACCCATGACCCGACGCCTTGAGAAAAGCGGCAACCTGGTCTGACACCGCGCGATCCCCGGGCATCCCGCCGGCGGGATCTTCGATGACAGCGACGGCTTCGGGCACGGCGTCGATCACCCCGGCCAGGGCAATCTCGACATCGGTGGCCGTCGCACCTTGCGGCACCCGCGCCACCGCCAGCACTTCCAGCCCCGCGGCGCGGTAGGCAGCCGCGGCACCCGCCGCGTCGGGGTGAGACGGGTCGATGGCAATGCTGATCGGAAACGGAAACGCCTTGAAAACCGCCGGGCCCAACGGGCCGCTGCCGTCGTCGATCAGCACGACCGCGAGCCGCGGAAGGGTCGCCGCAGCGCTGCTGGGGGCGGCGTAGCGGATCAGCGGTGGCTGCGCGGCGGCGTCGGTTTCGGTGTCGTCCGTCGCGGCCTCGGGATTTTCCTCGTCCTGCCCGATCCGCCGCGTCGGCACCGCCTGTTCGCGATTCAGCAACGACACGGCGGGTTCGCCGATCTGCGGCCGCAGGGGCGTCTCCGTTTCGTTGTCGTCCCCTGCGAGGCTGGGCAGTGCCGGTTGGCGCGGAGCGGTATCGTCGACCCCGGGTTCCGCCCCGATGTCCGCCGTCGCCGGTCCGTCGTCCGCCGCGACGTCGGGTTCGGCCTCGGTTGCCGGTTCGCTTGCCATCCCAAAGGCACTGTCGTCGCCGGGCAGGTCAGGAGCCGGAGGCTGCGCGGGTTCGGTGGAAATGCCGGTCGGGGTGGTTTCCGGTACCGGCGATACGGGCCCCGGCAGCGGCTCGGCACGCGGGGTCGCATCGACCGCAGCAGGCACCGACGCGGCCTGGCCATCGTCCTTGGCCTCGGGCAAGGCGGCGATGTCCGTCGAAACCTCGGGGGTCGGGCCGGTCGCGGTGTCCAGCGGCGGGCTGCTGCCGTCCTGCGGTTGCGCCAGCGCGCCGGCCCCGGGAAGAACGACACCCGGATCGGGTTTCGACAAAGGCTCGGCCGGTGCCTTGGGGGCGGGTCGCTCGGCGGTTTCGACCGGGGTTGGCGCAGTATCGGCGGGTGCCGGCTCGTCTGTCGTGGTGGCGGGTACCGGTTCTTCGGCGGCGTCTTGCGCGACCGCCTCTTGAGTCGCGGTCGGCGACGGCGCCGGATCGGCCGCTACGGGCGGCGCAACCTCTGCCGCGGGCTTGTCCGGCATTGGTGCTGTGCGCGGCGTCCCGGTCATGACCGACACGGTTCCCAGCCCCACCGCGGCCACCGCCGTGCCCCAGATCGCGCCTGCCAGAAATCCCCGAGCCATGGCCCACCCCCTTGCTGCTCTGCCGCCGCGCCCTTGACGCTGGTCTTTTCCCTTGTGCATGTATACCGCGAGGCGACCCGCCGCTTCCAGCCCCGAGACGACAAAAGCCATGCTTCTGCTGATAGATAACTACGACAGCTTCACCTATAACCTCGTCCACTATGTCGGCGAGCTGGGATGCGAGGTCGTCGTGCGCCGCAACGATGCGCTGAACGTGCAAGAGGCGATGGGCCTGAATCCCGCCGGAATCCTGCTGTCGCCCGGCCCCTGTGACCCCGATCAGGCGGGCATCTGCCTGGCCCTGACGCAGGCCGCGGCCGAAACCGGCACACCGCTTTTCGGCGTCTGCCTCGGCCACCAGACCATCGGTCAGGCATTCGGCGGCACCGTTGTGCGCCATTCCGAAATCGTGCACGGCAAGATGGGCACGATGCACCATGACGGCAGCGGGGTCTTCGCCGGGCTGCCCTCGCCCTTTTCGGCCACGCGGTATCATTCGCTTGTGGTCGACCGCGACAGCGTGCCGGATTGCCTGCAGGTCAACGCCTGGCTCGAGGACGGCACGGTCATGGGCCTGCGCCACAAGACGCTGCCGATCCACGGCGTGCAGTTTCATCCCGAATCCATCGCCTCGGAACACGGTCACGCGCTGATCCGCAATTTCCTCGACACCATGAAAGCCCCGGCATGAGCGACCGACTGAAACCGCTGATCGGCGCCGCCGCCGACCGCCCGCTGAGCCGCGCCGAAGCCGAAGCCGCCTTCGAGGTGCTGTTCGAGGGCGAGGCGACGCCGGCGCAGATGGGCGGCCTGCTGATGGCCTTGCGTACCCGCGGCGAAACGGTGGACGAATACGCCGCGGCCGCCGCGGTGATGCGCGCCAAGTGCCACAAGGTCGCCGCGCCCGCCGGTGCGATGGACATCGTCGGCACCGGCGGCGACGGCAAGGGCACGCTGAATATCTCGACCGCCACGGCCTTTGTCGTGGCCGGTGCCGGCGTGACCGTGGCCAAGCATGGCAACCGCAACCTGTCGTCGAAATCAGGCGCTGCGGATGCGTTGGGTCAGCTTGGCATCAACGTGATGATCGGCTCGGAAGCCGTTGAAAAGGCACTCAAAAGCGTTGGTATATGCTTCATGATGGCGCCCATGCATCATCCGGCGATGAAACATGTCATGCCGGTGCGCACGGAACTGGGCACGCGCACGATCTTCAACATTCTCGGCCCGCTGACGAATCCCGCCGGTGTCAAGCGCCAGTTGACCGGCGCCTTTTCCCGCGACCTGATCCGCCCGATGGCCGAAACGCTGGGCGCGCTTGGGTCCGAACGCGCCTGGCTGGTGCATGGCGGCGACGGCACCGACGAGCTGTCGATCGCCGGCGTCAGCTGGATCGCCGCGCTGGAAGAAGACGGCAGCATCCGCGAGGCCGAGCTGCACCCCGAAGACGCCGGCCTGCCCGTGCACGCATTCGATGACTTGCTGGGCGGCACGCCCGAACAAAACGCCACCGCGTTCCGCGCCCTGCTGGACGGTGCGCCGTCGGCCTATCGCGACGCGGTTCTGCTCAACGCGGCAGCGGCGCTGGTCGTGGCCGGCAAGGTCGACGATCTGCGCAACGGCGTAGCGCTTGCGCGCGACAGCATCGACAGCGGCGCGGCCCGGGCCAAGGTCGAAGGACTGGCCGCCGCGACGCAAGCGGCGTGAGCCAACCGCCCTTTGCCATCCCGCCCGCTGGCTGGCACGATCTGCCGTTCTTCCGGCGCGACTGGTTGGTGATCTCGCTGGCGCTGCAGGCCGAGACACGGCCCGTTCTGCCGCCCGCCGACCAAGTCTTCGCCGCGCTTGCCGCCTGCCCACCCGATGCCACCCGTGTCGTGATCCTGGGCCAGGACCCCTATCCGACGCCGGGGCACGCCCATGGCTTTGCCTTTTCCGTGGCTCCCGATGTCAAACCCCTTCCCCGATCTTTGTCGAATATCTTCAGAGAGATGCAGGACGATCTTGGCGCCGCGCCCCCGAACGGTGATCTGCGGTTCTGGGCGGCGCAGGGCGTGCTGCTGCTCAACACTGCGCTGACCGTCCCGGCGGGCGATGCGGGCGGGCATGCCAAGCTGGGCTGGTGGAAACTGACGACCGAGGTCCTGCACCGCCTGTCGGACGCACCGCGCGCCTTCGTCCTGTGGGGCGGCCATGCGCAGGGCCTGGCCCATCACATCGCCGGCCCCGAACACCTGATCCTGCGCAGCGCCCATCCTTCGCCGCTGTCCGCGCGCAGGGGGTTTTTCGGCTCGCGCCCCTTTTCCCGCGTCAACGACTGGCTTAAAGCCAAGGGGGACACGCCGATCAACTGGACGACGCCATGACCGACACGATCCTCGACAAGATCAAGGCCTACAAGCTCGAAGAAGTCGCCGCCGACAAGGCCGCCAAACCGCTTGCCGAGATCGAGGCCGAGGCGCGCGAAGCCGATCCCGTCCGGGGCTTCGCCAAGGCTTTGCGGCGTGCGGCGAAAACCGGCTACGGCCTGATCGCCGAGATCAAGAAGGCCTCGCCCTCCAAGGGGCTGATCCGCGCCGATTTCGACCCCGCGACACTGGCCCGCGCCTATCAGGCCGGGGGCGCCACCTGCCTTTCGGTGCTGACAGACACGCCGTCCTTCCAGGGGGCCAAACCGTTTCTCACGCAAGCCCGCGCTGCGACCGCGCTGCCTGCGTTGCGCAAGGATTTCATGTACGACCCCTACCAGGTCGCCGAGGCGCGCGCGTTGGGCGCCGATTGCATCCTGATCATCATGGCCAGCGTGTCAGACATACAGGCGGCCGAACTCGAGGACGCGGCGCTCGGCTGGGGCATGGACGTGCTGATCGAGGTTCATGACGGCCCGGAACTGGACCGCGCGCTGCGCCTGAAATCGCCGCTGATCGGGGTGAACAACCGAAACCTCAAGACCTTCGAGACCAGCCTGCAGACAACCCGGGATCTTTCGGCGCGGGTGCCGTCCGACCGGATGCTGATCTCGGAATCGGGCCTGAACACACCGGCCGACCTGGCCAACATGGCCGCGCACGGCGCCCGCGCCTTCCTGATCGGCGAAAGCCTGATGCGGCAGGGCGATGTCGCGGCCGCGACCCGCGCCATCCTCGAGAACCCGGTGCCGGCATGAGCGGGCTCACTCATTTCGACGACCAGGGCGCGGCACATATGGTCGATGTCTCGGACAAGGCCGTCACGGCGCGCATCGCCATCGCCGAAGGCTGGGTGAAGATGGCGCGCCAAACCTATGACATCATTATCGAAGGGCGCGCCAAGAAAGGCGACGTTATCGGCATCGCGCGACTGGCCGGCATCATGGGCGCCAAGAAGACCGCCGAGCTGATCCCGCTGTGTCATCCGCTGCCGATCACCAAGGTGTCGGTCGAAATCACCCCCGATCCCGATCTGCCCGGCCTGCGCATCGAGGCCACCGTCAAGACCACCGGCCAGACCGGCGTCGAGATGGAAGCGCTCACCGCCGTGTCGACGGCCGCGCTGACGGTGCATGACATGGCCAAGGCCGTGGACAAGGCAATGGAGATCGGCGGCATCCGCGTGATCCTGAAGGATGGTGGAAAATCAGGGCGCTACGAGGCGACATGATTTCCGTCGCCGAGGCCCTCGACCGCCTGTTCGCACTCGCGCCCGTCTTGCCGTCCGAGGATGTGCCGCTGGTCGAAGCCGCGGGACGGGTGCTGGCCCATCCCATGCTCACCCGCCGCACGCAGCCGCCCTTTTCCGCCTCGGCCATGGACGGCTATGCCGTGACCGACGCCACGCCCGGCGCGACGTTGACCGTGATCGGTGAGGCCGCGGCGGGCAGCGGGTTCGACGGCCCGGTTGCAGACGGCCAAGCCGTGCGCATCTTCACCGGCGCGCCCGTCCCGCACGGTGCGACCCGCATCGTCATTCAAGAGGACGTCACCCGCGACGGCGACACGATCACGCTGGGCGAAACCCTGGACCAGGGCACCCATATCCGCCCCGCCGGCGGCGATTTCGGCCGGGATTTCACCTTCGCCGCGCCGAAACGGCTCGTTCCGCAGGACATCGCGCTGCTGGCTGCGATGAACCACGCCACCTTGCCGGTCACGCGGCGGCCGGTGGTCGCGTTGATCTCGACCGGCGACGAACTGGTGCAGCCGGGCGAAGACCCCGGCCCCGACCAGATCGTCGCGTCGAACACGTTTGGCCTGCACGCCTTGCTGCGCGATCTGGGCGCGTCGCCCCGCATCCTGCCCATCGCCCGGGACAATCCCGACAGCCTGCGCTTTGTCCTGGGTCTTGTCGACGATGCCGACCTGGTGGTCACGATCGGCGGCGCTTCGGTCGGCGATCACGATCTGGTGGCGCAGGTGGCGGGTGAAATGGGGCTGGAGCGGGCCTTTCACAAGGTCGCCATGCGCCCGGGCAAGCCGCTGATGTCGGGGCGGCTGGGCGATGCGATGATGGTCGGCCTGCCGGGCAACCCGGTTTCGGCCATGGTATGCGGCCATGTCTTTCTTGCGCCGGTGGTTCGGGCGATGCTGGGCCTCGGCGCGCATCCGGCTGCGCGCCGGACCGCACCGCTGGCCGACGTGGCCCCCGCCAACGGCCCGCGCGAGCATTACATGCGCGCCACGCTTGGCCCCGATGGCATCCGGATCGCCGCGAACCAGGATTCGAGCCTGCTCAGCTTGCTGGCGGCCTCGAACGCGCTGGTCGTGCGGCCACCAAACGATCCGGCGCGCAACGCCGGAGACAGGGTGGCGTATCTGCCGCTGTGACCCGCACTTATCCACAGGCCCGTTGACACAAAACGGGAACATGTCTAGAACAAACCAAAGACAGGCGCTGTGGGAGAGATGCCGTGCTGACCAAGAAACAGCTGGATCTGCTGGACTTCATCAACAAGCGGATGACCCGTGACGGGGTGCCGCCCAGTTTCGACGAAATGAAGGACGCGCTGGACTTGCGTTCGAAATCCGGCATCCACCGTTTGATCACCGCGCTCGAGGAACGCGGCTTCATCCGCCGGCTGCCGCATCGGGCCCGCGCTCTGGAAATCGTCAAGCTGCCTGAAAGCCTGGGCTCGGCGCCCGCCGGTTTCGTTCCGCAGGTGATCGAGGGCGACCGCGCCGACCCGCCGTCGCGCGCGATGACGGTCAGCCCGTTGCACGCGCAGGAATTGCCGCTGATGGGCCGGATCGCCGCCGGCGTGCCGATCGAATCCATCGCCGACAACCCGCCCCAGATCGCCGTCCCCGGACAGATGCTGTCCGGTTCGGCGCGGCATTACGCGCTCGAGGTCAAGGGCGATTCGATGATCGACGCCGGGATCAACGACGGCGATGTCGTGGTCATCCGCGAGGCATCGGATGCCGACAACGGCGATATCGTTGTGGCCCAGGTCGAAGGGTACGAGGCGACGCTGAAATATTTCAAGCGCAAGGGCGACATGATCGTGCTCGAAGCCGCGAACCCGGCCTATGAACCGCGCGTGCTGCCGCGCGGGGCGGTCAAGGTGCAGGGCAAGCTGGTCGGGCTGATCCGCACCTACTGAGCTTTCGCCAGACGCAGCGGCGCGGGCCCGGCTCCGTGCCACAGTCGCTGGCCGCTGCGCGCCGTCACGCTGTCGAACCGCAGCGCCCCCTTGTTGTCCCAGAACGCCACCGCGCCGGTCGCCCTCAGCGTTTTCGGATCGAACACCGTGCAACCGGTCATCGCCGGAAGATCGACGGTTGCGACCACGATGGCGCCGGGTGTGCAGCCCGCGAATGCGGCGGCGGCGCGTTTGCCCTGCAGGTGGACGATCTCGACACCGCCCAGGCTGGCGCGGGCGATCCGGTCGGCATTCTGCCCGGGCCAGCGCGCCGCCGCACCGGCTTGATCGCCGCCCTGCCCGTCGTTTTCCAGCCAGATCCCGGCGACGAATCCCGACCCCCGGTCACGAGACAGCGCGCGGCCCTCCGGCGTCAGGATTCCGACCAGCCCGCCATCCTCGGCCACCAGCAGAGCGGGCCGTTCGGCCGACATCCACAAGCCCGCAGCGACCGCAAGCGGAAGCGCGGCCGCGGCCCGACCCCGGCCCCGCCAGATCGCCGCGATCAGACCCGCCGCGGCGATCAGCGGCAGAACTGCCGGGCCCGGCGCCACGACCGCGCCCACCGCGCCGTCCCACTGCGCGACATGGTGCGCCACGGCCAAGATCCAGTCCAGGCCCAGCCCCATGATCCACAGCGCGATCCAGTCCAGACCCAGGGGCAACAGCACCGCGCTCAGAACCGCCATTGGCACCACCACCGCCCCCATGACCGGAACCGAAACGAGGTTGGCCAGCAGGCCGTAATGCGCGACCTGGTTGAAATGCGCCATCGCGATGGGCGCCGTCGCCGCGCCGGCCACCGCCGATGAGATCACGAGCGACAGAACGGGGCGCAGCCAGCGCGGCGCACGCTGCAAACCGTCGGCCCGGCTCAGCGCCTCGAACACCGCGACCAGCGCGGTGGTGGCGGCGAACGACATCTGGAACCCCGGCCCCAGCAGCGCCTCGGGCCGCAGCGACAGGATGATCAGCGCGGCCAGCGCCACCGCCCGCAGGCTGAGCGCGCGCCGGTCGAGCATCACCGCCAGAAGCGCCACGGCGGCCATGACGAAGGCGCGTTCGGTGGCCACGTTGCCGCCCGACAGGGCAAGGTAACCGGCGGCGGCCAACAACGCGCCCGCCGCGGCCAGTTTCTTGACCGGCCAGGTCAGCCGCACCGCCGGGATCAGCAGCAGGCCCAGGCGGAGCGCGGCAAAGACCGTTCCGGCCAGCAGCCCCATATGCAGACCCGAAATGGCGATCAGATGCGCGAGATTGGTGTCGCGCAGCTGGTCCAGCGTGGCCTGCCCCATCCCCGACCGGTCCCCGGTCATCACCGCCGCGGCAAAGGCACCGGTTTCCCCGGGCAGGGTCCGCTTGACCCGTTCGGAAAGCCACATCCGCGCCCGGAACACCCATTGCCCGCCCTGCGGCGGCTCGAGCAGCAGGACGGGCGTGCGGGTATATCCCACGGCGCCCAGCCGCAGGAACCAGGCATGGCGGCGGAAATCGAAGCCGCCGGGTTCGGCCGCGCCGCCCGGCGCCGACAGATGTCCGGTCAGGATCACCGTGGCGCCGGGCGCGGGATCGGCGTATCCCTGCTGTCCGTGCAACGCCACGCGCACGCGGGCCGGCGTGTCGGCTGGCGCCATGCGGTCCAGCACCACCCAGTCCAGCGTCAGGCGCACCGCATCGGATGCCGAACGGTCTATCCCGACGACCCGGCCCTGGATCGGACCGTAATAGCGGAAATCCAGCAACGGTCCCGCGACCGTGTGGCTGCGCGCGCCGGCCAGCGCCAAACCCGCCGCCACCAGCCCCGCCGCGATCAGCAACGGCCCGGCCACCGCATTGGCCCGCAGGCCCAGCCCGACCAGCGCCGCTCCGGACAGCGCCGCCAGCCACAGCGCCGCGACCGGCGGTTCGACCCTGAGTGCAAAGTAAAAGCCGATGCCGCAGGCCAAGCAGACCGGCGCCCAGGGAAAGAGAAACCCGCGCTGGTCCGGCAATATCGCGGCAAGTGCCCGTAGCGCGGTGCCCATGCTTGCCCCCGCCCGGTGGCCTGTTTAAGGAACGCTCAACGCTAGCTCCGACTTGGTTATCACAAGGTTAACGCGCATGCCCGGACCCGCCGACACACCCGTCGTCACCCGTTTCGCCCCGTCGCCCACCGGCTATCTGCATATCGGCGGCGCGCGCACGGCGTTGTTCAACTGGTTGTTCGCGCGGCACCATGGCGGCACGTTCCTGCTGCGCATCGAAGACACCGACCGCGCCCGGTCGACCCCGCAGGCGACCGAAGCGATCCTCAAGGGGCTGGACTGGTTGGGACTGGACCACGACGGCGAGGTGGTCAGCCAGTTCGACCGGCACCAGCGCCATGCCCAGGTGGCCCGCCAGATGCTGGAGGCCGGCCGCGCCTACAAGTGTTTCGCGACCCAGGACGAGATCGAAGCCTTCCGCGAGGCCGCCCGCGCCGAGGGCCGTTCGACCCTGTTCCGCAGCCCCTGGCGCGATGCCGATCCCGCCAGCCATCCCGACGCACCCTATGCGATCCGCCTGCGCACGCCCGAGACGGGCGCGACCGTGATCCGCGACGCGGTTCAGGGCGACGTCACCATCCGCAACGACCAGCTGGATGACATGGTTCTGCTGCGTTCGGACGGCACGCCGGTCTACATGCTGGCGGTGGTGGTGGACGATCACGACATGGGTGTGACCCACGTGATCCGCGGCGATGACCATCTCAACAACGCGGCGCGTCAGATGGGCATCTACACGGCAATGGGTTGGGACCTGCCGGTCTACGCCCATATCCCGCTGATCCACGGCCCCGATGGCAAGAAGCTGTCCAAGCGGCACGGTTCGCTGGGCGTCGACGAATACCAGAAGATGGGCTATCCGGCAGCCGGGATGCGCAACTACCTCGCCCGTCTGGGCTGGAGCCATGGCGACGACGAATTCTTCACCGACGCGCAGGCGATCGAGTGGTTCGGGCTGGAGGGAATCGGCAAGTCGCCGGCGCGGTTCGATTTCAAGAAACTTGAAAACCTCTGCGGTCAGCACATCGCCACCGCCGACGATGCTGCGCTGCTGCATGAATTGATGGCCTATCTCGACGCGGCAGGTCTTCCGCCACTGACGCCCACCCAGCAAGACGGATTGGGACGTGCGATGTATTGCCTCAAGGAGCGGGCACGCACCTTCCCGGAACTTATTGAAAAGGCACACTTTGTCCTGACAAAACGCCCGGTGGAGATGGATGAGAGGGCGGCATCCGCGCTGGATACGGTATCCCGTGGTATACTGGCTGCGTTGACGCCGCAGCTGCAAAATGCTAGCTGGAACCGCGACGATCTCGAAGACGTCATGACCCGATTTGCCGAAGCCCAGAGCACGAAATTCGGCAAGCTGGCGGGGCCGCTCCGCGCGGCCTTGGCAGGCCGGTCCGTGACCCCGAGCGTCTATGACATGATGCTGGTGCTCGGGCGGGATGAAACGCTCGCGCGCCTGACAGAGGCCGCAGCCGCGGGACCGGATGCCTGACCGCCTCCGAGGCGCCTGAACCGCACGGCCAGATGCTTTTCGTCTGATGGGCAATGGCGCCCGCCAGACCGCTTTGTGGAAGGGAAGAACAGCATGGCCGAGCCGACGAAAACCGCCACTCTGACCATCGACGGAAAAAGTTTCGATCTGCCGGTCCATTCCCCGACCGCCGGGCCGGACGTGATCGACATCCGCAAGCTCTATGGCCAGGCCGGCGTGTTCACCTACGATCCCGGCTATACCTCGACCGCCAGCTGCGACAGCACGATCACCTATATCGACGGCGACGAGGGCATCCTGCTGCATCGCGGCTATCCGATCGATCAGCTCGCCGGCAAGTCGCACTACCTCGAAGTCTGCTACCTGCTGCTGTACGGCAGCCTGCCGACCGCCGCCGAGCTTGAGAGCTTCGAAAGCACGATCACCCGCCACACCATGATCCACGAGCAGATGCACAACTTCTTCCGCGGCTTCCGCCGGGATGCGCATCCGATGGCGACGATGGTGGGTGTGGTCGGCGCCATGTCGGCCTTTTACCACGACAGCACCGACATCTCCGACCCGCTGCAGCGCGAGATCGCCAGCCACCGGCTGATCGCCAAGATGCCGACGATCGCGGCGATGGCCTACAAGTATTCCATCGGCCAGCCCTTCGTCTATCCGCGCAACGATCTGGATTACGCGGCGAACTTCCTGCACATGTGTTTCGCGGTCCCGGCCGAGGAATACGTGGTCGACCCGATCCTGGCGCGCGCGATGGACCGCATCTTCACCCTGCATGCCGATCACGAACAGAACGCCTCGACCTCGACGGTGCGGCTGGCCTCGTCCTCGGGCGCCAATCCCTTTGCCTGCATCGCCGCCGGTATCGCCTGCCTCTGGGGCCCGGCGCATGGTGGCGCCAACCAGGCCTGCCTCGAGATGCTCAAGGAAATCGGCACGCCCGACCGCATTCCCGAATACATCGCCCGCGCCAAGGACAAGAACGATCCGTTCCGCCTGATGGGCTTCGGCCACCGCGTCTACAAGAATTTCGATCCGCGCGCGACGGTGATGAAACAATCCGCCGACGAGGTGCTGGACCTGATGGGGGTCGAGAACAACCCGATCCTCGCTGTCGCCAAGGAACTGGAAGCGGCAGCCCTGGCCGACCCCTATTTCGCGGAAAAGAAGCTTTTCCCGAACGTCGATTTCTATTCGGGCATCATCCTCGAGGCGATGGGCTTTCCGACCTCGATGTTCACGCCGATCTTCGCGCTGTCGCGCACTGTCGGCTGGATCAGCCAGTGGAAGGAACAGCTGAGCGATCCGCAACACAAGATCGGCCGCCCCCGTCAGCTTTACCTGGGCGAAACGCAGCGCGACTACGTGGACATCGAAAAGCGCTGAACGCATCGCCGCGAAACCTTGCGGAACCCGGCGCCCCGGCGCCGGGTTTTTTCGTTTCGGTGCCAAGCCCTGTGCCATTTTCCTGCCGCAGATCCCGTCGCCTGGCAGGCGACAATGCTCCGCGCTTCGGGCCTTTGTCTTCACACGCCAATTCAATGGCCGTCCGTAGGCTGTGAAAACGCCTGGAAACAGTCTGTTTCCGTCAAATCCGTCAGAAATGCGGCGACATTAAGGTATTCCGAACCCGCATCTCGGGGGGATGTTTCGCGTATTTCAGGAGGGCGTCATGTCCGGAACCCAAAAAACCATTTTGCTCGGATGCGACCCGGTCGTCCGCCTTGTCATTACCGAAGACGAAGGCAACCTCGTCTTCCAGCTTTTCAGCCAAGACCCGACGACGGATATCGACGGTTTTTTCTTCAACCTGACCGACGACAGCGTGACGCCGACCATCACCATTTTCCCGAAGGTCGACGATCCGATCGGCGACGTGATCGACTTCCGGGCCGAACCGGGTATCCTCAACCAGCTCGACAACGGTGCGCAGACCCAGGAACAGTTCGACGTCGAGGTGCAGTTCGGCGAAAACCCCGGATCGAACGCGGGCCAGGTCAACGAAACCGGCTTCACCCTTTACCTCGACAGTCTTCAGCCGCTGACGCTGGATGACGTCGAAATGTCCAAGCTGGTCGCGGTGGTCAATTCCGACAACGGTCAGGGGCTGGCGCTGATCGGCGGCGAAACCGCCGCGATCGAGGTCACCGAAACGGTGATCGACGTGGATTTCGGCATATCGGACGGCGCTGATATCGAAACCGAAACCGGCATCGCTTCGGCCGATGGCTGGTTCGCCCAGGGCGGCGCGGCGCGGGCCAGCGGCGCGGGCGACGGTGCGCTGCGGCTGGACCCGGTGACTGTTGCGGGTGCGGCGGCGCTCAGCTTCGACATCCGTGCGATCAATCCCCAGAATTTCGAGGCGTCAGGCAGCTATGCCGACAGCTTTTCGGTCGAGGTGCAGCTGGATGACGGGTCGTGGATCGTGCTGGATACCTTCGTGGTCGACCCGCATACCGACACCTTCACCGGATCGGAAACCGGGCAGAGCTTCGGCGGCGGGGACGCCACCACCCTGACCTATTCCGGCGGAGTGCTCGACGGCATCGACGGCACCGCCAGCTTCCGGCTGGTCGCCGATATCTCGGCGGCCAACGAGATCCTCGAAGTCGACAACATCCAGGTCACGACCACGAGCCTGTCTTCCGGTCCGCTCACGACGCAGGTGCCGGTCGTCATTCAGTCCGAGGATTTCGACGGGCTGTCCTATGCCAGCCAAAGCGATGCGGTCGAGGGCAGCACGCATTGGGACGTGCGCCATGGCCAGTTGGAAACCGACGGCGGCGACGACGGCGCGATCACCTTCGCGGAACTGGCGGTGGATGGGCCGGTGGAATTCGCCTTCGACGCCCGCGGCATCAACATCCACGAATTCGAAGCCGACGGGCGCTATGCCGACAGCCTGCGCGTCGAGGTGCAGATCGACGGCGGCGACTGGGTGGTTCTGGACGAATTCCGCGTCAACGACGCCGGCAACGCCCTGGTCGGGTCGGAAACCGGCCAGGCAATCACCGGTTCGATGTCCGGACTGGAATATGCCGGCGGCATTCTGGACGACGCCACCGAAAGCGTGCAGTTCCGTTTCGTTTCGGACATATCGGCCTGCAACGAAAAGATCCGCATCGACAATGTCGAGGTGCGCGAGATCGAAACCGTCGTGGTCGAGGGCGGCCAGGAGGTTTGCGAGGATTTCGAAACCGCATCGGCGGGCGATGTCGTCGATGGCCAGTTCGATTTCTTCACCGTCAGCGCGCAGCGCAACGGCGATGACGCCAACAGCGAAAACGATGCGATGATCTTCGACACCGCCAACCCGACCGGCGGCGATTGGGATCTGCATTTCCCGGACCAGGGCAATGCGATCATCGTGTCCGAGGACAATGACAGCGACGACCCCGATGACGAGGCCCATGGCGGCACGATCACCTTCAACTTCGACGCGCCGTCCGTGGTGACCAGCCTGACCGTGCTGGACATCGAAGAGCCGGGCGGGATGATCGACCTCTACGATGCCGAGGGCGAACTGATCTCGTCGATCGACATTCCGATCACCGGCAACAACGGCACGGCCGAAGTGGCGATCGGGGTCGAGGGCGTGGCTGTGATGGACGTGGTGCTGGCCGGGTCCGGTGCCGTGGACGATCTGTGTTTCATCCCGCCTGCGCAGACGGATGCCTATTGCGACCAGTATGCCGTCGCCTATGACGACTGGACGGGTCCGAACGACACCGATGACGCCTATACGCAAACCGAAACCGACCAGCAGGAACCCGACCCGCTGGCCGACGCGATCGTTTGACCCGGGGGGCCCGCGCGGCCGGCGAGGTTCGCCCCGCGGCCGCGCGACGATCTGCCGGACTTGCCGGGGCTCGAATTGATTTGATTTTGCCGTGAAACCGGCGCGTGCTGATTGGTGACATGGCCCATGCCGATACGGTTTCGGCAGGCCGTTCTTGTTGGGGGACAAGGTATGATTGCTTTGGGTTTGCTGTTCGCGCTGGCGGTGCCGTTGCTGCTGATGAGCATCGGGTCCGATGATGACGATGATGGCGGCAGCGACGGTGATGAGAACATCCGCGGCGCAAGGATCGAAGGCACCGAAGACCGCGAATTCCTCGAAGGTGGCGCGGGCGACGACCGGATCGACGGGCTGGGTGGCGACGATCTTCTGGCCGGACGCGGCGGCGACGATACGCTGAACGGCGGCGACGGCCCCGACCTGCTTTACGGCGGTCTCGGCGACGACCTGTCCCGCGGCGGACCGGGTGACGACCTGATCGTCGATTTCGCGGGCGCCGACACGCTGATCGGCAGCGACGGCGACGATCTGGTGATTTCCGGAGGCACCGGCGATGTCGATGCGGTGATCGCGCTGCTGAGCACGACATCCGGCCCGATTCCCGATGATGCGGTCGAAGAGGCGCTGAACCTTGTCCTCGAGCCCAACCCCGGCGATCCGGGCGACGAATTGCGCCTGGGCGCGGGCGACGACGTGGCGATCCTGGGTGAAAACGACACCGTTCTCACCGGGTCCGGTGTCGACACGCTGATCGCCGGCGACTGGATTGGCGACCAGGCGGTGACCATCACCGAATTCGACCCCGCCAGTGACGTGCTGGTCTATTCCTATACCGGCCCCGAACCGCTTATCACCCTGACCGAAGACGATGACGGCGCGGTGGGCATTCTTGCCAACGGCATCCGGTTCGCCACGCTGACGGACGTGGATTTCTTCGATATCGACGCCAGCGCCGTGGTGCTGCTGGACCGATCGGCTGCGGTCTAGCGGCCCTCGTAATGCGCCGGGCGCTTTTCAAGGAAGGCCACCACGCCTTCCTTGAAGTCCCGCGTCTTGCCGCATTGGCCCTGCAGCTTGGCCTCAAGCGCCAGCTGAGCCTCGATGTCGTTCTCGAACGACCCGCGCAACGCCTGTTTTACCCGCGCATAGGCTGCCGACGGCCCCTTGGCCAGATGCGCTGCGCGCGCCTTCCAATGTGCGTCGAACCCCGCATCGGGCACCGATTCCCAGATCATGCCCCAGTCATCGGCCTGCTTGGCGCTGATCTTGTCGGCGAACAACGCCGCCCCCATCGCCTTGGCCAGCCCCATCTGGCGCGGCAGGAACCAGGTGCCGCCGGCATCGGGGATCAGGCCGATCCGGGTGAAGGCCTGCAGGAAGAAGGCCGATTCGGTGGCGATGACCACGTCGGCCGACAGCGCCAGGTTCGCCCCTGCCCCGGCCGCCGCGCCGTTGACGGCGCTGATCGTCGGCACCGGGCAATCGAAGATCGCCCGCAGCATCGGCACGTATTCATCGCGCAGCGTGCGTTCCAAATCCAGGTTCGCGGCATTCGCGCGATCGCCCAGGTCCTGGCCCGAACAGAACGCCCTGCCCGCGCCGGTCAGCACCACCACGCGCGCCTCGCGACCGCCCGTCTGCACAGCATCGGTGATCTCGGCCCGCATCTGGGTGTTCAGCGCATTCATCACGTCGGGACGGTTCAGCGTGACCGTGGCGATATCGTCGGTGATGTCGAAAAGGATTGTGTCGTATTGCATGCAGCGCTCCCTGTCGCGGTTGCGCGCATCAAACACTGAACCGAACGGTTTGGCAAACCACGACGCGGCGTTACACCGGTCCGGCGGGCGGCGTCATTCGTCCAGCAATTCCCGAAGCCGGGCCCGCTCGGTGGCGCTGAGGCTTGCCTCGGTCTCGGGCGACGCTGATGCCCGGCGCTTGATATAGATCGCGCCCGACCCAAGCGCGATCAGGAACAGCAAGGGCCCGGCAGCCCAAAGCAGCTTGTTCCAGCCGGTCACCGTGGGTTGCAGCAGGACGAATTCGCCATAACGGTCGACGATGAATGTGATCGCCTCGTCGTCGCTGTCGCCCGCCACCAGGCGTTCACGCACCAGAAGGCGCAGATCGCGCGCCAGCGAGGCATTCGATTCGTCGATGCTTTCGTTCTGGCAGACCAGGCAGCGCAGGCCCTTGGACAGCTCGCGCGCCCGTTCTTCCAGGACCGGGTCGTCAAGCACCTCGTCGGGCTGCACGGCCAGAGCCGGCAGCGCCATCAAGGCGGCCAATGCGATCGATGCCAAGCCGGATGCGCGGCGGGTCATTCTGCCGGCACTCCGGCAGCAGGTGCCTTGCGAGCCCCCGCCGCGACGCGAAAGCGCCGGTCGGACAGGCTGATGCAGCCACCAAGCGCCATCAGGATCGATCCGGCCCAGATCCAGTTCGCCAGCGGCTTGATATAGGTGCGCACCACCCAACCGCCATCGGCCTGTTTGTCGCCGATGACCAGATAGACATCACGCAGGAAGCGGTAATCGATCGCCGCCTCGGTCGTGGGCATGCGGGCCACCGGGTAGTTGCGCTTTTCCGGGTAAAGCGTGGTGATCAGATCGCCGCCACGCCGCACCTCCATCGTCGCCATCGTGGACAGATAGTTCGGCCCCTGGACATCGCGCACTTCGGCCAGGGTGATCTCGAATCCCGCCACGTCAAAGGGTTCGCCGATCTGCGCGACGCGGATATCCTCGACCTGCCAGGCCATCAGCCCGGCGATGCCCACCATCGTGACCCCCAGGCCCGAATGCGCGACGGCCTTGCCCCAATCGGCGCGCGGCAGACGCAACAGGCGCGACCAGTCGCGGTCCTGTCCCAGCCGGCTGACCAGTTCGGTCGCCGCCCCGGCCACCAGCCATGTGCCAAGGAACACGCCAACCGGCCCAAGCAGGCTGCGCCCGGTCTGCATGGTCCAGACCAGCCCCATCAGCAACACCGCAAGCACGAAGGCCCATCGCATCGCATAGGCGGTCTTGCCCAGCTTGGCGCGCTTCCAGCTCAGCGTCGATCCGATGGGCAACAGCAGGCCCAGCAGCACCATGAACGGCGTGAAAGCCATGTTGAAGAACGGCGCCCCGACGCTCAGCTTGCGGTCAAAGAACATCTCGGCCACCAGCGGCCACATCGTGCCGAAGAACACGACGAAACAGCTGACCGCCAGCAGGATGTTGTTGGCCACCAGCGCCGATTCCCGGCTGACCACGCCGAACACACCCTTGGCCTCCATCTCCGAGGCGCGCGCCGCGAACAGCGTCAGCGCACCGCCGGTGAAAAACACCAGGATCGCCAGGATGAAGATGCCGCGCTCGGGATCGGTGGCAAAGGCATGAACCGATGTCAGCAGGCCCGATCGCACGATGAACGTGCCGATCAGCGAGAACCCGAAGGCCAGGATCGCCAGCAGGATCGTCCAGCTTTTCAACGCCTCGCGCTTTTCCACCACGATGGCCGAATGCAGCAGGGCGGCCGCCAGCAGCCAGGGCATGAAGGATGCGTTTTCAACCGGGTCCCAGAACCAGAAACCGCCCCAGCCCAGTTCGTAATAGGCCCACCAGGACCCAAGCGCGATCCCGATGGTCAGGAACACCCAGGCAGCCAACGTCCACGGCCGCACCCAGCGGCCCCAGGCGGCGTCGACCCGCCCTTCGATCAGCGCGGCGACGGCAAAGCTGAAGCAGATGCTCAGACCCACATAGCCCAGGTACAGAAACGGAGGATGCAGCGCCAGGCCGACATCCTGCAACAACGGGTTCAGGTCCTGCCCGTCGAAAGGCGGAACCGCGACGCGCAGGAACGGGTTCGACGTGAACAGCATGAACGCCAGAAAAGCCACGCCCACCATGCCCTGCACCGCGATCACCCGTGCCCGCAGGCTGGGCGGCAGGTTGCCGCCGAACCACGCCGCCATCGCGCCGAACAAAGCGAGGATCAGCACCCAAAGAAGCAGCGATCCTTCATGGTTCCCCCAGACGCCGCTGATCTTGTACAGGAACGGCTTCAGCGAATGGCTGTTCATCACGACCAGCTGCAACGAAAAGTCCGACGTGACGAACGCATAGGTCAGCGCCGCGAAGGAGAACGCGACCAGCAGGAATTGCGTTGTCGCCGCGGGTTCGGCCACCGCCATCCAGCCGGGCCAGCGTTTGTGCGCGCCGACCAGCGGCACGACCGCCTGCACGCAGGCGACGAAGAACGACAGGATGAGGGCGAAATGTCCGAGCTCTGTAATCATGCGCTCGAATATAACCGGGAAAACGGGTTGGCCAATTGATTTCGGCCAACCCCACGATCACAATGTTGCGGCTTTCAGCCGCGCCTCGCGCGCCAGTCGGCCAGTGCCGGATTGTCGCCGGTTTCGACCGGTGCGGTGGCGTCGCCGGTTTCGCGCAGCGCCTCGACATCGCGGACGGTGCGCACCACCTGCGGCACGGCGGCCATGGTCGCGGCCAATTCGCGCTGGAAATCCTGTCCCTTGGCCTGGTGGCGCGCGCCGAAATAGAAGCTGACGATCGCCGCCAGCAACCACCACAACGGTTCGGGCACCAGCGCGATGCCGGCCATACGCGCGGCGAACCAGACCGGGTCGACCATCGCGGCCACGAAAAGCCCCAGCGTGCCAAGCGCCATCGCCGGGCGCGGCACCCGGTTCAGCGCGTCCATCAGCCGGTCGAACCAGCCCCGCCGGACCAGCCGGAATTCCTGGCCGAACTGGTTCAGCGCCGCACCCTGCAGGTCATGGGCGCGCGCATCCTCGGCCTCGGCATTGACTCGGAACACCTCGGCCGTTTCCGCGATCACGTTGCGGCCGGACCCGAAGACCATCGAAAACAACCGCTCCATCAGCCCCATGACGCCACCCGCGCGCGGAACTGCGCGTCCGTCAGATGATAGCGCGGCGCGATGAATTCCTCGGCACGCCTGATCCAGCCGCCCTTTCCGCCGGCGCGGGTGCGCGCGTATTTGCGGCTGGCCGGGCGGCTGTCGGCGATGGCGAAATAGTAGTTGCGCCGCGCGATGCCGTAGGCGTCGGCGATGTGGTCGGGCGCCTTGGCGAATGCGCGCTGCGCCGCGCCGATGGTCTGCGGCCCGATCGCGCCGTCCACCGCCACCGGCTCGCCCATCTGCCGCAACAGGCGCTGCAGCACCTTCACCGCGTTGGCGCCCGCATTGACATACATGTCGAAGACGCTGGCATGCAGCACCGCAGGCAACGCGGCGATACCGGGCCGCTCGAAATAATGGTGCAGATAGATGTCGACCGCCTGCGCGCGGCTCAACCGCCGCACATCCGCCTCGCTCACCCGGCCATCGCCGGTCAGGTCCAGCCCCAACCGCCGCATGGTGTGGATTGTGACGCCGTGGTTGGTGGCGCCGCCGGGATCGTCGGGATCGTTCACATAGCCGCCTTCGCGGGCGACGATCTCCTCGGCCATTCGACGCACCGATTTGTCTTGGTTGCTCATTGTCTTGTGCCTCTTGCTCGATGTGACAAGTGACGGCACTCTGCGCGGCATTGGTTAACCGGGCTTGCGAGCAGCGTTCATGACCGCGGCAGAGATCATCGAAAGGTTAAGGCTCGCCCCGCATCCCGAGGGGGGCCACTACCGCCAGACCTGGATCGCCGAGGGCGCGGGCCGCCCCTCGGGCAGCTGCATCTATTTCCTGCTGGCCGCGGGCGAGCGCAGCCATTGGCACCGGGTCGACGCCGCCGAGATCTGGCATTTCTACGCCGGTGACCCGCTGGTCCTGTCGGTGTCGGCATCCGATACCGGGCCGCGCACCGATCACGTTCTGGGCCCTGACCTGGGGGCCGGGCAGATGCCGCAGATCGTCGTGCCCGCGGTGCACTGGCAGGCCGCGCGCAGCACCGGCGCCTGGACGCTGGCGGGCTGCACCGTCTCGCCCGCGTTTCAGTTCGACGGCTTCACCCTCGCCCCGCCGGAGTTCGACATCCCGACATGACCGACCTGCCCTATCACACGCCCCTGAGCCCCGATCAGCAGCGCGCCTTCGGCGTCGCCGACCCGCAGCCGCTGGCCATGGCCGACCGGGTCCGGTTCGGCGAGCTTGACCTGCTGGGCCATGTCAACAACGCCATCTACATGCGCTGGTTCGAAAGCCTGCGGGTGCGCTATTTCCAGGATTGGGGGATCTCGACCTATCGCGACCACGCAAGCGAGCCGCGCATCGTCATCCGCCGCGGCGAGATCGACTACCTGGCCGAGGTGCGGATGGACCAGGCCTTTGTCTGCACCGCCGCAACGCGCCGCTTTCGCACCAGCAGCTTCACCATGTGGCAGGAATTGTGGGTCGAGGGGCGGCTGAGCGCCACCATGGCCAGCGTGATCGTGCTGCTGAGCCCCGACGGGTCGGGCCGGATGCCGATCCCCGACGCCGTGTTGCACCGCATGCGCGCCGTCGACAAGGCCGCGCCGGCGATATCCGGGGGATGAGGGGCCAGCCCCTCTTGGCCTGCGGCCAATTCACCCCGGGATATTTGCGAACCAGAGAAGGACCGGGTCAGCCGCCATGGCGCAGCTTGTACGACACCAGTTGCGCGGTCGAGCCGTCCTTGCCCTGCGTGCCCGCCTCGCCGCTGACCACCGGGCCAAGCGCCGTGGCCAGTTCCTTGCCCAGTTCCACGCCCCACTGGTCGTAGGAGTTGATGTCCAGGATCACCCCTTCGACGAAGACCCGGTGTTCGTAGAGCGCGATGATCTTGCCCAGCGTCTCGGGGTCGAGCCGGGGGTAGATCAGCGTGGTCGAAGGGCGGTTGCCGGGGAAAACCCGGTGGCGGGCCTGGCGGTCCAGTTCCGCGCCGGTGAACTTGTCCGCCACCCTGGCGCGCGCCTCATTCAGGCTGCGGCCGCGCATCAGCGCTTCGGATTGCGCCAGGCAATTGGCGACCAGCAGGTCGTGGTGGTGCTTAAGATCCGGCTCGTGGCCCCGGGCGGCGACCAGGAATTCGCACGGGATCACCCGCGTGCCCTGGTGGATCAGCTGGTAGAAGGCATGCTGGCCGTTGGTGCCCGGCTCGCCCCAGACCACCGGGCCGGACTGGCAGGCCAGCGTGCTGCCGTCCATCGCCACGCCCTTGCCGTTGCTTTCCATCTCGAGCTGCTGGAGATAGGCGGGCAGCCGCGCCAGGCGGTTGTCATAGGGCAGCACCGCGCGCGTGGCATGGCCTTGCCCCTGGTTGTGCCACAGGCCCACCAGCGCCAGCAGGACCGGCATGTTCTCGGGCAGCGCCGCCGCGCGGAAATGCGTGTCCATCGCCTGCGCACCGCGCAGGAAGGCGCGGAACGCCTCGGGTCCGATGGCGATCATCACAGACAGCCCGATCGGCCCCCAGACCGAATAGCGCCCGCCGACCCAATCCTCGAAACCCAGCACGCGGTCGCCGGGAATGCCCCATTCGGCCGCGGCTTCGGTGTTGGATGACAGCGCCACGAAGCGACCATCGGTCGACACGCCGTGATCGGACAGCCAGGCCCGCGCGGTGCGGGCATTGGTCATCGTCTCGATCGTGGTGAAGGTCTTGGAGGCGACGATGAACAGCGTCCGCGCCGGATCGCAAAGCCGCAGCGTGTCGGCGATATCGGCGCCGTCCACGTTCGACACGAAATGGCAGCGCGGCCCGTCGTGATAGGGCGACAGCGCCCGCACCGCCATGGCGGGGCCCAGGTCGGACCCGCCGATGCCGATATTGACCACATCCGCGATGTCGCCGGCGCGGATATCCCGCGCGACGGTTTCCATCCGGGCCAGGGTCTCCAGCACGCCGGGCATGACGTCCTGGCCGTCCACCAGGACGGGGCCGCCATCGAGATTGCGCAGCGCGGTGTGCAGCACCGCCCGGCCTTCGGTTTCGTTGATCTTTCGACCGCCGAACATCGCATCGCGCCGTTGCGCGACGCCGGCTGCCTCGGCGATGCCGATCAGCGCGTCGCGCAGGGCCGTGTCCACTTGCGTCTTGGAATAGTCGAACAGCATCCCGCAGGCATCCAGGCTGAATGCCCCTGCCCGCCCGGAATCGTCGAACAGCGTCTCGATCCGGCGGTCGCCGATCCGCGCCGCATGGTCTTTCAGAATGTCCAGCATGATCCTACTTCGCCCAATGTATCTTGGCGCCGTCCAGCACCGCGTTGATCGGCGCATCTTCCGGCGCCTTGCCGCGCGCCGCTTCCAGCGCCTGCCGCTTTTCCTCGCCGAAGATCAGCACGTGCTTGCGCAGCGCGCCGTCCAGCACCGGCGCCGTCAGCGTCAACCGCGGCTCGGGCGCGCCCGGTGCCCGCATCGGCAGCAGGATCGGCGCACGGGCCGACAACCCCTCGGCCAGCCGGTCGGCGCCCGGAAACAGCGACGCGGTGTGCATGTCCGCGCCCATGCCCAGCAACAGCACGGCGATCGGCAGTTCGGTCTCGATCCGCGCCGCCAGGGTCTCGGCAGCCGCGTCGCAATCCTGGCCTTCTGCCCAAAGCGGCAACAGCTGCGCCGCCGCGGCACGATCGACCAGCAGCCGTTCCCGCAACAGCCGCGTGTTGGAGCGTTCGTGATCCGGGGCCACCCAGCGTTCGTCGGTCAGCAGCACGTCGACCCGGCTCCAGTCCAGGTCGGCGGCGCAAAGATCGTCGAAGACCGGCCCAGGCGAGGTGCCGCCGGGGACCGCCAGCACCGCACGGTCTTCGTGGGCGAGCGCCTCGCGCAGGTCGCCGGCCAGCTGATTGGCCAGGTCGATGGCCAGCATGTCGCGGTCGGGGTATTCCAGAAAGGTATAGCTCATGCCCGGATATCCCGCCATTTGCGCCCGTCGCGATGCATCAGCATCAGCGCGTCTTCGGGCCCGGACGACCCGCTTTCATAGGGTTTCGGCACCTCGCCGCGTTTCTGCCAGCCGGCGATGATCGGATCGGTCCAGGCCCAGGCGGCCTCGACCTCGTCGCCGCGCATGAACAGCGTCTGGTTGCCGCGGATCACGTCCATGATCAGCCGTTCATAGGCATCGGGCACATCCGCCGCTTCGGGGCCAAGCGCCTTGGCAAAGGTCATGTCCAGCGGCACGTCCACCAGGCGCATGCCCCCCGGCCCGGGTTCCTTGATGGTCACGTCCAGCGTCATGCCCTCGTTGGGCTGCAGCCGGATCGCCAGCACGTTGCGGTGCCGCCCGGATTCGGCGCCGAAGATCGAATGCGGCGCGTCCTTGAACACCACCACGATTTCCGATGTCCGCGCCCGCAGCCGCTTGCCGGTGCGCAGGTAGAACGGCGTGCCCGCCCACCGCCAGTTCGACACGTGGCACTTGAGCGCGACAAAGCTTTCGGTGGTCGAACGCGGGTTCTCGGCATGCTCGCGATAGCCGCCGTCGCCCGCGCTGGCCTCGTACTGGCCGCGCACGATGTGATGCGGGTCGACCGGATCGAGCGCGCGGATCACCTTGAGCTTTTCGTCGCGCACCGCGTCCGGTTCGAATCGCGCCGGTGGTTCCATCGCGATCAGGCACAACAGCTGCATCAGGTGGTTCTGCACCATGTCCCGCATCGCGCCCGACTTGTCGTAATAGCTGCCGCGCCCGCCGACGCCCACGGTTTCGGCCACGGTGATCTGGATGTGGTCGACATATTGCGCGTTCCACAACGGTTCGAACAGCATGTTGCCGAAGCGGACCGCCATCAGGTTCTGCACCGTTTCCTTGCCCAGGTAATGGTCGATCCGGTAGATCTGGTGTTCGTCGAAATGCCGCGCCAGCGTGGCGTTCAGCGCCTGCGCCGTGGCCAGATCGTTGCCAAAGGGTTTCTCGACCACGATCCGGCTTGCCGGCGTGGCCAGGCCGAAGGATTGCAGCCGTTCCGCGATATCGCCGAACAGGCTGGGCGCGACCGAGAAATAGAAGGCCCGCACCGCGTCATCCCGCAACCGTCCTTTCAGATCGGCCCAGCCGCCCTCGCCCTTGGCATCCACCGCGACATAACCGACCCGCGCCAGAAAGGCGTCCAGCGTGCCGTCCTCGCAGGCCCGGCCACCGCCGAATTCGCGGATCGCCTCGGCGACCATCTCGCGATAGCCGGCATCGTCCATGTCGGACCGCGCGGCGCCGACGATCTGCGCCGTCTCGGGCATCTGGCCCGAACAATAACGCCGGAACAATCCGGGCAGGATCTTGCGGCGGGCCAGGTCTCCGGTGCCACCGAAGATCACCAGGTCGAACGGGTCGACAGGGATGACTCGCGACACCATCTCGGGCATGGATCGGGCTTCCATTCGGAACTTCCTTTGCTTGCGGTCTAAGCCGGCGTTAGCGCTAACGCGACCCTCCTAGCGCAGGTTTTGCGCCGAGTCTAACACCTTCATGTCGCTTCACAATGGTGTCAGCCGAAAATCGCGGTCTGGCCAGAGCCTGGACAAGCCTCTAAGCCATTGAGTCGAAACAGGAGCGCGCAAAACATGAAAGACATCGCACCGGCCAAACCGGGCAAGTTCGAGGATCCGCACGTCACCGCCAAGGGCGAGATGCGCGCGCATGTGCGCCTGACCGACCCGCAGACCCTGTGGTTCAACACCGGTACGCTTTGCAACATCACCTGCGCGCATTGCTACATCGAAAGCTCGCCCTCGAACGACCGGCTGGTCTACCTGACCGCGGCCGAGGTCGAGGATTACCTCGATCAGCTCGAAGCCCGGAACTGGGGTGTGTCCGAGATCGGCTTCACTGGCGGCGAGCCGTTCATGAACCCCGACACGATCGCCATGGCCCGCGCCAGCCTCGCCCGCGGCTATCGCGTTCTAATCCTGACCAACGCCATGCGCCCGATGATGCGCAGATCGGTGCGCGCCGGGCTGCAGGCGCTGCAGGCCGATTTCGGAAACCGGCTGACCCTGCGGATCTCGGTCGATCATCACGGCGCCGAATTTCACGATCTCGAACGCGGCGCCGGCACGTTCGAAAAAACGCTCGCCGGCATGCGGTGGTTGCGCGATGCAGGCATCCGCATGGCCGTCGCCGGTCGCACCACCTGGGGCGAGACCGAAGCACAGGCCCGCGCCGGATACGCCGCGCTCTATGCCGCCGAAGGCTTTGCCATCGATGCCCACGATCCCGGCGAAACCGTGCTGTTTCCCGAAATGGACGAAACCGCCGACGTGCCCGAAATCACCACCGCCTGCTGGGGCATCCTGAACAAGTCGCCCGCCGACGTGATGTGCGCGTCATCGCGCATGGTGGTGAAACGCAAGGGCGCGGCGACACCGTCGGTGGTGGCCTGCACCCTGCTGCCCTACGACCGGCAATTCGAACTGGGCACCACCCTGGCCGAGGCCGAGGGCGCGGTCGCGCTCAACCATCCCCATTGCGCCAAGTTCTGCGTTCTGGGCGGCGCCAGCTGCTCGGCCTGAGCGCGGGCATCAAATTCCACAGGTGGAATTTGCAAATTTCTGTCGAGAAATTTGTCTCCGGCGACAAGGTGCCGCCGGCCGCATGGCGCCTTGCGCTGAACGGCCACCCGTGCGACCTGTGACCAGCAGCCCAGCCGGAGCAACCGAATGCCCCCCCGCAAGATCATCATCGACACCGATCCGGGACAGGACGATGCCGTGGCGATCCTGCTGGCGCTGGCCTCGCCGGACGAGATCGAAGTGCTGGGCATCACCGCCGTCGCCGGCAACGTGCCGCTGCCCCTGACCGCCCGCAACGCGCGCATCGTCTGCGAACTGGCCTGCCGCACCGACCTGCCCGTCTTCGCCGGTTGCGACGCACCGCTGAAGCGCAAGCTGGTCACCGCCGAACACGTGCATGGCCGCACCGGGCTCGACGGGCCCGACCTGCCCGAACCGGTGATGCCGCTGCAAGACGCCCATGCCGTCGATTTCCTGATCGACACGCTGCGCCGCGAACCCGCCGGCAGCGTGACGCTCTGTCCGCTGGGCCCGCTGACCAACATCGCCACCGCGCTTACCCGCGCGCCCGACATCGCCCCCCGCATCGCCGAGATCGTGCTCATGGGCGGCGCGTATTTCGAGGTGGGCAACATCACGCCCGCCGCCGAGTTCAACATCTATGTCGATCCCGAAGCGGCTGAAATCGTGTTCGGATCCGGCGCTCCGCTGACCGTCATGCCGCTTGACGTGACTCACAAGGCGCTGGTGACCAAGCCGCGCAACGACGCCTTTCGCGCCATCGGTTCGCCGGTCGGCATCGCCGTGGCGCTGATGAGCGATTTCTTCGAACGCTTCGACAAGGAGAAATACGGCTCGGAAGGCGCGCCGCTGCACGACCCGTGCGTCACCGCCTACCTGCTCCGTCCCGATCTGTTCACCGGCCGACACATCAATGTCGAGATCGAAACCGGTTCGGAACTGACCCGCGGCATGACCGTGGCCGACTGGTGGCGCGTCACCAAACGGCCGGCGAATGCCACGTTCATGGGCGACATAGACGCCGACGGGTTCTTTTCCCTGCTTCAGCAAAGACTGGCAAGACTATGAAATCGCTGCACCTTGCCATCCCCGAAGATGCCGAGAAACTGCTGCCCCTCGTTGCGGCCTTCCATGCCGAGATGGGCTTTGACACCGATGGCGAACACCAGAACGCCGCCGTCATGCCGCTGCTCGAGGGCTCGCCCCACGGCGCGATCTGGCTGATCGGGCCGCGCCGCGCACCGGTCGGCTACATCTGCATCACGTTCGGCTGGTCTCTGGAATATGGCGGGCTCGACGGCATCGTCGACGAGCTTTACATCCGGCCCGCCGTGCGCCGCCGGGGCATGGGCGGCGAGGCGCTCAACGGGATGTGCCAGGCGCTCAGGGGCAGCGGCGTCAAGGCACTCCATCTCGAGGTCGACACCGCCAACGAACCGATCCGGCACATGTATCGCAAGGCGCGTTTTTCGGAACGTGATGGCTATTGCCTGATGTCGCGTGTGCTCTGACGTCAGCAATCCGTCCCGAAACCGGACAGAACAGGACGGTTTGCTCGCCGGCCGCAGCACGCCTATATGCAGACCATGACCCTCGCGATCCCCTTCGACAACTCCTACGCGCGTCTGCCCGACGGCTTTTTCACGCGTCTCGCCCCGACCCCGGTCAGGGCACCCAGCCTGATCGCCTTCAACCGCGACCTGGCCGATCTTCTGGGCGTCGCCGGCGGTGATGACGAAACGCTCGCAAAAGTGTTTTCGGGCAATACCTTGCCGGACGGAGCGGAACCTCTGGCCCAGCTTTATGCCGGCCACCAGTTCGGCCAGTTCAACCCGCAGCTGGGCGATGGCCGCGCCATCCTGCTGGGCGAGGTGGTGGGCCGTGATGGCATCCGCCGCGACATCCAGCTCAAGGGGTCGGGCCCGACCCCCTATTCCCGCATGGGCGACGGCCGCGCCTGGCTTGGACCGGTACTCCGCGAATACGTGATTTCCGAGGCAATGCAAGCACTTGGCGTACCCACGACCCGCGCGCTCGCTGCCGTGCGCACCGGACAGGAGGTGATCCGCGAGGCACCGCTGCCCGGCGCGGTGCTGACCCGCGTCGCGCAAAGCCACATCCGCGTCGGCACCTTTCAGGTCTTCGCCGCCCGCGGCCAGGCCGACGCGCTGCGCACGCTGTTCGACCACATCGTCGAGCGCCACTACCCCGACGTCAACACCGCCCTGGAACTGCTTGGCCGCGTTATGGAAAAGCAGGCCGACCTCGTGGCGCAGTGGCTCAGCCTCGGCTTTATCCACGGGGTGATGAACACCGACAATTGCACGCTGTCGGGCGAGACCATCGACTATGGCCCCTGCGCCTTCATGGATGCCTACGACCCGGAAACCGTGTTCAGTTCGATCGACCGGTTCGGGCGCTATGGCTACGCGGCGCAGGCCGACATCATCGTCTGGAACATGGCGCAACTGGCCAACGCGCTGTTGATGCTGGAACCCGATCCCGAAGCCGCGTTGCCGGCTTATCAGACAGCGGTCGAGGGAATGCCTGAACTGGTGCGCGCTGCCTGGTTGAAGCGCTTTGCCGCCAAGATCGGCATCGCCGATCCGCGGGCCGACGATGCCCGCCTGATCGCCGATCTGCTGGGCCTGATGCAGGCCAACCAAGCCGATTTCACGAACACTTTCAGGGCTTTGACCGATGGCGGCGCGCGCGACCAGTTCACTGATCCCACCGCGTTCGACGGATGGGAGCGCGGATGGCGCGCCCGGATCGAAGGCCAAACCGATCCGGACGCATTGATGCGCTCGGTCAATCCCGCGATCATCCCGCGCAACCACCGGATCGAACAGATGATCGCCGCCGCGGTCCAGGGCGACGATGCGCCCTTCCACCGCCTGAACGCCGTGCTCGCCCATCCCTTCGACCCCGACCCTGCGTCGGACGATCTTCGCCGCCCGCCGCTGCCGACCGAAGCCGTGCAGGCCACCTTCTGCGGGACCTGACCGCAAGGGGGAAACCCCGCAGCAAAGCCCCGCTTTGCAGAGACGCCCGGTTCTGGCACTCTGCCCCCACCCGACAGGAACAGAGGAGTATCGTCATGGGTCTCATGGGCACGCTGGCCAAGGTCGCCATCGGATATGCCGCCGCGCGCGGCGTCGACAAGCTGGCCGGAGGTCAGGGACTGGGCGGCCTTCTGGGCGGCGGGGCACAGATCAAGGGAGAGAACCCGATGTCGGCGCAGCAGGCGCAGATGGGTCGGATGATGACCGGCGAAGCGCCCGCCGCCGCCGACAACCCGATGGCCGACATGATGAAGAAGATGCAGGAAGGCGGGCTTGGCGCGCTGATGGGCGGCGCCGGCGGCACCAATCCGCTGGCCGGCATGATGGAGAAGATGCAGCAGGGCGGGTTCGACCTGTCGTCGATCATGGGCGGCGGTTCCAAATCCGAAGGCGCCTCGGGCGGGCTGCTGTCCGGTGCCGGGTCCGGCGCCGGTGCGGGGCTTGCGGGCTTGCTGGCGATGATGGGCGGCGCGGCAGCGGCACAGGGCAAGGGCGCCGGTGCGATGCTGGACGCGATGAACACCCGCGACACCGCGCCCGAAGCCGAACAGACCGCGGCGCTGATGCTGAGGGCGATGATCCAGGCCGCCAAGGCAGATGGCGGCATCGACGCGGCGGAAAAGGCTAAGATCCTCGAAACCGTGGGCGAGGATGCCGATGCCGACGACATCGCATTCGTCAACGCGCAGCTGGCCGCGCCGATCGATGTGGACGGTCTGGCCGCCGACACGCCCCAGGCACAGCGGATGCAGGTCTATGCCGCCTCGCTGATGACGATCCGCGTCGATACCGCCGCCGAAGCGCAGTATCTCGACGCGCTGGCCAAGGCGATGGGCCTCGACGAGACCACGGTCAACGCGCTGCACATGCAGATGGGGATGCAGCCGCTCTACAACTGACCCCTTGGCCCCGGTCCGGGCTTTTGGCAAAAGGTCCGGACCAAGAGGGCCGCGAGATGACCGACACGATCACCGAACGCTGCGAGGCCAAGGGCCTGCGGATGACCGGCCAGCGCCGGATCATCGCGCAGGTGCTCGAGGACTCGACCGACCACCCGGATGTCGAAGAACTCTACACCCGTGCCTCGGCGCTCGATTCGGCGATTTCGATCGCCACGGTCTACCGGACGGTGAAACTGTTCGAAGAGGCCGGCATCCTGGACCGGCTGGATTTCGGCGACGGACGGGCGCGATACGAAGACGCCGACCGCGACCACCACGATCACCTGATCGATCTCAATTCCGGTGAAGTGATCGAATTCGTCGATCCCGAGATCGAGGCGCTGCAGGAACGGATCGCCGAAAAGCTCGGCTACCGCCTCAAGGGTCACAAGCTCGAGCTTTACGGCGTCCCGCTCAAGAAACGCTGAGCTTTCTTCTGGCGCGCCCGGCAGCCGGCCATCGTGCCCAATCGTCCGTGCATTGCCGAACGGGGTCGGCCCGCCACGGGCTTGCTTCCCCCGGAAGGGGGAAGGCCAGGTTGGCGGCTGATGGCATCCTGAGCGCGGAACGCGCGCCGCCGGATCGGGCGGGCTCAGTCGAGCACGATGTTGACGCGGCGGTTCTGCTTGCCCTTGTTCTCGATCTTGCCCAGCCGGATGCGCCCGATTTCCGAAGTGCGCGCCACATGGGTGCCGCCGCAGGGCTGCAGGTCGACCTGACCCCCGCCCAGCCCGATCCGCACCAGCCGGATATGGCCGGCACCGCGGGGCGGCTGCACCGACAGTGTCTTGACCAGGTCGGGATTGGCGTCCAGCTCGGCCTCGGTGATCCAGTCTTCGGTGACCGCGAGGTCACGGTCGACCAGGTCGTTCAGCGCGCGTTCCAGCGCGTCGCGGTCGGCGGGCGGCTCGGGCATGGCGAAATCCAGCCGGCCGGTCCCTGCCCCGATCTGCCCGCCGGTCACCGGCAGCGGGATCACGACCGACAGAAGGTGCAGCGCAGTGTGCACGCGCATGTGCTTGTGCCGCCGTTCCCAGTCCAGCCGCTGGACCAGCGCGGTTCCAGGTGGCGGCAGGGCCGATGGTTCGGCCGGAACCAGAACCGCGGCGCCGTCGGCATCCCTGACGGCCGTCGCGATGGACAGGCTGCGGCCGCCGAAGTCGATCCAGCCGCTATCGCCCGGCTGACCGCCGCCCTTGGGGTAGAACAGCACCTGGTCGACGACGATTCCGCCTTCGTCGGTCAGGCGGACCACCTCGGCGGGCGCGTCCCGCAGATAGGCGTCCTGCCGGAACAGTTCGGTCATGTTCTGTCCTTCTCCTCGGGTTCGGCCGGCGGCGCTTGGGTCTCGCTGGTCGGGCCGCGCAGCGCTTCGGGGTTGCGCAGCCAGACATCGCGCTGCGCGAAGGGAATCTCGATCCCCTCTTCGGCGAAAAGCTCGACGATCCGATGGCGCATTTCGGTGCGCACATTGATGCCCTGGTTGATGTCGGTCAGCACCGCGCGGATCTCGAAATCGAGCGAATCCGCCCCGAACCCCGAGAAATAGACCGACGGCGCGGGGTTCATCAGCACCATCGGATGGTCGCGGGCGATGCCCAGCAGGATCTTCTCGACCTTGCGGGTGTCGGTGCCATAGGCCACCCCCACCGGAACGATGATCCGCCCCAGCACGTTGCCGCGGGTGAAATTGGTGACGGTGCCGGACACCAGGTCGGCATTGGGCACGATCACGTCGAACCGGTCGAAGGTCTCGATCCGTGTCGAGCGAACCGAGATATCCTTGACGATGCCCTGATAGCCGCCGGCCTCGATCCAGTCGCCCTGCGAAATCGGGCGTTCGATCAGCAGGATGATGCCGGAAACGAAATTCGACACGATGTTCTGCAAGCCAAAGCCGATACCGACCGACAGGGCCCCGGCCACGATCGCCAGCGACGACAGGTCAAGCCCGCCCGCGGTGATCGCAAGGATCGCCGCGACGAAGATGCCGATATAGCCGACCCCGGACACGATGGCGTTCTGACCGCCCTGGTCGATCTTGGTGCGCGGCAGGACCGAGCTGCGCAGACCGCCCTGCAGCAGCCGGGTCAGCATGAAGCCCAGGACGAAAACCACGATCACGACCAGGAAGTCGGTGGGCGAAATCCGCGTTTCGCCGAACACGAAGCCTTCGCGGAACCGGGCCCAGAGTTCGGTCAGGTCGGCGACCCGGGCGCCCCAGATCAGCGCCAGGACCGGCGCTGCGGCCAGCGCGACCGCGAAGCCGCCCAGAACCGGCCACAGGCTGTCGCTTTCGCGCGCATCGCGGCCGGTGAACAGGTGGTAGAGGTCGTTGACCAGACGTTGCAGAACCAGCACCGCGCCGGCCAGGGCCAGGGTCGCGATGGCGGGATAGACCAGTGCTTCGCCGACGCGGACATAGCCGATCGCCGCCAGCACCGGCCCCACCACGCCGACGACCATCGCCGCGCGTCCCAACAACCGGACAAGCCGCAACCGGTAGGGAACGCTTTCGGAACCACCGGTGCCGGCATCCTGTTGCGCCGGTTCGCTGCGCAGACGGCCAAGCCGGAACAGCGTGTAGCCGGCCAGAAGCAGGACAGGGAAATACAGCACCGCCGTCGTTTCGGGATCGTAGCTTTCGACGTCGACCAGCACGTCGATGGCGCTTTTCACGACGATCAGCACCGACATCGTATTGGCCAGGCGGCGTGCCTTGCGGCGCTCCTTGGTCCGGAATGCAAGGATGGCCACATCGTCATTGGGGTGGAAGACCTGGTGCGCCAGCCAGCGGATGCCCAGCAGGATCGTCGCCCAGATCGGCACCTGTTCCAGCATCAGCGTCCAGCGCTGTCCGACCATGCCGGTGGCGAAGATCGCCGAGATCAATGCGTAGATGCCCAGCAACGGCAGCGCGATCTGGCCCAGCGACAGCATCAGCGACCAGACGCCGGTGCCCCGGCTGGTATGCGCGCGCAGCCAGTCGACCCCTGCGATCACCCATCGCTGGCCGCGCGTGACCAGAACACCGGCGATCGCCACGAGGACCAGGATCAGCGGCATGTTCGCGCGCATCTCGGCGCGCATCGCGTCGGACGACCAGTTGCGGCGCACCTCGTCGCCAAAGCGGTTGGCGGTCGCCGAAAGCTCGCCAAGGGCACGCGGCCAGAACGCCGGATTCAGCGGTGACGGGCCCAGTTGCAGCAATTCGTCGGCCTGGCGGTTGCGGATGATCGTGTCGATCTCTCGGATGATGGCGTCGGCCCGGGTATACGCCTCTTCGGCGCGGCGGACCGGTTGCTGCAGTCGCGCCAGTTGTGCAGTCAGTTCCGCCCGGCGCGTCGCGATCTCTGCGGGTTCCTCGCCGCTTTCGGGCACCGGGCCAAGCGCGTCGATCTGCGATTGCAGCGACGCGATCCGGGTGGCGTTGTCGCCCTGCGCGCGCAAGAAGACATCGCGCCAACCCGCGATGTCCAGCCGCAGGTCTTCCAACGCGGCACTGGACGCCTCGCCGGCATCGGTGACCGCCTCGGCGCGGACCGCCAGTTCGATCCAGCTATCGTAATCGATCGCGTCGGTCGACTGGGCCGATAGCGGCGACAGCGCCAGGCCCAAGGCCAACGCCGTGATGGAAAGGCAGCGAAGCAGCGCGTGGATCATGAGTCTTCGAACACGCCGGGGATGCTGGCGGGCGCCCGGGTCAGCCAGGACGGCAGCGGCAGACCCTTTTCCGCGAGGAAGTCGGGATTGAACAGCTTGGACTGATAGCGCGTGCCGTAGTCGCACAGGATCGTCACGATGGTGTGGCCCGGCCCCATCTCTTGCGCCATGCGGATCGCACCCGCGACGTTGATGCCGGACGACCCGCCCAGGCACAGCCCCTCTCCGGACAGCAGGTCGAATACGATGGGCAGCGCTTCGTCGTCAGGCACCTGGCAGCAGAAATCGGGGGTGAAGCCCTCGAGGTTGGCGGTCACCCGCCCCTGTCCGATGCCTTCGGTGATCGACGTGCCTTCGGAGGCGAAAGCGCCGGTGGTGTAGAAGCTGTAGAGCGCCGCGCCCATCGGGTCGGCCAGACCGATCCGCACGCCCTTGGACTGCAAGGCTTCGGCCACGCCGGCCAGCGTGCCGCCGGACCCCACGGCGCAGATGAAGCCGTCGACCTTGCCGCCGGTCTGTTCCCAGATCTCGGGGCCGGTCGTTTCCACATGCGCCTGGCGGTTGGCGACGTTGTCGAACTGGTTGGCCCAGATCGCGCCGCCCGGTTCGGTCTTGGCCAGTTCGGCGGCCAGCCGGCCGGAATAGCGCACGTAGTTGTTGGGGTTCTTGTAGGGAGCCGCGGGCACCAGCACCAGTTCGGCGCCGGCCAGCCGCAGCATGTCCTTCTTTTCCTGGCTTTGCGTCTCGGGCATGACGATCACGGTCTTGAAGCCCATCGACGCGCCCACCAGCGCCAGCCCGATGCCGGTATTGCCCGCCGTGCCCTCGACGATGGTGCCGCCGGGCTTGAGTTCGCCACGCGCCACCGCGTCACGGATGATGTAGAGCGCCGCACGGTCCTTGACCGACTGGCCGGGATTCATGAACTCGGCCTTGCCCAGGATCTCGCATCCGGTGATCTCGGACGCCTTCTTGAGCCGGATCAGCGGCGTGTTCCCGATCGCGTCAGCGAGGTCTTTGGCGATGCGCATGGGCTGTCTCCTGTCTTGCCACTCCGGTGTAGGGCGCGGCGCAGGTGAACTCAAGCCGATGCCCGCAGCCGGTCGCGGTGGCGGGCCAGCCACAGCAGCATCATCGCCAGCGGACCGGCATTGATCTCGCCGCTGTCGATCAGAGCCATGGCGCGGTCGAAGGCGATGACATGGCTGCGGATGTCTTCGTTTTCGCTATCGAGACCGCCCAGCCCACCGCTGTGGTCCGACAGGTCGCACAGCCCCAGGAAGCAGTGAAAGAACTCGCTGGAATATCCCGGCGAGGCATAGACGCGGGTCATCGGCTCGAGCGCGGTCAGTGTGATCCCGGCCTCTTCCACCGCCTCGCGGCGGGCGCAATCGGCCGGGTTCTCGCCCGCGTCGACCAGCCCGGCGATGGGTTCCAGCACCCAGGGCGCCGGATCGCCGCGCAGCAGCGGGCCATAGCGCAACTGTTCGATCAGCAGCAGCCGGTCGGTTGCGGGGTCGTAGGGTATCACCAGGGCGGCATCGAAGGCGACGAAGCCTTCGCGGCTGACCGGATCCGTCGTCGTTCCGTCGAACCGGCGGTGGCGCAGGTCGAAGGCGCGGATGCGGAAGAAACCGTCGAAACCCGCCCGATCACGCAGGACTTCGACATCGGCCGCGGTCATGGCGCTGCGCAGCGTCTGCGGCGCAGGTGTTTCGGCCAGGCTGCGCGCCCAGGCGCGCGCGTACAGAAAGGGCCGCAACGCCTGCATCCTGTCGGAGGGCGTGCGCCCGTAGTGGCGCATGATCTCGTCCGCTGCGTCCTGCGCCACCTGCCCCCAGTCACGCACCCAACCGTCGAGGTCCCAGGGGCCATAAGCCTGCCACAACCCGGGCCGGGGCACATAGACCGTCGCCCGGCGCGGGCCTTCGGCTGTCTCGACGTCGACGGGCACACGGTCATACCCGAACCCGCCCTCGAAATAGTCCAGCCGGTTCAGGTCCGTTTCGGTCGGGCCGCGCAACACCACCCCTGTCGCACAGCCGCCGGCGCTGGTCGCGATCATCGGGAACGGCTGGTCCTTGGCGCGCGATACCGCGTAGCCGCGCAGGGTGGCGGGGCATGTCGCGTCGCGTCCCAGCCCCCTGCCCAGCACGGTTTCCAGCAGCGGAAGATGCCGCAACGTGCCGTAGACGAACAGATCGGGCAGGATCACCTCCAGCGTCGGGCGGCGAATTCGGTGATGATGCCGGCGGCGATGCCGCCCAGGAACAGCACCATGAGCAGCCTTGGATCCAGCATCTTGGAGCCGTATTCCACCGCGATCTCGAAGATCGCGGCGATGGCCTCGAAGGCGGTATCGTAGAACCGCTTGAATGACCGTGCGGTCATCTCGTTGGCGGACTGGATGAACAGGTTCCACAAGACCATGGCAACCGTGCCGGTGAATCCGTTCGAAATCGCCGCAGACATGCCGCGTCCCGCGCGCGGGCCGACGATGACCCAGCCGCACAATGCCGCGACGCCCGTCGTCACCGGGACGAACATGCCGAAATCCGTGCTGGGCGGCATCAGGGTTTTCACGATCTGTGCCGAAATCAGTCCAAGGATGCCAAATGTCAGCGCGGCGATGAACTTGGCAGCCGTGGGCATGGGTCAGGTCGCTCTCGTGATCGTGATCTGCGTCACGTCACAATTACCGCTGTGAAAGGTCGCGGCGCAAGACGTGAGGTAGAAATTCCACATCCGGCGGAACCGGTTGTCGAACCCAAGTTGCGCCACCTGGTCCCATTTCTCGTTGAACGTGTCATGCCAGCGCCGCAGCGTCTGGCTGTAGCTTTCACCGAACTCGATGGACCGCAACGTGCGCAGGCCGGCCTTTTCGATCTCGTTGCGCAACACCACCGGGCTGGGCAACATGCCGCCCGGAAAGATATATTTCTGGATGAAATCGACCCCGCGCTTGTAGATGTCCCAGCGTTCGTGCTGAACGGTGATGATCTGCAAGGTCGCGTTGGCGCCGGGTTTCAGCCTTTGCCGCACGGTGTCGAAATAGACCGGCCAGTATTTCTCGCCCACGGCTTCGAACATCTCGATCGACGCGATGCCGTCATAGCTGCCGCGTTCATCGCGATAATCCTGCAACTTGAACTCGACCTGGTCGGACAGTCCCGCCTTTTCAATGCGTTCCCGGGCGTAGTTCAACTGTTCGCGGCTGATCGTCAGACCGGTGACGCGCAATCCGCGTTCCTTGGCGGCATATTCCGCGAACCCGCCCCAGCCGCAACCGATCTCCAGCACGTGATCGCCCGGCTTGACGCCCATCTGGTCGACCATCGACGCGTATTTGGCGATCTGCGCGGCCTCGGTGCTTTCCTGCCCGGTTTCGAACAGGGCCGAGGAATAGGTCATCGTTTCGTCCAGCCACAGCCCGTAGAATTCGTTGCCCAGGTCGTAATGGTAGCTGATGTTCTTTTTCGCCTGCCGCCGCGAATTCGATTGCAGCCAGAACCGCATCCGTTCGTAGGCCCGCACCAGGCTCATGCCAGGAAAGCCGTCATAGAGTTCGTCGTTGTCGGCATGCACCAGGTCCATGAAGGCCATGAGATCGGGCGTCGACCACCAGCCGTCCAGATAGGCGTCGCAAAAACCCAGGTCGCCTTCGCGGATCAGGCGGGCAAAGACGTCGCGATTGTGGATCGCGATTTCCGCCACCGGGCCGGGGTTGCGACCCTCGGCGCGAAAATGCCGGCCATCGGGCAGCACGAAGTCCAGCCGCCCCGTGTTGAGCTGCGTGACCGCGTCGAAGACCCGCGTGAAATAGCGGGGCAGGTCTTTCTGGCCCTCGGTACCGGTCAGGATCATGTCACTTCCTCTGTCACGCGTTCTTGACACGCTATAGGCCCAAAGGCTTTTACGGCAAGCGCGAAGGTTAACGTTTTGAGTGTTTGTGGTTTTTCGCCTTCGCGATCAGAAGCCCCGGTTTTCGTAGGCATCCAGCGCGCGCTTGCGGCCTTCGTCGACGGGAACGATCGGATCCGGATAGGGATCGCCGGGCGCCATGTGCCAGTGTTGCGGGATGGCGTCGAAATAGCTCAGCGCGTCTTTGCCGGGATTGCGCCGGCCCTCGGCGATCCAGCGATCCACATAGGCCCGTTTCGGGTCGAACTTGTCGCGCTGCGTCACCGGGTTGAAGACCCGGAAATAGGGTGTGGCGTCCGGCCCCGACCCGGCCGACCATTGCCAGCCCATGGCGTTGCTGGCCGGGTCCCAGTCGATCAGGCAGTCCTCGAACCATTTCAGCCCGATCTGCCAATGGCACAGCAGATGCTTGGTCAGGTAACTGGCGACGATCATCCGCGCGCGGTTGTGCATCCGGCCGGTGACGTACATCTCGCGCATGCCGGCATCGACAAAGCGGATACCGGTGCGGCCCTGTTTCCACGCCTTGACCTCGGCGCGGCGTTCGTCGGTGTTCCAGGGAAAGCCGGCCCATTCCTCGCGCCAGTTCTCGGTCAGGATGCGGGGCGTGTGCCACATCAGGTGATAGGCGAAGTCGCGCCAGACCAGTTCCTTGAGAAAGGTCTCGGCCCCGGCCTTGCCTTCCTCGCGGGCGCGGATGCCAGCGTGCCAGCATTGCGCGGCGCTGATCTCGCCCAAGGCCAGGTTTTCCGACAGGCAGGACGTGCCGTCCACCGAAGGCAGGTCGCGGGTGTCATCGTATTCGGCGACCTTGTGCGCCATGAAGGCCCCCAGCCGCGCCTGTGCCGCGTCTTCGCCCAGCCGCACATGGGGTCGCACAACCGACGCGCCGCGCCGCATCGCCGCGCCCAGGGCCCAGTCCTCCAGCGCCTCGCTGTCGGGCCACGTGCCGGGCGCGCGAAACTCGGACGGCGCGGGCAAGGGTGCGGCCACGTCGCGCCCCTTCACGGCCTTCCAGAACGGGGTGTAGACCTTGTAGAAGCCACCGGTCCTGGTTTCGACCGTCCAGGGCTCGAACAGCACGTGACCGGCAAGGCTTTCGGCGTCGATGTCGCGTTCCCTGAGCGCCGCCTTGACCGCCTTGTCGCGTTCGACGCTGTCGGGGTCATAGGCGCGCATCCAGCAGACCGCCCCGGCCCCGGTCTGTTCGATCAGCTCCAGCAACACGGCGCGCGCGTCACCCGAGCGCAGGATCAGTCGCGAACCCTTGTCGGCGAGGCGTTGGGCGAAATGCTCCAGGCCAAGCCCCAACCGCCATTTCGGCGCGGCGCCCAGCCCATCGACCAGCCCGTCGCGGATGAAAACCGGGATGACCGGCCTGCCGCTTGCGGCCGCCTTGTGCAGCGCCGGATGGTCGCTCAGCCGCAGGTCGCGGCGCATCCAGACCAGGATCGGAGAAGTCTCGCCCATATCAGCCCCTTACGTCTTCGACCTCAAGCTAGGGCCGATCCGCTGCAGACAAGGGGCTTCTTCTCTTTGAAAAATACGCATGCCCCGCCTGTGCCATCAGAGCACCCGCTCCAGCGTTTCGATCAGCCGGCCGATCTCGGCCTCCGAGGTGTAATGCACGAAGGACAGCCGCAGCACGCCGTGATCGGCATCCACCCCCATGCCCTGCAAGGCGCGCACGGCGTAGAAATCGCCGCCGCCCGCCATGATGCCATGCGGTGCCAGGTCTGCGGCGACATCCTCGCCCCGCCGCGCCAGCGCGACCGCGACGGTGGGTGCACGCGCCTCGGCCCGGCGTGGGCCCAGCAGGCGCAGGTCGTTGCGCGCGGCCAGCCAGTCGAGCAAGGGTTGCAGCAGCCGGGTTTCATGCGCGCGCATCAGACCGTGCACGCCACCGGCCGCGACCCCGTGATGGGCTGCCAAGGTGTCGACATAATCGGCCATGCCGGCACAGGCGGCGATCTGCGCATGGTCCGGCCCGGCCGGGGTGAAGCGTTTGTAGAGCGTGCCGCCGTTGAAATAATGCCCCTGGTTCGGCAGCGTTTCAGCCAGCGCGCGGCGGGTCACCATGATCCCCTGGTGCGGGCCATAGGTCTTGTAGCTGGAAAAAAGGTAGATATCGGGACCAAGCGCGCCGATATCGGGAAAGCCGTGCGGCGCATAGCTGACCCCGTCGACGCAGACAAAGGCGCCCGCGGCATGGGCCAGCGCGGTGATTTCGGTCACCGGGTTGATCTCGCCCACCACGTTCGAGCAATGCGGGAAACAGACCAGCCGGACCTTGTCGTCCAGCAGGCGTTCCAGCGCCGCGGGGTCGAGATGGCCGGTCTCGGGGTCCATGCGCCATTCGCGGATCTCGATCCCGTCCTCGGCCAGGCGCCGCCAGGGGCCGGAATTGGCCTCGTGATCCTGGTTGGTGACGACGATCGCCTCGCCCGGCTGCATCATCCGGCGGAATGCCTGGGCCAACACATAGGTGTTCTGCGTCGTCGAGGGACCGAAGCCGAGTTCGTCGGTCGCCACGCCCAGCAGGGCGGCCATCCGCCGCCGCGCCTCGTCCATCTCCTCGCCGCCCAGGCGGCTTGCCTGGTACGGCCCATAGGGTTGTACCTTGCGTTCCCGGTAGAACCGCGTCAGCCGGTCGATGACGGGCGCGCAGGCATAGGACCCGCCGGCGTTTTCAAAGAACGCCTGCCCCTGCAGCGACGGCTCGGCAAAGGCCGGGAACTGCGCGCGCACGAATTCGATGTCCAGCATGGTCTCGGTCTCCGCCCGGTTTTCCCCGGCGCCAAGAAAGCGGAAAGCCGCCCGAGCTGCAATGCCCGGACGGCGCCACGATGCATGGCCGTCACCCGCGGATCAGGCGCGGCGTTCGCTCATCAGACCCTTCCAGATCGCGTAGCACATCAACAGCAGAACCACCGTGAAAGGCAGGCCGGTCGAAATCACCATCGCCTGCAGCGAGGTCAGACCGCCGCCGATCAACAGCGCGATCGCCACCAGCCCCTCGAAGGTGCACCAGAACACCCGCTGCGGCACCGGGGCGTCGATCTTGCCGCCCGCCGTGATCGTGTCGATCACCAGCGAACCGCTGTCCGACGACGTGACGAAGAACACGATCACCAGAACGATCCCGACCGTCGACGTGATCGCTGTCAGCGGCAGGCTTTCCAGCATGGCGAACAACGACAATTCGGGCCGGTAGGCGTCGATCACGTTGGCCTTGACCGCGCTGGTCTCGGGATTGGCGATCATGTCATTGATCGCCGTGCCACCAAAGACCGCCATCCACAGGACGCAGACAAGCGACGGGATGATCAGCACGCAGATGACGAATTCGCGCACCGTGCGGCCACGGCTGACGCGGGCAATGAACATCCCGACAAAGGGCGACCACGAAATCCACCAGGCCCAGTAGAACGCCGTCCAGCCCTGCATATAGCCGGTATCCTCGCGGCCGAACGGGTTGGACAGCGGGATGACCTCGCGCGCGTAGGCGCCCAGGCCGGCGACGAACTCGCTCAGGATGGTGCCTGCCCCGGCGGCGAACAGCACGAAGAACAGCAACGCCGCCGCGATCACCATGTTGATCTCGGACAGCACCTTGACCCCGCCGTCAAGCCCGCGCAGCACCGAGATCAGCGCCACCGCGGTGATGCCGATGATCAGGATCACCTGAACCGTGATGCTGCTGGGAATGCCATAGACGTAGTCGAGCCCTGCATTGGCCTGCTGCGCACCGACGCCCAGAGACGTGGCCAGCCCGAACAGCGTGGCGAACACCGCCAGCGTGTCGATGATGTGGCCCCACCAGCCCCAGACCCGTTCGCCCAGGATCGGGTAGAAGGCCGAACGGATCGACAGCGGCAGCCCCTTGTTGTAGCTGAACAGGGCCAGCGCCAGCGCGACGACCGCATAGATCGCCCAGGGGTGCAGCGCCCAATGATACGACGTGGCTGCCAGGGCCATGCGCCGTGCTTCTTCGACATTCGCCGCAATCAGTTGGCCATCCTCGGTGAAGGGGCGCACCGTGCCCAACGGCTCGTCGCCCCAGGGCGTGCCGAAGTAATAGGCCGGTTCCAGAACGCCGAAGAACATCAGCCCGATGCCCATGCCCGCGGCGAACAGCATCGCGAACCAACCCGGATAGCCGTAATCGGGCGTCGCGTCCGCCCCGCCCAGACGGACCGAGCCGACCGGCGTCACGATCAGAATGAGGCAGAAGATGACGAAGATATTGGCCGCCATCAGAAAGAACCAGTCGAAGGTGCTGGTCAGCGTCGGGCGCAACCAGCCAAAGAACGCCTCGGCCTGCGCCGGTGCGGCCAAGGCGTATGCGACGAAGGCCACAACCGACAAACCCGAGATCAGGAACACCGGGTTGTGGATGTCGAGCCCGAACGGACCGATCCTGGTCTCGATATTGTCCTGACCGATCTCGTAGTCGGTTTCGATGATGTCCGCCGAGCCTTCGGGCGCGGGGATTCCCTGGTTTGTCGTTTCATCGGCCATTTCGGCCTCCCTGTTTTTTGTAGCGGTTTCGCGCGGTTTCCCGAGAGCCGGGCTCAGCCGCGCACCACGAAGACCGAACAGCGCGCGTGTTCGGCGATCTTTCCACCGTTGGACGGCCAGACATAGTCCAACAACCCGGGGATATGGCTTTGCATCACCACGAGGTCGGCGCCGGTGTCGTCCACCGCCTTCATCAGTGCATCGTCCACCTCGGTGGTGGGGTCGTGGGCGACGACCGGGTGGGCCGAAGCGCTCAGCCCCCTGCCCGACGTCTGTTCGGCCGCGAAGGCCGACAGTTTCCTGCCGTATTCGGCCGGCGTGTGCGCCACCGATGACGGTGTGCCCGATGTCACGCCGACATAAACCAGTTCGGCCCCGTAATGCGCCGCAAGATCCACGGCGCAATCCAGCGCCCGCTGCAATCGCTCGCGATGCGCCAGGTCCACCGGTACCATTATTTTCCTGAACATTCGGTCCCTCCCTCCGGCAATTCTTGCGGATGTCCCCGATGGCAACGGTGTCGCCCGGGGCTTGGTTCCATCGTTTACCCTAGAACAGGAACGCCGAAATTGAAACACGTCCACGGTGTGCCCGCCGGTCCGGGGGCCAAAAGCGACATGCGTGGAGCATGCAGGCGCGTATCGCGCGCGCCGACTCGATGCCGGCATGCGGCAGGGCGCAGCGGCCTGTGCCCGGCTCCTGGGCACCGGGCGGCGTTTGCCGCGACCGGCGGGGACGCCGGTCGCAGATGCGGCGCCGGTTCAGGCGTTGACGTCGACCACCACGCGGCCCTTGACCTGACCCTTGAGGATGTCGGCACCGAGGCCCGGCAGATCGGCCAGCGTGGCGGGGTGCACCATCGCTTCGAGCTTGGTCATCGGCAGGTCGCGGGCGATCCGCTCCCAGGCGCGCAGGCGGTTGTCGTAGGGCTGCATGACGCTGTCGATGCCCAGCAGGTTCACCCCGCGCAAAAGAAACGGCACGACGGTCGCGGGCAGACCCGCCCCGCCAGCCAGGCCGACCGCGGCCACCGAGGCGCCGTATTTCATCTGCCCCAGCACGCGGGCCAGCATCGCTCCGCCGACGGCATCGACGCAGCCCGTCCAGGTCTCGGATTCCAGAGGCCGCTTGACGGTCTCGTTGATCTCTTCGCGCGGCACGATCTGCGTGGCGCCGAGATCCCTCAGATAGGCCTCGGTCTCGGGCCGGCCGGTCACCGCCGCGACCTCGTGGCCCAGCTTGGCCAGGATCGCCGTGGCGACCGATCCCACGCCGCCCGCGGCACCCGTCACCAGGACCGGACCGTGACCCGGCTTCAGGCCGTGATCCTCCAGCGCCATCACCGCCAGCATCGCGGTAAAGCCGGCCGTGCCCACCGCCATGGCCTGCCGGGTATCCAACCCCTCGGGCAGCGGCACCAGCCAGTCGGCCTTGACCCGCGCCTTCTGCGAATAGCCGCCCCAATGCGCCTCGCCGACGCGCCAGCCGGTCAGCACGACCTTGTCGCCGGGCTTGTAGCGGGCGTCGTCGGATGTCTCGACCGTGCCGGCGAAATCGATGCCCGGCACATGCGGATACTTGCGCACCAGCCCGCCCCCCGGCCCGATGCACAGCCCGTCCTTGTAGTTGACGGTGGAATACTCGACGGCGACCGTCACCTCGGCCTGGGGCAGATCGCCCATCTCGAGCGTTTCCACCGCGGCGGATGTCTTGCCGCTGTCCTCGTCCTTGCGGACCACCAATGCCTTGAAGCTCATCGTCTTTCTCCCTGTCTTCATCTTGCCGGGTAAACTCCGGGGAGCGCGAGGGGCTGGCCCCTCGCATCCGCCCGCGCCATCCGCGTCAGATCCAGAACGCCTCGCGCACGCGGGCCGCGCGCGGGCCGTCCGGCGTGTCCACCCGCAACTCGGTGCCGGCATCCCAATGCGTCATCCGTACCATGCCGATCGCCACACCGGTGCCGAAATCCGGGCTGTTGGCGGCGCTGGTCACGCGGCCCACCCGCTTGTCGCCGTCCATCAACGGCCAGAACCGGTCGCAACCCGGCACGGGGCCCTCGATCTCGATGGCGCGGATCTGGCGCACCGGGCCGTCTGTCGCCACCCGCAGCAGCGCGTCACGGCCGACGCAGCCGATGGCGGTGGCGGTGTTGCAGAACCGGCCCAACCCGCATTCATGCGGCGTGTTGGTGCGGTCCATGTCGTTGCCGTAGCTCAGCAGCCCGCCCTCGATCCTTTCGATCAGGTTGGGACAGCCGGCGCGCACGTCCAGGTCGCGCCCGGCTTCCATCAGCGCGTTCCACAGCGGCATCCCGGCATCGGTGCCGTCGACATAGATCTCGAACCCACCCTGCTTGGAATAGCCCGACCGCGCGACGACATGGCTGCGGCCCTGGAACTCGAACCAGCCGAAGCGGAAGAACCGGATGTCGCGCACCGCATCGCCAAAGACCCGCGCCATCAGATCGTCCGACTTCGGCCCCTGCACCGCCAGCGGAGACACATCCGGTTCGTCGATCAGCACATCGAGGCGATAGCCATAGGCGATGCCCTTGACCCAAAGCAGCAGATCGCTGTCGGCGATCGAGATCCACCAACGGTCCTCGGCCAGCTTGACGGCAACGGGGTCGTTCAGCATGCCGCCGGTCTCGTCGACGATGGGCACGTAGAAACACTGCCCGGGCAGCATCCCGCGCAGGTCGCGCGGCGTCAGCATCTGCATCAGGCGCGCGGCGTCGGGCCCGCGCAGTTCGACCTGGCGTTCGCAGGCCACGTCCCAGACCTGCACCGCCTCTTTCAGGTGCCGGTAATCTTCCTCGACCGAATGAAAGACCGTGGGCAGCAGCATGTGGTTGTAGACCGTGTATCCCTTGACGCCGGCGGCTTCGACGCCGTCGGAAAAAGGGGTCCTGCGCAGGCGCCGGGACGGGGAAATCAATGCCATTCCGGAACCTCGTCTGGCATGAAGGGAATGTCGGTGTCGTGGGTCCTGACCCCGAACGCGGTCAGCATCGCGTGGACCTGCCCGCGATGATGGGTCTGGTGGTTGAACAGCTGCATCACGCAGACCGCGCGGGGCTTGGTCATGTCGCGTTGCAGCGCCTTGGAATACCAGCTGAGATCGCCCTCGAAATCGCCCTGTTCGGTGGACCACGCCCAGGACGCGAGACGCGCATCGAGTTTCGGCCGCTCGGCCATCATCGTGGGCCAGTCGTAGAGCGTGGCCCAGTCGAGTTGCGACAACGCGACATCGGGCAACGGATCGGGCCCCGGCCCGCCGTCGAACCGCGCGACCCAAAGCGTGTCGCCCCAGAAAAGATGCGCCAGCGTGGCATGGATCGAGCCAAAGAAGGCGCCGCGGTCGGCGCGCCGCTCCTCCTCGCTCAGCCCGTTGGCGGCGGCGAACATCCACTGGTTCTGCCAGGCGTTGTAGCGCGCCATCATGCGCGCGTAGTCGGGCGAGATCATTTGCCGCCCGCGCTGCCGGACCAGTCGATCGGGCAGATTTCGGCCGACTTGCCGCCGAAATCCCAGACATGGCCGAAATCGCGCACCTTCGACTTGGTGCCGCGCGCGGCGATGATGTCGGGGCCCATCCAGTACTTGGAGTTCGAGATCATCACCGGATGGTCGGGGCTTGCGCCTTCGATCATCTCGATCTCGCCCTGGATCTTGCGGCCCACGTAAAGACCGCGCTTGGTGCCCTCGCGCACGATCTCGACCTTTTCGCGTTCGGCCGAGATGATGTCGCTGACGAGCATGGTGAACAGCCCCGTAGTGCCGCCGGCCTGGCCCGAGAAGATGCGCAGGATGCCATTGTAGGCCTTGCCGCTGGCGCGTTCGTCGACATAGGCCGCGACCTGCCAGCCGCCTTCGGCCATGCGGCCGGGAATATAGACCATCAGGCCGACATTCAGCCCCGCCAGGCTTTCGCCCTCGTAATGCCCCTCGTCGATGGCGATGGCCATCCAGGCCTTGCAATCGCCTTCGGTCGGCTCGTGCTTGCCCAGGCTGACAACGCAGGGACAGAAGACGGTGCACGAGCAGTTGAGGAACAGCTCGCCCTTGATCGCCCAGTCGGTCGGGTTCATCTGCCGCCGCTTTGGGTTCTGCATCCGTTGATCGATCCGCTGGCTGATCGGCAACCTGTCGGCGTCGGGGCGTTTGGTGGGTGCCATGTCTTATCCTCCGGTCATCATCGGCCAGGCCAGGACGGCCAGACCGCCCGCGATCAGCGCGACACCGGCGGGTTTCATCACCCGGTGGCCGATCTGCGGCAATTTCTCAAGAACCATGAACGCCGTGGCGAGACCCATCCACAACAGGCTCATCACCCCGCCGACGAAACCGAGCGCCATGAAACCCCAGCAGCAGCCGACGCAATAGGCGCCAAGGTTCAGTCCCATGCGCAATCCGCCCATGCCGCCCGGGCGCCAATGGCCCAGGAAATAGGTCATGGGCGCGTGGCAGACGCCGTGGCAAACCTCCTTGGCACGGGTGAACTGGAACGCGCCGACGACGATCAGCAGCCCAGCTTGAAAGGCGCGCGTGATGCCGATCCCCAGCATGTCGATCACACCGCCGAACAGAAGCGCCAGTTGCACACCCGCGATCAGCGCGGCAAACCCGACCCAGACGGCGAAATATCCGGCAACCAGCCCAAGCCAGCCCGCGATGCTGCCATTGGCGCTGTGCATCAGGTCTTCGTAGGCGCGCAAGGTCGGCACCATCGTGGGCAGCATCATCGCCGCCATCATCGCGGCCCACATCCAGAACAGCGGCCCGAACCGTGCCATCGGCATGTCCATCGGCATCCGCGGGTCCATGCCGCGCATCGCCTCAGCCATGGCGTCAGGCCGGCCGATCCAGTCCAGGCCCATGCCCGTCGCCATCAGGTAAAGCCAGGCCCAGGCCGCCAGAATCGCACCGAAGAAGGCCAGCCATGCTGCGCTTCTCAGGACCGGATTCATCGCTGCCCTCCCCGACTCGACTTGACGGGATAATTGTCAGACAATTAAATGTCTGACAAATGAAAATTGACCCAAAAGCCACGTCTGACCTGTCAGCCCAGATCGCCGAGGCGATCCGCGACGCCATCGTGTCGGGCAAGCTGATCGTCGACGAACGCCTGCCATCCGAGGCCGAACTGGCCGAGCAATTCGCCGTCAGCCGCACCACCGTGCGCGAGGCGCTGAAACGGCTGGCGGCGCAATCGCTGATCCGCACGCAGCGTGGTGCCTTCGGCGGGGCGTTCGTCAACCGGATCACCTTCGAGGCCGCGCATGGCCAGCAGATCACCACCGCGACGCTGCTTCTGTCGATGAACGAGGTCGATTTCGACACCGCCTGCGAAGCGCGCTTTGCGCTGGAACGGGCCTGCGCGCCGCTGTCGGCGGCGCGGCGCAGCGCAGATCACCTGGCCACCATGCGCGCCGAAATCCACCGCCAGGGTCAGCAAGGGCTGAGCGACGAGGCGTTCTGCGCCTCGGACGTGACCTTTCACCGGGCATTGGTGGACGGGGCGCAGAACCCGGTTCTGTCCTACCACCTGGCCGGCGCGGTCGAGGCGATGCAGCCGCTGATGAACATGATCACCTTCACCGCCCGGTCGCGGGCCGAGATCATCGCCCGCCACGTCGCCATCGCCGATGCGGTCGAGGCCGGGGACGGCACCGCCGCCGAGGCCGGGCTGGCCGATCTGTGCCGCTATACCCAGGGTCTGGCCGCGCATGTGCTGGAAGAACGGCGCAAGCGCGATGCGGCCAAGGTCTGACGCGCGCCGATCACCCTGTTCGCCGCCGGTCCGGCCTGCCAGAGTGACCGCATGAGCCAGATCAACCTCGACCAGCTGAACGCCTTTCTGCACGTCGTCCGCCTGGGCGGCGTCACCAAGGCCGCCGAGGCGCTGCACCTGACCCAGCCCGCGGTGACCGCGCGCATCCGCAATCTCGAGGCCAGCATCGGCGCGGCGCTGTTCGACCGGCACGGGGGCGGCCTGCGACTGACCAAGCGGGGCGAGATGCTGTTGGGCTATGCCGAACAGTTCGAACGGCTGACCGGCCTTGTCCAGCGCGACATCACCGCGCCCGAAGGCGTCGAGGGGCGGTTGCGGCTGGGCGTGTCCGAGACCATCGCGCAATGCTGGCTGCCCGACCTCATCTACCGCCTGCACGGATTGTATCCGCGGCTCGAGATCGAACTGCATGTCGATATCTCGATCAACCTGCGCGCGGCCCTGCTGGACCGCGCACTGGACCTGGCCGTGTTGCTGGGCCCGGTGTCGGAGTTTTCGGTCGACAATGTCGATCTTCCGGGTTTCGACCTGGCGTGGTACGTGTCGGCCAAGGCGCCGGCGCGGTCCGATCCGGCCGGCCATTTGCAGCGCCCGGTCCTGACCTATGCCCGCCAGACCCGTCCCTACCGCGAATTGAAGAAGTTGTTGCAGGATCACATCGGCCCGGGCGTCACGCTTTTCCCGTCCTCATCGCTGTCGGCCTGTTTCCGGCTGGTCGAGGCCGATCTGGGTGTCGCTGCCCTGCCGCGCGCCCTGGGCCGCGATTTCGTTGCCAAAGGCACGATCCGCGAATTCGACCCCGGCTGGGTGCCGCCGCCGTTGCATTTCACCGCGTCCTACCTGGCCGATCCGCACAGCCCGATGATCGAAACCGCCGCCCGCATGGCCCGCGAGGTGGCGCGGGATTACGCCTGACATAGATTTCGCTTATGCATAGCGCGTAAATATTTGAATTGGATTTTATCAAGGCGCGGTGTCATGCCTGTTGGCAACAGGGGGATGCCGATTGGCCAAGGATCATCAGACACTCCGAACCGGGACGGTGCGCGACGTGCGCACCGCGATCCGCAGCGGGGATTACCGTTCGCACACGGCCGGGCTGGGCCTGGGTTTTCTGCAGACCAACCTGGCCATCCTGCCGCAGGATTTCGCGCTGGATTTCATGCGCTATTGCCAGCGCAACCCCAAGCCCTGCCCGTTGGTGGGCGTGTCCGATACCGGCGATCCGATGATGCGCACGCTGGGACGCGACATCGACATCCGCACCGATGTGCCCGCCTACAACATCTATCGCGACGGTCGCCTGGCCGAAACCGTGACCGACATTTCCGCCTTGTGGCGCGATGACCTGGTGGCTTTCGCCCTTGGCTGTTCGTTCACCTTCGAACGCGCGCTGATCGAGGCCGACATCCCGGTCTGGCATATCGAGAACGACAGCACCGTGCCGATGTTCCGGTCCAGCATCGACACCGTCCCCGCAGGCCCGTTCCGCGGCAAGATGGTGGTGTCGATGCGGTCCGTCGCGCGCGACAGCGTTGCCGCGGTCACCGACATCTCGCGCCGCTTTCCTCTGGCCCATGGCGCACCGGTCCATGCCGGCGATCCCGCTGCCATCGGCATCGCGGAAGTGACCCGCCCCGACTGGGGCGATCCGGCGCCGGTCCTGCCCGGCCATGTCCCGGTCTTCTGGGCCTGCGGCGTGACCCCGCAGGTGGCGCTCGAGGCCGCGGGCGCACCGCTCTGCATCACGCACAAGCCGGGCCACATGCTGATCACCGACATCCCCGAGGATGCCGAGGTGCCCGTTCTACCCCCCGAAAAGACACCCTGAGATACCGAACCAACAAGGAGAGACACGATGAGAACCACGATTGCGATGCTTGCCGCGACCACGATGCTGGCCGGGCCCGTCCTTGCCGAGGACCTGTCGGTCGTCGGCAGCTGGTCGGGCCTGCCGCTGCACATGGAATTCGAAGCGCCGTTTTGGTCGGAAAAGCTGCCCGCCGCGTCCGGCGGCAACCTGAACGTCGCGCTAACCACGCACAACCAGATGAACCTCGGCGTGGGCGATGTGTTCCGCTTGTTGGGCGACGGCGTCTATGACGTGGCGATGACCGTGGCGGACTATGCCGTGGCGGATGCGCCCGAACTGGAAGGGCTGGACGTGCCGCTGCTGGCGCTGACCGCCGACGAGGCGCGCGCGATGGTCGACGCCGCCCGCCCGATGGTCGAGGATATCTACAACGCGCGATTCAATAGCCATGTACTGGCCATCGCGCCTTATCCGCCGCAGGTCGTTTTCTGCAATGCCGAGATCAACGGGTTGGACGACCTGGCCGGCAAGAAGGTGCGCGGTTCGGGCCGGATGACCACGCTGTTCCTCGAGGCGCTCGGCGCCGAGGGCGTGAACGTCAGCTTTTCCGAAGTGCCGGGCGCGCTGCAGAAGGGCGTGGTGGATTGCGCCATCACCGGCGCCGGGTCGGGCTATTCCGCCGGCTGGTGGGAGGTGTCGACGCATCTGCTGCCGATCCCGCTGGGCGGCTGGGACAGCGTCGTGACCGCGATCAACCTGGACAAGTGGAACAGCCTGGACGACGCCACCAAGGCGCTGATCGAGGAAAGCATCGCCACCGATTTCGAAGGCCCCGCCTGGGCCGCTGCCCAGGGCGCGCTGGACAACGACATCGCCTGCCTGACCGGCAACGGCGCCTGCGCCTCGGGTGACGCGCGGTCGATGACGCTGGTTTCGGTCTCCGACGCCGATTTCGCCAAGGCGCGCGAAGTGCTGGTGGGCAAGGTTCTGCCCGACTGGGCCGAACGTGCCGGCGGCGACTGGGCGCAGCGCTGGAACGACAGCGTCGGCAAGACCGTCGGCGTGATGATCGGCGGCTGACAAACGGCCGCAGGAGGACCCCCCAATGGCGCAAGACTTGCTTTCCACCCTTCGGCGCGTCAACCGCGTCGTGGCCCTGCTGGTCGGCGTTCTGCTGATGGGCTGCGTGGCCTTCGTGCTGGCGGATATCGTCTTGCGCCAGTTGGGATCCTCGCTGGGCGGCACCGACGAGATCAGCGGCTATGTCATGGCCATCGCGACGGCCTGGGGCATGGGCTATACGCTGCTCGAACTGGGTCATGTCCGCATCGACCTGCTGCGCAGCCGCGCGCCCGCCCCCGGGCGCGCGCTGTTCGACCTGGCCGCGATGCTGGCGCTGGCGGGCACGGTGACGCTGATCGCCATTCGCGGCTGGCCGGTGCTGTCACGGTCGCTGGCCAATTCCTCGCGCGCGAACACGCCGCTGGAAACCCCGCTGGCGCTGGTCCAGGCGCCCTGGCTTGCGGGCTGGGCGTGGTTCGCGGTGATGGCCTGGCTGACTTTCGTGGCCGCCGTGATCCTGGTCCTGCGCGGCGATTTCAAGGCTTCGGAAGCGACGATCGGAACCTTTGGCGAACTGGATGCCCTGAAATGATCGGATACATCACCGCCGGGCTGCTGGGCCTGCTGTGCCTGTCGATCCCTGTCGGCATCGTGCTTTTCCTGCTGGGTTTCGGTATCGACGCCTTCTTCAGCCCGTTTCCACTGACAAAGGGCTTGGGCAACCTGGTCTGGTCGACCTCGAACAACGCCACTCTGATCGCCATTCCGTTCTTCGTCCTGCTGGGCGAGATCCTGGTGCGCAGCGGCATCGCCACCCGCACCTATGCCGCGCTGGACCGCTGGGTCAGCTGGCTGCCGGGCGGGCTGGTCCATGCCAACGTGGCCACCGCGACGATGTTTTCGGCCACGTCCGGGTCGTCGGTGGCCACCGCCGCGACCGTAGCCACGGTAGCCATGCCGCAGGCCGAGAAACTGGGCTACGATCCCAAGCTGTTTTCCGGCGCCATCGCGGCGGGCGGCACGCTGGGGATCATGATCCCGCCCTCGATCAACCTGATCGTCTACGGCTTTCTGACCCAGACCTCGATCCCGCGGCTGTTCCTGGCGGGGCTGGTGCCCGGCATCGCGCTGGCGCTGGCCTTCATCGCGATCACGGCCATCCTGTGCGCGCTTCGGCCCGAACTGGGCGGCCAGCGCCGGGTCTTTCCGCTGTCCGAGATGCTGCGCGCATTGCTGGAACTGATCCCGATCATCCTTTTGTTCACCATCATCATCGGCACGATCTACCAGGGCTGGGCCACGCCCACCGAAGCCGCCGCCGTGGGCGTCGCGGGCGCCATCGCCATCGCCGCGATGTTCAGCGGCGTGACCCTGGCCATGCTGCGCGAGGCGATCCTGGGCACGGTCAAGATCACCTCGATGATCATGCTGGTGGTGATCGGCGCATCGTTCCTGAATTTCACCCTGGCCTCGGCCGGCATCGGGCGTGAGCTGCAGGCCTTCCTCGAAGGGCTCGGCCTGTCGCCGCTGGCCTTCATGATGGTGGTGGTGCTGATCTACATCGTGCTGGGTTTCTTCATCGAGACGCTGTCGCTGATGGTCATCACGATCCCGATCATCGTGCCGCTGGTCGTGGCGCAGGGGTTCGACCCGATCTGGTTCGGCATCCTGATGATCGTGCTGATCGAGATGGCGCTGATCACGCCTCCGGTGGGTCTCAACCTGTATGTGGTGCAAGGCGCGCGACGGTCGGGGCGGATGTCCGAGGTGATGATCGGCACGATCCCCTATCTGCTGATGATGCTGCTGATGGTTGTGGCGTTGATCGCCTTTCCACAAATCGCGTTGTTCCTGCCCGACGCGCTGCAATAACCGCGATGGCTGCACCGCGCGATACGACCCGGCCCGGCGGCGCGGGCTTTCCCCGGCTCGATCCCTTGGGCAGCGACGGGCTGCTAGTGGGTTTCGGCGACCGGCTGAGCGAAGCGGCCAACCGTGCCGCGCTGGCCTTTCGCGCGGCGGCCGACACCGCCCTGCCCGGCGTGGCCGAAAGCTCGACCTCTCTCGCCTCGGTCTACCTGCGCTACGATCCGTCCGCCACCGGCCTGGCCGACATGCGCGCAGCGGTCGAGGCCCTGTTGGCGCAACGCGACTGGTACGGCGCCGATCTGCCGCCGGGCCGGCGGCTGATCCGCATCCCCACCGTCTTCGGCACCGATCTGGCCCCGCAACTGGCCGAAGCGGCCGAGGCGGCCGGGCTGACCCCGGATGCTGCGATCCGGTCGATCGCTGAGACCCGCGTGCGGGTGCAGACCATCGGCTTTGCCCCGGGCCAGCCCTATCTGGGCGAATTGCCGCCCGCCTGGGACATCCCGCGGCAAAGCCGGCTGACCGAGCGCATTCCCGTCGGCGCGCTGACCGTGGCGATCCGGCAACTGGTGCTGTTCTCGGTCTCGACCCCGACGGGATGGCGGCATGTCGGCCAGACCGCCTTTCGCGCCTTTCGCCCCGACAGCGACACGCCCTTCGTTCTGCGCGCGGGCGACGAGGTGGAATTCGTCCCCGTCCCCGCAGACATGCTGGACGGCCTGTGCGACCAGGGCCCCGATGGCGGCGCCGCGTTCGAGCCGCTGCCATGAGCGCGCTGCGGGTACTGCGCGCCGGGCCGGGTGTCACGGTTCAGGATATGGGCCGGCCCGGCTATCTCGGGTTCGGCCTGTCGCGCGGCGGCGCCGCCGACCGGCTGGCCCTGTCCGAAGGCGCGGCGTTGCTGGGACAGGACACGGACCTGGCGGCGCTGGAAATGGCCGGTTTCGGAGGCGTTTTCGAGGCCATGCAGGACCTGCGCATCGCTCTCAGCGGCGCACCGATGTCAGCCAGCATCGACGGCACGCGCATCGCCTGGAACGCCAGCCACGCCCTGCCCCAAGGCGCACGGCTGGAGATCGGTGGCGTCACCGCAGGCTGCTACGGCTACCTGCATGTCGGCGGCGGGTTCGACACGCCGATCCGATTGGGTTCGCGCGCAGCGCATCTCGCCGCCGGGCTGGGCACGCCGGTTGCCGCCGGCCAGATCCTTTCCGTGGGCGTCGATCCGAAACCCGACCGGGTCGGCTTGTGCCTCGACCCCGATCCGCGGTTCGAGGGCGGGCGGGTGCGACTGCTGGCCGGACCGCAGACCCGACTTTTCTCAAGCGACGAACTGGCGCGGTTTCTGTCCGATCCATTCCGCCGAGACACCCGCGGCAACCGGATGGGCGTCCGCCTGATCCCGTCGGACGCACCCTATGCCAGCCAGGCGGGGCTGTCGGTCCTGTCCGAGGTGGTCGTGCCGGGCGACGTGCAGATCACCGGTGACGGCACGCCCTTCGTGTTGATGACGGAATGCCAGACCACCGGCGGGTATCCCCGCATCGGCACCGTTCTGGCCGCCGACCTGCCACGCGTGGCCCAGGCTCCCGCCGGCGCGACACTGAGGTTCGAATTCGCCGAAACCGAAACCGCATCCCGGATCGAAGCAGCCGAGGCCCGTCGCATCGCAACGCTGCGCAACCGCCTGCGCCGCCTGATCCGCGATCCAGCCGAAATCCGTGATCTGCTCTCCTATCAACTGATCAGCGGCGCGATCGCCGGGAACGAACCCGGCTAGCAATGCCGGAACTGATCGCATGTTCGGGAAAATGGCGCACCCGAGAGGATTCGAACCTCTGGCCTCTGCCTTCGGAGGGCAGCGCTCTATCCAGCTGAGCTACGGGTGCCTGACGCGGGTCATAGGCCAATCCGACCGGCGCCGCAATCGCAAATCCTCTTGCCATCAGGGGCGCCGGTCGCAACATGTCGCGATTGGTTCGCAACGGGAAAACGTCGTGACACGCCTCTCGCCTCTCTGGTTGTTCGTTGCGCTGCAAGCTGTCGTTTCGGCGGCATCGCTGGTGGTCGAAATCGTGGCGGGTCGCATGCTGGCGCCCTATGTGGGCATGTCGCTTTATACCTGGACGGCGGTGATCGCGGTCGTTCTGGCGGGGTTTTCCGTCGGCCATTGGGCCGGAGGCATCCTGGCCGAACGGCCGTCGGCGCGGGCGTTGCGCGCGACCGGATGGGCCCTGTTCGGGGCGGCGCTGACCACGGCACTGGCCGGACAGGCGCTTCGGCTTGCATCCGGACCGGTGCTGGACGGCGCGCCGCATCCGGTCTGGGGCATCACCGGGCTGACACTGGCGGCGTTCTTCCTGCCATCCTTCTTTGCCGGCATACCCGCCCCGGTTCTGACCAAGGTCGCGCTGGACAGCGGCACCCGGCCGGGCCGGGCCCTGGGCGCGATGTTCGCCTCGGGCGCGGTGGGCGCGATCGCGGGCACCTTGCTGGCGGGGTTCGTCTTCATCGCGTGGCTGGGCAGCGCGCTGACGCTGGCAGTGGTGACGGCGGTCTATGGCGCGGGCGCCTTGCTGTGCCTGTGGCTGGCGCGCGCGCAACCGACATGGCCGGGAGCCGCGACCATCGCCATCGCAGCGCTGGCCATACAGAGTGTCACCGCCCCGGGGCCCTGCACCGTCGAAAGCCGCTATTTCTGCCTGACCGTTTCGGACGTCTCGGCCGATCCTGAACGTCCGGTGCGCGCGATGGTCCTGGACCATCTTGTTCACGGCATCTCGGCACGCGACCTGCCGCAGGTGCATTTCACCCAACATGCCGCGATGCTGGACGGGCTGTCGCAGCGGCGCGCCCCTGTTGCCGACTTTTCGAGCTTTTTCATAGGCGGCGGCAACTACGCCCTGCCCAGGGCTTTCGCCGATCGCGGGCTGACGCGGATCACGGTGGCCGAGATTGATCCGGCGGTGACGGCACTGGCAGCATCGGCGTTCTGGTTCGACCCGGCAAAGGCCGACATCCTGCACCAGGATGCGCGCATGGCGCTGGCCCGTGGCGACGAACGCTACGACGTGATCGTCGGCGACGCCTTTACCGACACCGCCGTACCGCAGCACCTGGTGACGCGGGAATTCTTCGACCTGGTGCGGCTTCGGCTGACGCCTGGCGGCAGCTATCTGATGAACGTGATCGACTATACCGACCGGCTAAAGGCCGTGGGCAGCCTGGTGGCCACGCTGCGCACGGTGTTCCCGGTCGTCGAGGTCTGGACCGAAGCGCGCCGTCCCGAACCTGGTGCGCGGGTGGTCATGGTGATCGTGGCCGGCACGGCACAGACGCAGGTGCCGCGCTTTACGGTCCCCGCGCCGGAGCTTACGGAATTCGCCGCTCTCGGAGACGCATTCGTTGATCGGCTTGCCGCGCAGGGGATCGTCCTGACCGACGACTACGCACCGATCGACCGGCTGGTCGGCGCGGTGGACTGACCCGTGCCGCACCTGCGATCAGGCGAACAGTTCATGCGCCAGTTCCAGCGCTTCGACCAGCACATCGACCTCGTCGGTCGTGTTGTAGAGCCCGAAGGAGGCGCGGCAGGTCGCCGACAGACCGAGATGATCCATCAAAGGCCCCGCGCAATGATGCCCGGCGCGCACCGCGACGCCCTTCTTGTCGAGAATGGTCGAGATGTCATGGGCATGGGCCGCCCCGTCCAGCGTGAAGGAAAAGATCGCGCCCTTGTTTCGTGCCGTGCCCTGCACCTGCAGCCAGTTGAGTCCGTCCAGTCTGGTCCGCGCGTAGTCGCGCAGCGATGCCTCGTGGGCGGCGATGTTTTCCATCCCCAGCCCCATCATGTAATCCAGCGCCACGCCCAGGCCGATGGTCTGGACGATACCCGGCGTTCCGGCCTCGAACTTCATCGGCGGATCGTTCCAGGTGATCTCGTCCTTGTGGACCTCGCGGATCATGTCGCCGCCGCCCATGAAGGGTCGCATCTCGTCCATGCGTTCGCGGCGAATGAAGATCGCACCCGATCCGGACGGACCATAAAGCTTGTGGCCGGTGATGGCATAGAAATCGCAGCCCAGATCGGCGACGTTCACCGGCATGTGCACCGCGGCCTGGCTGCCGTCGACCAGCACCGGCACGCCCTGGGCGCGGGCACCCTCGCAGATGGCCTTGACGTCGACCACAGTGCCCAGGACGTTCGACATATGCGTCACGGCGACAAGCTTGGTGCGCGGGGTAACTGCCGCGAGGATCTTTTCGGGGTCCAGCGCGCCGGTCTCGTCCACGTCGACCCAGACCAGTTTCACCCCCTGGCGTTCGCGCAGGAAATGCCAGGGCACGATATTGGCGTGATGCTCCATCACCGACAGGACGATCTCGTCGCCTTCCTGCATGCGCGGCATCGCCCAGCCATAGGCGACCAGGTTGATCGCTTCGGTCGTGCCCGAGGTGAAGACGATCTCTTCTTCGTCCGGAGCGCCGAGGAACCGCGCGATGGTGCCGCGCACGGCCTCGTATTTCTCGGTAGCGAGGTTGGACAGGAAGTGCAGGCCACGGTGGACGTTGGAGTATTCCTCGGAATAGGCGCGCGTGACCGCGTCGATGACGACCTGGGGTTTTTGCGCCGAGGCGCCGTTGTCGAGATAGACCAGCGGCTTGCCGTTCACCTCGCGCGAGAGGATTGGAAAGTCGCGGCGGATGGCGTGGACGTCATACATTGGCAGGCATTCCATTGGGTGCGATCCCGAGCAGCGCCAGAACGATCGTGACCGCGATGGCCATGCCGAGGGCGCCGAAGATCAGCACGAAAGCGGATTTGAACAGGTTGTTGAACGCGTGGGCGGCGTCGACGAAATTGATGGCGATCCAGATACCGAGCGCGGAGATGGCCATCAGTGCCACGCCGCCCAGAACCGCGGAAACCGGGATGATCACCAGAAGACCGGCCTGCGCCAGCACCCGCAAGGCCTGCAACCAGACGATCAGCGCCGCAAGGTCGCTCAACCGCCCGGCCCCGCCCATCATCTGGCCGGTCCAGGTGAGCGCCAACGCCATCGCGGCCATCGACGCGCCCAGCAGGGCGATGAAGGCGCCGGGATTGCCGACAACCATGGCCAGTTCCCGCGGCACCGGCGTGGGGGCCACGATCTGACCCAGCTGGAATACCAGGGTGTTCAGAACCAGCACCAGCAGGAAAGCCGTCACAAGCGCGTTGGGCGGCAGGTTCAAGGTGACGATCCGGCGCGCGGTTTCTTTCGGATCGGTCACGCTGAGCAGGACGAGGGGGCGGAACTCGGACAACGTCATGCGGCCTGCTCCCTTATACGCGCGGCGCGCAATCCGGCCAGCCAGAACCAGACGAAAACGCCCAGCCAGACCAGGCCGGTCAGGTTCAGCGCCGGGCCGGGGCCGATGAACCCGGCCGCCAGCCCGTTCAGCAACGCCATCGGCGCCGAGGCCAGCAGCGCCCAGAACAGCGCCAGGCGCGCCGCGGCGCCGTCGATGCGCCGCCCCAGCAGGTGCAGCACGATCTGGCTGGCCGCGGCAAGCGCGTAGAAGAACAGCGGCGCCACGAAAATCCAGCCCATCAAGGCCCCGCCCAACGCCGCGTTCAGATCGCTGTCGGCAAGATGCGCTTCGCGCGCCAACCGCGGCCATTGCGCGACGAAGATCAGCGCGCAGGCACCCATCAGGAACGCCAGCGACCGGTCCTCGCGCGGGCCGCGTGCAAGCTTGGCCCCCACCACCGCGCCCGGCCCAAGATAGCTGGCCGCTATGTCGCGCGCGACGGGCATCAGGCGTGGCGGTGCCGCGACAGCCAGGCCTCGACCCGGCCGACGATTTCATGCTGCAGCGCCTCGTCCTCGATTTCCTGCACCGCTTCGGCAATGAAGGCGATCACCATGAGGTCTTCGGCAACGCCGCGCGGGATGCCCCGGGCGCGCAGGTAGAACAGGCTGTCCTCGTCGATCGCACCAGAGGTCGATCCGTGCGAGCAGGCGACGTCATCGGCGTAGATTTCCAGTTCGGGCTTGGCCAGAAACTGGCTGTCTTCGTCCAGGAGCAGCGATTGGCTGATCTGGTAGCCGTCGGTCTTCTGCGCGCCTTCCTTGACCAGGATCTTGCCCTGGAACACGCCCACGGCGCCGTTGCGCAGAACCTTCTTGAACACCTGGCGGCTTTCACAATTCACCGCGTCATGCGTGACGAAAACCGTGTCATCGTGGTGGAAATCACCATCGCCCAGGCAAGCACCGGCCACATGCGCCACCGCGTCGTCGCCGGTCAGTTCGATGACCACTTCGTTGCGGGTCAGAACTCCGTTCACGGTCAGCGTGAACGACTTGAAGACAGACTCGGTACCCAGCCGCGCGAACATCGCCGAAGCGGCACGGCGTTCGTGATCGCGCCCCTGGGTTCGGACATGATGCAGCTTGGCGCCATCCGCGATCTCGGCCTCGAGGCACTTGTTGAAGCGGGCCGCTGCCGGGCCGTTTTCCAGGATGGTCAGTTCGACCCCGGCGTCCAGCTTGACCACGTGATGGAGGATGGCATCGGAACTGTCTGATTTATGGTGGTAAATCAGGTTGATCGGCTTGGACGGAGAGCGTGTGACATGGATCAGCACACCATCGGTCGCAAAGGCCGTGTTCAGCGCCGCCAGCGGCCGCTGCACCGGGTCCTGCCCGCGGGTTTCCAGCACACCATAGATGTCGCGCGCCCAGTGTAGGTCGGGCGCATCGGCCAGCCGGTCGATCCGCACGCCCTCCAGCGCCAGATCGTCCGAGGCGTCAGGGTCGAACACCCCGTCCACGAACACGATCTTCAGCCGGTCCATCCCGTCGTAGACCGGTTTTTCCTGCGGATCGAACAAGGCTGCGCGCGGCGCCTCGGGCTGCACCAGCGATTTGGGGTTGGTGTATTTCCAGTATTCGTCCCGCCGGTCGGGCAGGCCCATGGCGCGCAGCCGGGCCAGCGCGTCGCGGCGCGCCGGATCGGACCAACCGCCCTTCGGAAGCGCCAGCGCGGCGATCCGCTCCTGGGTTGCGGTCTGCTTGAGCTGGCTCTGCGCCATCACGCGTCCTCCCCCAGAAGATGGGCATAGCCCTGGGTTTCGACCTCGAGCGCCAGTTCAGGTCCGCCCGTCTTGATGATACGGCCATCGGCCATGATATGCACCACGTCCGGTTTGATGTGGTCCAGAAGCCGCTGATAGTGGGTGATGACCAGAAAGGACCGCCCGGCATCGCGCAGCGCGTTCACGCCATCGGCCACCAGCTTCATCGCGTCCACGTCCAGACCCGAGTCGGTTTCGTCGAGGATGCACATCTTGGGTTCCAGCATCGCCATCTGAAGGATCTCGTTGCGCTTCTTCTCGCCGCCGGAAAAGCCCACATTGACCGGGCGCTTGAGCATGTCGGCGTCGATGTTCAGCGCCTTGGCCTTTTCGCGGATGACCTTGAGGAACTCGGTCGAAGACATTTCATCCTCGCCGCGGGCCTTGCGCTGCGCGTTCACGGCGGTGCGCAGAAAGGTCATGTTGCCGACACCGGGGATTTCCACCGGGTACTGGAAGGCCAGGAAAAGGCCGGCGGCGGCGCGCTCCTCGGGCTCCATGTCCAGGATGTCTTCGCCCTCCAGCGTCGCTTCGCCTTCGGTCACCTCATAGCCGTCACGGCCGGACAGGACATAGGACAAGGTCGACTTGCCCGACCCGTTCGGCCCCATGATCGCATGGACCGATCCGGCCTCGACGGCGAGGTCGACGCCTTTCAGGATCTGCTTGTCCTCTTCTTCAAGCTTGACGTGCAGGTTCTTGATTTCCAGCATGATTTCCTCGTTCTTTCCTGGTGCGGATCAGGGCCGCGACATGAGTTTGACCACCTGAAGAAGACGCTCGGGCGGAATGGGCTGGGGCGCGACGCGGAACTGCGCCATGCGCCCGGTGATCTCGGGCGGGCCGAGGTAATCCTCGACCACGTGGTAATGATCGCGGTTGGTATAGTCGTCGAAGAACAGATCGACCGGCTTGCGCGTGCGGAACGCGGTCGCCAGCGCGCAGCCCTGCCGGAACCGGCCGTCGACCAGAACGACATCGGGCTGGCGGAATTCGCGCAGATCCCAGATTTCGAGCGGATACCGCGCGTAGCGTCGCCATTCCGCGTCGGTCTCCGGATGACCCCAATCCTTGGTCGGGCCGATGTCTGACCAGACGATGTCGATCTCCGTCCCGGCAGCAGGCGGATTGTCGGCGAACCAGCCGCGCATCATTTGCGCCCAGTCCCTGTCCGATTCGACCGAAAACACCGTCTTGTCGGGCATTTCGGCCGCCATCACGGTCGACCCGCCCGACCCGTATTCGAGGATCACGTCCGCGCGCGCGTAGGCCGCGCGCAGAACGGCGGCCTCGGGCTCGGGCATGGTCAGCTCGGGCCGGGATATGGTTGCGGTTCCGCTCACTCGACCGTCACCGCCGTGCCCGAGGCGGACACCATCAGCATCGAATCGCCCACCACCTCGTAGTCGAGGTCGATCCCCACGACCGCGTTTGCACCCACCGCGTTGGCCCGCTGTTCCAATTCGCGCAAGGCCGTGTCGCGGGCATCCTGCAACTTGGATTCGTAGGCACCGGAGCGTCCGCCGATGATGTCCGTGATACCCGCGAACAAATCTCGGAACACGTTGGCACCCATGATCGCCTCGCCCACCACGATGCCGCGATAGGCGGTGATGCGCTTGCCTTCGACCGAATTGGTTGTCGTCAGGATCATAGTTTCTCCAATGCGTTACGCGTCAAAGCTCACGTTTCGTTTTGCCAATGGCAACACCCTGCGACCAGCGCAGGCCGCAACGGCTCGAACCTCGGCCCGATCGAGACCCGAACCGGACACCTGCTGCCGTCGCCGCCCTGCACGGGAAAGGCCGGAGAACCGGCCAGGGTCACCACCGGTGTCATCACGTCCTCCTCAGCACAAGCTGCGCAAACAGGCTGCCGCAGAAGCCAGACAGGAAGGCCAGCCCGATCACCGTTGCCATCGACAGCGCGTCTGTCACCGCGTCGATGACCACCGCAAAGACCGCGCAGAAGAGCCCGGTCAACGCCGCGGTCAGCAGGATCGTCCAGCCGATCATCCGATCATTCCCCGGATCGCCGCCATCGCCACCCAGGCCACCATCCCGGCCAGCACGGCGGTGAAAAAGACCGAACCGCGCACCAGTCCCTCGGTCTTGCCCGACCGCGCGCGGATGCCGAAGCCCAGCAGCGCACCGGCAAAAACGCCAAGGCCGACACCCGCTGTTTCGTGCAGCAGCTGCGCCAGCATCAGCGCGACCTTCCCGCGATCCCCTGGATCGCCCAGGCGACAAGCCGACCGACGATCACCCCGATCGCGATGGCGAAGAACGGGTTGATGAAATCGGACCGGTTCATGTTGACATAAACGACACCCAGCAACCCGCCGAGGATCGGCAGCGCATAGGGCAGCATAGACATCACGCTGCGCATCGTTTCAGCCTTTCTTCGCCGCGGCGATCTGCTTGCGTGCCTCGGCCTCTTCTTCATCGCGACGGGCCTGCATCGCGGCCGCTTCGCGTTCCAGAGCACAACGCGCCAGGATGCGGTACAGCACCACGCCGATGGCAAACCCGGCGATGGCGCCCTGGGCCAATGCGACAGCACCATGTGCCTGCCACGACAGCAGCGTGACAACCACGGCTACAGCCGATCCACCCAGCCCGGCAAAGCGGGCCGGATCGGCATGCCCGGGATAGCGCAGCTGTGTCAGCAGGCCTTCTTCTGTCGCGTTGCCGACCATGGCCTCAGCCCACGCTGCCCTCGAGCGAGATCGCGACCAGCTGTTGCGCTTCCATCGCGAACTCCATCGGCAGCGCCTGCAGCACCTCGCGGCAGAAGCCGTTGACGACCAGTGCCACCGCCTCTTCTTCGTCCATGCCGCGCTGGCGGCAGTAGAACAGCTGATCGTCGTCCACCTTGGACGTCGTCGCCTCGTGCTCGCAGCGCGACGAGTTGTTCTTGACCTCGATATAGGGAACCGTGTGGGCCCCGCATTTGTCGCCGATCAGCAGGCTGTCGCATTGCGTGTAGTTGCGGCTGTTCTTGGCCTTGGGATGCATCGATACGAGGCCGCGATAGGTGTTCTGTGCGCGGCCCGCACTGATGCCCTTGGACACGATGCGCGATTTGGTGTTCTTGCCCAGGTGCACCATCTTGGTGCCGGTATCGGCCTGCTGCATGTTGTTGGTGATGGCGATCGAATAGAACTCGCCCTGGCTGTCGTCGCCGCGCAGGATGCAGGACGGGTATTTCCACGTCACCGACGATCCGGTTTCCACCTGCGTCCACATCACCTTGGCCCGCGCGCCGCGGCAATCGGCGCGCTTGGTGACGAAATTGTAGATCCCGCCCTTGCCGTTCTCGTCGCCGGGATACCAGTTCTGCACGGTGGAATATTTCACCTCGGCGTCTTCCTCGATCACGATCTCGACAACGGCGGCGTGCAGCTGCGCGGTGTCACGCTGCGGCGCGGTGCAGCCTTCGAGATAGCTCACGTAGCTGCCCTTGTCGGCGATGATCAGCGTGCGTTCGAACTGGCCGGTATTCTCGGCGTTGATGCGGAAATAGGTCGACAGCTCCATCGGACAGCGCACGCCGGGCGGCACGTAGACGAACGAACCGTCCGAGAAGACCGCGCTGTTGAGCGTGGCATAGAAGTTGTCCGAGACCGGCACGACCGATCCGAGGTATTTCTTGACCAGGTCGGGATGTTCCCGGATCGCTTCGGAAATCGAGCAGAAGATCACGCCGGCCTTCTTCAGTTCGGCCTGAAAGGTCGTTCCGACGCTGACGCTGTCGAAGACCGCGTCCACCGCCACCTTTCGGGTCTCGGTGCCACCGCCCACCCGGCCCTCGACCGCCGCTTCGCCCGCGCCTTCGACGCCGGCCAGGATCATCTGCTCCTTCAGCGGGATGCCGAGCTTCTTGTAGGTCTCCAGCAGCTTGGGGTCGACATCGTCCAGCGATTTCGGCTTTTCAGCCATGCTTTTCGGGCGGGCATAGTAATACTGGTCCTGGAAGTCGATCTCGGGGTAGTCGACCATCGCCCAGTCCGGTTCCTTCATCTGCAGCCAGCGGTCATAGGCCGCCAACCGCCAGTCGGTCATCCACTGGGGTTCCTCGTTCTTTTCGCTGATGAGTTTGACGATATCCGGCGTCAGCCCCTTGGGGGCGTATTCCATCTCGATATCGGTGTTCCAGCCATGCTTGTAGGTGCTGACGGCGCGGACGGCATCGACCGTTTCCTGCTCGACGCCTTCCTTGACCTCGTATGGTGCACTCATTTCGCTCTCCCCGTTTCACGCCGCGCGGGCGCGGAACTTCTCGTGTTTCTTCAGCCAGGTCTCGCAGAACCGCGAGATTTCGGCTTCGGTGTTCTGCGGCCCCAGGCTGACCCGGATCGCGCTCGAGGCGGTGGCCTCGTCATATCCCATCGCGCGCAGCACGCGGCTGGCCCGAACCTTGCCGCTGGAACAAGCCGAGCCCGCCGAAACGGCAAATCCCGCCAGGTCCATCTGCATCACCTGTGTTTCGCCTTTCCAGCCAGGCGCGGCGAAGCAGGATGTGTTCGGCAATCGAACTGCGCCTTTCCCGACAAAAATAGTCGATGGGGCGCCGGTCTCAAGAGTGTTTTCTAGAATATTTCTAAGTTCCGCAACCCGGTCCCAGGCACCAGCGGCAAGGTCGCGGGCTGCCGCCTCGGCCGCGGCGCCGAATCCGGCGATGCCGACGACGTTCTCGGTGCCGCTGCGCCGGCCCATTTCCTGCCCGCCTCCGCGAATTTGTGCCGCCAGATCGGTGCCGCGCCGCATCACCAGCGCGCCGATGCCCTTGGGCCCGCCGATCTTGTGCGCCGAGATGAGCGCAATCCGGCAACCGATCCAGTTGAAGGCCACGGGGATCTTGCCGAAGGCCTGTGTCGCGTCGACCACCGCCAGACCCTGGGGCAAGTCCTGCACCACGCCGGTTTCGGAATTGGCCGCCTGCAACGCCGTTACGCCGGGGTCGCGGACCGTGACGGCCCCGTTGCGGTCCACGGGAAGATTCGCATCGATCCAGGCCGCAACGGCATCATGTTCGATATCTGCCCCGACAAGACCGCGCCCGGCGCAGGCCAGCGCCGCAGCCTCGGTCGCGCCGGAAACGAACACCACATCTGCGCCATTCGCCCCGAAGGCCTCTGCCACCTGCCCACGCGCCTTTTCGACCAAAGCCTTGGCAGCGCGTCCCTCGGCATGAACGGACGACGGGTTTCCCACCACATCGAATGCCGCGATCATCGCGTTGCGGGCCTCGGCGCGCAACGGCGCGGTCGCGTTCCAGTCCAGATAGATCCGCCCGCTCACGGTTTCGCCCGCTTCATCTTGCCCGACAGGATCGGGCGGGATGCGATGCGCGGCATCGGGTCAGCGTTCATCGTCCACCACCGAAAAGAGCGCCGGCACCGCAGGACAAGGCGCCAGTGTGTTTTCGACGATATCCGAAAGGCGCGTCTGGTGCAGAAAGACATAGACATTCGCCGACAGGCTCATCCACAGCCGGTTGGTCAGCGATTGCGCCTTGCTGCCGGATGCGCCGCCGGACGCACCCGCACCGGTATGCATGGCATCGACCGTTTCGTCCACCGCGCCCAGCACGTCGACGACCCGAATGGCATCCGCCGGTTTCGCCAGCCGGTAACCGCCCCCGGGCCCGCGCACCGAATCCACCAGGCCCGCACGGCGCAACTTGACGAAAAGCTGTTCCAGATAGGGCAGCGAGATGTCCTGCCTGCGGGCGATATCGGACAGGCTGACCAGGCTTTCGGCAGGCTGCAAGGCGATATCCGCCAAAGCCACCATCGCATAGCGTCCCTTGGTGCTGAGTTTCACTGCCGCCCCCTTGCAACACGACACTCCCGGGGCAATTGACCTTGCCCCGCGGATTGCCTATCTGCTGTCAGACCCGGCCGACCGGGCTTTAGAACAATTCTAAGGTGGCTGAGCGAATTCGTCAAGAATTGCGCCGCACCCAACAAGGGACCCGTCAATGCCCGAGGTCATCTTTCCCGGACCCGAAGGCCGCCTGGAAGGCCGATACCACCCGCAGAAGGACCGTGACGCGCCAATCGCAATCGTGCTGCACCCGCATCCGCAGTTCGGCGGGACGATGAACAACAAGGTCGTCTACAACCTGCACTACGCCTTCTACAACATGGGCTTTACCGTGCTGCGGTTCAATTTCCGCGGCGTCGGCCGCAGCCAGGGCGAATACGACCAGGGCGTGGGCGAGTTGAGCGATGCCGCCTCGGCGCTCGACTACCTGCAGTCGATGAACCAGAATTCAAAGCATTGCTGGGTGGCCGGGTTCAGCTTCGGTGCGTGGATCGGCATGCAGCTTCTGATGCGGCGTCCCGAGATCACCGGCTTCGTTTCGGTCTCGCCTCCCGCGAACATGTACGACTTCAGCTTTCTCGCTCCCTGCCCGTCCTCGGGTCTGATCATCAACGGCACCGGCGACCGGGTGGCGCCGCCTGCCGACACCCGGTCTCTGGTGAACAAGCTGCACGAACAGAAAGGCATCACGATCACGCACGAGGAAATCGAGGGAGCCGGACATTTCTTCGAAGAGCCGCATATGGAGACGATGATCGGAACCGTCACGACCTATGTCAAACGCCGTCTGACCGAGAACAGCCGCTAGGGAACGACCATGTCCGTTGTCGACGATCTTGCCGACAAGCTTGCCCAGGACGTCATCAAGGCGATGGACGCGCTGGATCAGGAAGACCTGGCGGAACATGTGGCCAACGTCCTCGGCGCGTCCTCTCCTTCGTCCGAGGAGATCTTTCGCGCGGCCGTCCGCATCCGGCTGGCCGAACGCCGCGCACGCAAGTTTCTGAACGATCATGTCCGCGAGGCGCTCGAGGCCAAGAAAGCCGGCAAGGAGGCCCCCAAGCCGATTGCCCCGGGCTCGGACAACGAAAACCTCTGACCCCAGCCGTCAGGTTGGCCGCACCGGCCAACGCCGGTCGAGATCGTCCAGACCGGCGCGTATCAACCTGCCCAGGACCGTCATGTCGATCCGCGACAACGCGGTCAGATACAGGCAGGACTTGCCCAGTCTGTGCGGCCCCAGCCGGTCGAGGATCGCGCTGAAATCCGAATACCCGGGCATGATATAGACGACCATACTGGCCTTGCGCGGCGCAAAACCGGTGGCCAGGAAATCGCCTTCGCGGCCACTGTCATAGCGATAACGATACGTGCCGTAACCCACCATGGACGGGCCCCACATGCGCGGTTGCCAGCCGGTGACGCGCCGGAACAGCGCGTCCAGTGCCAGCGCATCGTCACGCCGCCGTTCGGGTGCAACAGCTGCAAGAAACGCCGGGACCGACGCGTTCGTCATCACCGTCCGGTTGTCGCTCATGCCCCCAGACTAGCGCGTCTAGACAAATTCCGCGTGCGGAATTTGCAAATTTCTCAAAAGAAATTTGACCCGCCCGCTCAGAAATGGATTGCCCGACCCCAGGCGTCCAGCACGGATTCGTGCATCATCTCGCTCAGCGTGGGGTGTGGAAAAACGGCATTCATCAGGTCCTGTTCCGTGGTCTCGAGCTGGCGTCCGACGACATAGCCCTGGATCAATTCCGTCACTTCGGCACCCACCATATGCGCCCCCAGCAAGGCGCCGGTTTTCGCATCGAAGACAGTCTTGACCAGACCTTCGGGTTCTCCGAGGGCGATGGCCTTGCCGTTGCCGATGAAGGGAAAGCGCCCGACCTTGACGTCAAGGCCCCGCGCCTTCGCCTCGGCCTCGGTCATGCCGACGCTGGCGATCTGGGGATGGCAATAGGTGCAGCCGGCGATGCTGTCGGGATCGACCGCGTGCGGATGCCCGCCGGCGATCAGCTCGGCGACCATAACGCCCTCGTGGCTGGCCTTGTGTGCCAGCCACGGCGCCCCCGCGACGTCGCCGATCGCGTAGAGCCCTTCGATCCCGGTGCGGCAATACGGGTCGGTCACGATGTGGGTCTTTTCGACCTTCACGCCAAGCGCCTCGAGACCAAGCCCTTCGGTGTTTCCGACGATGCCGACGGCGGAAATCACCGTGTCGAACATGTGCTTTTCGCTTTTCCCGCCCGTTTCGATATGGGCGGTGACCGTGCCCTTGCCGCGCTCCAGCCGCTTGACCATCGCCTTTTCGAGGATCGTCATGCCCTGTTTCTCGAATTGCTTCCTCGCAAAGGCGCTGATCTCGGCATCCTCGACAGGCAGGATGTGGTCCATGACCTCGACAACGGTTGTCTGTGCGCCCAGGGTATTGAAAAAGCTGGCGAATTCGATCCCGATCGCGCCCGATCCGATGACCAGCAGTTTTTTCGGCATCCGCGGCGGCACCAACGCGTGCTTGTAGGTCCAGACCAGGTCACCATCCGCTTCCAGCCCCGGCAGTTCCCGCGCCCGGGCCCCCGTGGCCAGCACGATGTCGGGCGCGCTCAGGGTTTCGGTGCCCTTGTCGGTCTTGACCGAGACCTGACGCTTCGCGGGAATCGTCGCCTCGCCCATGATCACGGTCACCTTGTTTTTCTTCAGCAGGTGTCCGACGCCGGAATTCAGCTGTTTGGCCACCCCGCGCGAGCGTTTGACGACCGCATCAAGGTCAAAGCCGATCTTTTCGGCGGACAGGCCGAACTCGCCGGCCCGGTGCATCAGGTGAAATATCTCGGAAGAGCGCAGCATCGCCTTGGTCGGGATGCAGCCCCAGTTCAGGCAGATGCCGCCCATGTGCTCGCGTTCGATGACGCAGACCTTGAGACCCAGCTGTGCCGCCCGGATCGCGGCGACATAGCCGCCCGGTCCGGCGCCGATCACGATGACGTCGTATTCCCCCGCAGCCATGAACACCTCCCTGTCTGGCGATGACGCTAAGCGATCGCGCAGGTGGCATCAATCGTTCTGCCGGAACCGGAAGAGCGGGCCGGACGTTGTCGGGAGACAACCGCGCAAAGGAGAGCCCATGCAGAGCCACACCCGGTTCGCCGCCATGATCGTTTGTTCGACCGTGCTGATGTTCTGTCTGATGTATCTCAACAGCTATGCCGTCGATCACGTGTTCTTCAGCCAGACTCGCGCCTGGATGGCGCTGTATATGGGTGCAGCGATGGCCGTGGTGATGCTGGGTTTCATGTGGACGATGTATCCCGGAACCAAGGGCAAACTGGCAGTTCTGGCGGCATCCATGACAGTGTTCGGCGCGGCGCTATACATGGTGCGCAGCCAGTCGGGCGTCGACGACGTGGCGTGGATGAAGGCAATGATCCCGCACCATTCCATCGCGATTCTCACGTCGGAGCGCGCCCGGATCGACGATCCCCGGGTCGCCGAACTGGCGCGTGAGATCATCGAGGCGCAACGTCGCGAGATCGCCGAGATGAAGGCCCTGATCGCCGAGCTGGAGCGCTGACTCAGGCAGCCTCGTCCTGCAGGCGGCGGAGCATCGCGCCGTAGCCGCCTTCGGCGATATAGCGTGCCTCGGCTTCGGTGAAGTGCCGGTTCAAGGCCTCGTTGCGGGTCGGAAAACGGCCGAAATCGCGGATCACCTCGCGATGGGCGCGGGCATGCAACAGGTTGCTGGACCCGGCCAAGCGTTCCTTCATCAGGCGCACGCAGCGATCCTGGTCGCACAGGTTTTCCGAATGCATCAGAGGCATGTAGAAGAATTGACGCGCCGGTGCGTCGATCTTGAGATCCCAGCCTCGGTGGATCGCCTGCTTGGCCGCTGCCAATGCAAAGCGATCGGACGAGAACGCCTTGCCCTGTCCCCGGAACATGTTTCGCGGGAACTGGTCGAGAAGGACGATATAGGCCAGCACGCCGCTGGGATAGGTGAGCCACAGCGCGAACCGGCCTTCCATCGCCGCGTTCCAGGTGGCCTCGAAGCGCTTGCGGATGTCGCCATCAAGCGCGTCATCCTGTTTGTACCAGCCATCCGGGCCGATCTCGTCCAGCCAGAAGCCGAGGATATCCTCCGGTGCAACCATCGTGTTGCCCTCCGTCACCGTTACCATTCCCCGTTTTCACCCTAGACCGGCGGGCCGGCATTTCCCAAGTCACGATTTCTGACAGTTTCCAACGCGTTGCAAGGGCAACGCTCACCACCAGACGCGAGTGCGCCGATCATTCCTCGCGTTCCTGTTCCGCCTTGTCATGCGCATATTCCTGCACCGCCTCGACCGCGACGGCGGTGGCGGCCGGTGTCAGGGCGGCAAAGGCACCGGTGTCCTGCGAGGCCGGCGCACGCCGCTGCGTCATGCGGTAGAGCGCGTAGCCGGTCATCGCGAGCAAGAGCGCGGCGATCAGCAGAAAGTAGCCCTGCGGCCCGACCGTCTGCATTGCCCAGCCGATGATCAGCGGGCCGGCGATCGCGCCAACCCCGTTGATGAACAACAGTCCGGCCGATGCGCTGGCCATGTCCTCGTGATCGAGAAAGTCGTTGGTATAGGCGATCAGCAGTGAATACAGCGGGTTCGAACAACCGCCGATGACAAAGGCCGCCGCCAGCAGAAGGTTGAAGGGCCCGCCGGTCAGCGCGGCCAGAAGCGCCGCACTGCCGCCCAGGGCCGCGCAGCCGGTGACCAAGCGGCGCCGATCCATCCGGTCGGACAACCATCCCAGCGGATATTGCAGAACCAGCGCGCCGACATAGAACGATGCCACGAAGATCGAGATCTGTTGCAGCGACAACCCGGCCGCCGAGCCATAGACAGCCGACATGCCGAACTGTGCCGCGAACACGCCGCCAAGCAGGAAAAGCCCCACGCAGCCCAGCGGCGACGTGCGGTAGAGCGCCCGCAGGTCCATCGGTTTTGTCGAGGCGAAGGCCGGCGTGGGCGAAACCGACAGAAGGATCGGCGCGAATGCGATGGAGACCAGCACCGACGGGATGACGAACAGCAGGAACCCGGACGGGTCGGGGATCACCAGCAGCGCCTGCGCCGCGATGATCCCGACCATCTGCACGATCATGTAAAGCGACAGGGCCTTGCCGCGGGTCTCGTTCGTGGCCGAGTTGTTCAGCCAGCTTTCGGCGGTCACGTAGAGGCCGCAAAAGCTGAACCCGATCACCATCCGGCCGAAGGTCCAGGCGATCGGGTCCTGGAAGGCGGGAAACAGGATCAGGACCGCCGAAACGAAAGATCCGAGCGCGGCGAAGACCCGGACATGCCCGACCCGGCGCAGCATCTCGGGCACCATGCGGGAAGCGAACAGGAAACCCACGAAATATGCCGACATGACCATCGACATCTCGAGCGCGGAAAACCCCGCAGCGGGGCCGCGAACCCCCAAGAGCGAGCCCTGCAAGCCGTTCCCGACCATCAAAAGCCCCATGCCCAGAAGCAGGGCCCATGACTGTCTCAGAACGTTCAGCATACCGACATACCGCCTTTGATTGACCGGTGATACACAAGCCGACCACGCGGCTGCCATGTCCGCCGCGACGTGGCCTGTCGCGTCCGCGACTTCAAGCCCGAAATGTCGCTTGCGTCGGCGGAATCAGCAAAGACGCGTCGCCATAGCTGAAGAACCGGTATTCGCGATCCACAGCATGGGCATAGATCCGCCGGATGCGTTCGGTTCCCATCAGTGCGGAGACCAGCATCATCAAGGTGGATTTCGGCAGGTGGAAATTGGTCATCAGGGCGTCGGTCACCCGAAACGCGAAACCGGGATAGATGAAGATGTCGGTGACACCGCGGAACGGTTCGATCGTGCCCGACCGCGCGGCGGTTTCGATCAGCCGCAGGGCGGTGGTGCCGACGGGAACGATCCGCCCGCCGGCCTTTTTCGTCGCCGCGATCTCGGCCGCCGCCTGTTCGGTGACCTCGCCCCATTCGCCGTGCATCCTGTGGGTGGTCACGTCTTCGACCTTGACCGGCAGGAAGGTGCCGGCGCCGACATGCAAGGTGACGTGGGTGAACGCGACGCCGCGGGCGGACAAGGCGGCCATCAACGCCTCGTCGAAATGCAGCGAGGCGGTGGGCGCCGCCACCGCGCCCTGTCGGCGCGCCCATATGGTCTGGTAATCGGTCTTGTCGCGGGCGTCGGCCGGACGCCTGGCGGCGATGTATGGCGGCAGCGGCATGGCACCCGCAGCATTCAGCGCGGCATCGAAATCCTCGCCCGAGAGGTTGAAGCGCAGATGGCCCTGCCCGTCCGCGCGCGCCTCCACGACCGCCTCGAGTTCGTCCGAAAAGCGGATCACCTCGCCGTCGCGCACTTTCTTGAGCGGCTTGACAAGCGCCGTCCAGGTTCCGTCGGCCCGTGGCTCCAGCAGGGTGGCTTCGATCCGCGCGGCGCTTTCGCCCGCCGTGCCGCGGCGCGTCCGCGTGCCGGTCAGCCGCGCCGGGATGACCTTGGTATCGTTCAGCACCAGCCGGTCGCCGGGACGCAGCCAATCCGGCAGGTCGAAAACATGCGCATCGGTGATCGCGTCGCCCTCGGCCACCAGAAGCCGCGCCGACGAGCGCGGGCTGGCGGGCCGCGTGGCGATCAACCGCTCGGGCAGGTCGAAATCGAACTCGGAAAGCTTCATGCGCGGCCTATTGCGACACCTCGGGGGGCGGGCGGCGGAAGATGTCACGGAACATGCCGGGGGTGAAGACCGAAAGCGGATTGACCAGGACCTGGGGGTTCTGCACCGGCCCGCGCAGGTTGAAATTGAAGCCGATCAGCCCCTCGCCCTTGCGTGCGATCAGACGGCCGATTGCGTTCAGGACATAAACCGGAGACACCACGCCCTGCATGTCCATGGTGCCGTTGGCAATGTCGTAAAAACCGTCCAGCGAGATGCCCATCGACGGGCCGACCGCGCTGGAGCGGGTCAGGATCACCTGTCGCGGGGTGAGACGGAACTCGGCCTCGACCTCGGAAAAGAAGATACCCGGTCCGTTCAACTGGTCCAGCAACCCGACGATGCTGATCGCGTCCAGCAGCGCACCGATCGCCGGCGCGTTGCGCAGCCGCGCTCCGCGGATCTCCAGCGCGCCGTCATAACTGCCGGTGGCGCCACGCACCGGCAGCAGGGTCAGCGCGAACGTGCCGTTCGACACGGTCTTGAGCAGCCCCGCGGCCTTGAGGATGTCTCCCGCATCCTCGCCCTTGATGCGAAAGGCGCTGGCGCCCCGTTGCGGAACGACCTGGCCTTCGATCGGGGCGCGGCCACCCAGCATGGCGGTGAAGTCGCCCTGCAGGCCGGGTGCGGTCCGAAACGCGCCGCGGAAGCGGTCGAGCCGGATCGTATCGGTGACCTGCAGGCTGTCCAGCGCGATCTGCACCGGCGCGCCGCCGCCCGCCGGGGTGCCGGTGCCACCGCTGCCGAACGTGGCGCCGCGCAGATCCGCCCGGCCACCGGTGACGCTGACCGCCGGGGCCTGGCCCGGGCCGCGCGCTGTCAGAGACCCCGCGACATCCAGCCAATCCGAGATGCGCAATCGCGACAGCGACAGCGACCGGAACGCTCCGGCATCGGACAGCGCGATATCGGCGGCCGCGTCCAGCCCGCCACCACTCAGCGTCAGCCCGTCGATGGCAACGGGTTTGCCAAGGCGGCCGGAAATCCGGAACGCCCCACGCGCGCCTTCGGGCAGACGCCAGCCCAGTTGCGGGATCGCCAGCGCCAGTCCCGCCAGGTCGCTTTGCAAGGAAAACGCAGGCGGTCCGCCCCGCGGCAGGTCGACGACCAACGCCCCGGTTCCCCGCCCCGCCAGCATGCCGGAGGGCAGCGTCACGCCGAAGGCGGCCAGCGTTTCCGCAGTGAGCCGCACATCGGCGGTGACTTGTCCGCCGGTGCCGTCGAACGGCAGGCGCCAGGAACCGCTGGCAGGAACACCGCCGAGTTCGACATCGCCGCCGATCCTAATCGCCTCGCCATCCAGATCCAGGGTCAATGCCGGGGCGGTCAGGCGCCGCCCCTCGACCAGCCGATCGGACGCGACATCGCGCAGATCGCCCTGCAGGACCAGGTCCATGTCGGGAAACTTGACGCCCCTGCGCAGCGGCAGGCTGAGACGGCCCGTTACCTCGGCATACCCGGTCGCGAGCCCGGCATCGCGCCCGGCCTTGGTCAGCAGCGACAACGGTTCCTGGTCGATGAAGGCCAAACCGGACGTCACCGGCCCGCGCGCCGCCAGCATCAGCGTTCCGGTCGCGGGTTTCGGGCGGACGTCCTCGATCACGAAGGTCGAACCGCCGACCTCGACCGGCTCCGCACCGCCGACGCGGACCTGCCCGCGATCCAGCGTCACGGCCAGTCTTGGCCCTTCCATCGTGAACCGTCCGGCCCCGCCGGTGACTGGCGCCAGCCGCATGTTGTAGATCACTTCGGCCGCGTCGAAATCGAAATCGAAATAGGTCCAGGGCCGTTCGCCAGGTGCGGCGCGCAACAGGAACGTGGTGTTCGTGATATCGCCGGCGATGACGTGGCGCGATACCCAGTCACGGGTCCCGCTGCGAAACCAGCCCGGCCAGAAATCCAGAACCTTGCCCGGCGTCGCCCGCGGCGCACGCGCCATCAGCGCGAGGTTCCAGCCTTCGCGTTCCGCGGTCAGGCGGCCGCGGGCACGGATCGGCAGTTCGGGGTCGGTTACCCGCAATTCGCCCAGCGTGAACCGGAAAGGATCGAGCGCCAGCTGAAACGCCATGTCGGCCCCCGACAGGGTCACCGGACGATCGTATAGCGGTCCTTCGGCCAGCCGGACTTGCGACACCGTGAACTGGCCCTCCAGCGTTTCGAGCCAGCCGCGGTCGGTGCCGCGCAGCACCGCCTTGCCTTCGGCCAGGGCCTCGCCCAGTTCGGAACGCACCGAAATCTCGTTGAAGCGCAGCGTCCCGGTGGAGGGCGTGTAGGTGAAATAGGTCCGGGCCCCGTCGAAGGGGATCGCGCGCGTCCGGGCATTGGGCTGCAACACCCCGGCGCCGATCTGCAAGGTCGCGTCCAGGCGGCCCAGCGTGCCGTCCTCGTGCATCCGGGATCGCAGCGCGCCGGAAATCGGCGCCTGCAACGCCTCGAGCCAGGCCAGTGCCGGGCTTTGGGTCGCGATGTCGTCCGAAGGCAGGTCGGTCAGGACGATACCGAAAGACACCGCCGTGCTTCCGATCGGGCTGTCGGCATTGACCGAGATCGTCGCCACCGCATCGCCCCCGCCAAGCAGCGCCGCGTCGCCCGACAAACGCAGGCTGCCACCGCTGCTGACCAGGCGCAGCCGTCCGCCGTCGGCGGTCCAGCCGCGCCGGGCACGGGCGTCCTCGTATCGCACGGTCAGTCCGTCCGCTTCGATCAGGTCAAGCTGCGCGAGGCGGTCATCGGTGAACAGCCGGTCGACCTGCGCGATCAGCGAGGGAAGATCGGGCGCTCTCGTGCTTCCTGCGAAGGCATCGCCCAGTGCGAGGCCCAGCGTGCCGTCGCGGCTGCGGACCAGCGTGACGAAAGCTCCGGACACCGTGGCCTCGCGCAGCACGGGCTGGCCGCGCAGCAACGCGACCGGCGCCAGCGCGGCCTCGAGGTCTGACAACTCGGCGACGGTGGTGCCGCCGCTGTTACGGATCACCACGTCCGTCAGCACGATGCGCACCAGACCCTTGCGTTGAAACCGGACGGCGACTTGTCCGAAATCCACGGCAAGGTTCGGCACGGCGGCATCCAGTCGGGCCTCGATCCGGTCGCGAAGCCATTCGGGCGCGCGCAGCGGCCGTTCGGTGACCGCGAAAACCGCGACGACGCCAACCGCGATCACCAAGGACATCGCGAAAAGAGCGAGCACACCGCCCTTGCGCCGGCGCGCGGGGCGCGGCCTGCGTGGCGTTTTGCGATCCGGTTCCGTTTTGCTCACTGGAAGCCTGCGCCTCGGGACTTATTGTTCGGTGCATCTTGTCCGGGCTTAGTCTAGCCCACCCGACCACCGCCGCAAAGGAGACACCGATGTCCGACATGGCCCCCGATTTCACCCTGCCCTCGACCGATGGCGACGTCACACTGTCCGCCTTGCGCGGCCACAAGGTCGTTCTGTTCTTCTATCCCCGTGACGACACATCGGGCTGCACCAAGGAGAACGAGGCCTTCACCGCGCTGCAAGGCGATTTCGAAAAGGCCGGCACCAAGGTCTTCGGCATTTCGAAGGACAGCATCGCCAGCCACGAGAAATTCATGGCCAAGAAGTCGCTGACCGTTCCGCTGTTGTCCGACGAGAACAGCGACGTCTGCGAGAAATTCGGCGTCTGGGCGGAAAAGTCCATGTACGGCAAGAAGTTCATGGGGATCGAGCGGTCGACCTTCCTGATCGACGCCGATGGCCGGATCGCGCGGGAATGGCGCAAGGTCAAGGTGCCCGGCCATGCCGAGGAGGTGCTGGAGGCGGCGCGCGGGCTCTGAGCGCACCGGGGGCAGGCCGCGGGGTTGCGCCATGGGGGCGCTGCCCCCATACCCCCGGCAGTATTTGGAAAAGAGAAGAAGACAGGGGCGGTGAGCGGCATGCTGAGCCTTAGCGAGATGGCGGTCGACGTCCTGACCACCGCGGATGGTCGCGAAAAGACCGCCAGGTCGCGACGTCATGCGGCGGAATGGGCCCAGGCGCGGACCGGTGGCGCCCTGCCCGAGATCGGCCGCGCGGCCCCGCCATTGCGCCCCTCGCGCCCCGACAGGCCGGCGCTGCTGGACCCGCGCGAGGTGCCCAAACGCAAGCCCGGCAGCCCGCAGGGACGGATCGCGCTGCTGCACGCCGTGGCGCATATCGAGCTGAACGCCGTGGACCTGCACTGGGACATCATCGCGCGCTTTGCCGACGTGCCGATGCCGCCCGGATTCTACGATGACTGGGTCAAGGCGGCGGACGAGGAATCCAAGCATTTCAACCTGATGTGCGACTGCCTTGAGGAAATGGGCAGCCAGTACGGTGCTCTGCCCGCGCATGCCGGGATGTGGCGCGCCGCCGAAGACACGGCACGGGATTTCATGGGGCGGCTGGCCGTCGTTCCGATGGTGCTCGAGGCGCGCGGGCTGGACGTCACGCCGGGCATGATCGAGATATTCCGCAAGGCCGGCGCGACCGCTGCGGTCGATGCTCTGGAGACGATCTATGCCGAAGAGGTCGGCCATGTCGCCTATGGATCGAAATGGTTTCATTTCCTGTGCGGGCGTCACGATCTGGATCCCAAGGCGGTGTTCCACGATCTTGTCCGGCGGTATTTCCATGGCCCGCTCAAGCCGCCTTTCAACGAGGAAAAACGCGCCGAAGCCGGCTTGCCGCCGGATTTCTATTGGCCATTGGCCGATCGACCGGCCTGACGAAGTCGTTGGCATCGGCGGATTTTTGCCATTTGCGCGGCAGATCGCCACCCGTTTCGAATCAGGCCGGAAAACTGTTGCGAAAACGTGAATGTCTGGGTAGGCCGGTCTGCAAGGCGCCGGAGGGGGAACCGAGCGCCAGCCTTGGGACGGGAAAGAAAGAGGACGGTCAGGTGAGAACGCGTCTCGCGATCAAGATACATGCGCTCATGGAGCGCTGGTTTCCGGAACGGCGACTTTTCCTCAGATCCGATACCGATACGCGCTTCATCCGACTGCGATCCGAGACCCAGGCGCTGGCTTGTGCGGGATCGGCTCTGGTTCTTGCCTGGACCATCATGGCCACCGCCATCCTGCTGATGGACAGCATCGGCGCCGGGAATTTCCGCGAGCAAGCCAAGCGCGACCAGATCACCTACCAGCAACGGCTGAACGAGTTGTCCCGCGAGCGCGACGCGCGCGCCGCCGAGGCGCTGGCCGCGCAGGAGCGTTTCAATTCGGCCCTGCGGCAGATCTCGGTCATGCAATCCGAATTGCTGGATTCCGAAACCCGTCGCCGCGAGATGGAGACCGGGATAGACATCATCCAGGCCACGTTGCGCGACACGATGAAGGAACGCCAGGCCATCGGCGACCGTCTTTCCGCGCTGGAAAGCCAGATCGCCGAAGGCGGCACCGCGCTGGCCTCGGCCGGCGGCGGCGAGGCGGACAGCACGCTGGACCTGCTTTCCGCCGCGTTGGCGCAGACTGCGGCGGAACGCGACCAGGTGATCGCCGATGCACGCGACGCGCTGATCCGCGCCGACGAGATGGCCGCCGAAATCCGCGCGATGGAAGACAAGAACGACCAGATCTTCCGCCAGTTGGAAGAGGCGATGACCGTGTCGGTCAAGCCGTTGGACAAGATGTTCGAAGCCGCCGGCATGGACCCCGACAACATCCTGCGCCAGGTCCGCAAGGGCTATTCCGGCCAGGGCGGCCCGCTGACCCCGCTGAGCCTCAGCACCCGCGGCGAAGAGCCGTCCGAGGACGCGCTGCGCGCCAACCGCATCCTGAACCAGATGGACCGGCTGAACCTGTACCGGATCGCCGCGCAGAAGGCGCCTTTCGCCAATCCGCTCAAGGATCCGTTCCGCTTCACGTCGGGTTTCGGCTATCGCTGGGGCCGCCTGCATGCCGGCACCGATTTCGCCGCGCCGCACGGCACGCCGATCTATTCGACCGCCGATGGCGTCGTGACCTTCGCCGGCTGGTCTTCGGGCTATGGCCGCCTGGTCAAGATCCAGCACGAATTCGGCATCGAGACACGCTATGCGCATCTGTCCAAAATCAACGTGAAGGTCGGACAAAGGGTCTCGCGCGGGGGGCGCATCGGTGCTATGGGGAATACCGGACGGTCGACCGGCACGCATCTGCACTACGAAGTGCGCGTGGGCGGCAAGCCCGTGAACCCCATGATCTATATCAAGGCTGCTAACGATGTTTTCTAAGAGCAAGATCAACGAGCCCGGACCCAAGGCCGAGGACACCGCGAAACCCGCAGCCCCCGAGATGCCGCGCCCGAGCGCGTCCGATTTCAAACCGACGGCGCCGAAGGCCAAGCCGCCGGCATCGATCCTGTCGCAGGACCTGCACATCACCGGCAACATCAAGACCACCGGCGACATCCAGGTCGAAGGCACCGTCGAGGGCGATATCCGCGCCCACCTGCTGACGGTCGGCGAGTCGGCCACGATCAAGGGCGAGGTGATCGCCGACGACGTCGTGGTCAACGGCCGCATCGTTGGTCGCGTGCGGGGCCTCAAGGTGCGCCTGACGGCCACCGCGCGGGTCGAGGGTGACATCATCCACAAGACCATCGCCATCGAATCCGGCGCGCATTTCGAAGGCTCGGTACAGCGTCAGGACGACCCGCTGAGCGGCGGCCGCAACAAACCCGTGCCCGGCCAGCAGCAGGCCGCCCCCGCTCCGGCGGCTGCCAAACCCGCCGAAACCAACGGCTGATATCGGGATACAGGAATTCGGACGGGCGCGGCCGGAAAACGGCGCGCCCGTTTTCGTTGCCGGCGGTGTTTCCATGCGCCCCCTTTTTCCTCAAGACAGGTGATCTCGCGTGCTGGTGCTGACGATCTGGCCGCTTTTCGCGCTGATCTGTTTCGGCTACGCGATGGCGCGCCTGGGCTTTCCGGCCCCCGGTTTTTGGCCCGAAGCCGAGCGGATCAACTATTTCGTTCTTTTCCCGGCGCTGCTGGTGTCCAGCCTGGCGCAAGCGCCGGTCACCGATCCGGCGCTGTTGCGCATGGGTGGGGCGGCGGTGACGGTGATCCTGCTGGCTGCGTCCGCGCTGGTTCTTGTTCGCATTGTCCGGCCCATGCCCGCCGCGCGGTTCGGACCCATCGTGCAGGGCGTGGTTCGGTTCAACACCTATCTCGGACTGGCGGTGACGACCAGCCTGGCCGGGCAGGCCGGGTTGGCGCGGGCGGCGGTGCTGCTGGCCGTTGCGGTGCCGCTGGTCAACATCCTGTCGATCCTCGCGCTGACCGAGGCGGGTATCGGCAACCGCGGTGCGCGGATGGCACGGGCGATCCTGCGCAATCCGCTGATCCTCGCCTGTCTTGCGGGGATTGCGCTGGCCCTTGCCGGAACCGGGCTGCCGTGGGGCATCGGTACGGTTCTCGACCTGCTGGGTCGGGCAAGCTTGACGCTGGGTCTGCTCTGCGTCGGTGCGGCGCTGCAACCGGCAGCGCTGCGTCGCGCATCGGCTGACCTGGCGGGGATCGGAGCCGTGCGGCTGATAGCGATGCCCGTTCTGGCGGCCGGCATCGGCATGGCTTTCGGTCTGGACGGTGTCGAGGCCCTGGTGCTGGTGATCTTCGCGGCCATCCCGACAGCGCCCACCGCCTATGTTCTGACGCGCCAGTTGGGCGGCGACGCGACATTGATGGCCGGGCTGGTCACCGCGCAGACCCTTGCGGCGGTCGCGACGATCCCGCTGATGCTGAAATTGCTGCTGCCCGGTTGAACCGGACCTGCCGCGGGTCAGGCCTCGAGCTCTGCATCCCAGTAGAGGAAGTCCATCCAGCTTTCGTGCAGGTGGTTGGGCGGAAACTTGCGGCCCATGTTCATGAGCTCGGGCGCCGAAGGCTGGCGCGGCGGCTTGCGCAGGCTCAACCCCGCCTGCCGCAAGGATTTTGACCCCTTCTTCAGATTGCAGGGGGCGCAGGCCGCGACCACGTTTTCCCAACTGGTGATGCCGCCGCTGGCGCGCGGCACAACATGGTCAAAGGTCAGATCACCCTTGGACCCGCAATACTGGCACCGGAATTCGTCCCTCAGAAAAAGATTGAAGCGGGTGAAGGCCACACGTTTCTGGGGTTTGACATAGTCTTTCAGCACCACGACGCTGGGAATCCTCAGCGACATCGTCGGGCTGCGAACCACTTCGTCATATTCGGCAATGATGTCGACCCGGTCGAGAAACGCCGCCTTTACGGCATCCTGCCAGCACCAGAGGCTGAGCGGATAATAGGATAACGGCCGGTAATCGGCATTGAGCACCAGCGCGGGATGCTGTTTTAGCGCGCCGGGTGCACGCACAAACTCGGTTCTGAAATCACCGTCCATCTAAGACTCGTCTCCCGCCCTGTCTGCCCGTAACCTGCGGCACCAGAGCGGGACATCCCGCCCCAGCTTGGAAACACTATATCTCGCGTTCTGCCGGTGACAAGCCCCGCTAGATGCAGTGTTTGACGCAGGGGTAAGTCAGGTCTGTAACGCCCAAGTGACAGGCATGGCGAACCAGAAACACGCTGGCCGACGGATTGCGCTGCGGTAAGATGAAATCCGAACCAGAGACAGGAGTCGCCCAATGGCCGCCGTCACACCCCCGGTCTGCGAATTCGACCTGCCCGCACCGGATTTCGCATTGCCCGGCACAGACGGGAAAACCTACCGGCTCGTCGATTTCGCGGGGCCCAACGGCACGTTGGTCATGTTCATCTGCAACCATTGCCCGTATGTGTTGGCGGTGCTCGACAAGATCATCCGCGATGCCCACGATCTGCAGGCACTTGGAATCGGGGTCGCGGCGATCTGTTCCAACGACGCCAAAGCCTACCCGGCCGACGGGTTCGACAAGATGGTCGAAATGGCCCGCGAACACGCCCTGCCCTTTCCGTATCTGCATGATGCCGAACAGAACGTCGCACGGGCCTATGGCGCGGCCTGCACGCCGGATTTCTTTGGCTACAACGCCAATCTGGGCCTGCAATATCGCGGACGGCTTGATGCGTCGGGGATGCGCACGGGCGCGGACGACCTTCCTCGCGAACTGTTCGAAGCGATGAAGCAGGTGGCCGAAACCGGGCGTGGCCCAGCCGACCAGACGCCGTCCATCGGGTGTTCGATCAAGTGGAAAGCGGCATGAGCGTTTCCCGCATAGACCACGTGAACCTTCGCACCAACCAGTTGCGGGCGATGGTGGACTGGTACGGTGCCGTTCTGGGCCTCACGCCCGGAGCGCGCCCGGATTTCGGCTTTCCCGGCGCCTGGCTCTACGCCGGAGAGCAGGCGCTCGTTCACCTCGTCGAAGTGCACTCCGAGGCGACCGGATCCGAGGTCGACCTGAAACTGGAACATTTCGCGCTTACGGCGACCGGGCTTTCGGATTTCCAGGCCATGCTGGACCAACGCGGGATCAAGTATCGCCGCAGCGCGGTGCCGGGAACCGAAATCGTCCAGATCAACATCTGGGACCCGGACGGAAACCACATCCACGTGGATTTCACCGGCGAGGCCTAGACGACCTCAGAACCCGCACTTTTCCCGCATGAACGCCAGCGATACGGACAAACCTTCCGTGTCGATGCCGTGGCCGGTGCCCTTCATCACGTGGGCGTAGACTTCTTTCCAGCCGGCTTCCTGCAGTGCCTCGGCGGCCGCCGGCAGCGATTGCGGCGGCACGACGTCGTCCTGATCGCCGTGCACCAGCAGGACCGGCGGGCGGACCCTGACCTCGTCCTTGAGCGTTTCCGGAGACACCAGGCGGCCGGAAAACGCGACGATGCCCGCGACGGCATCCTCGCGCCGGGGCGCGACATGCAGGCTCATCATCGAACCCTGGGAAAAACCGAACAACACCACCTGTTCCGGCAGCAGGTCCTGATCGACCATCAAGGCATCGAGAAAGGCGTTCAGGTCGTCCACGGCGCGCGCCATGCCGGCCATCGCCTCTTCCTCGGACGAGCCGTCGATCCAGGGAATGGGAAACCACTGAAAGCCGTTGGGGACGCCGGCGCAGGCTTCCGGCGCATCGGGAGCGACGAACAACGTGTCCGGCATGTGTTCGCCCAGCGGATCGGCCAGGCCCATCAAGTCCTTGCCGTTTGCGCCGTAGCCATGCAGGAAAACCACGCACGAGCGTTTCTCGCCCGATACCGGTTCTTTTCTGCGCGCTGTCAGAACCCGCGTCATGCGATGCCCTCTCGTTGTTTGACGATATGGTAGTATGCCCAGAGCGTGCGGGCTGCAACCGATCTCCATGGGCTCCAGGCGCGGGCCATGTCGCGCAGGGCGCGTTCTTTCGGGCGATCAGGCAATTCGAACAGCATCCGTGCGCCTTCCTGCAAGGCCAGGTCGCCGGGGGCGAAGACATCCGCACGGCCCAGGCTGAACATGGCGTAGATCTCGGCGGTCCAGATGCCGATGCCCTTGATTGCGACCAGCGTCGCGATCACGTCCTCGGTCGGCGTGTGGCGCAGCGCGGCATAGTCGATGCCCGCCTCGGTCAGGGCGCGGGCGTAAGCCGCCTTCTGACGGCTGAGGCCGAGCCCGCGCAAATCGTCGTCGCTGGCCGCGAGGATCGCTGCCGGTGCGGTCATGCCGGCCGCTTGCAGTTTCGCCCAGATCGCGCGGGCCGAGGCGACGCTGACCTGCTGGCTGACGATCGCGCTGAGCAGTTGTGCGAAGCCGTCCGGGCGCCGGCGCAGCGGCAAAGGGCCGGTGTCGCGCAAGGCGGCGGCGAAACGCGCGTCCTGGGCGGCAAGCCAGGCGGCGCCTTCCGCCACGCAGGCGTCGGTTTCGATGATCCGGCCGATACTCATGCCCCGTTGCTATCCCGCCTGCAACAAAACGTCACTGGCCAAAATCGGTATCGCTCTTGCCGTGCGCCGTGCCGCCGATTAGCCACGGTTCCATGACCGATACCTCCGATATCCGCGCCAAGCGCAATGTCGCCGTTCTGGTCGCCGCGCAGGCGATCCTGGGCGCGCAGATGCCGATGATCTTCACCATCGGCGGGTTGGCCGGGCAATCGCTGGCGTCTAATATCTGTTTCGCCACCCTGCCGATTTCGCTGATCGTGCTGGGCTCGATGTTGTCGGCCACGCCGCTGAGCTGGTTCATGCAACGCTTTGGCCGAAAAGCGGGTTTTTTCGTGGGTGCGATGGGCGGTGCCCTGGGCGGTCTGGTCGGTGCCTACGGGCTGTATCTTGCCTCGTTTCCGGTGTTTCTCGCGGGGTCGTTCCTAACCGGGATCTACATGTCGGCACAGGGTTTCTATCGCTTTGCCGCGGCCGATACCGCGTCGGACGAATACCGGCCCAAGGCGATTTCCTACGTCATGGCCGGCGGGCTGGCCTCGGCGATCATCGGCCCGCAGCTGGTCAAGCTGACGGCGGATGCCTACGTGATCCCCTTCATCGGCACCTATGCGGCGGTGATCGCCGTCAACCTGGCTGGCGCGCTGTTGTTCCTGTTTCTCGACATCCCCAAGCCGCCGGTGCCGTCGGTCGACGCGCCGCGCGGGCGCACGCGGTGGGAGTTGCTGACCACCCCGCGCATCGCCGTGGCGGTGATCTGCGCCATGGTGGCCTATGCGCTGATGAACCTGGTGATGACCTCTACGCCCCTTGCGGTCGTGGGCTGCGGCTTCGACACCGGTGACGCAGCCGACGTCGTCACCGCACATGTCCTGGCGATGTTCGCGCCCAGCTTCTTTACCGGGCACCTGATCGCACGTTTCGGCGTCGAAAGGATCGTCGCGGCCGGCCTGTTGATCCTGGCCGGCGCCGGCGCGGTGGCGCTTTCGGGAGTGGAGCTCGAGCATTTCTTCATCGCGTTGATCCTGCTTGGGCTGGGCTGGAATTTCGGCTTCATCGGCGCCACGACGATGCTGGCCGCGGCGCACGAACCGCATGAACGCGGCCGGATGCAGGGGTTGAACGATTTGCTGGTCTTCGGCGGCGTGACGTTTGCCTCGCTGGCGTCCGGCGGGCTGATGAACTGCTCGGGCGGGACAGCGGAACAGGGCTGGACCGCGGTCAACCTTGCCATGGCGCCGTTTCTGGTGCTGGCCGGTGGCGCGCTGATCTGGTTGATGCTGCGGCCGCGCGACGCGCATGCCTGAGCGTTCAGACGCGCGCGGCTGCCCATAACAGCGACGCGCGGCGCAGGATTTCGGATTCGTTCAACCGCCCCTCGGGCACCGCCGCCGGATCGCGCAATGCGCGGCGCAAGATCCGTGGCGCCCGCCACGCCGAAAGAGCCGCGATGCGAAGCGCGCGGGACGAGCCGGCGCTGCCCGCCCGCGCCACATCGACCAGCGCGGATTTCAGCAGCGCGGCAAAGGCGTCCTCGGTCATTTCCGGCAGCGGGTTGATCCCGCGTTTCAGAAAGGCTGGCACCGCCAGAAGGTAATTGGCCAGCGCCAGCGCACCACCGATTTCGCGGGCGCGCGGTTCGCCCTCCGTGCCTTCGGCGCTGCCGTCCAGAGCGCGTGTCGCGGCCCACATCAACACCCCGCCGGTGTCGTCCAGATAGGCGCGCAGGTCGGACAAGGACGCGATCGGTTCGCGCCTTGCGTCGCGGCGGCGCGCGTCGATATTCTGTTTCAGCACCCCGGCCGTGGCCGCATCGACCACCCGGGCCAAAGGCGTCACCACCTCGTGGCGGCGCACGGGGCCGCCCGTGATGATCTCGTCCAGCGCGTCGGCCCACCATTGCAGGCGCATCTCGGCGATCAGTGACTCTTCCGTCACCCAGGGAGCGCGCGCCACCTCGACGTTGAAAGCATAGATCGGAAACAGCACCGCACGCGCCGCGACCGGCGCGGCCATCGCCGCCGCGAAGCGGTCGGGGTCGCCCTTTTCGACGATCCGCGCGCAGGCGATGGTGTCGTCGTCCAGACTCATGCCGGACGCACCAACATCAGCGCGTAAGCAATATGATCCGGCGCGGCTTCCCATTGCGCGATCTCATGCGCCGCGGCGTCCAGAGCAGCGATCAGGTCGGGACCGGGGTCTTGCGCACGCAACGCAGCGATGTGCGCCTTCATCGGCGTGTAATACGCCTCCCAGCCCGCACCCACGATCAACCGATGGTCGACCACCGCATAGCCTGCCGCCTCTATCCGCGCGACGATTCCGTCCAGATCGGTGATGGCAGGGTATTCCGCCCAGAAATCGCGTACGATCTGCGGCACCTCGCCGGGCAGCAGCACGGGTTCGGAAAACGCCACCGCGCCGCCTGGCGCCAGCGCATCGCACCAGCGCCGCAAGCCTTCGGTCACGCCAAGGAAGTAAAGCGCGCCGGCGCACCAGATCAGGTCATAGGGCCCGGACAAGGCTTCCATGTCCTTTTGCCGGATTCGCACATGCGGCAGGTGTGACAAGCGCGCGCGGGCTTCCTCGGCCAGATGCGGCAAGGCTTCGACACCTTCGATCCGTGCCTCGGGCAAGGCGGTGGCCAGTGTCAGGCAATCCGCCCCCGGTCCGCACCCGGCATCGCAGACCGAAACCTCGCCGGAAATACCCAGCCGTTCCAGCGCCCAGAGCACGTCTTCGGGGGTGCCGGGCCCCTGCCGCGGTATCCCGGCATGCACGGTCAGAAAGGCCTCGCGCGGGGTCATGCGCCCTGCCCGTCGCGGATCAGCTTCCAGCGCACCGCGTCCAGCAGCGCCTCGAACGACGCGTCCACGATGTTGGCACTGACGCCCACGGTGGACCACAGCCGGCCCTTGCCGTCCTCGCTGTCGATGATGACGCGGGTCACCGCCTCGGTCCCGCCCTGGGTGATGCGCACCTTGAAATCCACCAGGCGCATATCGTCGATCTGTTCCTGATAGCGGCCCAGATCCTTGGCCAGCGCCTTGGCCAGCGCGTTGACCGGGCCGCGGTCGCTGCCGTCCTCGTCCATCGAATCGCTGACCGACATGCGTTTTTCGCCGTCCATCTTGATGACCACGACCGCCTCGGACAGCGAAACCATCCGGTCGCGCTTGTTCTTGCGACGCTCGACAGTGACGCGGTAGCGCTTGACCTCGAAGAAATCCGGCAACAGGCCCAGTTCCTCGCGCGCCAGCAGCTCGAAACTGGCCTGCGCGGTGTCGTAGCTGTAGCCCTCGGCCTCGCGCGTCTTGATCCGTTCCAGGATGCGCGGCAGCGCGGGGTTCTTGTCCTCGACCTCCAGCCCCGCCTCGGCCAGGCGCTTGCGCAGGTTCGACAAGCCGGCCTGGTTCGACATCGGAATGATGCGGCGGTTGCCGACGGCGGCGGGGTCGATATGTTCGTAGGTTGCGGGGTCCTTGAGGATCGCGCTGGCATGCAGCCCGGCCTTGTGGGCAAAGGCCGACGATCCGACATAGGGCTGCTGTTTCAGCGGCACGCGGTTCAGGATGTCGTCCAGCATCCGGGCGGTGCGGGTCAGGCCCTCCAGCGCATCGCGCGCGATGCCGGTCTCGAACCGGCTGGCGAAAGGTTCCTTGAGCAGCAGCGTCGGGATCAGCGAGGTCAGCGATGCGTTGCCGCAGCGTTCGCCCAACCCGTTCAGCGTGCCCTGGATCTGCCGCGCGCCCGCCAACACTGCGGCCAGCGATCCGGCCACGGCGGTTTCGGTGTCGTTGTGGGTGTGGATGCCCACGTGGTCGCCCGGGATGCCCGCCGCGATCACCTCGGCCACAATGCGCCCGATCTCGCCCGGCAGGGTGCCGCCATTGGTGTCGCACAGCACGACCCATCGCGCGCCGGCCTCGAGCGCGGTTTTCAGGCAGGTCACGGCGTAATTGGGATTGGCCTTGTAGCCGTCGAAGAAGTGTTCGGCGTCGAACAGCGCCTCGCGGCCCTTCGCGGCGACATGCGCCATCGACGCGCCGATCGCCTCGAGGTTTTCGTCCAGCGTGATGCCAAGCGCGGTGGCGACGTGGAAATCATGCGTCTTGCCGACCAGGCAGACGGCCGGCGTGTCGGCGTCCAGAACCGCGGCCAGAACGTCGTCGTTCTCGGCGCTGCGCCCGGCCCGCTTGGTCATGCCAAAGGCGGTCATGGTGGCGCGGGTTCCGGGCACTTCGGTGAAAAAGGCGCTGTCGGTTGGATTGGCGCCGGGCCAGCCGCCTTCGATATAGTCGATGCCGAGATCATCCAGCGCCTTGGCGATGCGCAGCTTTTCCGGGGTCGAGAACTGCACGCCATGGGTCTGCTGCCCGTCGCGCAGGGTGGTGTCGTAAAGGGAAAGGCGTTCGCGGGTCATGCGAGATACCCCCCGAGCGATAAGGGCCGCGCCCGACCCTGGGAGGGCACCACTTCAGAGGTCTGTGAGGGATCGTCACATGCAACACATTGGTTCGGTTCGGTCGGCCAACATGTGCGCCCTCCCCGGGGGAGGGTTGGGCGCGGCCCGGTGTGCCACCGGGCAGCAACAAGGGACCGGAGACCTATCACAACGAATCCTCCAATAGCTTTTGGTCGAAATTCGGGCCCAATTCCCATTCTGGTCCAGTTGGTGTGTCTTTCACGACCACCCCGGCTCTGACCAACAAACTCCTGAAAGCGTCTGCTCTTTCGAAATCCTTCGCTGCTTTGGCCTCCGAACGCATGGCAAGCGCGTACTCAATCAATTCTTCAGCCGAAGCTGATGCCTTTCCGTCGAACCAACCGCCCAGGTTGTCAGATAGCAACCCCAGTAGGTTGGCTGACTGTTTGAACGTGTATGGGTCGGAGGACTTGAACAACTCTCTCAAAGCGGTAATTGCACCTGCGGTATTCAAATCGTCGCAAAGCGCGTCAACAACAGGCGCGGCGGGGCTAGACGAAGGATCGCCTTCGGCGACTTTAACGAAGCGACGCCAACGTCGCAGTTCGGCCTCAGCCTCGCCACGCTTCTTCTCGGTCCAATCCATCGGCTTGCGGTAATGCGTGCTCAGCATGACAAAGCGGATCACCTCGCCCGGCACGCCCCGGTCCAGCAGATCGCGGACGGTAAAGAAGTTGCCCAGGGACTTGGACATCTTCTTGCCCTCGACCTGCAGCATCTCGTTGTGCATCCAGACCTGGGCAAAGCCGTGGCCGGCGCATTTCGACTGGGCGATCTCGTTCTCGTGGTGCGGAAACATCAGGTCGTTACCGCCGCCGTGGATGTCGAAGGCATCGCCCAGCAACTCATGCGCCATGGCCGAGCATTCGATGTGCCAGCCCGGCCGCCCGCGGCCCCAGGGGCTGTCCCATCCGGGCAGGTCGTCATCGGACGGCTTCCACAACACGAAATCCATCGGGTTGCGCTTGAAAGGCGCGACCTCGACCCGTGCGCCGGCGATCATGTCATCGACCGACCGGCCCGACAGCCTGCCATATTCGGCATAGCTTTCGACCGCGAACAGCACGTGGCCCTCGGCCTCGTAGGCGTGACCGCGGTCGATCAGGTCGGCGATCATCGCCACCATTTCGCCGATATAGGCCGTGGCGCGCGGCTCGTGCGTGGGCCGCAGCGCGCCAAGCGCGTCCATGTCGGCGTGATACCAGCCGATAGTCTCGTCCGAACGCTGCGCGATCAGCGCCTCCAGCGACCCTTCCGCCCCCGCCTGACGCCGTTTCAGCGCGGTTTCGTTGATGCGGTCGTCCACATCGGTGAAATTGCGCACGTAAGTCACGTGATCGGGCCCATAGACATGGCGCAAGAGCCGGTAGAGCACGTCGAAGACCAGCACGGGACGGGCATTGCCCAGATGCGCGCGGTCATACACCGTCGGACCGCAGACATACATCCGCACGTTGGACGGATCGAGCGGGACGAAACGCTCTTTCTTGCGGGTCCGGGTATTGGTGAGAAAGATGTCCATAAGCCCTTGCCTTTCGCGGGGTCGCGGCGGGCTTAGCAACTTCATCTCTCGAAGGAAATAGAAGACCGTCCCGCCAAATGGCCGGGAGGTCCCGACCGTGTCAGGTGATAATGCAGATACAGGTGATCGCGGTCGTCTTCATGCGCGTCAAATACCACGGATCGCGGCGCCTGAACAGGGCCAAGCGCCGCACCGGTCGGTCAGGAATAGCTGACCACCTCGTATTCCACCCCGTCGGGGCCATCGAAATAGAACCGCTTGCCCGGTTCGTAATCGGCGTGGCTGGCGGGTTTGAACCCGGCCTTTTTGACCCGCGCCTCGGCGGCATCCAGATCGTCGACGACCACGCCGATATGGTTCAGCCCGCCCCAATGGCGATAGCGTTTTGCCGGCGGTGCCATGTCGTGGCCGGGCGCATAAAGCGCGACGTAATCGTCATCGGTGCCGACATGCACCGAATAGCCCTGCATCGACGCGCCCGACCAACGGATATGCCAGCCGAACAGGGTTTGCAGGATAGAAGCCGTCGCGTCAGGGTCCGGCACGGCGATGTTCACATGTTCCAGTCTGGCGGGCATGAGGCGTTCCTTTTCCGGGTTGATTCCGGAGCAGGCTAATTCCTCAAGTTCACCTGAGGTCAACAGGAAAGAAAAGCACCCGCATAGCCCGGGCCACAAGCGGCGCACCGGCACGGCCCCTTGCCGCCACCCGCCGTCGCAGGCATCCTGACGGCATGAGCCGCGATACCGTGAATGCGATCTGCGCCGCCCTGCCTGGCGCCGAATGCTCCGACCCCTGGGGCGGCGGGCATGACGCGTGGAAGGTGGGCGGCAAGATGTTTGTCTGCATCGGCGCGGTGCAAAAGGGCGTGTCGGTCAAGACCCCCTCGATCGAAGACGCCGCCCTGCTGATCGACATGGGCCGCGCTGCCCGTGCACCCTATTTCCACCGCTCGTGGGTGCTGATCGACGATGACGCGGTGCCCGAGGACGAATTGCGCGACCGGATCGAGACGTCGTACCGGATCGTCGCCGGCAACTTGAGCAGGAAGAAGCAGCGCGAACTCGGGTTGCCGTGACGCCGCTTTATCTGCACGGACTGCCCGGATCGGCGGCGGAGTTGATGCTCGGATGCGTGCAGATGCAGGTGTTCGACCGCAGCGCACCCAGTTTTGCGCAACTGGCCCTGCGCCTACCGGACGGGCCCGTGCACCTTGTCGGCTTCTCGCTGGGTGCGGCTTGCGCGCTTCGACTGGCGGCGCTGGCGCCCGACAAGGTGAAGCGGGTCACGCTGATCTCGGCTGCCGCGCCCTTGGAACTGGGCGACTTCCTGCCCCATATGGCCGGCGCCGCCGTGTTCCGTGCTGCCCGCTCGCATGACCGACTTGCGGCGCTGACCCGGGTGCAATCCGTCCTGGCGCGGATGTCTCCCGGCCTGTTCGCACGGCTGCTGATAAATGGCGCCGACCCGGCAGACCGATCCTTGTTCCGCGACCCCGCACAGATGGCCGTGCTGAAACGCAGCCTAGCCGAGGGGCTCGGCGACAACCGCGATGCCTATCTGAGGGAACTCGCCGCCTATGTCCGGCCGTGGGCCGGCCACTTGCCACGCGTTGCCGCCCCGGTCACGCTGGTCCATGGCACAGCGGACCGCTGGGCCCCCTTCGCCATGGCCGAGGCTCTGGCACAGGCCCTGCCCGATGCCACGTTGCGCCCGGCCTCCGGGCGCGGACACTACACGACGCTGGTCGATGCCTTGTCACGCTTCAGCGCATAGGACCACGCGGTTCACGCCTGAAACAGAAACGCGGCCGGCTCGCCGGAACACGATGTCCGACGAAAAGCCCGGGACGGGGTCACCCTACTGGTTCTACTGGTTCGCCCGCTCAAGCGCCCGATAGGCGGCGACGTTGGCGTTATGCTCGTCCAGCGTCTCGGCAAAGTTGTGGCCATCGGCCGGGTCCAGCGTCTTGGCGACGAAGAACACGTAATCGGTGTCGGCGGGGTTCAGTGCCGCCTCGATGCTGGCGCGACCGGGATTGGCGATGGGGGTCGGCGGCAGACCGTCGATCACATAGGTGTTGTAGGGCGTCTCGCGGCGCAATTCCGACTGCCGCAGGCCACGACCCAGCACGCCCTCGCCGTTTGTGATGCCGTAGATCACCGTCGGATCGGTCTGCAGCCGCATGCCGCGGTTCAGGCGGTTGACGAAAACGCTGGCGACCAGGAAACGCTCTTCGGCATTGCCGGTTTCCTTTTCGATGATCGAGGCAAGCGTCAGCGCCTCTTCGGGCGAATTCAGCGGCAGATCGGCGGCGCGGTTTTCCCAGGCGCGCGCAAGGATCACCTGCTGGGCGTCCTGCATCCGCGCGATCACATCGGCCATCGCGTCGCCGGGCCGGATTTCGTAGCTGTCCGGCGCCAGGCTGCCCTCGGGCGGCACCTCGACAGAACCTTCCAGCACGCCGATCTGGCCCAGTTCCTGCACCACCTGCCAGCTGGTCACGCCCTCGGCCAGCGCGATGCGGTAGCGGGTGTCGGCCTCTTGACGGACGGCCTTGTATTCCTCGGGTTCCTCCTCGGCGGCCGGGTCGAATTCGGCGCGTTCCTCGTAGCGGCCCGAAACCGGGTCAAGTTCGCGCACCTGGACCGTCGCGTTCGTCACGCCGATGCGATAAACCACCTCGGTCCCGCAGGTCGAGGCCCCGCCGCGGGTCACGATATCGACGATCTCGGCCATCGAAGCGCCTTCGGGCACCAGGTAGCTGCCGGCCTTCAGGCTCTGGCTCTTGTCGGCGTAATCGGCACCCAGCCGGAACAGGACACCACTGGAAATCGCGCCGCTGTCGGCCAGGTTGCGCGACACGCGCTTCATCGTCGCGCCGCGCTCGACCTGCAGGCAGATCGGCTGGGTCAGCGGGCCTTCGACGGTGTACTGGTTCTGCCCCCAGATCAGGACACCCGCCCCGAGAAAGACCAGCACGACCAGGAAGCTGAGCGCGTTCGACGCGATGTTCCGCCACATCGGCGCCTACTCCACCTTGCCGAACAGCACGGACGCGTTGGTGCCGCCAAACCCGAAGGAATTGGACAGCGCATAGCGGATGGCGCGTTCGCGTTTGACCTTCGGGGCCAGGTCGATCGGCGTTTCCACTGCGGGGTTGTCCAGGTTGATCGTCGGCGGCGCCACCTGGTCGCGGATCGCCAGGATCGAAAAGATCGCCTCGATCGCGCCAGCGGCTCCCAGCAGGTGGCCGGTGGCGGACTTGGTCGATGACATCGTGGCCTTGGACGCGGCATCGCCCAGCAGACGCTCGACGGCGCCCAGTTCGATCGTGTCGGCCATGGTCGATGTGCCATGGGCGTTGATGTAGTCGATATCGGCCGGTGTGATCCCCGCATCCCGGATCGCCGCCCGCATCGAGCGTTCACCACCCTCGCCATCCTCGGAGGGTGCGGTGATGTGATAGGCATCGCCCGACAGGCCATAGCCGCAAACCTCGGCATAGATCTTGGCGCCCCGCGCCTTGGCGTGCTCGTATTCCTCGAGCACCACGACCCCCGCGCCTTCGCCCATGACAAAGCCATCGCGGTCGGCGTCATAGGGGCGGCTGGCGGCCTTTGGATCGTCGGCGCGCTTGGTCGACAGCGCCTTGCAGGCGTTGAACCCGGCGATGCCGATCTCGCAGATCGCGGTTTCCGCGCCGCCGGCGACCATCACGTCGGCATCGCCGTACTTGATCAGCCGGGTGGCATCGCCGATGGCATGGGCGCCAGTGGAACAGGCGGTCACCACCGCGTGGTTCGGCCCCTTGAAGCCGTAGCGGATCGACACGTTGCCCGAGATCAGGTTGATCAGCGCGCCGGGGATGAAGAAAGGCGATACCCGCCGTGGCCCCTTGTCACGGATCAGATAAGCGGTCTGCGCGATGGCATCCAGCCCGCCGATCCCGGAACCGATCATCACGCCGGTGCGCAGCCGGCTTTCCTCGTCCTCGGGCGTCCAGCCGGAATCCATCACTGCCTGATGCGCGGCGGCGATGCCAAAGCGGATGAATTCGTCGACCTTGCGCTGCTCTTTCTTGTCCATGTAGTCGTCGGGGTTGAAGGTGCCGTCTGTCCCGTCACCGTAGGGCACTTCGCAGGCATAGGTGGTTGCCAGCTCCGAGGCGTCGAACTTGGTGATCGGCCCGGCGCCGGATTCTCCTGCCAGAAGACGGCTCCAGGTCGCTTCAACCCCGCTTGCCAAAGGCGTGACCAGCCCCAGCCCCGTCACAACAACGCGTCGCGTCATGTCCTGCCCTTTCCTCGTCCTGTCTTTGACCCGCTCTTACCGCGACAGCCGCCGCAGGGGCAAGAGCGGTGCAACGCGGCAACCTGCCGGAAAAGCGCCGGCGTCTGCCGTGTGCGGGTTACGGGAACTGCGCCGACCGGCTCTTGCGCGCCAGGGCCAAACCGGCTCAGGCCCAGTCGCCGCCCAGATCCGCCCGCGCGCGGTCGATCCAGTGTTCGCGCAACCAGCCGCAGGGTTTCGAGTAGCGGATCACCGACCCGGAATAACCTTCCAGCGCGTCGGTCATCTTGGGCCGGCCATGAAAGCAGACCACCCGCGCCTGTTCGGGCAAGCGTGGCGGGTGCAGGTAGTTTCCTGGAAACGGGTTACAGTCATACTTGAATGAAACCACCCAGTCATCTGGAATATATTTGAAAACGCCGTTGTCCATCGCCTTGTGCGACGTATAGCGCTGCTCCGATCCGCGGGCCTTTTCCACCTCGGCATACGGGTTCGCCGCCAGGTCGTCGTAAAGGAACCCGTGCAGGGCCGGATCAAAGCGGAAGACCGATCCATGCCCGGTGGGTCGGCCCTTGCGTTTCTCGGTCCAATCGTGCCGCATGGCGATGGTGCCGGGGGCCAGATCGTGGATGTCGTCCAGCGCGCCGGTGATCACGACGTCCAGATCGAAGCCCAGGACCGGGCCGTCGAGATCCGGCACCAGGCCCGGACGGAACAGCGAAACCTTGCGCATGGCGCCCTGGCGGTTGGCGACCGCCAGCGCAGCGGCCATCGGTTCGGCGAACGTTTCGACCGGCAGGTCCAGCACCTCGATATCCGGGTGCAGCCCGTCGGCATGTTCGGTCATGCAGAAGAACCGCACCGGCCGCGCCATGTGCCGCCGCACGCCGGAATACAGCCGGTTGACGTATTCGGGGCCGAACAGCGCGCCCCATTTGATGCACATGATATTCGCAGACCTGGTCATGGCGTCCGCTTAGCCCTCTGCGCCCGCGCCCGCAAGGGTGGCGATCGGGCACCTTGCGCGGTCCGGCCCGCGGGCCTAGGCTGGGTCAGCCATTCGACGGAGGATTGATGGAGATTGTCTCGTCCCTCCGGGCCGCGCACCGCTGAGGTGTCTGCCCGCGTCCCCTGCCCGGCCGCGCCATCGCGCCGCCGGCCCTTTGACGTTCGAACGGGAAACCCACGATGACTGACTTCTCGCTGTCCGACCTGGGCTGGTCGGATTTCTTTGCCCGGCAAGTGACGGATGACGCCCTGACGCCGGCCCGCCTGACGCAGGTTCAGCGCGACCGGCTGATGGCGCTCGGCACCGATGGTCCGCTGACGCTGGTTCCGACCGACAGCACCGGAGACTACGCCGTCGGCGACTGGGTGCTGCACGATGGCACCCATGCGCTGCACCGGCTTGACCCGCAGACCGACCTGGCGCGCAAGGCCGCCGGACATGACGCCCACCGCCAGCGCATCGCCGCCAATGTCGACACCATCGCCGTGGTCACAAGTTGCAACGCCGATTTCAACATCGCCCGGCTTGAACGCTACCTGGCGCTGATCGCCGCCTCGGGCGCATTGCCGCTGATCGTGCTGACCAAGGCCGACCAGACCGATCCGTCCGACTATGCCGCCAAGGCGCGGAAACTGTCGCCGCTGGCCAGCGTGATCGCGCTGAACGCCAAGGACGCAGATGACGCACGCCGGCTGGAAGCGTGGTGCAAGAACGGCAAGACGCTGGCGCTGGTCGGCTCTTCGGGCGTGGGCAAGACCACCCTGCGCAACGCCCTGACGGGCGAGACCGAGGCGACGCAAGCGATCCGCGCGGACGATGCAAAGGGCCGTCACACCACGACCTTCCGGGCATTGGTGCCGACGCTGGCCCGCGGCTGGCTGGTGGACACGCCGGGAATGCGGGAATTGCAGATGGCCGACGCGCAGGACGGCATCGCGGCGGTCTTCGAGGATATCGAGGATCTGGCCGCGCAGTGCCGGTTCAACGATTGCGCGCATGGGCCCGAGCCGGGATGCGCGGTTCAGGCGGCGGTCGCCGAAGGCGCGCTCGATCCCGACAGGCTGGCGCGGTGGGAAAAGCTCAGGCGCGAGGATGCGCACAACAGCGCCACGGTCGCCGAAAGCCGGGCGCGCGGCAAGGCGTTCGGCAAGATGGTGAAAACCATCATGGCCGACAAGAAACGCGGACGCTGAGCACGGCAAGCCCCGGTCGATGAACCGGGGCGGCCGGGATCAGGTGGCGGGCATGCGCCGTTCGACCACCTCGGCCCACCACGAACATCCCGCGGGGATCGCGTCATCGTTGAAATTGTAGGCTGGGTGATGAACATGCGCGGTATCGCCGTTGCCCACGAGGATATACGCGCCGGGCCGGGATTCCAGCATGAAGGCGAAATCCTCGCCACCCATGACCAGCGGCGCCTCTTCGCAATCGCCCGACACGGCGCGGGCCGCTTCGGCCGCGAATTCGGTCTGCGCGTCATGGTTCACCATGACCGGATAGTTGCGCTTGTAGTCGACCTTGGCCGTCGCGCCGAAGGCGGCGGCGATGCCCGAGCAGATCGCGTTGATCCGGTCCTCGGCGAGGTCGCGGTTTTCGGGGCTGAGCGTGCGCACGGTTCCGCGCAGCTGCACCCGCTGCGGGATCACGTTGAAGGCGGTCGACGAGGTCTCGAACGAGGTGATCGACACCACGATCTGGCTGACCGGGTCGGCGTTGCGGCTGGCGATGGTCTGCAGCGCGGTGACGATCTGGGCGGCGCAGACGGTGGGGTCAACGGTTTCATGCGGCTTGGCGGCGTGGCCACCCCTGCCCTCGATCACGATGTCCAGCAGGTCGGCCGAGGCAAAGAAGGCGCCGGGCCGGATCGCAAAGCTGCCCACCGGCCGACCCGGCCAGTTGTGCATCCCATAGACTTCCTGGATGCCGAAACGCTCCATCATGCCGTCATCGACCATCTCGCGGCCACCGCCGCCGCCTTCTTCGGCGGGTTGGAAGATCACGACCGCGGTGCCGTCGAAATTGCGCGTCTCGGCCAGGTATTGCGCCGCCCCCAGCAGCATCGCGGTGTGGCCGTCATGGCCGCAGGCATGCATGGCACCGGCGGTCTTGGAGGCATAGGGCACCCCGGTCGCTTCCTCGATCGGCAGTGCGTCCATGTCGGCGCGCAGACCCACCACCTTGCCCGAGCCGGTCTGTCTGCCCTTGATGACGCCCACAACGCCGGTGCGGCCGATCCCTTCGACCACCTCGTCGCAGCCGAAGGCGCGCAGCTTTTCGGCGACCAGCGCGCTGGTGCGATGGGTGTCGAATTGCAGTTCCGGGTGTTCGTGGATGTCGCGGCGCCAGGCGGTGATGTCGGCATGCAGTTCGGCCAGGCGGTTCTTGACGGGCATCGGACGGCTCCTTTTGGTGTTCAAGCACTGCACCCGAAGTGGACCCCCTCTGCCTGTTCGTCAAGACACGAGGAGCCGATTACAGGTTCGGACCGGGGCGCAGTTTGGTTCCCGCTGCAAAGCGCGCCAGGGCAAAACGCGTCAGATCGTGATCCGGCGCCTGCCCCGCCGCCATGTCGGCCAGGATGCGTCCGAAGGCCGGACCGATGCCGAAGCCGTGGCCGCACATGCCGGTGGCGACGATCAGGCCGGGCAGCTTGGCCACCCGGTCGACCGCCGGGACGACATCGGGCAGCACATCGATCATGCCGGCCCAGGCGGCCCGCAGATCGACCCGGCCCAGCGATGGCCAGGCCTGGGCAAAGCGGCGGCGGATCTCCTCGACCTTTTCGGCGGCGGGCGCGGGGTTCAGGATGCGCATCCGCTCGAACGGGCTGATTTCATCGCCAGTCCAGAACCGGGGGGTCGTGAACGCGTCGGGAAAACCGCGCGGCGAGCGCAAGCGCAGATGCACGTCGAAAGCGCCGGTCATCGCCAGCGGCAAATAGCGGCGCGCATGGCGCATCGCATCCGGCCCCAGGAACAGCTCGGAATAGGCCGCCGGCGCCAGCGTGTAGCCGCCGTCGTCGCGCGGCCGGAATGCCAGCCGGTCATCGACCCCTGCACCGGGCACGATCTGCGGCAAGGGGCCGGTGGCCATCGCGGTCGCGCGCACCGACAATTGCGGCAGGTCGATGCCGTGGCGGCGCAGGAACAGCGCCGACCAGGCGCCGCCCGCAAGAACGACCTGGTCGCAGGCGATGCGGCCCGCCTCGGTCGTCACCCCGGCCACCCGGCCCGCCGCGCGATCCAGGCTGCGCACCGCGCAGCGTTCGATCAGCGTCGCCCCGGCTTCGCGCGCAAGCCGCGCCAGTTCCGGCACCGCCACCCACGGCTCGGCCTTGAGATCGGTGGGCGTGTGCAGCGCCCCGATCCAGGGCATGGCCGGCTCGCCCATCAGCGTTCGGGTTTCGGCGCGGTCCAGCAGGCGCGACGACACGCCCAGCGGCCGCGCGGCGTCCAGCCAGCCGGAAAACCGCGCCAATTGCGCCTCGGTCCGCGCCAGATAGCTGACACCCACCGCCCGTAGCCCCAGTCTTCCCCGGCATTCAACGTTCAGGTCGTGCCACAGCCGCTGCGCCTCGAGCGCGATGGGCACCTCGTCGAGATCCCGGCCCTGAACCCGGATCCAGCCCCAGTTGCGGCTGGATTGTTCGGCCGCGACCCGGCCCTTTTCGCACAACACCACGCCAAGCCCGCGCCGTGCCGCGTAAAGCGCGGTGGCCACGCCGATCACCCCGCCACCGATGATGACAAGGTCGGCCCGGTCCGGCAACGGTCCGGCGAATGCCACCGGTCCGGAATCCTGGAACGGGAATGTCACCGCAGACCGTCCAGCAGGTTTTCCATGAAACGCTGTCCGGCCTCGAACTGCGCCACGGTGATGAATTCGTCGGGCTGATGGGCAACGGCGATATCGCCCGGCCCGCAGACCACGGCGTGATAGCCGGCGCTCTGGAAATGGCTGGCCTCGGTGCCGTAGCTGACGAAATTGTCGGAATTGTCGCCGGTCAGGCGGCGGGCCAGGGCCTCGGCGCTGTTGGCCTCGGTCGGTGCGAAGGGCGGCAGGGCAAAGCTTTCGCTGATCTCGATCCAGGCTTCGGGCCGGACCGCGCGCATCTGCGCGGTCAACCCGTCCACCTGCGCCGCGAACCGGGCGCGCCAGTGGTCCAGCGTTTCGCCCGGCACGACGCGGAACCCGAAGCCGAACTCGCAATCCTTGGCGCTGATGTTGTGCGCGGTGCCACCGCGGATCTGGCCGATATGGGCGTTGGTATAGGGCGGATCGAACAGGGCGGCCATCGCGGCCGGTTTCGCGGCAGCGGCCTGGTCGTTCAGCCGATTGGCCCAATCGATCAGCTTGGCGCCCCACATGATCGCGCTGACGCCCCTGTGCAGCATCGAGGAATGGATTTCAAAGCCATGCACATGCACCCACCAGGTCACGCCGCCCTTGTGCCCGGTGACGACGCGCATGCCGGTCGGCTCGCCGACGATCACATCGGTTGCGCGCGGCAGGTCCGCCATGGCGGCGATCAGTGGCGGGGCGCCGGCGCAGCCGATTTCCTCGTCATAGCTCAGCGCCAGTTGCAGCGGGCGGGCAATACCGCGCTGCTGCGCCTCGACCGCCGCCCAGATCGCCAGCGCGTCGAACCCCTTCATGTCGGTCGTGCCGCGCCCGTAAAGCCGCCCGTCCCTTTCGGTCACCTCGAAGGGCGGCACGGTCCAGCCCTGACCATCCACGGGCACCACGTCGGTATGGCCCGACAGCACCACGCCGCCATCCACCCTGGGCCCGACATGGGCATAAAGGGCGGCCTTGCGGGGATCGTCCGGCTTGACGTGGCGGTGCACCTCGACGCCATGCGCAGACAGGTAGTCCTGCACCCAGTCGATCAGCGGCAGGTTGGTGTCGCGGCTGACGGTGGGAAATCCGACGAGGCGGTCCAGGATAGCGCGGGGGGACAGGCGGTCGGTCATGAAGGGTCCTGTGGGTCAAAGCGGAAATCGGCCACGACGGGATGATGGTCCGATGGCCAGACCCCGTCAAACCGGCTTTGCAGCACATGACGCGCGCCATCGTCGCGCAGGCCCGCCGCCGCGACGTGATCGATGGCACCGAACAGGTGCAGGCCACGGTCGAAATGGTAGGTGGTCCGACCCATGCGGGGAAAGTCGAAACCCAAGGCGCGCAGAGGGTCCAGCAGCGGTGAGCCGGACAGCACGTTGAAATCTCCCAGCACGATCATCGGGTGGCCGTCGGCGTTCAGCGCGACCGCCCGCTCGGCCACCAGCGCCAGCGATCGCCGCCGGTTGTCGCGGCTGAAGGCGTCGGTGTGCAGGTTCACCAGCAGAAACGGTCCCCGATCGCCCGCAAACGACACCCACGACGCGAATGCCGGATACGAGCCGTCGTAGGTGCGCGAATAGATCGCGTCGGGCGTGTCGGAGAAGAAAAACCACCCCTGATCCTGCACCGTCAGCCGGTCGGGGCGGTAAAACACCGGTTGGGTGGACGGAAAGACCCGCCAGTCGCCAGACGCCGCCACGGCATAGTCAGGGTTGCGCTTCTGCAGCCAGTCACGCGCCAGATTGATCGAACCGTCCGAGCCCCGGCGAAAGCTCTCCATTTCCTGAAAGGCGACGATATCGGCATCGAGCGCCTTGAAGGCCGCGTCCATCGCGTGCTTGCGCCGATGCCAGTCACCTTCGGACCAGCGACCTTCATCCTGGCCGAGCACGATGTAATGCACGTTGAAGCTGACCACACGCAGCGCATCCGCCGGCCGTTCGGGCAACGCGCCGCCGCTCAGCCGGACGTGCTGGCAGCCCAACACAAGCAAGACCAGCGCCAGGCCGAAAAACACCCGGCGCCTTGCCGGACGGCGTGGCTGCACCCGGATCACGCGCTCTGTCCAGCTTCGGTCTTGAGAACCAGGGGCAGGCCTGCCGCAATGAAATAGACTTGCGCCGCCACCGTTGCGACGGCTTGGTTCAGCCGCCCGGCATTATCGCGAAAGGCGCGCGCCATCGGATTGTCGGGCACGATGGACAGGCCGACCTCGTTCGACACCAGGATCACCGGGCCGCGTGCCGCCTGAATAGCGGCGCATAACGCATTGGCACGGCTGGAAACATCGGCATCCGCCATCATCAGGTTTGACAACCAGAGCGTCAGGCAATCGGCCACGACGACGCGCCCCGGCGCGGCCTGTGCGGCGATCGAGTCTTCCAGCGCCAACGGTTCCTCGATCACCGCCCAGCCCGCTGCGCGGTCGGCCCGGTGGCGGGCGATGCGGGCGGCCATTTCATCGTCGCCCGCCTGCGCCGTGGCGATCAGCATCCGGTCGCCCTGCCCGGCCAGCCGTTCGGCGAATCCCGACTTGCCCGACCGCGCGCCGCCCAGCACCAGCACCGCGCCGCGCGGCGGCAAAGGCCCTGCCGCCGGGGTCACGGGATCAATAGCCGCTGTCGGAAGTCAGCACGAAATGGCCCGGCTCGATCTCGGCATATTCCGAGCGACCCGGCTCGTAGCCGGCGGGATGGATCGGCGACGGGATCGGCTTGAAATTCAGGTCCTTCTCGGACTTGCGCTGGCGCGGATCGGCCACCGGCACGGCCGACATAAGCGCCTTGGTATAGGGATGCTGGGGGTTCTCGAACACCGATCGGCGCGGCCCCAATTCCACGATGCGGCCCAGATACATCACGCCCACGTTGTGGCTGACCCGTTCGACCACGGCCATGTCATGGCTGATGAACAGGTAGGACAGCCCCAGATCGGCCTGCAATTCCATCATCAGGTTCAGAACCTGCGCCTGCACCGACACGTCCAGCGCCGACACCGCTTCGTCGGCGACGATCAGCTTGGGGTTCAGCGCCAGGGCGCGGGCGATGGCGATCCGCTGGCGCTGGCCGCCCGACAGTTCGTGCGGGAACCTGCGCATGAAGCTGCGCGGCAACTCCACCCGGTCGAACAGGTTGGCGACCTTGTCCATCACGGCACTGCCGGTCGCCGTCTTGAAGTTGTGGATCGGTTCGGCCACCTGGTCGCACAATTGCATCTGCGGGTTCAGGCTGGCGAAGGGGTCCTGAAAGATCATCTGCATGTCGCGCCGGGCTTCGCGCAATTCCGACTGCGAAAGAGCCATGATGTCTGTGCCGTCCAGGTCGATCTTGCCCGAAAGCGGCTCGACCAGGCGCAGGATCGACCGGCCCGCGGTGGACTTGCCGCAGCCCGACTCGCCCACCAGGCTCAGCGTCTGGCCCTTGTTGATCGTGAAGGACACGTCCTCGGTCGCGTGCACGTTGGCGATGTGGCGCCGGAAAAAGCCGCCGCGCACCGGGAAGCGGGTGATCAGGTTTTCCACCTTCAGCAGCGGCGTGTCGGTGCCGGGGATCGGTTTGATCTCGTCCTGTTCGTGCCCCAGAAGGCGCATCGGTTCGGGCAGGTCCTTGCCTGTCATCTCGCCCAGCTTGGGCACGGCGGCCAGCAGCGCCTTGGTATAGGGGTGCTGCGGGTTCTCGAAGATCTGCTCGACCGGCCCTTCTTCGACCTTGTTGCCGCGGAACATGACCACCACGCGGTCTGCCATCTGCGCCACGACCGCCATGTCATGCGTGATGAACATCACCGCGGTGCCGGTCTCGCGCTTGAGCCGGTCCATCAGCGCCAGGATTTCCGCCTGGATCGTGACGTCCAGCGCCGTGGTGGGTTCGTCTGCGATCAGCAGCCGCGGCTTGCAGGCCAGCGCCATCGCGATCACCACCCGCTGGCGCATGCCGCCGGACAGTTCGTGCGGATATTGCTTGAGCCGGCGTTCCGGTTCAGGGATGCGCACCTGGTTCATCAATTCCAGCGCCCGCGCCTCGGCCTGGCGCTGCGACATCCCGCGGTGCACGCGCAGGCCTTCGGTCAATTGCCGGCCCACCGTGAAGACCGGGTTCAGCGCGGTCATCGGCTCCTGGAAGATCATCCCGATCTCGTTGCCGCGAATCGTGCGCATCAGGTCGGGACCGGCTTTCGCCAGATCCAGTTCGTCGCCATCCTTGCGGTCGAACAGCAACCGGCCATTGGCGATCTCGCCGCCGCCATATTCGACCAGCCGCATCAGCGACAGCGACGAAACCGACTTGCCCGAGCCGGATTCGCCAACGATGCAAACGGTTTCCCCGGGTCCGACCTCGAAACTGACGTCCTCGACCCCGGTCACCACGCCGTCCTTGGTCTGGAACTCGACGCGGAGCTTCTCGAACCGGGCGATGGGGGTGGCGGCGGTGTCCAGCATGTGAAGCTCCCAAGCGTGTCCTGGTGATCTTGTTAGCAGGAATTCCGTCCTGTCAAACCCCACGCGGCCTAACGCCAAGGCAATGCTTGCAATTTCCGCGGGTTCTGTTTCGATGGGTGCAGAGTGGGGATGCTCGCTGGCCGTTTCGGCACCTTGACCGTTACGTTTCATCGGCTCGAACCGATCCGGCAGCCAAACCCGCCAAACCCACGATCTGCGCAATGCAGATGTCCAACAAGGAGAGGATAATGAAACTCAAATCCCTGATGCTCGGGGCTGCCGCCGCCGTGGCACTGGCCCCCGCCGCCTTCGCCGAACGCGGCGCGGATGGCGAGGTCAAGATCATCTATTGGCAAGCGCCGTCGATCCTGAACCCGTTCCTGTCGGGCGGGACCAAGGACGTCGAATCGTCGTCGATGATCATCGAACCGCTGGCGCGCTACAACGAAAAGGGCGAGCTGGTTCCATGGCTGGTGGACGAGATCCCGACCGTGGCCAATGGCGGAGTGTCCGAGGACCTGACCACGATCACCTGGAAGATCACCCCGGGCCTGGTGTGGTCGGACGGCACGCCTTTCACCTCGGCCGATGTCAAGTTCACCTATGAGTACTGCACCCACCCCGAAGGCGGTTGCGCGCAGGTGACCAAGTTCGAAGGCGTCACCAGCGTCGACACGCCGGACGACCTGACCGTCGTCGTGACTTTCGCCAGCCCGACCCCGAACCCCTATGGTCCGTTCGTCGGCGGTGAAAGCCCGATCCTGCAGGCCGCGCAATTCGCCAACTGCCTGGGCGCCGCGGCACCGTCCTGCACCGAACAGAACTTCGGCCCGATCGGCACCGGCCCCTTCGTGGTCGACGAATTCAAGCCGAACGACGTGATCACCATGTCGGCCAACCCCAACTACCGCGACCCGGCCAAGCCGGCCTTCGCCAAAGTCACCTTCAAGGGCGGCGGCGATGCGGCGTCTGCGGGCACCGCGGTGATGGAAACCGGCGAATTCGACTATGCCTGGAACCTGCAGCTGGCGCCCGACGTGATCGCCAAGATGCAGGCAGGCGGCAAGGGTGTTCCGGTGGCCGGCTTCGGCCCGCTGCTCGAGCGCATTCACCTGAACAACACCAACCCCTCGCCCGACCTGCCCGAAGGCGAACGCTCGACCGCGATGCATCCGCATCCGTTCCTGCGCGACCCGGCGGTCTACAAGGCGATGTCGATGGCCATCGACCGGCCGCTGCTGGTCGAGGTGGGCTATGGCGATGCCGGCAAGGTCGGCTGTTCCTGGGTGCCGGCACCCGAGGCCTTCGCCTCGACCTTCGAAGGCTGCGAGACGCAGGACATCGAAGGCGCCAAGGCCATGCTCGAAGCCGCCGGCTATGTCGACAGCGACGGTGACGGCGTGCGCGAAAAGGACGGCGTGAGGCTGTCGGTGCTTTACCAGACCTCGACCAACGCCGTGCGCCAGGACTTCCAGGCGCTGATCAAGGATTGGTGGGAGCAGATCGGCTTTGAAGTCGAACTGCGCAACGTCGATGCGTCGGTCTTCTTTGGCGGGGATCCGGGTTCGCCCGACACCTTCCAGAAGTTCTATGCCGACGTGCAGATGTATGCCAACACCTTCAACGGCACCGATCCGCAGGCCTATCTGGGCAACATGCTCTGCGACAAGGCACCCAAGCCGGAAAGCCAGTGGCAGGGTGAAAACATCAGCCGCTTCTGCATGCCGGAATACGACGCGCTGCATGCCGAGCTGTCCAATACAGCCGACATGGCCGAACGCCAGCGCATCGGCCGCGAACTGAGCGCGATGGCGACCGACCAGGGCGCACTGATCCCGCTGGTGCATCGCGGCCGCATCTCGGCTCATGCAAGCAGCCTGGGCGGTGTTGTCCTGAACGTCTGGGACAGCGAGCTGTGGAACGTCGCCGACTGGCACCGCGTCAAGTCGAACTGAGGCTAGCGGCGGGGTGCCCCCCCGCCCTTCGCCACGACCCCATGTCGGGCGGGGTGCGCCCCGCCCGACACCCCGAGCCGGAACCGAGGCACCTGAATGCTGCAATTCGCTGTCCGAAGGCTGATCCTGTCGATCCCGACGCTGCTGTTCATCAGCTTCGTCGTGTTCATGCTGCTGCAACTGGCCCCGGGCGACCCGATGGCACAGGTGCCGCTGACCGTTCCCCCGGACGTCAAGGAAAAGATGCGCCAGGCGCTTGGTCTGGGTGAACCGCCACTGGTGCAATACTGGAAATGGCTGGTGCAGGTCTGCTGGACCGAGCCCAAGGTCTTTATCGACTGGCTGACCCGCGAAAGCGCGCTGTTCGGCTGGCTTCCGGATACCCAGCTCTATCAGGGCGAACTGCGCGTCCTGTCCTGGCAAACCCGGTCGCCGGTGATGGACATCGTGATCCAGCGCATCCCGCAGACGCTGTGGGTTGTCGGCATCGCCTATATCGTCGCGGTGCTGATCGCGCTGCCGATCGGCATCTACTCGGCCTACAGGCAGTATTCGGTCTTCGACCAGGCGGGCACCTTCGTCACGATGATCGGCTTCTCGATCCCGCCCTTCTTCACCGGCCCGCTGCTGATCGTGATCTTTTCCGTCCAGCTGGGGTGGTTCCCCTCGATCTACGACACCACGCACGTGGTCAACGACTGGGCCAGCTTCAAGGTTCAGTTGCAACAGATGATCATGCCGGTGATGGTTCTGGCGCTGCAGATCACCGCCCAGCTGTCGCGCTACATGCGCGCGTCGATGCTGGACAACCTCAACCAGGATTACGTCCGCACCGCCCGCGCAAAGGGGCTCAGCGAAGCGTCGGTCGTGCTGATCCACGTGCTGCGCAATTCGATGATCCCGGTGGTCACCGTGATCGCGCTCGGCCTGCCGTCCATCTTCGGCGGCGCCATCATCACCGAGAACGTGTTCAAGGTGAACGGCATCGGCCAGTTGCTGATCACCGCGCTGTTCGCCAATGACCTGCCGATGGTGATGACGCTGACCTTCATCTTCGCCTTCCTCATCGTGCTGTTCAACCTGATCGCAGACATCCTCTACGGCCTGCTCGACCCGAGGATCCGCTATGACTGACACGACGCCGATCTCCGCCATCGAGGCGCTGAAGGACAAGGAACCGTCCAAGCCGCCCCGCTCGCAGTGGAAGGATGTCTGGGACCAGTTCACCAAGCACAAGGGCGCGATGTTCGGCGCCTTCTTCCTGATCCTCATCACGCTCGCGGTGCTGATCGGCCCCTATATCTGGACGGTCGATCCGCAAAAGCTGGACATCCGCAACAAGGACATGCGGCCGATCTACACCGCGATCTGGGACAGCACGGCCAAGGTCTCCTGGGCCAAGCCGCTGGGGTCCGACCAGCTGGGCCGCGACAACCTCGCCCAGCTTCTGTCGGGCGGGCGCGCCTCGATGGCGGTGGGCTGGGCGGCGATGATCCTCAGCCTGGTGATCGGCACGCTGATCGGCGTCGCGGCGGGCTATTTCAAACGGCTCGACGGCCCGTTGATGCGCCTCACCGACCTGTTCCTGTCGCTGCCGATCCTGCCGCTCCTGCTGGTGGCGGTGACGTTGTTCCGACAACCGCTGCGGTCGAATTTCGGCCCCGAAGGCGGCATGTTCATCCTGATCGTCACGGTCATCGCCATCACCTCGTGGATGCCCACGGCACGTATCGTGCGCGGCGACATCCTGGCGATCAAGGAACGCGAATTCGTGCTGGCGGCGCGTTCGATCGGGACGACGCCGATGGGCATCATCGGTCGGCACCTGTTGCCCAACGTTCTGTCGCCAATCCTGGTCTCTGCCGCGCTCGGTCTCGCCACGGCGATCATCACGGAATCAGCGCTGTCCTTCCTCGGTGTCGGCTTCCCCTCGGACTTTCCGACATGGGGCAAGATGCTGGCCGACGCCGTTGTCCGCATGGAGGAATACCCCGAACGCGTGCTGCTGCCGGGTATCGCCATCTCGCTGACCGTGCTCAGCGTGAACTTCCTCGGCGACGGCCTGCGCGATGCGCTCGACCCGCGAATCCGCGGCCGCTGAGAAAAAAGGACACCAACCCGCCTCGCCCGGTCCAGACCGGAACAGCGCATCGGCGGCACGCCGGTTGCGGAACCCCCGGCCCGATATCGGCCGGGAAACCGGAATAATGTTCCAGACGCGCGAGGTCTGCGACATCTAACAAGCCTTGCCCGGACATGTTTTCCGCGCCATCTGGAACATCGTTCCGATTGCGGAGGCTGACATGTTCGAAGATCTTGGCTTTGAAACCCTGACCGCCCCACAGGCCGTGGTCATCCTGGGCGCGCTGCTGGGCGTGGCGTTCGGCGTTCTGGCGGAACGCACGAAATTCTGTTTCCGCCGCGGCCTGGTGGGCGAAGATCGCCGCCAGGCGATGGGTGTCTGGCTGACCGCGCTCGCGGTCGCGTTGCTGGGCACCCAGGCCGCGGTATCGGCCGGGCTGATCGCTTTCGGCGACCATCGGTTCCTTGCCGCGGATCTGCCGCTTGCGGCGATTGTCATCGGCGGCCTGCTGTTCGGCGCGGGAATGGTGTTGACCCGCGGTTGCGTGTCGCGACTGACGGTGTTGGGCGCCACCGGCAACCTGCGCGCCCTGACCGTGCTGGTGCTGTTCGCCATCGCCGCCCATGCCACGCTCAAGGGCGTTCTGGCGCCCATCCGCACCACGCTGGGTGGCGTCACGCTGCCGCCGGGTGACACCGTCAGCCTTGCCGCCCTGCCCGGCGGTGCGCTGGTCTGGTCGGCGCTTCTGGTCACCGCGGCACTGGCCTTTGCCTTTCGTTCCGGCAACCGCCCGACGACCCTCGTCCTGGCCGCCCTGATTGGTGCATTGGTGCCGCTGGGATGGGTCGGCACGGGCTTCGTGCTCTACGACGATTTCGACCCGGTCGCCATGGAAAGCCTCAGCTTTACCAGCCCCTGGGCCGACACGCTGTTCTGGACCATCGCCTCGACCTCGATCCCGGCCGGGTTCGGTACCGGCCTCGTCGGCGGCGTGCTCCTGGGCAGCTTCCTGTCCGCGGCCACGGCCCGCCGTCTGGCCTGGCAGAGCTTCGAGACCCCGGCCCAGACCGGCCGCTATGCCACCGGTGCCGTCCTTATGGGCGTGGGCGGCGTGCTGGCGGGCGGCTGCACCGTCGGCGCGGGCCTCGCCGGTATCCCGACCCTGTCGGTCGCCGCGCTGTTGGCGCTGGCCGCCATCGCCGCCGGTGCCTTGGGAACCAACGCGGCCTTGCGCCGCAACAGCCATCTGGTTGCCCACCCGGCGGAATAACGGCTTCTCTGGTTCGGAAGTATCCCGGAGCGCGAGGCAGCGCCTCGCCGGGGGGTGCGGGGGGCCTGCTCCCCGCACAGAAAGAGCGCGCCGCAGGCGCACATCAGGATCACCTCAGATCACAGATCCGGCCCGCCCTTCTCGACTGCCGTCCGAATGCGCCGGATCATGCCCCAGACCAGCAGAACGACCGGCAGCGTCACGGCCGCCAGCAGCCAGCCGCGGCTGACACCCACCGCCTCGGCGACCGGGTAAAGCAGGTAGCCTGCCAGCGACACCGCGTAATAGCTGATCGCCACGACCGAAAGCCCCTCGACCGTCTTCTGCAGGCGCAGCTGCATGTCGGCCCGTTTATCCATGCTGGCCAGCAGCTTCTGGTTCTGGGCCGACCGTTCGACCTCGACCCGGGTGCGCAGCAAGTCGCCCGCCCGCACCGCCCGCGCGGCCATGCTGTCCATCCGGCCCTGCGCGCTTTTCACGGTGCGCATGGCCGGATCGTATCGCCGCATCATGAACTCGGCAAAGGTCTGACGGCCCTGAAAGCGCGCTTCGCGCAGAACCTCGATGCGTTGACCGACGATGGCCTCGTAGGCGAAGGTCGCGCCGAACCGGAACGCGGTCTGCGCCGACAGCGCCTCCAGTTCCGCCGAGACCGACAAGAGCGCGTTCAGCGTTTCGTCCGGCGAACCGCGCCCCTGCGTCATCGCCTCCATCAATTCGGTCAGTTCGGTGTCGATCTCGCCCATCCGGGCGGCGATCTCGCGGACCCGGGTGAAGCCCAGCATCGACATGGTCTTGTAGGTCTCGATCTCGCAAAGCCGCTGAACGATCCGTCCGACCCGACGCTCGCCGATGCCCGGCGCGGTGAAGACGCCAAAGCGCAGATGCCCGGCCGGGTCGATGCGGAAATCGCCCGCGACCACCGCGTCGCTGTCCAGAACCGAGCTGACCGCGACGCTTTCGGGCACGAACCAATCCGCGATGGCGCGGGCGATCTCGGCGTCGGCCGAGCGCTCCAACACGCGGATCAGCGCCGAAGTCATCCGCACGCCCGGCGCCTCGGCCAGCCAATCCTCGGGGAAGACGTCGAAATCCGACGGATCGAAGGCACGATCGCCCAATCCGCTCAGGAAAACGGTGTAGGTCACGAACTCGGTATGCTGTTCCCATTTCAGCGTGTTCTGACCGATCCGGCAGGAAAAATGCGTTGCGCCCGGCTGCGGGTGGTTGGCGCCGTACCGGTCCAGCAGCGCGGTCAGGTGCGCCAGGTCCTGCGTCCGGTCGCGCGCCGCCGCGCCGCGCGGCTGCTTGACGGCAAGATAGACCGCCCGGCACGGAGCGGTCAGAGATGGAAACGGCCGGGCGTGCAGCTCGTTGGCAAGCTTGTAGCGCAGCGGGTGGTCCTGAATCGGCGGCATGGCGGTTCCTCAAGGTCGCGCCGACCATAGCTGCATTTGCAGCAATGTAAAGAAAGCGTTTATTTTCATGCGGTTACGCGGATGCGATGGTATACCGCGCGGAAAAAGCGCGCGTTTTCCGCGCCTTATCCGCTTCGGGGGTCCGGGGTGCGGCGGTATCGCGTGGTACTGCGGTAGTCCTTGCGCGGACCTTTCACGGTCCAGACCGCTGTCCAGTCGGGCCAGGTGGCGAAATCATAGGCAACGTCGTACTGGTCGGGGTCGCACCAGTGTCGGGCCGTCCCGCCGCCGCGCGGCACCGTGTGAAAGAACCGACCGTCGTCGAACCAGACGCCCAGATCGGCGTCCCAGAGATAGCGACGCTCGGCGGCAAAGGCCCCGCCCATGGCAAGGGTCAGGGTGCCGGTTTCGACATAGAGCGCGCCGTCTTCCTGCGCGGTCCAGACCGCGCGACCGTCGAACCGCGCCCGGGTGCCATCGGCATGGTCCAGATCGCGGCTCAGCGTCCATGTCCCCAGAAAGTCGCTCAGCTCCATTGCCCGATCCCCACCATCAGCCACCCGGTCTATCCGCTGCGGCGCGCCCTGGCAACGCGGACGCAAGACGGAAACGGCGGCGCATCGCTGCGCCGCCGCCTGCCCTGCGGTTCGTTCCTGTCGGTTCAGGCCCAGATCATGTCCGCGCCCCAATCGCGAAAGATCTTGCGGATTTCGGGGGTCAGAAAACCCTGCCCACTGGCATATTGCGGCAGGCTGAAGGATGACCCGGCATTCACCTCGACGATGACGGGGCCGTCATCGGTGATGCAGATGTCGGTGCTTTGGTATTTCAGCGGGGTGTGCAACGACGCGACCTGCGCGTTGACCTCCAGCAGGCGGTCCCAGTGGGGCAGCGTCTCGCCCAGCAGCGCGGCATCGACCGACGGATGGGCTTCCAGTTCCTTCAGGCCCGGCCCGTCCGTGCCCACCAGGCGCAGGACCTTGCCGGTTTCGGGATCGATGTTGCACAGCAGGTTGCCCGGGCGCCAGAAATTGTCGGCCAGGTTGCCGCCCGAAGGCAGCTTGAGCACGGCATGGCTGACCCAAAGCCCGTCCTCCTTGAGGAAGTTGACCATGCGGATCGTCGCGGCGGCTTCGGTGAACTGGCGGATGAACCCGCAATTGCGCACCAGCCGCTGCAGCAGGAAGGCGTCCGAGCCGATGATGTGTTCGAGGAACTTGTGATAGGTCATGCCGCCCTGTTCGCGCAGATAGACCATGTCGTCATCGGCATTCTCGATGATGAAAACGCCGACGCTCATCAGGCCGCGATTGTGCTTGCCGAACAGCGGAAATCCCGCGGTCTTGAGAAAGCCGCGCAGGTCGTCGGCGCTGCGCAGCACGGTGCCGTCGGCATAGCGTCGGGCGCCGGTATCCACGATGGCGACGGTGTCGGGCACCGGCAGGCCGTCGCGGGTCAGGTGCAGGTGGCTCAGCCACTTGTCCTCGGTCAGGGCGAACCACCACAGGTCGTTGGTCTTGTGGATGACCTGGTTCTGCACGGCGGCGCCGACGAATTGCGCCCGCTCGTCGTCGGTGAAGCGGGCCTTGTCGTAAAGGCCGAACTTCACGTATTCGTCGAACTGGATCTTGGCGCGGCCGCGCCGCGCCTTGGACATCTCGATGCCCAGGCCGATCGGGTTGCGCCCCGATTTCCGCGCCGCATAGACCAGAAGCTCGGCCTTGTTGGGCTGGCCCTTCTTTTCCCATTTCGCGTGATCGCGGGCAACGATGGTGCCTGCCTCCGCGCTGCCTGCGTTGACTGCTGCCTCTGCCATTTTCGTCTCCGGCTTGCCTGTCTCGGTTGGCCGCAAGCCTGCGGGGCGAATGCGGCACGAATGCGGCATGGCCAAGGAAAGATGGGAACAATTCTCGTGGTATGCTTCGATTGTTTCGCACGACACCGCCCCGCGGATGCCGATGCGCCGCCGTGTCACGGCGGTGGCGGCCTTGTGAGCCCGGACAAGCCGGTCTATGACCGCCGCGACCAACCGCGTTTGCAAATACAGGTGTCACCCGCATGATCCCCCGCTATTCCCGCCCCGACATGGTCGCCATCTGGTCGCCGGAAACGAAATTCCGCATCTGGTACGAGATCGAGGCGCATGCCTGCGACGCGCAGGCCCGGCTGGGGGTGATCCCGCAGGCCAATGCCGACGCGGTCTGGAAGGCCCGCGATGTCGAATTCGATGTCGCCCGCATCGACGAGATCGAGGCGGTGACCAAGCACGATGTCATCGCCTTTCTGACCCATCTCGCCGAGATCATCGGCAATGACGAGGCGCGTTTCGTCCACCAGGGCATGACCAGTTCCGATGTGCTGGACACCACGCTGAACGTGCAGCTGGTGCGCGCCGCCGATCTGCTGCTGGCGGGCATGGATCGGGTGCTGGCCGCGCTGAAGACCCGCGCCTACGAACACAAGGACACGGTCCGCATCGGCCGCAGCCACGGCATCCATGCCGAACCCACGACGATGGGGCTGACCTTTGCCCGCTTCTATGCCGAGATGGACCGCAACAAGAACCGGCTGGAAAAGGCCCGGTGGGAGGTGGCGACAGGCGCGATCTCCGGCGCCGTGGGCACCTTTGCCAATATCGACCCCGCGGTCGAAGAGCATGTCTGCGCCAAGATGGGCCTGCGCCCCGAGCCGATCAGCACCCAGGTCATCCCGCGCGACCGCCACGCGATGTTCTTCGCCACGCTGGGCGTGATCGCCAGCAGCATCGAGAATATCGCCGTGGAAATCCGCCACATGCAGCGCACCGAAGTGCTGGAGGCCGAGGAGTTCTTCTCGGCCGGGCAGAAAGGGTCCAGCGCGATGCCGCACAAGCGCAACCCGGTGCTGACCGAGAACCTGACCGGACTGGCGCGGCTGGTGCGCATGACGGTCGTTCCGGCGATGGAGAACGTCGCGCTTTGGCACGAACGCGACATCTCGCACAGCTCGGTGGAACGCGGCATCGGGCCGGATGCGACGGTGACGCTGGATTTCGCGCTGCACCGCCTGGCCGGCGTGATCGAGAAACTGGTGATCTATCCTGACAACATGCTGGCCAACATGAACAAGTTCCGCGGGCTGGTCATGTCACAGCGGGTTCTGCTGGCCCTGACCCAGGCCGGCGTCAGCCGCGAGGACGCCTACCGCCTGGTGCAGCGCAACGCGATGAAGGTCTGGGAAGAAGGCCGCGATTTCCGCGAGGAATTGCTGGCCGACAAGGACGTGCGCGCCGCGTTGAGCGAAGCCGAAATCAACGAAAAATTCGATCTCGGCTACCACACCAAGCATGTCGACACGATCTTTGCCCGGGTGTTCGGCGCGCAATGACCGGCGGTGCGCGGGATGCCCCGCGCACATCCTCACAGGCGGATGACGTATTCCTTGGTCGTCGTCTCCACGACCTCCCAGGTGCCGACAAAGCCGGGCCGAAGGACAAAGCCATCGCCGGCCCGGACATGCAGCGCTTCACCGCCGTCTTCGGTGATGATGGAATACCCGTCGAGAATGCGGCAGTATTCCCATTCGTCGTACCGGATCGTCCACTTGCCCGGCGTGGACCGCCAGGTTCCGCAGTAAAGGCCGTCGCGTTCCTCGACGTTCCATGTCGTGAACACGGGCGTGCCGGCGATCAGCCTGTCGGCGGCCGGGCGATCGGTTTCGGGATCGACCGTTTCGGTCGTGATACGGAATAACATCTCTGTCACGGCTGTGCCCATCGTTGACTCGCGTCTGAAACGCTGTTGGCCGGCCGACCGCAATTCCGAATCCGCACCGGGGCGTTCAATCGCTTTTGACCTAGCGTCAAAGCGTGCTACCCTTCGCCTGTCCAAAAAGGGAGATGTTCATGAAGATCAAGACCCTTCTCGCAGCGGCCGTTCTGTCGCTTTCTCCGGCCGTGGCGCTGGCCTATTGTTCGGGCAGCGAACACGCCACCCAGACGATGACATGCGCCGACGGCATGGTCTACGATTCGGAAACTAACAGCTGCAAGGTGCTTTCGGGCTGATACCCCCGCACCTGCTACGCGAAAGGCGGCCGGGTGGCCGCCTTTTTCTTTTGCGCTACCTGTCGCCCGACCCTGCATGACGGAGAGCCCGATGTTTCGCCCGATCACGACCTTGACTGCCCTTTTCCTGTGTCTGCCGGCCGCAGCCTTTGCCGCGGGCGGCGACATCTCGACCCCGCCCAGGGCCCCCGAATGCAAGGACGGCCAGGTGATGGATGCCGCGACACGGACCTGCGTGGACGCCGTCGACAGCCGGCTGGACGACGGCGAACGGCTGGATGCCGTCCGCCAATACGCCTATGCCGGCGATCTGGGCGCGGCGCGCGCCGTGCTCGACGCGATGAACGACCAAGGCGCCGACGGCGTGCTGACCTACCGCGGCTTCACCGCGCGCAAGGGCGGCGATATCGGCGCCGCGATGGGCTGGTACGCCGCCGCACTCGTCGCCAATCCCGACAACATCCTTGCGCGGTCCTACAAGGGTCAGGGCCATGTCGAAGCGGGCGAGATCGTGCAGGCACGATCCGAACTGATGGAAATCCGGATGCGCGGCGGTCAGGGAACATGGGCCGAGCAGTCGTTGCGAATGGCCATCGAAACCGGCCGAGGCAACAGCTATTAGGCTCGCGCCTTAACCGCCCCGAAACCTCGGCACGCTACCGGTTGAGCAAAGCTTGACGGAGCGTTCGGATGTCTCAGACCAATGCGCTCGCCGCCCTGCCCGGCCCGGCCCGCGCCGCCGCACCGCGCGGGCTCGGCCGCAAGGCCAAGGCGGCGATCATCGTGCAATTCCTGCTGACCGAGGGGGCGGATATCCCGCTGTCGGTCTTGCCCGATGACCTGCAGGCCGAACTGACGGCCCTGCTGGGGGCGATGCGCTATATCGACCGCGACACGCTGAACAGCGTGGTCGGCGAATTCGCCGACGAACTGGAACGGCTCGGGCTCAGCTTTCCCGGCGACATGGCGGGCGCCCTGAACGCGCTGGACGGCAAGATCAGCAGCCGCACCGCGATGCGCCTGCGCAAGGAGGCCGGCGTGCGCCAGACCGGCGATCCCTGGCAACGCATCAACCAGCTGGATCCCGAAAGACTGGAACGGCTGGTGCAGTCGGAAAGCATCGAGGTCGCCGCGGTCATGCTGTCCAAGATCGACGTCGCCAAGGCCGCCCAGGTCTTGTCGCGGCTGCCGGGGGAAAAGGCGCGCCGGATCGGATACGCGATCTCGATGACGACCGGCGTCACGCCGGAAGCCGTGGACCGGATCGGCTTGTCGATCGCCGCGCAGCTGGACGCCGAACCGCCCCAGGCCTTCAAGGCGCGCCCCGACGAACGGCTGGGGGCGATCCTGAACTACGCCAGCACCGCCGACCGCGAAACCCTTCTGTCGCAGCTGGAAGAGGACGATGCCGGTTTCGCCGAAGCCGTGCGCAAGGCGATCTTTACCTTCGCCAACATCCCCGACCGGCTCAGGGCGATCGACGTGCCCAAGATCACCCGCGACGTCCCGCAAGAGGTGCTGGCGACCGCCCTGGCCGGTGCCACGTCCGAGGCCGACGCGCGCACCGCCGACTTTCTGCTGTCGAACATGTCCAAGCGCCTGTCGGGCGCCCTGAGGGAAGAGGCCGAGGCCCTGGGCGAGGTCAAGACGAAAGCGGCGGAAAAGGCCATGGGCCAGGTGGTGGCGGCGATCCGCGATCTGGTGACCGCGGGCGAGATCGAGTTCGCCGAACCCGACGAAGACGGCTGACGCTCGCGCCTTGCGGGCATCCGGGCCGCGCCCTATGACAGGGAAAACCGTCGCGGGGGCATCCCTTGGCCAAGACGAAACAGCCCGAACGGGCGCATGGCGGCTGGCAGGACCGGTTGGCCGACTGGGCGATCCGCGCCCTGATCTGGCTTGCCCTGCGCCTGCCCGCCCGCACGCGGCTGCGGTTGGTCAGCTGGATCGTGCGACGCCTGGTTTCGCCGCTGATCGGCTGGCACAAGCGGGCGCTTGCCAATCTCGATCACGTCTGGCCCGATCTCGATCCGGCGGAACGGCAGCGCATCGCCGATGGCGCGGTCGACAACCTGGCCCGCGCCTTTATCGAGAATTACGACGTGCCGGAATTCCTGCACCGCGCGCGCGGCATGACGCTGTCGGGCGAAGGCCTTGCCGCGCTGGAACAGGCGCGCGCCCAGGGCAGACCGGTGTTGTTCGTGACCGGCCACTACGGCACACCCGAAGGCGCGCGCTGCGCGCTGGTATCGCGCGGCGAGACGATCGGCGGCCTGATCCGCCCGATGTCCAACCCGTTCTTCCACGATCACTATGTGCAGAACATGCATGATCTGTCGCCGCCGGTCTTCGAACAGGGCCGCCGCGGCACGATGCAGCTGATCAAGCACCTGCAGTCGGGCGGCAAGGCGGTGCTGTTGTTCGACCTTTACGACAGCGCGGGCACGCCGATCGATTTCCTCGGCAAACCGGCGCCGACGCTCACCTCGGCGGCCGATATCGCGCTGCGCACCGATGCGGTGATGATCCCGTTCTTCGGCATCCGGCACGCCGACCGCTTCGGTTTCGATGCGGTGTTCGAGGCGCCGATACCGCATGGCGACCCGCTTGCCATGATGACCGAGGCGACCCGCCGGCTCGAGGCCCGGATCAAGGCCGATCCGACGCAATGGATGTGGGTGCATCGCCGCTGGAAACCCAAGCGACAGGCCAAACGTCAGCGCAAGCGCGCCGCGGCGATGATGGGGCCGTAACGCGGCGTCTGCACCAGCACGACGACCGGGTCGCTGCCGTTGATCTGCACGGTCGTCTCGAAATCCAACGCGCCATCCCAGCGGCCCACGACGGACCAGTCCTTGACGATATGCGAATAGGCCAGCGTCTGGCCGGCGTTTTCGCCGCGGCGGATCTTGACGCTTTCGCTGGGCTTGTAGCGCACAAGATGAATGTCGCAGGGCGCGATCTGGCCATTGGCCTTGGCGCGGATCACCAGGCTGTTGCCGCGCCGTTCCAGCGTGACCGCGGCCTTCTTCGGCGATTCGCGGTGTTTCTGGATCAGGTCGGCCACCTTCATCGGGTGCGATCCAACCACGTCTTCCTGCCCGTTGATCACCATTTGCGGCGTGTAGATCGACCGCCGCCCGCCGGTCTGAGCATAGCCTTTCTGGCGCTTGGTGAACCCGGGTTGGGCAAAGCTGTCCTTCCAGCCGATATAGTCCCAGTAATCCACGTGCAGGGCCAGCGGAATGACATCGTCGCGGTCGGCCAGCGACCCAAGGATTTCGTCGGCGGGCGGACAGGACGAACACCCCTGCGAGGTAAACAGTTCGACGACCACCGGATTCGCCTGGGCCTTCGCCGCAACCGGCGCGAGGCCCGCCGCCGCGACGCAAAACGCGAATATCCACTGTCCGATCTGACGCATGTTCCAAGCTCTTCGGTTGCCGAAGCTTACACCTAAAAGAGCCGGCAGGAATTCGCCAATCAAGGTTTTGCGAGAGTGTGTGACAGACGGGCTGACGATTTTGGTATTCCGTGGTATACAAAATCGCCGCACCCCCCTTGATCGAACTCCGCCCTTGCGGCAGAACGCGCGGTAAAGAGCCCCTATTTCACCCCTCGAAAGGAGACGCTTCATGCCCATCACGGTCGGTCAGGACAGCGCGAAGACCCGCAAGACGCTTTCGGCAGGCGGCGCATCGTTTGCCTACTACTCCATCCCGGCGGCACAGGCCGCGGGTCTGGGCGATTTCTCGCGTCTGCCCGCCGCGCTGAAGGTGGTTCTGGAAAACATGCTGCGCTTCGAGGATGGCAAGACCGTCACGGTGGATGACATCAAGGCCTTCGCCGAATGGGGCGCCAAAGGCGGCCAGAACCCGCGCGAGATCGCCTATCGCCCGGCGCGCGTGCTGATGCAGGACTTCACCGGCGTGCCCGCGGTGGTCGATCTGGCCGCCATGCGCGACGGCATCAAGGCCCTGGGTGGTGACCCGCAAAAGATCAACCCGCTGAACCCGGTCGACCTGGTCATCGACCATTCGGTCATGATCGATGAATTCGGCAATCCGCGCGCCTTCCAGGTCAATGTCGACCGCGAATACGAACGCAACATGGAACGCTACACCTTCCTCAAATGGGGGCAGACCGCGTTCAACAATTTCCGCGTCGTGCCGCCGGGCACCGGCATCTGCCACCAGGTGAACCTGGAATACCTGGCGCAGACCGTCTGGACCGATACCGACCAGAACGGCGACACGGTCGCCTACCCGGATACGCTGGTGGGCACCGACAGCCACACCACCATGGTCAACGGCGCCGCGGTGCTGGGCTGGGGCGTCGGCGGGATCGAGGCCGAGGCCGCCATGCTGGGACAGCCGATCTCGATGCTGATCCCCGAGGTGGTCGGCTTCAAGCTGACCGGCGCGATGGTCGAAGGAACGACCGGCACCGATCTCGTGCTGAAAGTGGTGGAAATGCTGCGGGCCAAGGGCGTCGTCGGCAAGTTCGTCGAATTCTACGGGCCCGGCCTCGACAACCTGCCGCTGGCCGACCGCGCGACCATCGCCAACATGGCCCCCGAATACGGCGCCACCTGCGGGTTCTTCCCGATCGACGACGAAACCTTGCGCTACCTGCGCAATACCGGGCGCGACGAGGACCGAATCGCGCTGGTCGAGGCCTATGCCAAGGAAAACGGCTTCTGGCGTGGACCGGATTACGATCCGGTCTATACCGACACGCTCGAACTGGACATGGGCACCATCGTGCCCGCCATCTCGGGGCCCAAGCGTCCGCAGGATTACACGCCGCTGGACCGCGCCGCATCGGCCTTCCTGGACGTTGTCAACGAATACCGCGGCACCGACAGCAGCGCCGCCGCCGAAGACATGGCCGCCGAGGGCCCCGCGCCCACCGAAGCCCCCGACCCCCGGAAATCCGCCGCGGTCGAAGGCCAGGACTACACCCTGCGCGACGGCTCGGTGGTGATCGCCTCGATCACGTCCTGCACCAACACCTCGAACCCCTACGTGATGATCGGCGCAGGGCTGGTGGCACGCAAGGCCGCGGCGCTCGGCCTGACCCGCAAACCCTGGGTCAAGACCTCGCTGGCGCCGGGTTCGCAGGTCGTGTCGGCATATCTGGAGGCCGCCGGCCTGCAGGACGATCTCGACAAGATCGGCTTCAACCTCGTGGGCTACGGCTGCACTACCTGCATCGGCAATTCCGGTCCGCTGCAGCCCGAAATCAGCAAGGCGATCAACGACAACGACCTGATCGCCACCTCGGTGCTGTCGGGCAACCGCAACTTCGAGGGCCGCATCAGCCCCGATGTGCGCGCCAACTACCTGGCCAGCCCGCCGCTGGTTGTGGCCTATGCGCTGGCCGGCGACATGAACATCGACATCACCCGCGATCCCATCGCCCAGACCCCGGACGGCAAGGACGTCTATCTCAAGGACATCTGGCCGACCGCGCAGGAAGTGGCCGAACTGGTCGAAAAGACCGTCACCCGCGAGGCGTTCCAGTCGAAATACGCCGACGTCTTCAAGGGCGACGAAAAATGGCAGGGCGTCGAGGTTCCCCAGCAGGAAACCTATGACTGGCCGGCCACCTCGACCTATGTGCAGAACCCGCCCTATTTCCAGGGCATGGGCGCCGAACCCGGCAAGATCACCAATATCGACGGCGCGCGCGTGCTGGCGCTGCTCGGCGACATGATCACCACCGACCACATCTCGCCCGCCGGGTCGTTCAAGGAAACCACGCCGGCCGGCAAATACCTGACCGAACGCCAGGTCGCCCCGCGCGAATTCAATTCCTACGGCTCGCGCCGCGGCAACCACGAAGTCATGATGCGCGGCACCTTCGCCAATATCCGCATCAAGAACGAGATGCTGGACGGCGTCGAAGGCGGCTACACCAAGGGTCCGGACGGCCAGCAGACCTCGATCTACGACGCCGCGATGGCCTACCAGGAACAGGGCACGCCGCTGGTGATCTTCGGCGGCGAACAATACGGCGCCGGATCGTCCCGCGACTGGGCGGCCAAGGGCACCGCGCTGCTCGGCGTCAAGGCGGTGATCGCCGAAAGCTTCGAACGCATCCACCGCTCGAACCTCGTGGGCATGGGCGTGATCCCGTTCGAATTCACCGGCGGCGATACCCGCAAGACCCTGGGCCTGACCGGCGACGAAACCGTGGCGATCCACGGGCTCGACACGATCCAGCCGCTGCAGGAAGTGCCTTGCACGATCACCTATGCCGACGGCACCGAAAAGACGATCACGCTCAAATGCCGGATCGATACCGCGATCGAGATCGAATACATCGAACATGGTGGCGTGCTGCACTACGTGCTGCGCAACCTGGCCAAGGCCGCCTGATACGCCGCCTGACGCGGTGAACCCGGCCCCGCGCGGTGGATCCCGCGCGGGGCCGGAGCCGTTTTCAGGACATGGCTTGCCGATTTTCCGGGCATCTCTCCGGATCGCTGCGCGATTTCCAGCCTATGACGACCCCGTGAGGTTCAATTCAGGCCTTTCCCCCTTATCTCCGACCCATCCGGCGCCAAGATCGGATGCAAAGGAGAGCAGATGAAAACCATTACCTTGATCCAGGCCGCCGCGCTGCTGATGCTTGCCGTCTTCGGCGCCGTGGCGGCGACCGAAAGCCCGCCCGCCTGCCCCTCGCTCGTCGCCGCGGCGCATTGCAGCCTTCCGCTCGACCAGGCGGCACCTGTCCCTTCTTCTCTTTGAAAAATACGCCCTGCCGAGGCGCGGGGCAAAGCCCCGCATCCGAGACGACCTGCGCGCGCGCCAGCGCGCTCATTGGGATGCGGCCAGGGCCTTTTCCAGTTCGGGCACGAAACGCTGCTGGTAATCCGACCCCACCAGCGGCCCGACGAAGCGGAACAGCACCGTGCCGTCGCCCGCGACGATAAAGGTCTCGGGCGGCGCAGTGACACCCCAATCGATGGCCGTGCGCCCCGCCGGGTCGAAGGGCACGCCGATGAAAGGATTGCCATCCTCGGTCAGATACCGCGTCGCCGTGCTTTCCTGGTCCTTGAAGTTCACGCCCACGATCCGGATTCCCGCGTCCTGCATCTCCAGCAGCTTGGGATGCTCGGCGCGGCAGGGCGGGCACCAGCTGGCCCAGAAATTCACCAATGTCACCTCGCCGGTGCGCAACACGTCGTCGCCGGCGCCGGGAAACGCCGCCATCGCGCCGGACGGCAAGGCGGGCGCCTGCTGGCCGATGCGGGTCGAGGGCAATTCGCGCGGGTTCTCGCGATACATCCCGAAAAGCGCCATGATGGCGAAGGCCGCGAAGATCAGCGGCGGCAGCATCATCATGAGCGAAACACGTTTGGGTTCAGCCATGACGCTTCTGCCGCTCCTCTATTGCGGCCAGTTCGCGCTTGATGCGGCGCGCGCGCATCACGCTCACGACAACCAGCGCCACGATCAGTACGATCGACACCGCGTAGGATGACAGGACCGCGCTGGCGTATTTGCCCAGGTCGGGGATCATGCCACCTGCTCCCGTGCCAGCAGGGCGCGCGCCCGGCGCGCCCGGATTTCGGTCTGGGTGCGCAAAAAGACCAGCGCGATGAACAGCAGAACGAACCCCGCGATGCAGACAAGCAGCGGGAAATAGAACACGTCGGCCACGTTTTCCTCCTTGTCGAGGCTGAGCGACGCACCCTGGTGCAGGCCCTGGTTCCAGAAATTCACCGCATAGCGGCTGAGCACCGCAAAGACCGATCCGACCAGGCACAGGATGGCGGTCAGATCCGCGGCGGTGTCGTCGTTCTCGATCGCCTCCCACAGGGCCATGTAGCCCAGGTAGAACAGGAACAGGATCAGGAACGAGGTCAGCCGCGGATCCCAGGCCCACCAGGTGCCCCACATCGGCTGGCCCCAGATCGCGCCGGTGGCCAGCGCGATGACCGTCATCACCGCGCCGACAGGTGCGGCGGCGCGGGCCGCCAGCGCACTGACATGGTGGCGCCGCACGATCCAGACCAGCGAGGCGACCAGCATCATCAGCCAGGCATTGATCGCCATCAGCGCCGAGGGTACGTGCAGGTAGATGATCTTGACGGTCGAACCCTGACGGAAATCGTCGGGGGTAAAGAAAAAGCCCCAGACCAGACCGACCACCAGGCAAACCAGCGCCAGCGCCGAAATCCACGGCAGCACGCGATCCGTCGTGCGGATGAACTTCACCGGATTGGCATATTCCCAAAGCGAGGCCATAAGCTGCACCCTATTTCCATCTTTCCCGCTTACACCTCAAATCCCCGCGAGGTGCAATGTCACGCCCTGCCCTAGCGCGTCCCGGTGCCCGGGTCCGTGACTTATCTCAAGTTGATGCGCAGCACCGCCGCCGAGGCGAAAGGCAACAGCGCCATCGTGCCGAAACTGATCCCCGCCAGCATCAGCAGCGGCGTCTGCACGTCCAGCCCTTCCGCCCCGCGCCGCGCCACTTCGGCGCCGAAGATCAGCGTCGGAACATATAGCGGCAGCACCAGCAGCGACAACAGCAACCCGCCCCGCTTCAGTCCCACGGTCAGCGCCGCGCCGAAGGTGCCGATCACCGACAGCGCCGGCGTGCCGATCGCCAGAGAGGCGACAAGCCAGGGAAAGCCCGGACCCGGCAGGTTCAACAGCAGTCCCAGCACGGGCGCCACCAGCACCAGCGGCAGCGCCGTGGTCAGCCAATGCGCCAGGGCCTTGATGCTGACGATGCCCTCCATCGGCAGCGGCGCGGTGGCCAGCAGATCGAGCGAGCCATCTTCCCAGTCCAGCGCAAAGATCCGGTCCAGCGACAACAGGCAGGCCAGCAGAGCACCGATCCACAGCACGCCGGGCGCGATCCGGGTCAGCAGGCCGGTTTCCGGGCCCACGCCGAACGGCACCAGCACCGTCACGATCAGGAAGAACGCCAGCCCCAGGCCGAACCCGCCGCCCGCCCGCACCGCCAGGCGCAGGTCCCGCATCAACAGCGCGATCACAGGAAGGCCTCGTCTTGGACGGATACCCGCGGTTCGGCACGATAGGGCGTGACGTCGAAGATCTCGGCCTCATCCAGCCCCAGATCGATATGGGTGGCGATCAGCGCCGATCCCCCGCCCTGCAGGTGCCGACGCACCGCGGCGGCGAACAACGCGACCGACGCCGCGTCCAGCGACACGGTCGGTTCGTCCAGCACCCAGACCGGCCGGCCGGTGACCACCAGCCGCGCCAGCCCCAGCCGCCGCTTCTGCCCGGCGCTCAGCGTGCCGGCGAGCCGCGTTTCCAACCCCCGCAGGTCGAACCCGTCCAGCGCCTCGTCGATGCCGTCATGGACAAAGACCCGCGCCCAGAATGTCAGGTTCTCGCGCACGCTCAGCATCGCCTTCAACCCGTCGGCATGGGCGGCATAGGCGATGCGCTCGCCCGCGCCCGCGACCCGCCCGGCAAAGGCCGGCTGCAAACCCGCCACGGTACGCAGCAGCGTCGTCTTGCCCGACCCGTTCGGCCCGCGCAGCACCAGTGCGCGGCCCGCAGGCAGAGAAAAACCGATGCCCTCCAGCACCGGCACCCCGCCGCGCGACACCGCCAGATCCGTGACCGTCAATTCCATGACCCGAGCCTTAACCCACCGGACGCGCGAGAAAAAGCGGCAAACCCGCCCTGTCCTTCTTCTCTTTGAAAAATACGCCGGCGCGACGCCGACAGGCGCGTGCGCTCAGACCGGCAGCGCGGCCAATGCCACCCGGCGCCCTTCGCTCAAGAGCACGTTGTAGGTCCGGCAGGCCGAGGGCGAGTTCATCGCCTCGACGCCGATCCCGACGCTTTCCAGGCTCTGGCGCAATCCGCCGGGAACATGCGCCGTCTCGGCGCCGGTGCCCAGGAACAGCACGTCGATCTGGCCGGTCAGCCCGGTCAGCGTGTCGAGATCGTCGAACCCGCCCCAGTTCATCCGCCCGCCGGGCGTCAACAGCAGCGGGCCGGGATGCGCCTGGCCGGCAACGCGAAAGAAACCCGGTCCATAGCCGTCGACCGGCTGGGCATCGGTAAAGGCGATCTCGTTCATCCGCATGGCTGGGTCCTCCTGCGACCGGGCCGTCGTGCCGGGCGTTCAGCCCGGCGTTTTCGGATCAGACCATAGGGCGCCACGACATCTTGACCAAGTCAAAGCGGCATTTCCGATGCAAGTTCTGCCCGCATCGCTTGGCTCAGGCATCCACATCCGCGAACTGCGTTCCGGCGCCACCATCTCCGGTTGTGGTCCAGTCCCGCTTGACGCCCAGCCACAGCAAAAAGGTGCTGGCCACGAAGATCGACGAATAGGTCCCGACCACCACGCCCCAGATCATCGCGAAGACGAAGCCGCGGATCACGTCGCCGCCCAGCACGAACAGGGCGATCAGGGCCAGCAACGTGGTGACCGAGGTCATGAAGGTCCGGCTGAGAGTTTCGTTGATCGACAGGTTCAGAACCTCTTTCAGCGGGCGCGATTTGTAGCGGATCAGGTTCTCGCGCACCCGGTCGAACACCACGACGGTGTCGTTCAGCGAATAGCCGACGATGGTCAGCAGGGCCGCGATGATCGCCAGGTCAAAGCGGATCTGAAGCTCGGAAAAGATGCCGATGGTCAGCACCACGTCATGCACCAGCGCCACCACGGCGCCCAGGGCGAACTGCCATTCGAACCGCAGCCAGATATAGACCAGCACCGCGCCGATGGCGAGCGCGACCGCCAGCGCCGCCGTTCGGATCAATTCGCCCGACACCTTGGGGCCAACGGATTCGACCGACACGAACTGGATGTCCGGTGCCACCGTCGCCAGCGCAGCCTGCGCCGCGGTGATCAACTCCGGGGTGACGGCCTCTTCGCCCTCCTGCGCCTGGATGCGCACCATCGCGACGTTCTGGTCCGGCCCGAAGGTCGGATCGAAGACTTCGGAAATCAGCACATCGCCCAGTTCCAGCGCGTTCAGCGCATCGCGATAGGCACCGACATCCACCGGCTGCGCGCTTTCGGTGCGGATCGTCGTGCCGCCACGAAAATCGATGCCGTAATTCAGCCCCTGGATCAGGAAGCTGCCGAAGGACAGCAGGATCAGGAAGACAGAGATGCCCAGCCACAGCTTGGGCCGCCCGAAGAAATCGAAATTCGTCTCGTCCGGAACCAGTTTCAGTCGCATCTCATACCTCGATGGTTTTCGGACGGCGGCGTTCGAACCAGATCACGATCAACAGCCGCGTGACGAAGATCGCGGTAAAGACCGATGTCAGGATTCCCAGACCCAGCGTGATGGCAAAGCCGCGTACCGGGCCCGACCCCATGACGAACAGGATCGTCGCCGTGATGAACGTGGTGATATTGGCATCGACAATGGCCGACAGCGCCTTTTCGTAGCCCAGTTCGATCGCGCGGGCCGGACCTTTGGCGGTCTTCAATTCCTCGCGGATCCGCTCGAAGACCAGCACGTTGGCATCCACCGCCATGCCGACGGTCAGCACGATCCCGGCGATGCCCGGCAAGGTCAGCGTGGCGCCGATCAGGCTCAGCATGCCGAACAGCAGCGCGATGTTCAGGATCAGCGCGACATTGGCGAACAGGCCGAACAGGCCGTAGCTGAGCGCCATGTAGACCAGCACCGCGACGAAGGCGACCAGCGTCGCCACCTTGCCCGCATCGATGCTGTCCTGCCCCAGTTCCGGCCCGATCGTGCGTTCCTCGAGGAATTCCAGCCCCGCCGGCAAGGCACCCGCGCGCAGCAGGATCGCCAGGTTGGTCGATTCCTCGACCGTGAAATTGCCGGTGATGATGCCCGACCCTCCGGGGATGTGGCTCTGGATCACCGGGGCCGAGATCACTTCGTCATCCAGCACGATGGCAAAGGGATTGCCGATGTTTTCGGCGGTGTAGTCGCCGAACTTGCGGCCTCCTGACGGGTTGAAACGGAAATTGACCGCCGGTCGCCCGTTCTGGTCGAAACTGGGCTGCGCATCGACCAGGTCTTCGCCGGTGACCACCGGCGCCTGTTCGAGGATGTAGAACACGCCCTCTTCGTCCAGCGACGGCAGCACCTCGTTGCCGGCGCCGGCGGGCGCGCCTGCATCGGCGGCGCGCCCGACGACGGGCTGGAATGTCAGCTGCGCCGTGGTGCCGATGATTTCCTTCAGCTCCGCCGCCGATCCGATGCCCGGCACCTGGATCAGGATGCGGTCGAAGCCCTGGCGCTGGATCGTCGGTTCGCGGGTGCCGACCTCGTCGATGCGGCGGCGGATGATTTCCAGCGACTGGCGCATCGTGCGTTCGTCGGTGGCGGCCTTTTCGGCCTCGGACAGGGTGACGACGATGTCGCTGCCATCGGCGCGCACGTCCAGGTCCGTGGCGCCCGCGCCGGTCAGCGTGACCACCGGCCGCGCCAATCCGCGCACCAGTTCGACCGCGCGGGTCATGCCCTCGGGCTGCGAGATGCGCACGCGCAATTCGTCCGGCGGCGAAGGTTGCAGGCGGATCGTGCCGACGGTGGCGCGCTCGGGACGCAGCGCGTCGCGCACCTCGGGCCAGAACGACTCGAGCCGGGTCTGGTAGACATCGGCCACCTTGACCTCGGCCAGCAGATGCGCGCCGCCGCGCAGATCAAGCCCCAGATTGACGAGCCTCGATGGCAGGAAAGTCGGCCACGCCGCTGATTTTTCTTGATTTTCCGGCGTGTCCGCGCCCAGTTCGATCGCCGCCATCGCGTCGTTGTGGACTTCGACACGGGTATAGAAGGCGTTGGGAAGCGCGAGCACGAGGCCAAGGGCCACAACGCCCCAGATCAGCACGCGTTTCCAGAGATCGATCTGCAGCATCGGCCGCGCCCCCTTGGGAAAGGATCAGGTCAGGAATTGGCCGGTTCGGTCTTGGAGATCACCTGAGCGATGGTGTTCTGCACCACGCGGACCTTGACGCCTTCGGCAATTTCAAGCTCCAACTCGTTGTTTTCCTTGACCTTCACGACCTTGCCGATCATGCCGCCCTGGGTCACCACCTGGTCACCCCGGCGCAGGCCGGCCACCATCGCCTGGTGCTGTTTCATCTTTTTCTGCTGCGGACGGATCAGCAGAAAATACATGATCGCGAAGATCAGGATCAGCGGGATGAACTGGGCAAAGGCATTGCCTTCCATGGGATGCTCCTTGGTCGCTACGGCGGGGCACCCCCGCGAATTGCGCGGAACCTATGCCCGGGCGGGCCGGGATGCAAGACGAAGCGGGCGCAGCGATCCGTCCTGTTCGCCGCGATTTCGGGACGGATTGGTCCGCCTTGTCGCGGGCCGCATCAAAGCGCGGGAACGCGGCCCCTACCCCCTGCGGCGAAGATGCGTCATAAGGCGCGCGACGACTCACGACCCCAAGGGAGGATCCGATGCATGACATCCGCGCCATCCGCGACAATCCGGCGGCTTTCGATGCCGTCATGTCTCGCCGGGGGCTGGATGCGGTGTCGTCGGAAATCCTGAGCCTGGACGAGGCGCGCCGCGCCGCGATCCACGCCGCGGAAACCGCGCAGGCCGATCAGAACAAGGCGTCCAAGCAGGTGGGTGCCGCCAAGGCCGGCGGCGACGAGGCCGAGTTCGAGCGCCTGCGCGCGCTGGTGGCCGAGAAAAAGGCCGAGGTGGCCGAGATGCAGGACCGCGCCAAGGCGCTGGACGCGCAGCTGACCGACCTGCTGATGCGCCTGCCCAACCGGCTGCATGACGACGTGCCGGACGGCGCGGACGAGGCCGACAATGCCGAGATCCGCCGCTGGGGCGAGCCGCGCGCCTTCGATTTCCAGCCGAAGGAGCATTACCAGCTGGCCTGCGTGCAGGACGGGTTGGATTTCGAGACCGCCGCCAAACTGTCGGGCGCGCGCTTTGCCGTCATGTCCGGCGCCGTCGCCCGGCTGCACCGGGCGCTGGCGCAGTTCATGCTGGACACCCACACCACCGAAAACGGCCTGACCGAGACCTGGACGCCGGTGCTGGTACGCGAAGAGATGATGCTGGGCACCGGGCAATTGCCGAAATTCGGCGACGACAGCTATCAGACCACCAATGGCTGGTGGCTGGTGCCCACCGCCGAGGTCACGCTGACCAACATCGTCAACGGGCTGGTGGTCGAGGAAAGCTATCTGCCGCGGCGCTACGTCGCCCATACGCAGTGCTTCCGCTCCGAGGCCGGCAGCGCCGGCAAGGACACCGCCGGCATGTTGCGCCAGCACCAGTTCGAGAAGGTCGAGATGGTGTCCATCACCCATCCCGACCGGTCGATGGAGGAACACGCGCGGATGACGCGCTGCGCCGAGGACATCCTGGAACGGCTGGGCCTGCCCTATCGCACGGTGGTTCTGTGCAGCGGCGATATCGGTTTCGGTGCGATCAAGACCCATGACATCGAGGTCTGGTTGCCCGGACAGAACACCTATCGCGAGATCAGTTCCGTCTCGGTCTGCGGGGATTTCCAGGCGCGACGGATGAATGCGCGGTTCAAGCCCGCAGGCGGCGGCAAACCGGAATTCGTGCACACGCTGAACGGTTCGGGCCTGGCGGTGGGGCGCTGCCTGATCGCGGTGCTGGAGAACGGCCAGACCGAGGATGGCGGCGTGGTGCTGCCGCAGGTCCTGGCGCCCTGGCTGGGCGGCAAGACGCGGATCACGCCGGAGGGAACACTGGCATGACGCGGGTCTGGGCAGCGCTGGTTCTGGCGGCGGCGCTGGCCTTTGTCGTGTCGCCGCTGCTGGCGCCCGGGTTCAACGGGTTCGAGGCCGACCAGTTCCCGGTGCCGCAGGATGCGCCGCCGGTGCAGCCGGCGGGATATGCCTTTGGCATCTGGGGATTGATCTATGCCTGGCTGGTGGTCGGCGCGGGCTTTGGCCTGTTGCGCCGCAGCGCCGATCCGGACTGGGCCCCGATGCGCCCGCCTCTGACGCTGAGCCTGGCCGTCGGCGCCACCTGGCTGCCGATCGCGCAGGTCTCGCCCATCGCCGCCACGGTGCTGATCTGGGTGATGCTGGCCGCGGTGCTGGTCAGCCTGTTCCGCGTCGGCGACACCGACCGCTGGCTGCAACAGGCGCCGGTGGCGATCTATGCGGGCTGGCTGACGGCGGCCTCGTGCGTGGCGCTTGGCCTGCTGCTGGGCGGCTACGGGTTGCTTGACGGCACGCCGGCGGCGCTGGTGGCGCTGGCACTGGCGTTGGGCATCGCGCTTGTGGTGCAATACCGGCTGCACCGCGCCCCGGAATACGGCATCACGGTGATCTGGGCGCTGGTCGGCGTGATCGTGGCCAATTCCCAGCCGTTCAACGCCGCCGTGGCGGGTCTGGCCATCCTGGGCATCTTCGCGATCCTGGCGCTGCGCGGCACCGACACGGAATGACAAAGGGGTGTCCGGTTGCCCGGAACACCCCCCGTTTCCCGTGCCTTTGTCGCTTCGGGATCAGCCTGCGATCAGGCCGGCCGACACTGCGGCGGCCAGTTCTTCGGCGTTGATGGCGCCATCGGCATCGGCGTCGATCTCGGCGAAGGTTTCTTCGGTCAGGTCGGGATAGCTGACCAGCATTTCTTCCATCGAAAAGACGCCGTCGCCATTGCTGTCGGCCACTTCGGCATGGGCAGCAAATCCGGTCACCGACAGCGCGGCAACGAGGGCAATCACGGTGGACTTCATTTGGTGTCTACTCCAAGGCGGATCATGTCCGCGAAACAACGGCTTGGTGCCGTCGCGTGTTCATGTAGCAAGGCCATATCCGCCCGCAAGACCCTGAAATATTTGCGTGAACGGGGATCGGCAAAGGCGCGCCGATGCAGGCCGAAACCGCGCATTCATGGGCGGCACAGCGCCGGTGTCCCAAGCGTCGCGCGCCCGCCGCGGACACGTGCGCCGGGGTCAGTCCTTCTTGGATTGCAGCTTGCCCAGATGTTTGCCGAGCGCACCCGGGCGCTTTTTCTTGCGGCCCTTGAACGGGTTCTGGTCGCCCTGGCCGCGCATCGTCAGGCGGATCGGCGTGCCGGGCATGTCGAAATCCTCGCGCAGACCGTTGACCAGGTAGCGCGAATAGCTTTCGGGCAGCTTGTCGGGATGGCTGCACATCACCACGAAGCCCGGCGGGCGCGTCTTGGCCTGGGTCATGTAGCGCAGCTTGATCCGCTTGCCCTGTGGCGCCGGCGGCGGATGGCGCTGCACCATTCCGTCGAGCCAGCGGTTGAGCTGTCCGGTCGAGACGCGGCGGTTCCAGACCTCGTGGGCCTTCATCACCGCCTCCTGCAGCTTGTCGAGCCCGCGCCCGGTGCGGGCCGAGATCGTCACCAGCGGCGCGCCGCGCAGTTGCGGCAGCACCTTTTCGAAGGTTTCGCGCAGGTCGCGGATCTTGGCGTTCTTGTCGTCCTCGACATCCCACTTGTTGACCGCCACGACCACGGCGCGGCCCTCGCGTTCGGCCAGATCGGCGATCTTGAGATCCTGCACCTCGAAGGGGATGGCCGCATCCAGCAGCACGATCACCACCTCGGCGAACTTGACCGCGCGGATGCCGTCGCTGACCGACAGTTTTTCCAGTTTTTCCTGGACCTTGGCGCGCTTGCGCATGCCGGCGGTGTCGAAGATGCGCACCGGCACCCCGCCCCAGTCGAGCTGGACCGAAATCGCGTCGCGGGTGATGCCGGCCTCGGGGCCGGTCAGCATCCGGTCTTCGCCCAGGATGGCGTTGACCAGGGTCGACTTGCCCGCGTTGGGCCGGCCCACAACGGCGATCTGCAGCGGCTTGTCGCGCGTGATCGGGCGCGGGCCGTCGTCCTCGTCGCCCTCTTCGACGCTGATTTCCACCTCGGGGGCCTCTTCGGCGGCGCGGGCGGCATAATCCTCGGCCAATGGCGCCAGGGCGGCATAGAGCTCGCCCATGCCTTCGCCATGTTCGGCCGAGATGCGCACCGGCTCGCCCAGCCCCAGCGAGAAGGCTTCGAGCGTGCCGCTTTCGCCCGCCCGTCCCTCGGCCTTGTTGGCGGCCAGGATCACGTGCTTGGCGCGGCGGCGCAGGATCTCGGCGAAAACCTCGTCCGAGGCGGTGATCCCGGCTCGGGCATCGACGATGAAGAGGCAGATATCGGCCATGTCGACGGCGCGTTCGGTCAAGCGCCGCATCCGCGCCGGCAGGCTGTCGTCGGTAGCCTCTTCCAGCCCCGCGGTGTCGATCACGGTAAAGCGCAGATCGCCCAGCCGGGCCTCGCCCTCGCGCAGGTCGCGGGTGACGCCGGGCTGGTCGTCGACCAGAGCCAGCCGCTTGCCCACCAGCCGGTTGAACAGCGTGGACTTGCCCACGTTGGGGCGCCCCACAAGGGCAAGCGAGAAGGTCATCGGTTACTCCGGTTCAGCGAAGCCCGCCCTCTAGCGAAGCCCACAGGCAAAGTCCAGCGCGGCGGTGCTCAGCGATAGGCGTGCAGCACGCCCTTTTTCGACACGACATACAGCGTGCCGCCGGCCACCACGGGCCGGGTCGTCGCACCGCCGTCGATCGGGGTCTGCCCGGCCAGCGCGCCATCGGTCGGGTCGAAATAGCGCAACAGCCCGTCCGAAGAGGCCACGATCAGCCGCCCGCCCGCCAGGATCGGCCCGTGATGGGCAAAGGCGGTGTCGCGGCGGCGTTGCGGGCGGCGTTCGGGCTTGTAGCCCGGCAGGTCGACCGCCCAGATCTGTTCACCGGTCGCGGCATCCAGCCGGATCAGCTGGTTGCGGTCGGATACGAAGAACACGCTGTCGCCCGCCGGCCAGACCGGGCCGAGCGCGCCGTGCTTGGCGGTCCAGAGCCGTTCGCCATCGCCGGTGGACAGCGCCACGACGCGGCCGGAATGGTTACCGACATAGACGGTGCTGCCGTCGATCAGCGGGTCGCCGGTGATGTCGTCGATACCGGCGACGGTCACGCCGGTGCGACGGCCCAGGATGTCGGCGCCCCAGCGGCCCAGCCCGCCCTTGCGGAAGGCGGCCTGCACGAAGGCTTCGCCGAAGGAAAAGATCACCAGGTCGTCGTCGACCGCCGGGGCAGGACCACCGGCGACGTTGTTGCTGTCGCCCTGGCCTTCGATCTGCCAGCGGATGCGGCCGTTGCCGGCCTCGATCGCCCAACCGGTGGAATCGCCGCCGACGACATAGACCAGGTCGCCCGCCACGGTCGGCTTGCCGGTGGCGGTGTTGCCCAGACGCTGGGTCCAGATTTCCTGACCCGAAGCGGCGTCGAGCGCGGTCAGCGTGCCAAAGCCCGAACTGACGAACAGCCGCCCGTCGGCAAAGGCCAGCCCGCCGCCCTGCCCCTGTTCGACGCCGTCGCGCAACGGGATCAGGTCATAGCTCCACAGCAGCGCACCCGCGGTCGAGACCGCCCGCACCTGGCTTTCTGCATCCATCGTGTAGATCCGGCCATCGGCGACGACGGGATCGGTATTCAGACGCTGGCGGCGGCTGTCTCCGGCACCGATCGACAGGGACCACAGCGGCTGCAGAGGCAGGCCAAGGGCCGCGTGATCGGTGCGATAGGCCGGCGAAACAGCGCTTTGCGGCCAGCTGGCATTGGATTGCTGCGCGGCCAAGGCGATCGCGCGGGACTGGTTTTCGGGGATGACATCGGCGCCGCCCTGGCTTTCCAGCACGTCGCGCACGCCCAGACGGTCGCCGACCAGCACCGGATCGCGATCGGCGCAGGCCGCCAGTCCGATCAGCGCAAACAGCGCCATGCCCGTAAGTTTCGCCCTCGCCTGCATCCTCGTCGCCCCCTTGCGGTCTTGCGCGTGTTGGTCGCCGCCGTCCCGGCGCACGATACGGTTCTCAGCCCTCGTCCGGGGTGCCGCCAAGCGCCACAATCAACTGTGTGGCGCGACGGCGCAAGCCCGCGGTTGCCTCGGCATCCTGCATCAGCGCCTGCAGTCGGGTCAGCGCGGCATCGGTCGCGCCTTCCTCGATGTCCAGAATGGCCAGTTGTTCTTCGGCCAGGGCGCGCAGCGGCTGGCCCGGCGTCGCCAGGGCCTGCAACCCGGCACGGCGGGTGGCCGGATCGAGGTCGTCGCTGGCGCCGCTGAGGGCCTTGAACTGGGCGATCTGGCGGTAGATCGCGGGCACCGCGCCATCATCGGCGACGCCTTGCAGCAAGGCGGCGGCGGCGGCGGTGTCGCCCGAGGCCTGCGCTTCGGCCGCGGCCAGCATGTCGCGCAGCGCACGTGCGGCCGCCTCGTCCGCCTCGACGCCGGCCAGGGCCGTCAGCCGCTGCGCCGGATCGTCGGCCTCGAGCGCCGCCAGCAGACTGTCGCCGAACGCCTGCGCCGTGGCGCGGTCCTGCGCCAGCCGGAGTTCCCGCCAGGCCGCGCCGCCGACCAGCAGCAGCACCGCGAGGATCGCGATCCAGCCATAGCGGCGCATCAGCGCGAACAGCCGGTCGCGGCGGACCTCTTCGGTGACTTCCTCGATGAAACTGTCGGAATTGCTCATGTCGCCTGCGGTCCCTGCCCGGATTCCGCCCTCTCTTAGCGTGCTGTCCCGGCGGTGTGAAGCCGCGTTGCCGTGGCGCGCCGGGCGCACCGTCGGGAAAATTCGTGGTTTCCCGCGCATCGGCCCCCCGAATCCCGCCTCGCGGGTTGAAAGTGACGTCACGGTGACCTAAAACTGAACCAAGCGGTTCAGTCTTGCGTAGAACCGAATGAACCGGGGTGCTGCGTGTGTCCCGCCAACAAGCCCGGCGCGCCATGCGCCGCGAGATACGGAACGAACCGATGCGTTTTCTTCCCATTATCACCGCGCTGATCGTGGCCGGTGTTCTTTACGGCATCGTGATCGAACGCGACCGGCTGCTGGGATTTGCCCGCGACGCGGCACCCGCGGCGCTGCTGGGCGACGGTGGCGACGCCGGTTCGGATGCCGAAATCGCACCTGTCGCGCTGGCCGAGCCCGAAGTGCCGGTCGAAGGCGCGGTCAAGGTCATGGCGCGGCGATCGGTGGCGCAACTGGTCGACAGCGCGGTTATCCTGCGCGGCGAAACCGAGGCGATCCGCCAGGTCGACGTGCGGGCCGAGACGTCGGGCAAGGTGGTGTCGGAACCGTTGCGGCGCGGCGCGTTCGTCGAGGCCGGGCAGCTGCTGTGCGAGATCGATCCGGGCACCCGCGGCGTGTCCTTGCAAGAGGCCGTGGCGCGGTTGGCCGAGGCCCGCGCGCGCTTGCCCGAGGCGCGTGCCCGCCAGTTGGAGGCGGAATCGCAGCCTCCGGCGTCGCGCGCCCGCATCTCGGAAGCCGAGGCCGGCGTGCCCGCCGCCGAAGCCGGTCTGCTGGAGGCGCGCGCCCGCGTGCCCGAAGCCGAGGCGCGACTGGCCGAGGCCGCGGCGCGCATTCCCGCCGCCGAAGCGCGCCTGAAAGAGGCGATCGCCCGGGTTCCCGAGGCCCGCGCCCGCCTCGCCGAGGCCGAGGCCGGCGTGCCCACCGCCAATGCCCGGCTGGCCGAGGCGCGTGCCCGCGTGGTCGAGGCCGAGATCAATCTGAACGCCGCGCGCGAACTGGCCAGGGAAGGTTTTGCCGCGCAGACCCGGCTGGCCGGCGCCCAGGCGGCCTATGAATCGGCGCTGGCGCAGGAACAGGCGGCGCTGGCGGGGCTGAAGACCGCCGAAGCGGCCATCGAATCCGCCAAGGGCGGCGTCGAAGGCGCGCTGGCCAGCGTGGAATCGGCCAAGTCCGACATCGAAGCGGCCCGGGCCGGGCTGCAATCGGCGCAGGCCCAGGTGGAGAACGCCAAGGCCGGGGTCGAAACCGCGCTGTCGCAGATCGAAGGCGCCCGCGCCGCGGTCATTTCCGCACGGGCGCAACTGGAAGGTTCGGTGGCCGGCATCGAATCCGCCCGCGCCGGCGAGGAAAACGCCCTGTCCGGCATCCAGGCCGCCGAGGCCGCGGTCGCCGCGGCGGAAAAGGAAATCGAGCGTCTGAAGATCCACGCGCCCTTTGCGGGTCTGCTGGAAAGCGACACCGCCGAACTGGGCGCGTTGCTGCAACCGGGCACGTTGTGCGCCACGGTGATCCAGCTGGACCCGATCAAGATCGTGGGCTTCGTTCCGGAAACCGAAGTGGCGCGGGTGCGCACCGGCGCAGCCGCCGGCGCCCGCCTGGCGGGTGAACGCGAGGTGACCGGCACCGTCAGCTTCGTGTCGCGCAGCGCCGATCCGCTGACGCGCACCTTCCGTGTCGAACTGACCGTGGACAATACCGACCTGGCCATTCGCGATGGCCAGACCGCCGAGATCGCCATCGAGGCCGAGGGTGCCCCGGCGCATCTTCTGCCGCAATCGGCGCTGACGCTGAACGATGGCGGCGTGCTGGGCGTGCGCACCGTCGCCGCCGACAAGACCGCGCTGTTCCAGCCCGTCAACGTGCTGCGCGACACGCGGCAAGGCGTCTGGGTCGCCGGGCTGCCCGACGAGGTCGACATCATCACCGTGGGCCAGGAATACGTCACCGACGGCGTGCCGGTCGAACCCAGCTTCGAGGAGCTTCTGCAATGACCGGCATCGTCGACTGGGCCGCCGAACGGGCGCGGATGATCCTGGCCTTCATCGCGCTGTCGCTGGTGATCGGCGGCTATGCCTATGTCGCGCTGCCCAAGGAGGGCGAACCGGACATCGAGATCCCGGCGCTGTTCGTGTCGGTGCCCTTCCCCGGCATCTCGGCCGCGGACAGCGAGACGCTGCTGGTCAAGCCGATGGAGACCGAGCTGAGCGATCTCGACGGGCTCAAGACCATGTCGGCAACCGCTGCCGAGGGCTATGCCGGTCTGGTGCTGGAGTTCGAGTTCGGCTGGGACAAGACCAAGGTCATGGCCGATGTCCGCGACGCGATGAACAACGCCGAGGCCGAGTTTCCCGAAGGCGCCGAGCAATACTCGATCAACGAGATCAATTTCAGCGAGTTTCCGATCATCATCGTGAACCTGTCGGGCCCGGTGCCGGAACGCACGATGGCGCGGGTCGCCAAGGATCTGCAGGACCGGATCGAGGCCATCGACGCAGTGCTGGAGGCCGGGATCGCCGGCAATCGCGACGAGATGCTGGAGGTGGTGATCGATCCGCTGCGGCTGGAAAGTTATAACGTCACCGCGGGCGAGTTGATCAGCGTGGTGCAGAACAACAACCAGCTGATCGCGGCGGGCGAGGTGGAAACCGACCAGGGCACCTTCGCGGTCAAGATCCCGTCCAGCTTCGACGAGGCCCGTGACGTCTATGACCTGCCGGTCAAGGTCAACGGCGACCGGGTCGTGACGCTGGGCGACCTGGCGACGATCAACCTGACCTTCGAGGACCGCGTCGGCACGGCGCGGTTCAACGGCGAGACGACGATCGCGCTGCAGGTGGTCAAGCGCAAGGGTTACAACATCATCGACACCGCCGCGCAGGTGCGCGCCGCGGTCGATGCCGCCCGTGCCGAATGGCCGCCCGAATTGCAGGCCGCGGTCAACGTGGGCACCTCGAACGACCAGAGCCGCACCGTGGGCTCGATGGTCAGCCAGCTGGAAGGCTCGGTGCTGACCGCCATCGCGCTGGTGATGATCGTGGTGCTGGCAGCACTTGGCACCCGCCCGGCACTGCTGGTGGGCTTCGCCATCCCGACCTCGTTCCTGCTGTGTTTCGCCTTCCTCGCGCTGATGGGCGTGAGCGTGTCGAACATCGTCATGTTCGGCCTGATCCTGGCGGTGGGCATGCTGGTCGACGGTGCCATCGTGGTGGTGGAATACGCCGACAAGCGCATCAGCCAGGGCGTGGGCCCGATGCATGCCTATGTCGAGGCCGCCAAGCGGATGTTCTGGCCGGTCGTGTCGTCCACCGCGACGACGCTGTGCGCCTTTCTGCCGATGCTGTTCTGGCCCGGCGTGCCGGGCGAGTTCATGGGGATGCTGCCGGTCACGCTGATCTTCGTGCTGTCGGCCTCGCTGGTGGTGGCGCTGGTCTATCTGCCGGTCATGGGCGGGGTGACGGGGCGCTTTTCACGCAAGGTGACCCACGCGGCCGACGCCTTGCGCGCGGCCGCACCCTGGTGGCTGCGCGCGGCGCTGGTGCCCGTGGCGCTGCTGGGGCTGTTCGTCGGCGCGATGATGGTTCTGAACCCGGCCTACCTGTTCGCACCCATCGGGTCGGGCTTTGTCGCTTATGTGCCGGGTATCGTGGTGTTCCTGCTGTTCGCGGTCGCCTGTTCGGTGGTGATGGACGCCGCCGCGATCCGGCGCCAGAAAAGCCGCGTTCAAAGCGGGTATCGACGCACCCCCTTTGGCTGGTTCATCCAGATGATCGCGGGCAACCCGATCATGCCGCTGGTCACCATCGGCACGGTGGTCTTTCTTGTCCTCAACGTGTTCAGCTATTACGGCCAGAACAACAACGGCGTGGAATTCTTCGTCGACAGCGAACCGGAACAGGCCATCGTCTATGTCCGCGCCCGCGGCAACCTGAGCTTGCCGGAAAAGGATGCGCTGGTGCGCCGGGTCGAGGCGGTGGTGCTGGAGACCACCGGCATCGACACCGCCTTTGCCTTTGCCGGCGATGGCGGGCTGAATTCCAACACCGGCGGTGCGGAGGGCCCCAAGGACGCGATCGGACAGGTCCAGATCGAACTGATCCCCTGGGAGGATCGTCCGGCCTATGCGCGCGAGCATCCCGCTGAGATCACGCTGGAGGAACTGGACGGCGACGTGGTGCTGGACCGGCTGCAGGCGCGGCTGGATACCATTCCGGGCATCGAGACGGAAATCCTGAACCTCAGCCGTGGCCCCGCCTCGGCCAAACCCGTTCACCTGCGGCTGAAAGGCGACAACTGGTCCGACCTGCTGGCGGCCACGGCGCAAGCGCGCGCGGTGTTCGACGAAACCCCCGGCCTGACCCTGATCGAGGACACCCTGCCCCTGCCCGGCATCGACTGGCAGATCGACGTCGATGTCGAGAAGGCGGGCCGCTACGGCGCCGATGTGGCGACCGTGGGCGCGATGGTGCAGCTTGTGACGCGCGGCATCCTGCTGGACACGATGCGGGTGGACACCAGCGACGAGGAAATCGAAATCCGCGTCCGCCTGCCCGAGCAGGACCGGCTGCTGTCGACGCTGGACACGCTGAAGGTGCGGACCAATGACGGGCTGGTGCCCTTGGCCAATTTCATCACCCGCGAGCCGGTGGCCAAGCTGGCCGAGATCAGCCGGGTCGGTCAGAAACGCTATTTCGACGTCAAGGCGGACGTCCGATCGGGAATGGTCGTGCTGCGCGAGGGCGACAGCTCGGCAGGCGCATTTCTCGGCACCGCGTTCGTGGCACCTGACGGCGGTCCGGCGCGGATCACCCTCGGCACGGAGACCTATTTCACCGACGAGGCAACCGCCGAGCGCGTATCCCAGATCGAGGACGGCGGCAACGTGTTCGCGAAGTTCGTCAATCCCAACGAACGCATCGCCGAGATCACGAAATGGCTGGACACCCGCCCCTTGCCTGCGGGCATCGAGTGGGAATGGACCGGCGACCAGGAAGACCAGGCCGAAAGCCAGGCTTTCCTGTCCTCGGCCTTTGCCGCCGCTTTGGGGCTGATGTTCATCATCCTGCTGGCGCAGTTCAACAGCTTCTACAACGCGACGCTGGTGCTGCTGGCGGTGGTGCTGTCGACCACCGGCGTGCTGATCGGGATGCTGGTGATGGACCAGTATTTCAGCATCATCATGACCGGCACCGGCATCGTCGCGCTGGCGGGTATCGTGGTGAACAACAACATCGTGCTGATCGACACCTACCAGGATTACGCCCGCTACATGCCGCGGATCGAGGCCATCGTGCGCACCGCCGAGGACCGTATCCGCCCGGTTCTGCTGACCACGATCACCACGATGGCCGGCCTGGCGCCGATGATGTTCGGACTGTCGCTGGATTTCTTCGGCGGCGGCTGGTCGATCGATTCACCGACCGCGCTGTGGTGGAAGAACCTGGCCACGGCGGTGGTGTTCGGGCTGGGCATCGCGACGGTGCTGACGCTGGTCTTCACGCCGTCGATGCTGGCGCTGCGGATCTGGTTCGTGACCTATGTCCGCTGGCTGGCACGGCTGCTGGCCAAGATGTCGATGGGCCGGGGCAGCCGGATCGCGCAGGACTGGGCGCTGCAGGCCGCCGCGCGGCAGATCAAGGCGCCCACGATCCTGTGGGAGGACGCGCCGGAACCCGCGACGGCCGACCGGCCGCTGCGCGCGGCCGAGTGACCGGGCGGAGGGGCGCTGCCCCTCTGCCGCCGCTGGCGGCATTCACCCCGGGATATTTTCAGCCAGATGAAGAAGCGGATTGGCGCCTGGTGCGGCAACGGTCCGAGCAATAGCGGACCTGGTCCCAGACCTTGGCCCATTTCTTGCGCCAGGTGAAAGGCCGCCCGCAGGTGGCGCAGGTCTTGGACGGCAGGTGTTCCTTTCTGGTTCCGCGCGGCATTCAGAGATCGAGGCTCATCTGGCGGCTGTCCTTCGGCCTGCCGCGCGGCGCGCGGTCGTTGACGAAATGGCGCTTCGGGTCCTTGCGGCTGGCATGCTTGCGCACGACGCGGGCGGCTTCTTCGCGGAAATCCGGATCGCGCCGGACCGACCAGATCGCCGCGCGGGCGACCCTGGCGGCGGCCGCCACATCGACGATGGGCGGCGGATAGCGCAGTGCGGCGGCGCCGTCCCATGTCCACGGCTCTTGCAGATGCGCGTCCGGCACGGCGGCCAGTTCCGGCAGCCAGCGCCGCGTGAAGGCGCCGGTCGGATCCTGGTCGTGGCCCTGTTTGACCGGGTTGTAGATGCGCAGCGTGTTGATGCCGGTGGTGCCGGATTGCATCTGGCACTGGCTCCAGTGGATGCCCGGTTCGTAATCGGTGAAGAGCCGCGCGAGATGGGTGCCGGTGACGCGCCAGTCCAGCCAGAGATGGTAGGACGCCACGCTCATCAGCATGGAACGCATGCGGAAATTCAGCCAGCCGGTGGCGTGCAGCGACCGCATGCAGGCGTCGACGAAGGGCAGCCCGGTTTCGCCGCTTCGCCAGGCGTCGAGCCGGGCCGCGTCGGGCTGTGCCGGGCGCAGGCCTTCGTAGGCGCGGTGCAGGCAGCGCGTTTCCAGTTCGGGTTCGTCCTCGAGTTTCTGCATGAAGTGATCGCGCCAGGCGAGCCGGGACTGAAAGCTTTTCAGGCTGCCGGACCAGCCGTCACGGGTGCCGCGCAGTTCGGCCTGCCGGGCGGCCGTCGCCCGAACCACCTCGCGCAGCGACAGCGTGCCCAAGGCCAGGTGCGGGCTGAGACGCGAACAGGCCGTCGCGCCCTGCAGCGGCGTCGACATGTCCTTGCGGTAGGTCCGGCCGCGTTCGGTCAGGAAACCACCCAGCAGCTGCAGTGCCGCCGCGCGCCCCCCGGGTTGCCTGTCGGGGCATGTATCGGCCGGCGTCATCGCGTCGGGCAAGGGATCGGAGGCCAGATCGACCGGCGGCAGCGATCGGGGCGCGGGCAGGATGGGCTGCGCCATCCAGCGGTTGCGTTGTGCCGCCCAGCGGTCGCGATCATGCGCGCCCCTGATGACCGCGCATTGCGGCAGTTCCTGCCAGGGCAACCCCCGGCCCCGCGCCCAGGCCGCTACGCGCCGGTCACGGGCAAAGGTCCAGGCGTTGCCGGTTTCCTCGTGGCTGAACAGCGCGTCGGCGCCGGTTTCGTCGGCCAGACGATCGAGCTCGGCCACCGCGTCGCCGACCCGGATGACCAGGTCGGAGCCGATCGCGCGCAGGGCGTCGCGCAGGCAGGTCACGCTGTCGCGCAGAAAGGCGTATTGGCGGCCCGAGACGTCGGGCAATGCCCAGTATTCGGGTTCGACGACGCAAACGGGAACGACGGCGCCGCGGTCGGCGGCGCGCGTCAGCGCGGCGTGGTCGGCCAGCCGCAGGTCACGCTTGAACCAGACCAGCGCCGTCATCGCGCTGTCAGTTCTCGACCACCGCGCCGGTGCGGCCGTCGATCTGTCGGTCGGCGCCTTCGATCCCGTCGGATTGTCCGAAGACCCAGACCACGAGAGCGAAGAGCAGCACCCCGGCAAATCCGACCACGGCGCCGATCCCGAGCAGGGCCGGCTTGTGCCGTTTCCGTTGTTTTTCGATATTCGTGTCGGGGGCCGACATGACGTCTCCTTTCAGGTTCAGGGTCGCACGCCGCCGGTGGTTGCAGGTGGCGCCGTCGCGGCCTACCACTTAGGTCACACCGCCCGTGCATCAACCGCCCTCGCGAAAGGCAGGCCATGAAAGACGCGTCGCCGCAGACGATTTATCTTAGCGATTACAAGCCGTTCGGCTGGCAGATCGAGGATGTCCACCTGACCTTCCGACTGGCCCCCGAGACGACCCGCGTCATCGCCCGCATCCATTTCGCGCCCAATCCGGGCGCGCCCGCGCAGGACTTTTTCCTGCATGGAGAAGAGCTGCGGCTGATCCGCGCCGCCATCGACGGGGCCGAGATCGTGCCGGTGGTGACCGCCGAGGGGCTGCGCTGCCCGGTGCCCGACGGGCCGTTTTTGTGGGAAGCCGAGGTCGAGATCGCGCCGGCCGCCAACACCGCGCTGGAAGGTCTCTACATGTCGAAAGGCATGTATTGCACGCAATGCGAGGCCGAAGGGTTCCGCAAGATCACCTTTTATCCCGACCGCCCCGACGTGATGAGCACCTTTACCGTGCGGATCGAAGGCGATCTGCCCGTGCTGCTGTCGAACGGCAATCCCACGGGTGCCGGCGACGGCTGGGCGGAATGGCACGACCCCTGGCCGAAACCGGCCTACCTGTTCGCGCTGGTGGCCGGCGATCTGGTGGCGCATTCCGACAGCTTCACCACCCGGTCCGGCCGCGCGGTGGCCCTGAACATCTGGGTCCGGCCGGGCGACGAGGGCAAATGCGCCTTCGGGATGGAGGCGCTCAAGAAGTCGATGACCTGGGACGAAGAGGTCTATGGAAGGGAATACGACCTGGACGTCTTCAACATCGTCGCGGTGGACGATTTCAACATGGGCGCGATGGAGAACAAGGGGCTGAACATCTTCAACTCGTCTTGCGTGCTGGCCTCGCCCGAGACCTCGACCGACGACAATTTCGAGCGCATCGAAGCGATCATCGCGCATGAGTATTTCCACAACTGGACCGGCAACCGCATCACCTGCCGCGACTGGTTCCAGCTGTGCCTGAAGGAAGGGCTGACGGTGTTCCGTGACAGCCAGTTCACATCCGATATGCGCGGGCCCGAGGTGAAGCGGATCAACGATGTGCGCGATCTGCGGGCGCGCCAGTTCCCCGAGGATCAGGGGCCATTGTCGCATCCGGTGCGGCCGGAAAGCTTTCAGGAAATCAACAACTTCTACACCGCGACGGTCTACGAGAAGGGCGCCGAGGTGATCGGCATGCTGAAACGGCTGGTGGGCGATGACGGCTATGCCAGGGCGTTGGACCTGTATTTCGAGCGCCATGACGGCGACGCGGCGACGATCGAGGATTGGCTGCGCGTCTTCGAGGATGCGACGGGCCGCGACCTTGGCCAGTTCAAGCGCTGGTACAGCCAGGCCGGCACGCCGCGCCTGAGCGTGCGCGAAACATGGGAGCCGCGCGCCCCCGCGTCGACGCCCCCGAGCCGGGATCCCGCGACGCAAGAAGCCCCGGATCAAGCCCGGGGCGACGGGCGCTTTACCCTGAGCTTCACCCAACACACACCGCCGACGCCGGGACAGCCGGACAAGGCGCCGCAGGTCATCCCCATCGCGGTCGGGCTGCTGAACCCCAACGGCGACGAGGTGGTGCCGACCACCGTTCTGGAGATGACGCAAGCCAGCCAATCCTTCAGCTTCGACGGGCTGGCCACGCGGCCGGTGGCCTCGATCCTGCGCGGCTTCTCGGCTCCGGTGGTGCTGGAGCGCGAGCAAAGTCGCGAGGAACGCGCCTTTCTGCTGGCGCATGACACCGATGCCTTCAATCGCTGGGAGGCGTCCCAGTCACTGGCGCGCGACAGCCTGCTGTCGACGATCACCGACGGCACGCCACCCGACGCGGCCTGGCTGGATGCGTTGCACAAGGTGGTGACCGACAGCACCCTGACCCCGGATTTCCGGTCATCGATGCTCGACCTTCCGTCGCAGGGCGAATTGGCGCAATTGCTGCATCGACGCGGGAACGTGCCCGACCCCGACGCCATCTGGCAGGCCAGCGAAGGGCTGCGCGGGATCATGGCCGAACGCTGGCGGGCCAGTCTGCCCGCCCTCGCCGAAGAGGCGCGGGTCGATGCACCCTACAGGCCGGATGCGGAACAGACCGGCAAGCGCGCCCTGGGAAGCAAGATATTGGCGCTGCAATCGCGGCTGGACGGCGGCAAGGCGGCACAGGCGCAGTTCGACGCCGCCGACAACATGACGTTGCAACTGACCGCGCTGGCCTGCCTGCTGCGCGCGGGTGCCGGTGCCGGGGATGCGGCGCTTGCGGCGTTCCACGCGCAGTGGAAAGACGACCGGCTTGTGATGGACAAGTGGTTCGGATTGCAGGTGGCTTGCGCGGAACCCGACACGGCGGTGTCCGTCGCCGCCGCGCTGACGCGGCACGCGGATTTCGACTGGCGGAACCCCAATCGCTTTCGCGCCGTGCTGAGCGCGCTGGCGGGCCACCATGCGGCTTTCCATGCCGCCGATGGCAGCGGATACGACCTGCTGGCCGACTGGCTGATCCGGCTGGATGCCAAGAACCCGCAGACCACGGCGCGGATGTGTGCGGCGTTCCAGACCTGGAAGCGCTACGATGAGGGGCGGCAGGCCAGGGCGCGCGCGGCGCTGGAACGCATCGCCGCAACGCCGGGCCTGAGCCGCGACACCAACGAAATGGTCACGAGGATGCTGACATGAGCAAGATCCTGTTCGTCACCGGCGCCAGCGCCGGTATCGGTGCCGCCACGGCGCGGCTGGGGCCGGAACACGGCTGGGACCGCGTGGTGGTGCATTACGGCCGCGACCGCGACGGCGCCGAGGCGGTGGCCGCCGAGGTGCGCGAGACCGGGGCCGAAGCCTTTGTCGTCGGCGCCGATGTGCGCGACGACGACCACATCGCGACGATGCTGCTGGCGGTGGCCGATCTGCCGCCCGGCCCCATCGGGCTGGTCAACAATGCGGGCGTGGTCTCGCCCACCGGCAAGCTGGCCGACTGCCGGCCCGAACGGGTGCGGCAGGTCTTTGCCGTCAACGTCTTCGGTGCCATCGAGGTCGCCCGCCAGACCGTCGCGCTGATGCGCAAATGGGGCAAGGGCGGCGGGATCGTGAACGTCTCGTCGGCGGCGGCGCGGCTGGGCAGCGCCAACCAGTATATCGACTATGCCGCATCCAAGGGCGCCATCGATACGCTGACCCTTGGCCTGGCGGACGAACTGGCGCCCGAGGGCATCCGCGTCAACGCCATCCGCCCGGGCCTGATCGCCACCGACCTGCACGCCAAGGGCGGCGAGCCCGACCGGCTGGAGCGTATCGGACATACCCCGCCGCTGGGCCGGCCCGGCAGCGCAGAGGAATGCGCCGAGGCGATCCTGTGGCTGCTGTCGGACGGCGCGTCCTACGTCACGCGGTCGATCCTCGACGTGGCCGGAGGGCGGTGAGCTACCGCTTTGAACGCAGCGGGCGGAGGCCGGTGGCGGCGGTCGCGCTGGTGGCGGCCTGGCTGGCGCTTCTGGCGCTCTGGCGGCTGGCCGACGCAGCGGCGTGGATCGTGGCGATCGGCCTGGCGATCACCCTGCCCGCAGCCTGGGATTTCATCGCTGCGCGGCGCGCTGGCCTGGCCATCGATGCCGGCCGGCTGACCTGGTGGAGCGGCCGTCACCGGGGCGACGCGCCCCTGGACAAGATAGACCGCGTGCGGCTGGAACGGCGCTTTGACGGGTCGATGCGTGCCCGGCTGGTGCTGCCGGGCGGCCGGCGCATCACCCTGCCGCAGGATTGCCTGCCGCCGATCGCGGCCTTCGAGGGCGCGCTGGATGCGGCGGGCCTGCGCCACGACCGCCACCCGTTTTCGCCGTTCTGATCGGCTGCGCATCCGCGGAACCCCGCCGGTGCGCCGGTGCAGCGCGCCAAGACATTGATTTTCCGCCGCGGACGCATGACATTGTCATGTGTTTGTTGCTCCGATCTGCGACGGGGGGGCCCATGAAAGATCGCATCGATCCCCTGATCGAGGAACGCGCGCCGTGGCTGTTCAAACCACGCCCGGGCGTGGCATTGGCCCGCGCCGCGCTGAACCATGTCCTCGGCTATGAGAACACCATCGCGCTCGGCGAACGCCTGCGCGACCTGCCGGCCGATGACATCATGGCGGAACTGGCCCGGATGCTGGCCCGCGATGTCGAGATCGCGGGACGCCAGCACATTCCACTGCACGGGCCGGCGCTGATCGTGGCCAATCATCCCACCGGCATCGCCGATGGCATCATCCTGCATCATTTGATCCGCGATCTGCGGCCCGACACCTACTATTTCGCCAATCACGACATCTGCAAGGTGCTGCCGCAGTTCGAGACGATGATCTGTCCGGTCGAATGGCGGCAGGAAAAGCGCAGCCACGGCAAGACGCGCGAGACCATGGCCTATACCCGCCGCGCGGTCGAGGACGGCCGGCTGGGCGTGATCTTTCCCTCGGGACGCCTGGCCAAGCGCCGCGGGCTGAGCCTGCATGAACGGCCCTGGATGGCCAGCGCCGCGATGATCGCGCGAAAGTTCGACCTGCCGGTGATCCCGGTCAACATCCGCGCGCGCAATTCGGTGCTGTTCTACCTGTTCGACCTGATCCACCCGACATTGCGCGACATCACGCTGTTCCACGAGACGCTGAACAAGCACCGCCAGCCGTTCCGCATCACCGTGGGCGAGCCGATTTCGGCCGCGGCGCTGCCGGTGAAATCGGAAGATGGAATCGCGATGCTGCGTCGGGCCACGCTGGCCCTGGGCGGGCCGCGCGCGCCGGTCGTGTCGCTGGTCGATGCCACGCGCCGGCCGAGCTGGCTCAAGGCCTGATCTCTCGGAATTGACGTGACCGAAATCGCCCGCCCGAGCGGTCAGCGGCCCTGCGTTGTGACGATGGGAACGCTGCCGAAGGCCGGTTCGGTTTCGGGCGCCAGCGGCCGCGCCACGGGGCGCAGCGAGCGGGCCAGACCCGTGCAGTAATCCTGCTTGCGGACCCAGGCGGCCATGTCCTCGCGTTTCTTGCGGGAATGGAACGGACCCCAATCGGCGGCCACGCCGCGCATCCGTTGGCTGATCACCTGGTCACGCGGCACGGTGACGGCCATGATCCGCAGGGCGCAGGACAGGTTGTCCTCGGGATCTTTCAGCGCCGATCCGGTCCGGGCCTTGCAGCCGTAGCCGCGTGCCGTTCCGGGCAGGATCTGGGTCAGACCGTACCACAGGCCGCCGCCGCCAACGGCATGCGGGCGGTGCGTGCTTTCGTGCCAGGCCAGGGACGAGATGAGCCCCACCCAGAACGCTTCGCGCTGCGCGCGGTCGGCGGTGGGATAGGCCGGGCACCAGGCCGCGATATCCTTGGGAACGAGTTCCGGCAACACGCTGGCATGGCCGCGCAGCGCCGACAATGTCGCCAGGGTCCAGGCGGAGCGGCCGTTGCGGCTGCCCCAGCGGGCCTTGGGGATCACCAGGGTGCGTGCCATCGGGCGCAACGAGGCATCCACCGCCTGCGCGGATGGCGCGGTGGTGATCGCCGGTTTCGGCGTGACTTCGGTTACAGCCCCCACAGGCGCGGCAACCAGCATGAGGATAAGGCTCAGATGGCGCAGCATGACCGCGATTCCTGCCAGCCGGGCATGGGTTTGGCAAGACGACACGGCGCGCATCGGCGATAAGCCGCCGTCGATCAACCCTTGCGATAACGCCCCGGCCGCCCTGCCCGCGAATTGCCCCAACGCGGCGCGCCAAATCCTTGCCGATGCCGCGTTGCCGCCGCAATCCCGGGCAAGACTGCGTGCAAGGAAATCCACAACCGTTGCCGACGATGCCAAGCACCCTGACCCGCCGACTGCCCAAGTTCAGCCTGCCGACCTTTCATTGGCGGACGTTCGGTGCGCGCCCGCAGCCCGTCCCCGCCGAACCGCCGGCGGCTGCGACACCGCTACGGCCCCGCATCGACATCGCCGTGCGGGCCGTTTCGCCCGAGGGCGAGGCCCGTTCGCGGCATCGCAACCTGGGTCGTCACCTGGCACGACAGGGCGCCTGGGACGATCTTGGCGCCGCCATCCGCGAAGCCGACGCCGCCCGCGCCGCGACGCCCGGCGGCCTGCCGGTTGCCGCGCTGATGGCCGATGGTGCGGCGTCGGACGCGTTGGACAGCGCGCGGCTCGCCGTGCGGGACGACGATCCCGGCCAGGCCCGGCTTGCGATGACAGACCTGCAGGACAACCTTGCCGATTGCCCCGACGATTTCGGCGCCGCCGCGGTCGTGGCCCGCGCCCATGTCGCGCTGGCCGAAGCCTGGGACGTGCAGGCGCGACGCGGCAAACACGCCGCGGCCTGCAACGATGCACGCGACCGGTGCTACGAGACGGCCTTGTGCCTTGCCGACCGCTTCGATCCCTTCGCGCTGGACAGCCCCCTGCTCGCCCGGTTGCGCTGTGCGCTTCTGGCGATCGACGCGCGGCCGCAGGCGCGTGTCGCGGACGATTACGAAGACGCGATCGACCTCGACCCCGCCTGCCCCGATCACATGCGCGCGCTCGGCCGCGACCTGATGCCCGACCGCTACGGCGATTTCGAGAAGCTCGACCGCGAGGCCCGCCGCACTGCCGCGCGGGTGCAGGACATCTGGGGCCTGGGCGGATATGTCTGGGTCATGCTGGACCCGCTGACCCTGGATCCGCGCGCCTTTCGCCGTCTCGACGCAGAGCTGTTCATCGCCGGCATGCACGATATCCTGGAACGGCGTGGCGACCAGCACATGGTGAACCGGCTGGCGGCGTTCTGCGGCTATTCGTTGTCGGGCAAGGCGATCGCCGGTTCCACCCGTGCACGCATCGCCAATTGCCTGGGCTGGATCGCCCGCGACCACCTGCGCGAGGTGCATCCGCTGGCCTGGACAGAGGCGCGCCGCCCGGGCCAGACCGAGGATCGCCCCGGCGAAGACCCGGTCAGCCGCGGCAAGGTGCGCGCATTGTCGGCCCTGGCCGAGCATTTCGCGCCGCAACTGCGCGACGACCAGCGGCTGATCTTCTCGGACGCGGGTCTGAACTTCCTGCGCGACGCCTGACGCCCTTGCCCCGCCGCGGGGGCTGGATTATCCCCTCTCGCAACGACAAGCGGATGAGGTGGCCGATGCTGGACCTGACCTACGAGACCCCCAAACCCAAGGTGATCGCCGGGGCCAAGCACGATTGGGAACTGGTGATCGGGATGGAGGTGCATGCCCAGGTCGCCAGCCAGGCCAAGCTGTTTTCCGGCGCGTCCACGAAATTCGGCGCCGAACCCAATTCGAACGTGTCCTTCATCGATGCCGCGATGCCGGGGATGCTGCCGGTCATCAACGAGTATTGCGTCGAACAGGCGGTGCGCACCGGGCTGGGGCTGAAGGCGCAGATCAACCTGGTTTCAGCCTTCGACCGCAAGAACTATTTCTATCCCGACCTGCCGCAGGGCTACCAGATCAGCCAGCTTTACCACCCCATCGTGGGCGAAGGCGAGGTGATCGTCGACATGGGCCCTGGCGTCGCCCGGAAGGTGCGCATCGAGCGTATCCATATCGAACAGGATGCCGGCAAGTCGATCCACGACATGGACCCGCACATGTCCTTTGTCGATCTCAACCGCACCGGCGTGGCGCTGATGGAGATCGTCAGCCGCCCCGATATCCGCGGCCCCGAAGAGGCGGCCGCTTATGTCGCCAAGCTGCGCCAGATCCTGCGCTACCTTGGCACCTGCGATGGCAACATGCAGAACGGCAACCTGCGCGCCGATGTCAACGTCAGCGTCTGCCGGCCGGGCCAGTACGAGAAGTATCAGGAAACACAGGACTTTTCGCATCTTGGCACGCGCTGCGAGATCAAGAACATGAACTCGATGCGGTTCATCCAGCAGGCCATCGACTATGAGGCGCGCCGCCAGATCGCCATTCTCGAGGCCGGCGGCAAGATCGACCAGGAAACCCGGCTCTACGATCCGGACAAGGGCGAGACGCGGTCGATGCGATCCAAGGAAGAGGCGCATGATTACCGCTACTTCCCCGATCCCGACCTGCTGCCGCTGGAGATCGAGCAGGAATGGGTCGACGGCATCGCCGCCTCGTTGCCGGAACTTCCGGACGCCAAGAAAGCCCGGTTCGTTTCGGATTTCGGCCTGTCGGAATACGATGCCGGCGTGCTGACCGCCGAGGTCGAGAATGCCGACTACTTCGAAGCCGTCGCCGCTGCATCGGGCGATGGCAAGCTGGCGGCCAACTGGGTCATCAACGAATTGTTCGGACGGCTGAAGAAGGAAGACCACGACATCGGCGAAAGCCCGGTTTCGGCGGCGCAGCTGGCGGGCATCATCCAATTGATCGTCAAGGGCGACATCTCGGGCAAGATCGCCAAGGACCTGTTCGAGATCGTCTATACCGAAGGCGGCGACCCGGCCGAGATCGTCGAGGCGCGCGGCATGAAACAGGTCACCGATACCGGCGCGATCGAAGCGGCGGTCGACGAGATCATCGCCGCCAATCCCGCCCAGGTCGACAAGGCCAAGGAAAACCCCAAGCTGGCCGGCTGGTTCGTGGGCCAGGTCATGAAGGCCACCGGCGGCAAGGCGAACCCCAAGGCGGTGAACGAACTGGTCGCGAAGAAACTGGCGCAATAGCACCCCGGCGCGGCGGCGGTATCACACGCCGTCGTTCGGCGGCCGGTCCGGCCGTACATGCGACCTTTGGCCTAAGCCGAAACTTGCCGGAATCGGTCGCGGCAAGCGGGGATTACCGCCGAAGGCGTGCAGCGATTCTGTGGTTTTTCGAATCGATCTCGCGGAACAACGGTCCCACGGCGTGGCGAATCGTTTCCGGTTTCGGGATTTTTTCGTTCTTCAAAGCGCTTTTACACAAAGAATGGCAAAGTCGTGAAAACCTTGCTTCAAAAATCAAGCCGGAAATGTTAACGTGGCGTTACCGGGGGCAACCCCAGGGCGCTTCATCCATTTAGGGGCGTAGATACAAAAGATTGTCACTGGGGGGTTTGATCCGTTTATTCCTGTTTCTTGCATCGGGGGGTCGGCAGTGCCGGCCCCTTTATTCTGTCTGGCGCATGTTTTCTGCCCGGCGCATGCGCCGCCTCATGCCGCGACACCGGGCAGGCCGGATGAACGGGCGACCGGTTTAGAATGCCACGCTACGAATACAGGGTCATACCCGGACCGGGACGCGGCGAACGCACACCGGTCCCCCGCACGACCGACGAACGCTTTGCCCTGGCCATCGAACGGCTGCTGAACCAGATGGCGTCGGACGGCTGGGATTTTCTTCGAGCCGAAACCCTGACCTGCGAAGACCGCGCAAGCCCGGCGTCCGAGGGCGGTGTCCGGCGTGATTTCCTGGTGTTCCGGCGTCCGCGCGCCGCCGCGGGCATCGGAGATCTTCCGTCCGAGCCCGCGGCGCCGGCGACCGACCTTGCAGGGGTTGCCCGTGCCGACGCGCGTTTCGGGCGCGACGCGGAGGCCGACAATGCGCCAAGGCCGTCGTCACCGGGTGCGCTTGCACAGCGCGACATCGTCTTTTCAAGCCCTGACGACGCGTCCGAGATGCGCCGCGACAACGGAGTAGAAGACACGGGCAGCATCGGCCCGGTGCCCGATATCCTGCGCGCCCGGGCCGACCGCATGCGCGATCCGACCGACTGAACCCGGTCGGCTAGACCTCGATATCCAGAGACAGCGCGTGAATGGCGGTTACAAGATCGGGCCCAAGCGCGGCATGCACGGCCCGGTGTCGCGCGATGCGCGACATGCCGTCGAACGCCGCCGCCCGGATCAGAACGTGGTAATGGCTTTCGCCGCCTTCCTGGAAACCGGCATGTCCACGGTGTTTTTCGCTGTCGTTGCGAACAACCAGAACGTGCGGCGTGAACGCTGCGCGAAGTTTTGCCTCGATCTCGGCGTCGCGTGTCATTTTTTACCCCTTCCCCCTGTTCATGGCCGTCCGATCGTCTACACTCCTGCGTCCGAGTCGAAAAGGTATGAGCGATGAGCAGACCAGATCCCTTCGGTTTCGACATGTCGATCAAGTCGGCAAAGAAAAAGAACCCGCGCGGGCGGCGCAGCATGTCGGGCGAACAGGAAACCTCGACACGGCTTTGCGACCACGAGGGCTGCGAGGAACCCGGCAAGTTCCGTGCGCCGAAAGCGCCGGACGTGCTGGACGACTTCCTGTGGTTCTGCAAGGACCACGTTCGGGAATACAACCTCAAGTGGAACTTCTTTGATGGCAAGACCGAAGCCGAGATGAACGCCCAGGCCAGCGCCGACAAGGTGTGGGAACGCAAGACCAAGGATTGGCGCGACCCCGAGGCCAAGGCATGGGCGCGCCTGGGTATCGAGGACCCGCACCAGGTGCTGGGCGCGAACGCGACGCGCAATCCCGGCAAGACCGCAGGCGCGGGGCGCAAGCTGCCGCCAACCGAACGGCGCGCGGTCGAAATCCTCGAAGTGTCGGAAAACGCGTCCAAGGCGGATATCCGCGGCGCCTACAAGGCGCTGATCAAGGTCTTGCATCCCGACATGAACGGCGGCGACCGCAGCCAGGAAGAGCAGTTGCAGGAAGTCGTCTGGGCCTGGGATCAGCTCAAGGACAGCCGCAACTTCAAGTGACCGCCGCCCCGAAACGTTCAGAGCCGCGGTAAATCGTCAAAAACGCGCATTTGCCGCTCGACACTCAACTTTTTGGTGTGCTAGCGTTTTTGCAAGGCGCGTCGTTGAGCGACCCCCAGGTCAGATGCGTCAAGCGAGTAATTTCACTCACGGAAAAGGCCTTTGGGATCGCCCAAAGGCCTTTTTTCGTGCCGGATGGCGGATCACGCTGCGGCGAATTTCAAGCTCACGCCGTTGATGCAATGCCGGGTGTTCGTGGGCGGTGGGCCGTCCTTGAAGATATGGCCCAGATGCGACCCGCAGCGGCGGCAATGCACCTCGGTCCGGGTCATGAAAAAGCGCCGGTCGGTGCTGGTGCCCACCGCGTCGGGCTTTGCGCGGGTGAAACTGGGCCATCCCGTGCCGCTGTCGAACTTGTCGGCCGAGGAATAGAGCGGCAGATCGCAACCGCGACACAGGTATGTCCCGGCGCGTTTTTCCGCGTGCAGCGGCGAGGTAAAGGCCCGTTCGGTGCCGTGTTTGCGCATCACCTTGTATTCCAGGTCGTTCAGCATGGCGCGCCATTCGGTATCGCTTCGCGTGACTTCGAATCCCGCGGCCGTGCGCGCGGCGGATGCCAGGCCCATGGTCGCGGCGGCGGTGGCCAGAAAACTGCGTCGGTTCATGTCTTTCTCCGGGTTTGCGTCCAGCTTGCGCGGATGGGTGGCGGAATCAACCGACACTTCTGCACGATCGCGCGAGCGCCGGGTGGGTTCGGGCGGGTTCGGGCCGGTTCGGCCGGGGATCGACCGAACCGGACCCGCCACAGCATACGGGCCTTATTGCTTGGGCAGCAGCACCCGGTCGATGACGTGGATGACGCCGTTGGACTGGACGACATCGGCAATCGTCACCGTGGCATCGCGCCCGTTTTCGTCCGTCAACGTGATTGTGTCGCCCGACAGGGTCGCCCTGAGCGTGCAGCCGCCCAGCGTTTCGACCGGATGCGCGCCGCCATCGGCCGCGATCATCCCGGCGATGGCATCGGACATGGCGCTGGCGGCGACGACGTGGCAGGTCAGGATCTGCGCCAGTTGCGCCTTGTTCTCGTCCATCATCAGCGCGGCCAGGCTGTCCTTGGCGATCATGTCGAAGGCGTCATCGGTGGGTGCAAAGACCGTGAAGGGCCCTGCCCCTTTCAGCGTTTCGGCCAATCCGGCCTGAACCACGGCTGCGACCAGTGTCTCGTGATCCTGCGAGTTCATCGCGTTGTCGACGATGGTCATGGTCGGCAACATCGCGGCGCCGCCGACCATCGGGTTTTCCGTCTGGCTGTGACTGGCGGCCTGGGCGGCACCGGTTGCGACCAGAACGGCGGCCGCCTGGGCCAGGATGCGGTTGAATTTCATCGTGTCTCTCCTCGATCTGCCCGGCCCGTTCGGGGCAGGGTCAGACGAAGACACGGAATGCGGTGCCGCAGAGTTTCGGATCGACGGTCACAACACGATCACGACGCCGCGAGCGTGCCCGCCGCCAAAACGGCGCCGGTGGGCGCACCGGTGGGCGATCCACCGGGCGGTTCGTCCGACACGGCCAGCGTCGCACCGTTCAGGCGGTCGGCCAGCAACGGTGGCAGGGCGATCACGGCGCCGCCCGGCGGCACCAGCCCCAGCGAGACCGGCGCGGCATCGGGGGCCGCGATCAGCCACAATTCCAAAGCACGGCCTTCGGGTGCCGTGCCGACCACCGGACCCAGGCGCAGCGTGGCATCGGTGGGGTCGAAGGCGGCGGTCAGCGTGATCGTGCCATCGGCCGGAACAAGCTCGGCGCGCAGCGGCGTGCCGCCGGGGCCCAGCAGGTCGCCGGACAGAACCAGCCAGGCCAGAAGCGAAGCGGCGACGGCGCCCGCCAGATAGGGCCAGAGCGCGCGCCAGACCGGCGGTTTGCCGGTGGCCAGAGCCTGCGCCTCGGCGCGTTGCAGCACCTGCAGCGGCGCCTCGATCTCGGGCAGGTCGTCTGTCAGCGTCGCGAAATACTCCGACCAGGCCTGCACATCCTGCGCCAGATCCGGATCGGTCGCCATGCGCGCTTCAAAGACGCGCGCCTCGTCCTCGGACAGAAGGCCCAGCACGTATTCCGCCGCCGCGGCTTCGTCGCCGCCGGGCAGGTCGTTTCCGGGATCGGTCGCGCTCATCGGCTCAGGCACTCCCTCAGTTGCATCAGGCTGCGGCGCAGCCAGGTGCGCACGGTATTCAGCTTGGCGCCGTGGGCCGCGGCCATCTCGGCATAGGTGGCGCCGTCCAGATAGACACTGCGGATCATCGCCGCGTGGTCCGGGTTCAACGTGTCCAGGCAGGCTTGCAACGCCCGCGCCTCGGATCGCGCCACGGCCTGCGCCTCGGGGCCCGGGGCCGGATCGCGCAGCCGTTCGATCGCCTGACCGTCGCCGTCCAGGGGCAACCCGCCGATGCGGCGGCGGCGATCCACGGCGGCGTTGCGCGCCAATGTGATCAGCCAGGTCATCGGGGATGCCACGCCTTCGCGATACATCCCCGCCTTGCGCCAGATCGTGACATAGACTTCCTGCAGCGCCTCCTCGGCCAGTTCCTTGTCGTTCAAGACACGCAGGCAGATGCCAAAGAGTTTCGCCGAAGTCCGGCCATAAAGCCGGCGGAACGCCTCGCGGTTGCCCATCGCGACACGGGCGATCAGCCCCTCTATCTCGTCCTGCGGCGACATGGCGTTCGTTCGGCTCGCTTCCCCTTGCCCCTTACCGCGATATGTTGCACCAGAGGCGGACAGCACGCGACGAGAAGGACAAGACCAGCATGGCGGACGGCATGATCGACATCAACGCGAAACCGACCGAAGAAATCGAGGTTCGTGAAATGTTCGGCATCGATTCGGACATGGTGGTTCACGGTTTTCCCGACCGGACCGAGCGCGTGCCCGATATCGACAGCACCTACAAGTTCGACCCCGACACGACGCTGGCGATCCTGGCGGGGTTCCGCAACAACCGACGGGTGATGATCCAGGGCTATCACGGCACCGGCAAGTCCACCCATATCGAACAGGTCGCGGCGCGTCTGAACTGGCCCTGCGTGCGGGTGAACCTGGACAGTCATATCAGCCGGATCGACCTGATCGGCAAGGATGCGATCAAGCTGGTGGACGGCAAGCAGGTGACGCAATTCCAGGAAGGCATCCTGCCCTGGGCCCTGCGCAACCCCACCGCCATCGTCTTCGACGAATACGATGCCGGCCGGGCCGACGTGATGTTCGTGATCCAGCGGGTTCTGGAAACCGACGGCAAGCTGACGCTGCTGGACCAGAACGAGGTCATCACGCCGCACAAGTATTTCCGCATCTTCGCCACCGCCAACACCGTGGGCCTGGGCGATACCACCGGGCTGTATCACGGCACCCAGCAGATCAACCAGGGCCAGATGGACCGCTGGTCGCTGGTGGCGACGCTGAACTACCTGTCGATCGACGCCGAAACCGCGATCGTGCTGGCGAAATGCCCGCATTACAACAACGACAAGGGCCGCAAGCAGGTGCGCCAGATGGTGACGGTCGCCGATTTCAGCCGTCGCGCCTTCATGAACGGCGAATTGTCGACGGTGATGTCGCCCCGCACCGTGATCGCCTGGGCGCAGAATGCCGAGATCTTCCGCTCGGTCGGTTACGCATTCCGCGTGTCGTTCCTGAACAAGTGCGACGAGCTGGAGCGCCAGACCGTGGCCGAATTCTACCAGCGCTGCTTTGACGAGGAACTGCCCGAAAGCGCGGCCAGCGTGAGCTTGGGGTAAGGGCGATCGCGGCCCGAATGAATGGCCCGGTCACGACCGGGCAAGACGGAAAACCAGGAGCTAGGCGCGCATGAAACGCGACAGCGACAACCCCGCCGATCCGTTCAAGAAGGCCCTGGCCGAGGCCACCAAGGTCATGGCCGACGACCCGGACCTGTCGGTCTCCTATTCCGTCGATCCCTCGGGCGTCAGCGGCGACACGATGCGCCTGCCCCAGGTCAGCCGCCGGATGACCCGCGACGAGGTGTTGCTGGCCCGCGGCACGGCGGATGCGCTGGCGCTGCACCACCGCTATCACGACAACGCCACCCACAGCCGCTATTGTCCGCCCGGTGACATGGCACGCGAGATCTACGAGGCGATGGAGACCGCGCGGTGCGAAGCGATGGGCGCGCGCGACATGCCCGGCACCGCCGGCAATATCGACGCCAAGATCGGGCACGAGGCGATGCGGCGCGGCTATGGCCAGATCACCCAGGCCTCCGAAGCGCCCCTGCCCGTCGCCGCGGGCTATCTTATCCGCCACCTCGCCACCGGACGCGATCTTCCCAAGGATGCCGCCCACGTGATGGAACTGTGGCGCGGCTTTATCGAAGACCAGGCAGGCGGCACGCTCGAGGATCTGGGCGACAAGCTGGACGACCAGGCTGCGTTTGCGCGCTTTGCCCGCCAGGTCATCACCGACCTGGGGTATGGCGACCAGCTGGGCGACGACCCCGACGACATGGACGACCAGTCCGACGACGCGGCCGAGGAAGGTGCCGAAGAGCCCGAGGAACAGCCCGACAGCACCGGCCAGGACGACGACCAGGACGAAAACGCCGAGGCCAATCCGGAAAGCAGCCAGGACGAGACACAGGACCCCAGCCAGGCGCAAGTCAGCCTGGACGAGATGGCCGAAGACCAGATGGGCGACGAGATGGAGATGCCCGAGGGCGAGGCGCCGCTCGAGCCGCCCGCGCCGCAGCCGATCTCCGAGGCCGATCCCGACTACCGGGTGTACAACACCGACAATGACGAGGAAATCGCCGCCGAGGACCTGGCCGAACCGGTCGAACTGGAGCGCCTGCGCGCCTATCTGGACCAGCAGCTGGAACCGTTGAAAGGCGCGGTCAGCCGTTTGGCCAACAAGCTGCAGCGCCGGTTGCAGGCGCAGCAAAGCCGCAGTTGGGAATTCGACCGCGAGGAAGGCATCCTGGATGCCGGACGGCTGGCGCGTGTGGTGGCCAATCCCACGACGCCGCTGAGCTTCAAGGTGGAAAAGGACACCGAGTTCCGCGACACCGTGGTGACGCTGCTTCTGGACAATTCCGGGTCGATGCGCGGGCGGCCGATCTCGATCGCCGCGATCTGTGCGGACGTTCTGGCCCGCACGCTGGAACGCTGTTCCGTCAAGGTCGAGATCCTGGGTTTCACCACCCGGGCCTGGAAGGGCGGACAAGCCCGCGAGCGGTGGTTGAACTCGGGGCGCGAACAGCAACCCGGGCGCCTGAACGACTTGCGCCACATCGTCTACAAATCCGCCGACGCGCCGTGGCGACGGACCCGCGACAATCTGGGCCTGATGATGAAAGAAGGGCTGCTGAAGGAAAACATCGACGGCGAGGCGCTGGAATGGGCGCACCGCCGTATGATCGGGCGGCCCGAGGCGCGCAAGATCCTGATGGTGATTTCCGACGGCGCCCCGGTGGACGACTCAACTTTGTCCGTCAACCCCGCGAATTACCTTGAAAAACACCTGCGCGACGTGATCGCCATGGTCGAGCGCAAGAAGCAGGTGGAGTTGCTGGCCATCGGCATCGGCCACGACGTGACGCGCTATTACGACCGCGCCGTAACGATCACCGATGTCGAGCAGCTGGCCGGCGCGATGACCGAACAGCTGGCCTCGTTGTTCGACAAAGACCCGCGCGCCCGGGCCCGCATCCTCGGGATCAGGCGCGCGAGCTGACCGGCTTGACCGGTGCGCCGTGACGCGGCGCCCGGGAAAAGACCGCCGCGACGAAGGCACGAAAGGCGGCGCGTCTTGCGCTGCGGCGCTGGTGGTTCGCCTGGCGCAGGTCATCGCTTGCGGGAACGTGGCGTGCGGCACGGTGGGTCATGTGAGCGGTGTCGAAGGGGGTGAACATCGCGGCTCTCCTTGGTTGATGTCCCATCCTCGCCCGGACCGCGGCGGCGCGCTTGAAGACAGTCCTGTCTTTTCCCTTGGAAACCCCTGAGAAACGATCCGAAGCTTGCGGAAACGCTTGTGACGGACCCGGTAGCGGCGTTTACTTTCGCCATGCGCCACGCCTTTGCCACCTGCCTGCTGGACACGGACACGCTGAGCCTGACCCGTGCGGGAACGCCCGTGCCCGTCGAGCCTCAGGTCTTCGACCTGATCCGCCTGCTGGTCGAGAACCCGGGCCGCGTGGTGACCCGCGACGAAATCGTCGAGGCGGTATGGAAGGGCCGCATCGTGTCGGGATCCGCCATCTCCGCCCGCATCGCCGCCGCGCGAAAGGCAGTGGGCGACGATGGCAAGGCGCAGAGCGTCATCCGCACCGTGGCGCGGCGGGGCTTGCAGATGGTGGCGGGAGGTGACGGGCGACAGCGCGCCTACGCCATCGGCCCCTGCCACCCGCGCGCCGCCGGTCCGCTATGCCCGCAACCGGGCGGGCCGAACGCTGGCCTGGGCCGCCAACGGCACCGGCCCGCCGGTCCTGCGCATCGGCGCGCCGATGATCAACGTCGCCGAGCAGTGGACCTTCCCTTCGGAACGCCCGCTGATCGACGCGCTCTCGGCGCGCCATCGTCTGGTGCATTTCGATGCCTCGGGCTTCGGACTGAGCGAACCGAGCCCCGAACCCTTTCAGATAGATACCCTGATCGACGACATCCTGACGGTGGCCGACGCGGCGGGGATCGACCGCTTTGCCTTTCTCTCGGAATCCGGCGCCTCGCTGGCCGCCGTGCGCCTGGCCGCGCGGCACCCGGACCGGATCACCAAAATGGCGCTGGTCGGCGGCTATGTCGACGGGCGCGCCCGGCGCGGGCCCGCCACTTCACCCGACCCGATCCGCGGATTGATCGAGGAAGGCTGGACCACCGGCGGCGGCGGTCTGGCGCTGGCCTACCAGCTGAGTTATTTTCCCGAGGGCCCGATGGATATGCTCAAGGCGATGGTCGAGCGCGAGCAAACGACCGCCTCGGAGGCGCAGATGCTGCGGCTGCGCGATGTCGTAAACACCGACAGCATCGCCGACATCCTGCCGCGCGTTCAATGCCCGACGCTGATCGTCCAGGGCCGCAGCAACGCCGTGCATCCGCTGTCCGAGGCGCAAAAGCTGGCCGCGGGCATTCCAAAGGCCGAACTGGTGGTGCTGGATACCGCCAACCACGTCCCCCTGCCCGGCAACGCGGTCTGGGCGGACTACCTGGACATCCTGCTGGACTTCCTCGCACCGTGACCGGCGCGCCGTTTGCGCTTGCCGCAACGACGCTGCCCGGCAATGCTGGGTCATGAAATTTCGATTTGCCGATTGCGAACTTGAAACCGATACCCGCCGCCTGTCCCGCAACGGCACGGTCGTACCGGTGGAACCGCAGGTCTTCGACCTGATCACGCTGCTGGCGGCGCATCCCGACCGTGTGGTCAGCCGCGACGAGATCGTCGAGGCGGTCTGGCAGGGCCGCATCGTGTCCGAATCCGCCATCTCCGCCCGCATCGCGGCGGCGCGCAAGGCGTTGGGCGACGATGGCAAGGCACAGCGCGTGATCCGCACCGTGGCGCGGCGCGGGTTGCAGATGGTGGCGGAGGTGACGGAACACACCAGCCCGGCACCGGCCGCGTCGACCGCGCCAATCCAGGCCCACCAGGCGATCCGCTTTGCCCGCGCGCCGGACGGTGCCAGCATCGCCTATGCGCTGACCGGCGACGGACCGCCGCTGTTTCTGGCCTGGCATTTCCCCACCAACCTGGAACGCGATTGGTCGGACCCCGATTGCCGCCCGTTCTTCGATGCGGTCGGCGATGGTCGCCGCCTGCTGCGCTACGATCATCGCGGTTGCGGCCAGTCCGATCCGTCCCTGCCCGATATCGACCTGGATCGCGCGGCCGACGACCTGTACGCCGTCGCCGACGCCGCGGGGTTCGACACGTTCGACATGCTGGCGATGTCCGGCGGAGCGATCTTTTCGGTGGCTTTCGCCGCGCGCTATCCCGAACGGCTGCGCAAACTGGTACTGATGGGCGGCTACGTCGATGGCCGGTCGCGCCGCGGAGCCAAGCGACAGGACGAGAATACCGAGGCCATCGTCGCGCTGATCCGCGACGGCTGGACAACGCCCGGCAGCCCGCTGATCGGCGCCTGGCTGAGCGCCTATTACCCCGATGCCAGCCGCCAGACGGTGCAGAACTGGACGCGCAACATCCAGCTGGCCAGCGGGGTCGAGTCGCTTCTGGTGATGCGGTCGATGGTCAACACCGTGTCGATCGCCGATCTGTTGCCGCAGGTCCGCACGCCGACGCTGGTCCTGCACAGCCGCGACGACGCTGTGCATCCGCTGAGCGAGGGGCGCAAGCTGGCCCAGGGTATTCCCGGTGCCGAACTGGTGGTGATCGACAGCGCCAACCACAACCCCTTTCCCGGGATGCCCGGCTGGGACAGCTTTCTGAGCGAATTCAACGCTTTTCTTTCATCCTGACCGCACCGCCTCTGGCGCAGGGCGCGCAACTTGCTAATCTCCGCCGCGCAGGAGGGGACGATGTTCCAGAGTTTCACCGAAACAGCCTCGCCCGATCAGGGCCCGCCGCGGCTGGCGGCGTTGCGGGCGCGGATGGCCGAGGCCGGGCTGGACGGGTTCATCGTGCCACGCGCCGATGCCCACCAGGGTGAATACGTGGCGCCACGCGACGACCGGCTGGCCTGGCTGACCGGGTTCACCGGCTCGGCCGGGTGGTGCGTGGCGCTGGCCGACCGCGCCGGCGTCTTCGTCGACGGTCGCTATCGGGTGCAGATCAAACGGCAGGTGGCGGATGTCTTCGAACCGGTCGCCTGGCCCGAGACGTCACTGGGCGACTGGATTTCCTCCGCATTGCCGAAGGGGGTTATCGGATTCGATCCGTGGCTGCTGAGCGTCGAACAGAAGCGCGGGCTGGAGGCGAAGCTGGAGCAGGTGGCTCTTCGGGCCTGCGAAAACCTTGTCGATGCGATCTGGGCCGATCAACCCGACCCACCGCTCGGCAAGGTGATCGTGCAGCCGCCGGAACTGGCTGGCGAGGCGCATGGCGACAAGATCGCGCGCCTGGCCGCGGGGCTGGGCAAGGCCCGGGCGGCGATCCTGACGCTGCCTGACAGCATCGCCTGGCTGCTGAATATTCGCGGCAGCGACATCCCGCGCAACCCGGTGGCGCACGGTTTCGCCATCCTGCATGAAGATGCGCGCGTAACTCTCTTCATGGACGACAGAAAACTGGTGGATGTCACGGATCATCTGGGGCCGCGGGTCACTGTGCGGCCACCCGATGAATTCCTGTCGGCCGTCGCTGCGCTGGACGGCGCCGCGTTGATCGACCCGGCGACCTGTCCGGTCGCCGTCGCCGAAGCCATCGCCGGCGACATCGTCGAGGCGCCCGATCCCTGCCTTTTGCCCAAGGCGTGCAAGAACGCCACCGAACTGGACGGCGCCCGTTCAGCGCAACTGCGCGATGCGGCGGCGATGGTGCGGTTCCTGGCCTGGCTCGACGCGCAACCGGCCGGCAGCCTGACGGAAATCGACGTCGTCCGGCGGTTGGAGGCGGAACGGACGGCCTCGAACGCGCTGCGCGACATTTCCTTCGAGACGATCGCCGGCGCTGGAGCACATGGCGCCATCGTGCATTACCGCGTGACCGAGGCGACCGATGCACCGGTCGCGGACGGCCAGCTTCTGCTGGTGGACAGCGGCGGGCAATACGTTGACGGCACCACGGACATCACCCGAACCGTTGCGATCGGCGATCCGGGTGCCGAGGAATGTGCCGCCTTTACCCGCGTGCTGAAGGGCATGATTGCGGTGTCGCGCTTGCGCTTTCCCAAGGGCCTTGCCGGTCGCGACATCGATCCCTTCGCGCGCCATGCGCTGTGGGAGGCGGGGCTGGACTACGACCATGGCACCGGACACGGCGTCGGCAGTTACCTTTCGGTACACGAAGGTCCGGCACGAATCGCCCGCGCCGGCACCGTGGCGCTGGAGCCTGGCATGATCCTGTCGAACGAGCCCGGGTTCTACCGCGAAGGCGCGTTCGGCATCCGCATCGAGAATCTGATCGCGGTCGAACGCGCCCCGGCCCTGCCCGGCCAGACCGTGTCCGAGATGTATCGGTTCGAGACCCTCACATGGGTTCCGATCGACACCCGGCTTGTCGTTCCCGCCCTGTTGACCCAGGCCGAGCGTGACTGGCTCAACGACTACCACGCCGCGGTGCTCGACCGCGTCGGACCGCTGGTCGATGATCCCGAACGCGACTGGCTTTCGCTGGCCTGCCGGCCGATTTGACATAGTTGCGCAATACAACCCCTGTTTGACCGGGGGCGCCAAAACGGAGTCCCATCCATGACCAAGCACATCACCATCACCCCCGCCGAAGGCACCTGGGTCATCCGCGCCGGCGGGGCCGTTCTGGGCGAAAGCAGCAATGCGCTGGAACTGGTCGAGGGCAGCCATCCCCCGGTGATCTACTTTCCGCGTGCCGATATCGGCATGGCTTTCCTGGAAAAGACCGAAAAGACCACGACATGCCCGCACAAGGGCGAGGCGTCGTATTTTTCGATCATGTCCAAATCCAAGACCTACACCAACGCCGTATGGTCCTACGAGGCGCCCAAACCCGAGGCGGCGCGGATCGCCGGGCACCTTGCGTTCTACGAACAGGACGGCGTGACGGTCGAACAGGTCTGATCCGCACGCCCGCCCGTTATGATCCTTGCATAACGAGCGCTCACGATAACGATTAATATTTCAAGTTTTGCCGATGGCAGGATCTCCGGTAACCCGTCATGCATGACAGGTGAAAACCCGGAGATGCAGCGCATGACCGTTCTGGAATTCAAGACCGACGCGAGCGAGGCCAACCGCTTTGTCGAGATTCTCACGGCGGATGGCGGTGATATCGTCGGCTACCGACTGGGCGGCGCGCGGCCCGGCCCATCGCTGATGGTGGCGGGCTACGCGCCCTTGGCCCTGCAGGTCTTCGACCGGCTGCTGGCCCTGCCCACGCTGCCCTGGCTGCGCGGCACGCTGACGCTGGTTTCGCTGGGCGCGCTGAACGAAGGACGCACGGTTTGCGGGCTGGACCACGCCCCGAACCAACCGGTGGACGAGGTGCTGTTCCTGCCGTTCGCGGCCGATAGCGCGTTGCAGGACGCAGCCAGCCGGACCGGATACTGGATGGTGCTGCGGCTGTGCGCCAAGCTGGGCATGATCGACGGGCGCGGCATCATCGGCCGCCGTTGAAAGCCTGTCATCGGATAACCGCCCGCGCCGCCTGACCGGCCGGGCAGGCGTTATTGTCTAGCCACCGGGCCCCGGCCGACCATCGCGACATGCCACCTTACCGAAAGGATGTCCCGATGCTGCGACTGCTCGCTTTGCTCGCCGCCCTTGTGATTGCCACCTCTGCCCCGGCGGCGACTCATCTGTTCGTGGACGCGCCGCGCGATGGCGCGCTGAACCTGCGCGCCGGGCCATCGACCGGCTATTCCGTTCTCGAGGCGATGCCACATGGCAGCCGGGTGCGGGTCTTGTCCGCTCCGGGCACCTGGCTGAAAGTCGAAAGCGCGTCCGGCCGGGTTGGTTGGGCGCATGGCGGCTATCTGTCCGCGCAACCGGTGCTGATCGAGGTTCGCGACCCCGTGCCGGCCCCCGATCCGGTGCAAGAGCGCCGCTGGGTCGATGCGCCGGACGGAGCCTTGAACCTGCGCGGCGGCCCCGACACGCAATACGCCGTCCAATCGATCCTGCGCAACGGCGATGCCGTGACGGTTCTGGGAGACATCGGAAGCTGGAGCCTTGTGCAACCCGAAACCGGGCCGCTGGGCTGGTCCGCCACGCGCTACCTTGTCGACCGCGCGCCGCGACCGGACCCGGTGATCGCGCCGCCGACCGCCGTTCCGGGGCCCGTGGTGCCGATGATCGCGCGCATCGTGAACCGCTGCCGGGACGCCTATGAGCGCGACTTGCGCCGTTGCATCCGGCGCGAACTGGGCATGGATGCCGGCAGTTGACCGGCCGTGGCCCCGGTCAGGAGTGTTCTTCTGCAGCGGTCGCCGCCAGTGCCCGGTTGTAGGCCTTGAGCGCATCGACATGAAACAGCGCGCCCTGCAGAACGGGCGCGCCGTCCTCGCCATCCAGCGTCACCACCGGAAGGAAGGCGACCCCGGACTTGTCGAACATCGGCAGCGCGGTTTCCAGCGTCGATTGCGCCTGCACGAACAGCCCGCGATCGATCATCTCGAGACAGGCGGCCTCGTCCGCGGCGCGTTCGTCATTGGGCCGGCGCATCACGCTGCGCACCCGGAACATGGTCAGCAGATAGGCCTGCGGCCCGGCGGCCAGGTGCACGTTGCGCCGTTCCAGTTGGGTCAGGAAATAGCTGCGGTCGACCAGCCGCGCCGCCAGCGCGGTGGACATCGACACCGACACCATGACCGCCAGCCCGGTCTGCCAGTCCCCGGTCAGCTCGAACACGATCAGCGTGGTCGAGATCGGCGCACCCAGGACCGCCGCGGCCACCGCGCCCATACCCGCCAGCGCATACAGCGTGTAGGCGCCGGACTGGTCGGGAAAGACGCTGGTGGCGATCATCCCGAAGGCCAGCCCTGTCGTGGCGCCGACCATCAGCGAGGGCGAAAACACGCCGCCGCCCATCCGACCCGCAAGCGTGATCGCCACCGCGGCAACCTTGACGATGGTGAACACGATCGCCTCGTGCAGCAGCAGGTCGCCGGTCAGCGCACGCGACGTGGTCTCGTAGCCGACGCCGATGATATGCGGGTAGAAGATCGCGATGGCACCCAGGGCCAGCCCCGCCACCGAAGGGCTGAGCCAATGCGGCAGGCCAAGGCGTTTCTGGATCGCGGTTTCGATATCGTCGGCCCAGAAGATCGCCCGCATCATCAGCACCGCCACCAGGCCGCAGACCAGCCCCATCAGGAAGAAGGCGGGCAGTTCCAGGTAGAACTCGACCACCCCGGTGCCGGGCAGCGCGAATTCGGTCACGTCGCCATAGGTCAACCGGTTGATCACCGTGCCCGCGGCCGAAGCGACGACGATCGGCGCGAAGGCATGCACGGCGAAATGGCGCAGCACAACCTCGAGCGCGAAGAGCGCGCCGGCGATGGGCGCGTTGAAGCTGGCCGAAACCGCGGCCGCCACCGCGCAGCCCAAAAGGTCGCGCCCGGTGATCCCGTCGACCTTGAGCGCGTTGGCCACCCAGGTCGAAATCAGCGCCGCCAGATGCACCACCGGCCCTTCTCGCCCGGTCGAGCCGCCGGTGGACAGAGTGATGCAGGAACAGGCGACAGAGGCCAGACCCGCTTTGCGCTCGACCCGCCCGTCGTTCAGCGCCGCGCCCTCGATCACGTCGGCCACGGCGCGCACCCGCCCGTCGGGGGTGAACAGGTGCAGGATGATCCCCACCGCGATGCCGCCGAAGACCGGGATGACCAGGATCACGAACCAAGGCAGCGTTTCGGCGAAGGAATGCAGCAGGTGCACTTCGGTCGTGCCGTAGATCGCCGCCTGAAGGCTTTCGACCGCACCGCGGAAACCGATGGCGGCCAAGCCCGAAGCGATGCCGACGCCAAGCGCGATGAACCAGAATTGCACCTGCCCCGGCGCCTTGTGGCGCAGCATGTCCCAACCGCGCCCGCAGGCGTCGATGGTGTGGTTCAATTGCCGCCGAAAGGCACTCATGCGTGCTCCTGCCGTTTCGTCGCGCAAAGCCATGCGGGACGTCGCGGAAAGGGTGAAACGGTCAGGGACGTCGCCGGGCACGCAAGGCGCTGTCTCCAGTCCTAGGCGATGGGCACGGACTGTCCAAGTCCGTTTTCCCGCCAAGCGGCCGGTTTCCCGCGATTTTCACCCGAAATGCCCGCGCCCCGTGCCGCCGATCAGCGGGTCGTGTCGCGGATCAGCGTGATCGCCGCGGGCGAGGTGAAGGCGGTGGAATGGCCCAGCCGGTCGCCGCCTTCGACGGTCGACAGGTCGATGATCTCGACCGGCAGGTCGCCCAGGCGGGTCGGATTCTCGATCGAGCCCAGGCGGCTGGGCTTGCCGGTCAGGAAGGCCGAGACATCCAGGATACGGTCACGGCTGGACACCATCAGCAGGAAGGGTTGCGGAAAGGGCTGGATGCGTGCGGCCTGACGCAGGAACACGTCTTCGTCGATATCGGGCGAGATCAACGCCACGCCGGCCAGCCGCGACAGCGCCGTGCCCTTGCCGCCGATCGCCATCTGGCGCAGCGTCTCCATCACCAGCTGGCTGCCCATGGAATGCGCCACGATCAGCACACGCCGCCCGCCCGGCCCGGTCAGCGCCAGAAGCAGCTCTTCCAGCCCGTCGCGGGAAAAGATCACGCTGTCGCGGTCGTAGACATAGCCGCGCGGGCTGCCGGCCGAGGGCCAGGAATAGGCGATGACCGGCAGGTCGGCATCGAAATCGTGGGCGATCTGCGCCAACCGGTAGGCGGCTTCCGCGTTGTTGACGTTGTAGCCATGCACGAACAGCAGCACATCCACCTGCCCCGCCCCGGCCGTCTGCAGGGCGCGCAGGAAATCGCCGCGATCCAGGCGATCCTCTTGGGCCACGACGAAATGCTGCGACGGGTCGGGAAGCTGCCCGCCCGGCCATTCGATCCGACCCGGCAGATGCCCCGGCGGTATCGACACGTCGAGCCGCGCATAGCGCAGCGTCGGATCGCGGGTTTCACCGAAGCGCTGCTGGAAAAGGCCGGTTTCGGCCTGCTGCGACGGCAGCCGGTTGGTCGCGATGAAGACCGGCTGGATCACGGCACCGGGTGCCGTCACGCCGGGCAGGATGCTCAGCACGCCGCGCGCGGCGCAACCCGGCACGGCGACGATCAGGCACAGCATGAGAACGACACGGAGCATATGACCTGCATGCCCGATTCCCAGCCGGGCTGGAAAGCGGCAAATTCGACCTGGGCGCTTCTATGCCTCGGCGATGACCCGTCCCGCGTGATCTTCGCGCAAGGTGCGGCGCAACAGGTTCGTCAAACGCTCCAGCGCGACGCTCGGCGCTGCGCTTTGTCGCCAGACCAGGCCGATCGAACGTGTCACTCGGTCCTGGCGGAACGGCCGCACCACCACGTCGCCGGCACTGTGTCCGGCTTCGGAAGCCAGATAGAGCGCGGGCAGAAAGGCCAGTCCCATCCCCATCGACGCCATCAGTCTGAGTGCATCGAGGCTGGTGCCTTCGTAATCCGCGCGCAGCCCGGCACCGACATCGCGGCACAACTCGGCGATCTGGCTGTGCAGGGCGAAGGCGTCCGGCAAGGTCAACACGTCCTGCCCTGCCAGGTCGGCATCGGTCAGCATGTCCTTGGCCGCAAGCGGATGGTCATGCGCCATCGCCACGCGCAACGGTTCGCGGAACAGCCTGGCGACCGCGATCCCGCGCGCCGTGACCGGCAATTGCGTGAGGATCACGTCATGCCGCCCCGCAAGCAATTCCTCGACAAGATCACGCGGCGCGCCGTCGCGCAGCACCAGCCGAAAATCCGGATGGTCGCGATGCATCCGCCGAACGAGCCCCGGCAGCAGGTAGGGTCCGACGGTCGGAGATGCGCCCAATCGCAATTGCCCGGTCAGCCCGGCGCCCAGCGATTGCGCGAGATCGCCCAGTGCCGACACTTCGTCCAGCACCCGCTTGGCGCGCTCCAGAACCAGCCGGCCCTCGGGGGTCAGAACCACGCCGCGGCGGCGCCGTTCGACCAACGCCAGGCCCAGCCGGGTTTCCAGTGCCGAAATCTGCAGGCTGAGTGACGGCTGGCTCAGCCCCAGCCATTCCGCCGCGCGACTGACCTGCCCGGCCTCGGCCAGCGTCACGAAATATCTCAGTTGCCGCAAACTGGGTGTCGTCGCCATCGCTGCCTCATCCCGCTGTCCGGAAGAAGACATAGGTATTTCCTATATTGATTGCGAGTTGCATTTGGTTTTCAGAAAGCCTGTGGAACCCCATCTCTGTCGCACCGCAGAGTCACACAGGGAGGACACAATGACCCGCCAGTTCACACCGCCCGCATCGATCGAAGCCCGCATCGACGCCTTGCGCAGCCGCCACGGCGATCTCGACGCGCGCATCCGTTCGGAGCAATTGCGCCCGCTGCCCAATGCCGCCCATCTGCGCCACCTCAAGAGCCGCAAACTCAAACTCAAGGACGAGATGACCTATTACGAGGGCGTCCTGCGCACCTTGGCCGGGATGGAAGCGCCCCATGCAAGAGACCTGCGCGCATGACCCCGCGCGATCTGGCCACCGCGTCGCGGCTGTTCCAAAGCCAGCGGATCGACGAATTGTACGAGGCGCTGAGCGACGATGACAGCCCACCCGAACTGGCCGTGGTGACGCGCCCGCCCAAACACGGCACAAATGTGCAACACCGTCGGGTGTAATCGGGACGCACGTGAATCAACAGGTTGCGCGGGGGATTCCCTTGCCCGCGCGGCTGTGCCATAGTGTCTGCACGCGCCCGCCAGAGGCGCGGCACAGAGGCAGAGCAATGGTCACCAACCGCACCCGTCCCGCTTTCGGCGTTCTTATTTTCTTCGCCGTCGCACTGACGCTTTCCGCGTATTTCGTCTTTGCCGCGGTGCAGGGCGATTACGGCCTGTTCCGCCGAGCCGAGATCATCGTCGAGGGGCAGACCCTTGCCACCGAGCTGGCCGGCCTGCGACGCGACGTGGCGCATCTGGAGAACCTGACCCGACGCCTGTCGGATGATTTCCTGGACATCGATTTGCTGGACCAGCAGGCCCGCGACGTTCTGGGGCTCGTGCGGTCAGACGAAGTCGTTGTGAACTGACCCCCGGTCCGCATCGCGCGATCAAGGCATCTTTACTCGCGCGCCGCCGCACCCTACCCTTGCGAAATCGTTCAATACTAAACGATCCCGGGGAGGACGCTCATGGCCGCGCGCAAGGGCACCGCGAAACCGAACGTGTCGGCCGACGAACTCAAGGCCTACTACCACGACATGCTGCTGATCCGCCGGTTCGAGGAAAAGGCCGGCCAGTTGTACGGTATGGGCCTGATCGGCGGGTTCTGCCATCTCTACATCGGCCAGGAAGCCGTGGTCGTCGGGCTCGAGGCCGCCGCCGAGGATGGCGACAAGCGGATCACGTCCTATCGCGATCACGGCCACATGCTGGCCTGCGGCATGGACCCCGGTGGCGTCATGGCCGAACTGACCGGACGCGAGGGCGGCTATTCCAAGGGCAAGGGCGGCAGCATGCACATGTTCAGCCGCGAAAAGCATTTCTACGGCGGTCACGGCATCGTCGCGGCGCAGGTGCCGCTGGGCGCCGGGCTGGCGTTCTCGGACAAGTATCGCGGCAACGATCGCGTCACCTTCACCTATTTCGGCGATGGCGCCGCGAACCAGGGACAGGTCTACGAGACCTTCAACATGGCCGCGCTTTGGCAATTGCCCTGCATCTTCGTGATCGAGAACAACCAATATGCCATGGGCACCGCGCAGGCCCGATCGACCTCGACCCCCGATCTTTTCACCCGCGGCGCCGCCTTCGGCATCCCGGGCGAGGTGGTCGACGGCATGGATGTGCTGGCGGTCAAGGCGGCGGGTGAAAAGGCGGTCAGGCACTGCCGGGCGGGCAAGGGTCCGTATATCCTGGAAATCAAGACCTATCGCTATCGCGGCCATTCGATGTCGGATCCGGCCAAGTACCGCACCCGTGAAGAGGTGCAGAAGATGCGCGACGAACGCGACCCGATCGAACACGTGCGCGCCCTTCTGCTGACCGGCAAACACGCGACCGAAGACGATCTCAAGGCCATCGACAAGGAAATCAAGGCGGTGGTGAATGCCGCTGCCGATTTCGCCAAGGAAAGCCCGGAACCGGCGCTCGACGAGCTCTGGACCGACATATACGCGGAAGGGGTCCGCTGATGCCGCATTTCGAAATCCACGTTGGCGATATCGATGCCGGAAAAGCCTTCTACGCGGGTCTGTTCGGCTGGGCCTTCGCGCCCATGCCGGGCGGCGAGGACGTGCGATATCACCTGATCGACGGCGGTGACATCGGCATGGAAAAGGGCGTGACCGGCGGAATGATGGCGCGCATGGGCGTGGCTCCGGTCGCCGGGTCGCCTGTTCGGGGCGGCACGATGACCTTCGAGGTCGCCGATTGCGATGATCGTTACGCCTGGGCGCTTGACAATGGCGGAGCCGAGGCTTTGCCGCCCACGGATTACCCCGGCATCGGACGCTGCGCTTATGTCGAGGATGGACAGGGCAATATCGTCGGCATGGTTACACCGTCGAAGGAGGCTTGAGACATGGCCACCGAAATTCTCATGCCCGCCCTCAGCCCGACGATGGAAGAAGGCACGCTGGCCAGATGGCTGGTCAAGGAAGGCGACACCGTCAACGCCGGCGATGTCATCGCCGAGATCGAGACCGACAAGGCGACGATGGAGTTCGAAGCCGTGGACGAAGGCACGATCGGACGGATCCTGGTGGCCGAGGGCACGCAGAACGTCGCCGTCAACACCCCCATCGCCGTGTTGGTCGACGAGGGCGAGGCAGTGCCGGACGTGACGGTCCCGGACGCCCCCCGTGCCGCCGCCGCCCCCGCCGCGCAACCCATCGCGGCCGATCTGTCCGGGCCCGAGGGCCGCACGGCCCCGCCGCCGCAACCAGCCGATGCGCCCGCCGCCATGCCCGAACCCGACTGGCCCGAAGGCACCAGGCTCAAGCAGCAGACCGTGCGCGAAGCCCTGCGCGACGCCATGGCCGAAGAGATGCGCGCCGATCCGGATGTCTTCCTGATGGGCGAAGAGGTCGGCGAATACCAGGGCGCCTACAAGATCAGCCAGGGCCTGCTGGACGAATTCGGCGCCAAGCGCGTGATCGACACGCCGATCACCGAACACGGCTTCGCGGGAATCGGTGTCGGTGCGGCCTTTGGCGGGCTGAAGCCGGTGGTCGAGTTCATGACGTTCAACTTCGCCATGCAAGCTATTGACCAGATTATCAATTCAGCAGCCAAGACGCTCTATATGTCGGGCGGTCAGATGGGCTGTCCGATCGTGTTCCGCGGCCCCAACGGCGCCGCCGCCCGCGTCGCTGCCCAGCACAGCCAGGATTACGCCGCCTGGTATGCCCATGTTCCGGGGCTCAAGGTCGCGATGCCCTATTCGGCCTCGGATGCCAAGGGCCTGCTGAAAACCGCGATCCGCGATCCCAACCCGGTGATCTTCCTTGAAAACGAAATTCTCTACGGCCGCAGCTTCGATGTGCCCGAGCTCGATGATTTCACCGTGCCCTTCGGCAAGGCCCGGATCTGGCGGTCCGGTAGCGATGTCACCCTTGTCAGTTTCGGCATCGGCATGAGCCACACTCTGCAAGCCGCTGAAAAGCTTGCAGAAGACGGAATCGATGCCGAGGTGATTGACCTGCGCACCCTGCGTCCGATGGACACCGCCACCGTGATTGCCAGCGTGCAGAAGACCAACCGATGCGTCACGGTCGAAGAAGGCTGGCCGACGGGGTCCATCGGCAATCACCTCTCGGCGGTGCTGATGCAGCACGCTTTCGACTGGCTCGACGCCCCGGTGCGCAATCTCACCGGCAAGGATGTGCCGATGCCCTATGCCGCCAACCTGGAAAAACACGCACTGGTCACGGTCGACGAGGTCGTCGCGGCGGCGCGCGAGGTCTGCTACCGATGAGCGCCGTCGAGGTCAAAGGCCGCGACCCCGCGCGCGAGGCCTACCGCATCCGCACCGCCGATGGCGAAGCCTGGCTGCCGGAATGCCTGATCGACACGCTGCGCCCCGGCCAGCGGCCAAGCCATCAGGAAGCCTATGAATGGATCGCCGCACATGACCGCGCGCTGTCCCGCGCCGTCGCGACGCTCGCCGCCGGCCGCACCCCGCACCGCCCCTTCGACATTCTCCAACCCCTTCATCTTGCCCGATAAACTCCGGGGGTCCGGGGGCTGGCCCCCGGTCCCGCACCGACCACCACAGGACCAACGCCGATGCCCATCGAGATCCTCATGCCCGCGCTGTCTCCGACGATGGAGGAAGGCACGCTGGCCAAATGGCTGGTGCAGGAAGGCGACACGGTCAGTGCCGGTGACGTCATCGCCGAGATCGAGACCGACAAGGCGACGATGGAGTTCGAAGCCGTGGACGAAGGCACGATCGGACGGATCCTGGTGGCCGAAGGCACGTCCGGCGTCACGGTGAACACGCCAATCGCGGTCTTGCTGGACGAGGGCGAAAGCGCCGCGGACATCGCCGCGCCCGCCGCCACAGCGCCCTTGGCGCAGGCGGCCGCCGCCGTGGAGGCGGCCCCGGCACGGGGTCCCGACAAGGCGGCTCCCGCTGCCTCTCCGGCCAGCGATGGCGCCCGGGTCTTCGCCTCGCCGCTGGCACGCCGGATCGCCGCGGACAAGGGCATCGACCTGGCGCAGATCACCGGGTCGGGTCCGCGCGGCCGGATCGTGCGCGCCGATGTCGAAGACGCGCGCCCGGGGGCAGTCGCGTCATCCGAAACGGCGGCCGCCCCGCCCGCAGCCGCACCCCGGCCGGCCGCGGTTTCCGCCGACGCCGTCACCCGCCTCTATTCCGACCGCGCCTTCACCGAACTTCCGCTCGACGGCATGCGCCGCACCATCGCCGCGCGGCTGACCGAGGCCAAGCAGACCATTCCGCATTTCTACCTGCGCCGGAGCGTGCGTCTCGACGCGCTGATGGATTTCCGCAAGCAGATCAACACGCAGCTCGAACCCCGCGGCATCAAGCTCAGCGTCAATGATTTCATCATCAAGGCCTGCGCGCTGGCGCTGCAACAGGTGCCTGCCGCCAACGCGGTCTGGGCCGGTGACCGCATCCTGCAACTCGAACCCTCCGACGTCGCCGTGGCCGTGGCCATCGAGGGCGGGCTTTTCACCCCGGTTCTGCGCGACGCGCATCTGAAATCGCTTTCGGCCCTGAGCGCCGAAATGAAGGATCTCGCCGCGCGCGCCCGCGACCGCAAGCTGGCACCGCACGAATACCAGGGCGGTGCCTTCGCGATCTCCAATCTCGGCATGTTCGGGATCGAGAGTTTCGACGCGGTCATCAACCCGCCGCACGGGTCGATCCTGGCGGTTGGCGCAGGGGTCAGGAAACCTGTGGTCACTGCCGACGGCGCACTTGGCACCGCGACGGTGATGTCGGTCACCCTATCGGTCGATCACCGTGTCATCGACGGAGCGCTTGGCGCAGAGTTTCTGCAGGCCGTCGTCGACAACCTGGAAAACCCGTTGGGAATGCTGGCCTGACGCCCCTGAGCGGGATCATTCGCCGCGCAGGATCTGGTCCATGCTGACCGAGGGCTGGGCGCAGCCCGCCTCGCCGACGATCTTGGCCGGCACGCCGGCCACGGTCTTGCAGGGCGGCACTTCGGTCAGCACCACCGACCCGGCCGCGATCCGCGAGCAATTGCCGACCTTGATGTTTCCCAAGACCTTGGCCCCGGCCCCGATCAGCACGCCGTCGCCGATCTTGGGGTGTCGGTCTTCCTCTTCCTTGCCAGTGCCGCCCAGCGTCACCGAATGCAGCATCGAGACATTGTCGCCGACAACGGCGGTTTCGCCGATCACGATGGAATGGGCGTGGTCGATCATGATGCCGCGCCCGATCCGGGCCGCCGGGTGGATATCGATCCCGAACACCTCCGAGCAACGCATCTGAAAGAAATAGGCCAGATCGCGGCGGCCTTCCTGCCACAGCCAATGGCCGACGCGGTAGGCCTGGATCGCCTGGAAGCCCTTGAAGAACAGCAATGGCTGCAGGAACCTGTGGCAGGCCGGATCGCGTTCGTAGACCGCGACGATATCGGCACGCGCGGCGAGCGACAGTTCCGGCTCGCTGGCATAGGCTTCGTCGCAGATTTCGCGCAGGATCTGTTCCGACATCTCCTGGTTGGCGAGTTTCAGCGAGATCCGGTAGCTCAGCGCCCGCTCGATGGTCGGGTGGTGCAGGATCGAATAGTGCACCATGCCACCCAGCAGCGGTTCGTTCGCCACCGCATCTTCGGCCTCGCGCATGATGCGCGCCCAGACCGGGTCGAGTTCGGCGATATTCGCGCGTGTTTCGGCCATGCGTGCCCTCCTTTGATCCCTTGGATATACCAGATAGGGTGTACCGGCTGAAACGCAAAACCGTGATGACGGGGGTAACAGGCATGAATGGCTCGGAAAACACAGTGTTTCGCCGGCTGATCGAGACCCGGATCGCGACGCTTGACGAGGAAGACCGGCTGGGAAAAGACGGACAGGACGTGGTCGTCCTGGATCAGCAGGCGGTCGGGCGGCTCAGCCGTCAGGACGCGCTGCTCAGCCAATCGATGGCCAAAGCCACCCAGGCGCGGCGCGACGGACAGCGCCGTGCGCTTTTGGCCGCGCTCGACCGAATCGAGCGCGGCGAATTCGGGTTTTGCGACGACTGCGGCGAAGAAATCGCGCCGAAAAGGCTCGAACTCGATCCGACGGCGATGCTGTGCGTGTCTTGCGCCGCGGCGCGGTGACCGGGACTCACACCGGACAGGCAAGTTCTGCGAATGGCCCCGGGCCGAAGCGATCCGACATCTGAGCCACCAGGATCCGGGCGCCCGGTACCAGACCATCGCTGGCGCGCAATGCTTGGGAGTAGGTCCAGACCGGTTCGGAAACCTGCACCTCGCGGCGCACCGTATCGCCTTGCATCACTCGCACCAGGTAGATTTCCCGGTCCTCGCCCAGAGGAACATCGTAGCCTTCCCATCCATCGCCGTCGATCCGGGTCCGGCGGATCCACGATACGACGAAATCTCCGCCATCGTCGCGCAAGCGCAGGTGTGCAGGGCTGTAGGGACGCAATCCGACCCCGTCGAAGGCGTGCTGTTCGTGAACGTAGGTGTCGTCGTCGTAGAAGCGCCGGGACGGGCCGATGCGGAAATGCCGGTTCAACCGCCGCTCGGACGCACTCAGCGCGATCTGCGCGGGTGTGCCGTCCATCAAAACAACGATCGACCCCTCCGGCCAGACATCGGGCATCACCGCGTCGGTGCCAAGTTGCCCGCGCAACCGGCGGCCGAGAAGCCAGGTGTCGGCGCCCAAGGGTTCGGCATTCGCGAATTGCAACAATTCCCAGTTGCCCGGACTGCCGTCGCCGATTGCCAGCACGTTGGCTCCGCTCAACAGGCGTTGGGTGCCGACGGATTGCAACGACCCCGACGCCAAACGCACCTGCAGGGGCGCACCGTTGTCAAAAACCCCCGAAGATGCGGCGAACAACGGCGTCTCGGTCACACCGATCACCGATTGCGCGGCGATGATGGTGTCGAGCGCATAGTCGCTGTCATCGGGTGAGGTGTAGACCGCCACCGAGCCCGGCCAGGGATCGGCCGTGAGGGCCAGGTGCGGCGCATGCGGAACCTCGTCTCCGGTCATCAACGGCAGATCGAGGAAGACAGGCGACACCGGAACAGCGGCGGTAAATCCCGTCATGCGCGGCGGGAAATCCTCGATCTCGGCCGGTTTGTAGACGTCCGGCTCAACCCGGACCGCTTCGATCAATTGCTGGGCGCCCAGTTCGACACGATCGATCCGGGCCAGGATCGGACCCGATTTCGCGGGCAAGGAGACCAGATCACCAGCGGCCACGTCCAACCGGGACAGCGGCAGGGACAAGCGGAACGTGTCGCGCACCACGCGGGCTTCGGCCAACCAACGTTCGGCGGTTTGCCGCCCCTCGGCTCGGGTCAGCGCAAGCGCGAGATCACTTTCGGCCACGGCATGCGTGCGGTCCTCCGGCATCACGGCCTCTTCGGCGGCGATACCATGGTCACCATCGGCCTCGACGAACTGAACCCGAACGCGGCCCGCCATTTCCGCTTCGGCGCTGCGCGTCTCGATCTGGTCGCCATCGATCTCGTCCGATAGCGCGAGGTGCTCGGCGTTCACCACCCCGCGCTTGGCGCCGTCGCGCATCCGGAAAACCAAACGCCCGTCGCGCTCGATGGCGTCGAAACCATAGGCCAGCATCAGCGGCTGAAGTGCATGGCGCGCATCGGCCACATCGGGAACGAGAAAGCCGCGCACGAAGCCATGCAGGCCCGAAGTGTCGATCTCGGTCAGTCCGACGCGCGCGCAGATCTCGCAAACGACCGATGCCAGCGTCCGGCCTGTCGCGCGACCCGTCAGCCAATGACCCCGCCGGTAGTTGGGACTGTCGGTCCAAAGCTCTGAATTTCCCGGAAACCAGGGATAGGGGCGCGTGTCCCACGCCCAGACCAGCGCACGGGACATGTCGACCATCGGGCCATCATACACCTCGGACACGGGGTTGTTGGCGGGATCGGTCCAAAAGCCGTACATCGCCCGCAGATATTGACGCTGGATCAACTCGTCGCGTTGCCCGGACGAAAAATACGGCAGCGCGGATTCCGAACTCTTTTCGTCCAGAAACTTGTTCGGCTGGTTGGTCCCCTTGTCGATCGCGGCGCACCCCATTTCGGTGAACCAGATCGGCTTCGACCCCGGCACCCATTCGGTGGGCGTTTCGCTGCGAAGCCCGCCAATACGGTTGTGGTGGCGGTTTTCCCACCATCCGCGAATATCCTTGTATCGCCAGACCCATGGTTCGTCGAATGCGCCATCGGTGATCGGTTCGCGCAATTGCAGGTCGCGCGCTTCATCGCCGGGGTAGTACCAATCGTATCCCTCGCCGCCCGCGACATTGGCCGCCAGGTAGTCGAGGTTGTAGACCGACGACCATTCCGCGTCTGCGTGGTTCGCTCCGTCGCGCCAATCCGACAGCGGCATGTAGTTGTCGATGCCGATGAAGTCGATTTGCGGATCGGCCCAAAGCGGGTCGAGGTGGAACAGCACATCGCCGCTGCCATCCTGCGGGTGATAGCCGAAATATTCCGACCAGTCGGCGGCATAACCGATCTTGACGTCCGGGCCCAGGATCGTCCGGCACTCCGCCGCCAAGGCGCGCAGGGCTTCGACCGCCGGGAACCCCGACGCTCCGCGAATCTGGGTCAGGCTGCGCATTTCGGAACCGATGCAGAAGGCATCGACGCCGCCCGCGGCCGCGCACAATGCAGCTTGGTGCAGGATGAACCGGCGATATCGCCATTCGGCCGGACCCTGGTAGGACACGGAGTCGGCGCCGATGGTGAAATCCGCGGCTTCGGCGGTTCCGAAAAATGCCGCGACATCCACCTCTGCTGCAGCAGTCCCGTCGGTCGATCCTGCACGTCCCGGCGCGGCATCCAGAGTGATACGGCCACGCCAGGGCAAAGCCGGCTGTCCGTCCTTTCCTGTCCAGGGATCGGGCAGCGTGTTTCCGTCCAACTGGTCCATGAGGATGAACGGATAATAGACCACGGCCAATCCACGGTCGTTCATGTGCCGGATCGCCTGGATCACCGATTGATCCGTGGGAGTGCCACCGTAGACCGCACCATCGCCCAGCATCGGCACCGATTGCGCCGTATCCCGTGTCAAACCCGCGACACGCCATGGCATCCTGCCGGAATCGCGCGAGGTCTGTTCGACCTTGGGACGGATGGTGCAGCTGCCGCAGCGCAGATCGTCACCGAACCAGCTCACCACCAGCGAAGCGGCTTCGCAATTGGGAAGATCGGTCTGCAAGGCGTCCATTGCCACTTCGAAATCCGGGCGTTCGGAAGGCGTGTTGATGTTGGCGACCTTCTTCGCTCCGACCTGGCCGAACAGGGTGCGTCCGTCGCGCAGCGTAACGCGCTGTGTCGCCAACGTGTATTCGCCGCTGCCCGGCATCAGAGCGACACCCTTGACCGCCAGCGGCACGTCGGTCTGATCGGTCAGGTCCGGTCGAAGAACCTCGAAACTGAACTGCGGAACTCGATTGCCGAACCGGTCCAGCTGCAGGTCTTCGAAGACCACATAGGCCGTGCCGCGATAGGCCGGCACCGTTCCGGCACCTTCGACCGCTTCCATCTTGGGATCGGGCTGTTGGTCGCGGGTTCCCAGGTACACCCGCATCGTCAGGTCATCGGAAGAGAGCTCGACGCCATCCGCCCAAACCCGGGTCACCCCGGCGATCTCGCCTTCGCACAAGGCCACGGCCAGGCTGATCGAATAGGAATAGGTTTTGACTGTCGGTTGTTCGGGTGCGCCCTTGCCACCTCCGCCACCACCGCGCTTTTTCTTGACATGTTCCCTGAACTCGGTCGACCAGATGACGTGGCCACCGACGCGCATGCGTCCGTAGACCTGCGCGATGGGCGCGCCTTCACCCGCACCGGTCAGCCGAAAGCGTTCGATCCGGCCGGTTTCCACCGCTTCGGCACCCGACCCCATCAGCCTCTGGTCAATCGCGCGGCCAAGGCTGGCGCCGATGAACCGCCCGACCGCCGTCATCGACAGGCCCAGAACCGATCCACCCACCGAACTGCCGATCGCGGCACCCGCCGCGGAAAGAAGAATTGTCGCCATCAGTCGTTCTCCGCCGGTAGGGAAAAGCGCGCCACGATGCGGCGCTGCCAGGGGCGCGTCAAAGCGCTTTCGACCACGCCATGACCGCTATAGGCATGCACAAAGCTCGGTGCGGCACCGGTTTCGGCCTGGATGCCGATGTGTTTGGCCACCGAAGCGTTGCGCATGCGGAACAGCAGGACGTCGCCAGACGCGATGTCGTTCGTGGCCTTGCCAACCAGATGGCGCCTTGCGGCCGCCCAAAGCCGCTCCTCGCCCTGCGGCTCGGACCAGTCCATGCTGTAGGGGGGAACCGTTTCGGGCTCAGTTCCGCGCAGTTCCCGCCAAACACCGCGCAAAAGGCCAAGGCAGTCGCATCCGACATTTCGGTGCGACCCCTGATGCAGGTAGGGCGTGCCGATCCAGCCGCGCGCAATTGTCACCACCACCGTCACCGCCGGCTGCCCCCGTTCTTGCGTTGCGCTTGCGACGGATGAACGGTCATCCAGTCTTCGGACGGGATGTCCGGAAATCCCTGATAATTCAGTCCGTTGTTGAACTTTAGCCGACAGGTCGAAAACCGCTTGTCGCATCCCGCTGTCAGTCGGACCGCGTCGCCGGGGGCGATCCGTGCCCGCAACGCTTGCCACATCGACACGGTTCGATCCGGATTGGTGCCCGCCACGTCCTGCTTTATCGCGCCGCTCAGACCTGCGGCGTCTCCGCTCAGGATGTCGACGCGGCCCCGCCGGAACCAACCTTCCTCGTACGATCCGAAATCGTCGAAACCAAGCACACGGTTTTCTTCGACCAAAGCGACGACGGCTTCGACTTGGTATCCCGGCGTCGCAAGGTCGAACAGGCAGGCGCTGTCACCCAGAACCGCCGTGCACGGCTTCTGGAACACCCGGCCTACCGGACGGTTCAGCGCTTCGGTCAATCCGCGCAGTTCGGCATGAAATGCACCGCCGCTCCGGCGGATTTCACCGATCGAGCCGCGAAACAGGACCTTCCGCGCAGACGTATCGGCCCAGTTCACCAACCACGAAATGACCTCCGCATCGTCAAAGCGGCCTGCGGCGATATCGCTTTCGCGTATCGCGGCGTCCGTCAGCGCGCCCATCGCTTCGGTGTTGTCGACCGAAAGGCCGGTCGATTGGGCCAGCGCCTTGGCGGACAGGCCCGTTCCGGCGCGGAAAACCTGGCCATCGAATTCCAGATCCCGATCATGGTCCGTGAAGCCATACCGCACGCCGTCGCGCCGGATCACGGACCAGGCCCGGGCCACCGTCGTACAACCGGTGGCCAGGTGGTTCAAAAGCGCGTTCTGTTCGGGCATCACACACGCACCTCCACAACCGGTACATCCGGCACCTGCCCGGCCTGGAAACTGGCGACCGACACCATGATCCGGTCCGTGTCGAACCGGACCGGAACGTCGAATTCGTAACCGGCGGTGATTTCGACCCCGGCCAGCGGCGGTTCGCGAAAGGTCAGGATGCCAGTCGTGATATCCAGATCGAAATGCACGCCTTCGCGCTGCTCGACGTTCTGAACCGCTGCCGTGACGGTGCCGGCGACCGGCTTGGTGATCGGCCGGGCATAGACGCCGGGCCCCGATCGATAGGTTTTGACAAGCTGGAAACTGCGGGTTTCCCCGTCGCCGCGCGCAATGACCTGGTCTTCCCCGCCCGGTTTGCGCGAAGGCTTGCAGGACTTGTAGTCCGACCAGTCCTTCCATCGGAACCCGAAAAGCTGCCCGCGCCGCGCCTCGAAGAACGCCACGAGCGCCTCGATATCGTCCAGCGACCGCAATCCCAGGCCCGCATCATACCGCCGCCGCGCATGCGCCCAGGGTGTGTTGCGTTCCTCATGACCGCTCGTCAGGGCAACGATGTCGGTGCGGCGTTCAGGGCCCCCCAGGGCACCGAAACTCAGATCGGCGGGAAAGCGTATTTCGTGAAAGGACATGAAAGCCTCCTCAGCGGTTGCGGGCGCCGCGGCCCAAGGCGCGGCTCATCTGGGCGGCGATCTGGCTCTGGCTGCGTTGAAAGCCTTGAACGTCGGGCGTCGAGATGTTCATCACCACGCTGACCGGGCGCGCGCCGCCCTCGGCACGCACACCCAGCCGACCATCCGCGCCGCGGGTCAGAGGCATGATCGCCTCGGGCCCGGCTTCGCCCATGAGCCCGGTGCCGCCGCGCATCGGAAAGCTCACCGGCCCGCTGACCACCCCGCCCTTTGCAAAGGGCATCACCCGCCCCTGCGCAAAGGCGCCACCTTCGGCAAAGGGCGAAAACGCGCCGAAAACCGCATTGACGCCGGATGCCATCATGCCGCCGAAATGGTCGGCAACCGGCTTGACGGCGGCCTTGTAGGCCGCATCGATCATCGATCGCGCAACCACGCCCATTGCATCCGACAACTTCATGCCGTCCAGGATCACTCCATCGATGGCCTTGGACACCCCTCGGCTCAGCGTCGTCTCCAACGCTGCCGCACCCCGCCCCGTCGCCGAAAACGTCTCGTGGATGCGCCGCAATTCGGCATCGAATCCGGCCGCCATGCCGGCAGCCCCGGCCAACGAGGTTTCCAGCGCCTCGACCTGCGCATCGAGATCGTCGATCATGTCGTGCTCGCTCATTCAGATCCCTTTCCTGAGATGTCGGGAAACGCCGCCATCAATTCGTCAAGCCGGGTCCGCCCCATTGGGGCTGACCCCGTGTTCTCGCCCAGAAGCAGACGCAGCTCGGCCGGGGTCAGCCCCCAGAACTCCGCGGGCTTCAATCCCAGGCCGCGCATTCCGGCACGCATCAGACCAGGCCAGTCAAACCCGCTCATCGCCCTCTCCGGGCAACAGGAAAGCGCGCGCCAGCATCTCGGCGGCGGCGCGCGCCGCAGCGATCGGCCCGCCCTCGATCTCGGCATGCAACAGATCGGCCGCATTGCCCGACCAGCCGCCACCGCGCAGCCCGGCCACGATCAGCGCCAGCACGTCTCGGGTGCTGAAGGCGCCTGCCTCGAACCGTTTGACCAGATCGACCAGCGTGCCCTTCTCCAGCCGCGTCTCCAATTCGGCCAAAGCGCCCAGCGTCAGCCGCAAACAGCGCGGCTCGCCGTCGATCACCAGTTCCACCTCGCCCCTCCAGGGATTGGCCATCACGCCACCGGCTGGGCGGTGAATTGCAGGGCGCCCGCCGAGGCCAGCGACACCTCGTAGGTGGCCTCGCCGTTATGCGACCCGGCATATTCGATCGAGGTCACCTGGAACGGTCCTTCGACCGTACCGAAATCGGGGATGATGACCTGAAACTCCGGCGTCTCGCCGTCAAAGAAGATCTGCCGCGCCCGTTCGTCGGTATCGGCATCGCGGAACACGCCCGAACCAGAGATGTTCGCCGTCTTTACGCCGGCCCCGGCCAGCAGCTCGCGCCAACCGCCCTGGCTTTCCAGCGTGGTCACGTCGACCTGCTCGGCGTTGAAACTGACACGGGTGGCACGCAGGCCCGCCATGGTCTGGAACTGGCCGTCGCCGGTCAGGTCAACCTTGATCAACAAATCCTTGCCGTTCTGGGCAGTCATGGGTCTTGCTCCTTGGATTGGAAATTTGCGTGGTGTGGGTTTTCGACCCACCGTCACCCGTCATCGACGCGGGCGCGGAAGGTCAGATCGATCCGACGCACCCCGCCCGAAGCCCGCACCGCGCGCGCACGGCGAAAGGCCATGCCGACCAAACGCCCGCGGGTCAGGGCAAGCGGTGCGTCGATCAGCGCATCGCAGATCGCGGCGGCGGCGTCCTTGGCGGTCTGGAACCCGGCACTTGCGGTCACGACGGATACGCCCAGGTCATGCCAGCTTCCCCGGCCCGAGACGTCCGAAGCATCGCGCACGCTCTCCTGGCCCAAAAGCACGTACAGAGCCGGGACGCTGCCTTCGGGCATCGCGTCGAACACGTTGCTGCCGACCAGGGCCTGCAACGCCGCATCGTTGGCCAGGTGCTGGTAGATCGCAGCCTGCAGCGCCGCGGACAGGGCATAGCTCATGGCGCCATCTCCTCTTGCGCTTCGCACAGCAGGTACAGACCTGCCGGCTCTTCTTCGGTGACCGCTTCGATGCGGAAGGCCCGCGCGCCACTGCGCAGCCGGTGGCCGGGTTCGGGCCGCGACGGATGCCCGAACGGCGTGGCGCGCACGACGATCCGGAACCCCGCGATCGACAGCGCTCCTGCTGCCGAACTGCCCAGCCGGGCGCCGCGCGGCTGGATCGCCGCCCAAAGCGTACCGCGCACCTGCCAGCTTTCGGCGAAGCCACCCGCGCCATCGGCCAGGCGCACCGGCGCCTCCAGCACCAGCTTTCGGTTCAGAACATGCCGGGTCATCCCGTGAACCCCGCGCGCAGCGGACGGTAGCGGGAAATCAGGCTGGTGACGCCGAACGGCATGCAGCCTTCGCCCAGTGCCGTCTCGTGCCGGAATTCGTAGTAGTGGGCGGCCAGCATCAGCACGGCCTGTGCCAGATCCGCGGGCAAGCCGCCGAAATCGGCCGCGAACCCCGCATCAAACCGGATTTCGGCCCGCCCGCCGCCGGGAATGGTCGGCAACAGGGCGCCGGTCGGCCGCAGCATCGGTTGCTGGCTGTCGGCCTGCAGCCTGTAGCGATCGGCCGTCAGAATTGTCGCAGCGCCGGTCCTGTCGACCAAGGCGACTTGCACGATCGACTCCACAGGCGCGATCTGGAGCGATTGGCCCGCCGGATCCCGCCACGCATCAAGCGTCAGCAGGAAGGTCCGCCGGACAAGCGCCTTGCCGGTCCGCGCCTCGATTGCCGCCAGTGCGGCCCGAAGGAATGATGCCAGGACCGCATCCTGCAGGTCGTCTTCACCAAAGCCCGTTCCAAGGCGCAGGTGCCGCTTCAAAGCATCGACAGGCAGCACCGCCTCCGGGATTTGGCCTTCTTCGACTAACATCATGGTCTTTCTCCGAAATCCGCTTGGGTTTCCCCTTGGGTCCGCTGGGTGGGCGCGCGCCGGTCACGTTGCTCGGACAGAGGGGAGCAGCAGGACAACGTGGCTAGGGACGCGCGCCCGGGAAATGGCGGGGCACGGACCCCGCCATCCGGTCGATCGGCGATCAGGACACCGCGAACCGCAGCAGTTTGATCGCGGCAAAGTCGCTGACATCGCCGCCGACGCGCTTGGTGGCGTAGAACAGCACATGCGGCTTGGCGCTGAACGGATCGCGCAACACGCGCAGGTCAGGACGTTCGGCGATCGTGTAGCCTGCGCCGAAATCGCCGAACGCGATGGCATCGGCACCGCTGGCGATGTCCGGCATGTCCTCGGCGATCAGCACCGGATAGCCCAGCAGACGTGCCGGTTCACCGGCGGCGAACCCGTCGCTCCACAGGTGACGGCCGTCCGTGTCCTTGAGCTTGCGCAGCGCGCCGGCGGTCTTCGAGTTCATCACGAAGCTCGCCTTGGCGCGGTATTGCGCGCCCAGTGCATAGACGAGATCGATCAGCCCGTCGCCATCGCCGATATCGCCATCGACGCCCGTGGCGACATAGCCCAGGTTGCCCCAGCTCCAGCTGGCATCGTCGACGGCGGTGTGGTCGAGGAAGCCGCGCGGCTTGTCGATGCCGTCGCCGCTGACAAAGGCCGCCGCTTCGGCGCGGGCGAACTTGTCGGCGATGCGGCCGGCCAGCCAGCCCTCGACGTCGAATGCGCTGTCATCCAGCAGGCGCTGCGACACCTTGGGCAGCGCGTTCAGCTCGTAAAGCGGGATCGAGATCCGCTCGATCGACGGCGTGCCGGTTTCCGACGACGAAGCCGTCTCGTTCGCCCAACCCGCGCCGGTGTCGTTCTGGTCGATCAGCACGTCGAACGACGACGCCTCGACATTCACCACGTTGGCGATGGCGCGGATCGACGCGGTCGAAGCCAGAACCGACTTGATCGTGTCGGCGGTCTGCGGATCGACCAGATAACCGCCATCGCTGTTGACGGCGGTCGACATCGCCTTGCCTTCCAGCTCAAGGCCGCGCAGGCCGTCGTCGTCGCCGGAACGCAGGTAGGCGTCAAAGGCTTTCTGGTGGGGGGCAGCGGTGTTGTTCGCCGCGGACAGCGCCGGGCGGGCGGCGGTAAGGCTCTTGCGATCCAGCATGGTCAGTCGCTCTTCCTGTTTCTGAAGCTTGGTTTGAAGGTCGGCCTGCATGGCCCTGAAATCCCCGATCAGCCCCGTCATCGCGGCGCTCACCCGGGCGACCGGAGACAGATCGTCCCCGGTCCGAGACTGGGTCTCGGTTGTGCTCATCTCGTCATTCCCGTTGCTTGGTGGCGTGCGTCAGCGGCCCGCCAGGTCGCGGCGGGCACGCTCCAGCGCATCCGCCAATTCGCACAGGCCGTCCTCGGGGATGTCCCCCTTGGCGGCGACCCGCGCACTGGGCAGCATCGGGAAGGTCACAAGCGACACCTCCCAAAGCTCCAGCTCGTTCAGGAGCCGTCGGCCCCCGTCTGTCTTGGTGGCCTTGACCGTGCGATAGCCGATCGACAGCCCGTCGATGGCGCCTGCGGCGATCAGCGCGGCGGCCTCGCGGCCCTTCTCCACGCTCTCCAGCAGCCGGCCCTTGACGTACAACCCGCGTTCGTCCTCACGCACCTCGTCCCAGATCCCGATGGGCTGGGCCGGATCGTGCTGCCACAGCATCTTGATCGCCCGCTTCTCCGACATCACCCGTTTGAGCGAGGCCGCATAGGCGCCCCGGGCCACGATATCGCCGCCCTGATCGCAAGCTCCGAACAGGCTGGCATAGCCCTCGATCCGCAATCCGTCCTTGCCCGAGGCTTCGACCTCGAACCGGCAAAACTTGTGCTCCAATTCCATCATCGTCTCCTCGGATTTAGGGAACCGCATTCAACAGTCCCTGAAAGGCCTGGCCCAGGATGGCGCCGACGACGCCGTAAACGGTCAGCCACAAACGTCGCTCCAGCCGTTCCATCAGGATCTCCAGCCGGTTCAGCCGGTCATTCAGCCCGTCGACCTGCAGCTTGCTGACGCGCTCATGCGCCTCCAGCCGCAGACCCGGCGCACAGGCGAACGGCGCCGCGATGCGTCGCATGTCACTCAACGGCCCCCTCCTCGGACAATGCCGGCAGGCCAAGCATCTGGCGCTTTTCGGCTTCGGTCAGGAAATCGGCCGACGACACCCGGTTCCAGTGGGCGTCCCGCTCGGCCGCCAATGCCGGCACCTGGTCCAGGTCGGGCTTCAGCTCCACCGCCTCCCCGGCGAAATCCGCCAGCCAGCGGCCGATCGCGGCGGTGACCTTGGTGGCCAGCGGCAGCACCGTCAGGCGATAAAACGCCCGGTGCGCCTCGGCGTAGTTGGCATAAGTCGCCTCGCCCGGGATGCCCAGCAGCATCGGCGGCACGCCGAAGGCCACCGCGATCTCGCGCGCCGCCGCTTCCTTGGTCTTCTGGAATTCCATGTCCGAGGGCGAAAAGCCCATCGGCTTCCAGTCCAGCCCGCCTTCCAGCAGCATCGGCCGCCCGGCATTGCGCGCGCCCTGGTGATGCGTCTCGATCTCGGTCACCAGCCGGTCATACTGGTCCGGCGACAGGTTGCCCTGCCCGTCGACGCCACGCCAGACGATGGCGCCCGAAGGCCGGGCAGCGTTGTCCAGCAACCCCTTGGACCAGCGCGACGCGGCATTGTGCACGTCCAGCGCCTGAGCGGCCGCCTGGATCGGGCTCAGCCCGTAATGGTCGTCCTGCGGGTGGAAGGTCTTGATATGGCAGACCGGCGATACCGGCCCGCTCACGTCATAGCGATGTTTGCGCCCGCCGACCTGGTATTCATAGGCCACCGGCCAGCCATCCGCCCCCGGCACCAGCCGCATCCGGTCCGACCGCAGCACATGCAGTTCGACCGGTTGGCCATCCTCGGCGCAGACCGCCTCGACATAGCCGTCGCCGGTCAGCAAAAGCTGGCCGTAGATCGCCTCGAACAGCTCGGCCCGGCCCTGTGCGGGGTTCGGCGCGCCGACCAGGCGCAGCAGCGGATGGTCGCTGAACCGGCAGGTATTGTCCTGCAGCACCAGCGGCAGCGCCGCGGCGGCCTCGGCGATCAGCTTGACCGCGCGAAAGCCCACCGGGTTGCCGGAAAAGCCCTGCTTGGTCAGCGACACCGTATCGCGCGGCGACCAGGCCACGCGGCCGGCGCTCATATGCGCCACCAGCGGACCGGCAGCCGATGCCTTGACCTCCGGCACCTCCGCCTTCGCCTCGCTTCGCCGCAGAAAATCAAACACCATGTCTGGTCGCTCCTTTCCGGTCGCTGGCAATCGGGCGGGCAGCGCCGCTGGCGACACCCGTCCGTCCGGTCATCCTGTCGGGAACCGGGTGGCTCCCGTCCGATCGAGGGCCACCCTAGGATTGCCGCCTTAACGCCGCCTCACAGCAGCGTGCGCAGCTTCGGCAACACTGGTCGCGCGCCCTGCGCCAGCATCAGGTCGGTCAACGCCCAGACCAGCGCGTCGACGCGGTCGGGGCTGCCCGAACCTTCGAATCCGCCCTGCGTCATCAGGCACATCTGCGACTCGAGCTCGGACAAACCGGCGACATGCGCCACCCTGCCCTGCTCGTAAAGCGCGGCCACCGGTTCGGCCCGCGCCGCCTTGCCGCGTGTCGCGTGGACCTGGCGGATCGGCAGGCCGGGATCGACCTGCTGCAGCACCGTTTCCACCATCGCGCCGCCCTGGTTGACCTCGGCGACCACGCGGTCGGCCTGCCAGCGGCGATAGGCATCCGCCGCCGCGCTGGCCCAGCCCAGCGGCGACGCGCCCTGCACGCTGGCATCCTCCAACACCACCGCGCGCCACTCCTGCGGCGCGCCCTGCGCCACCACCCCGGCGACGACGATCCCGCATTCGTCCGCCGCCTTGCCGGCGCCGGCGGGCGGGTCCACCGCGACCACGATCCGGTCGAAATCCGGCATTCGCCCGCCGCGGCAGCCATCCAGCATCTCGCGCGTCCACAGCGCGCCATCCACCTCGTCCAGCAGGATACCGTCCAGTTCCTGCAGCCCCAGGCGCGACCCGGCATAGCGCGCCCGCACCTCCTGCAGGAAAGACGCCGCCAGAAAGGCCTGGTTCGCCTCGGTCGCCGCCCGCGTGACCGCCGTCGAAGGCAGTTCCAGCAATTCCTTCAGGATGCCCACGTTGCGCGGCGTGGTCGTGACGCAGACCTGTGGGTGCGCGCCCAGCCGCAGCCCGAATTGCAGCATGTCCCAGGTGTCGCGCGCGTTGCGCCACTTGGCCAGTTCGTCGACCCAGGCGGCATCGAATTGCGGGCCGCGCAAGGCCTCGGGCTCATGCGCCGAAAACGCCATCGCCTCGGCGCCGTTCGGCCAGACCAGGCAACGCCGAGACGCCACCCAATGCGGCCGACGGTCGGGCGGCGAACAGGCCAGGATGCCGCTGTCGCCAAAGATCATCACCTCGCGCACCTGGTCCAGGGTCTCGCCCACCAGCGCCACGCGCTTGGCCCGCCCCGCATCCAGCGGACGGGCCCCTTCGACCATGCTGCGCACCCATTCCGCCCCGGCCCGCGTCTTGCCCGCGCCGCGGCCGCCCAGGATCACCCAGGAACGCCAGTCGCCGTCGGGTGGCAATTGGTGGTCATGCGCCCAGAACTCGAATAGGTAGGGGAGCGCCAGGCGCTCCCCATCCGACAGATCATCCAGGAATTTCCGCTTCCGCGCAGCAGGCCCGGAGGCTATCCAGACGGCACCCGATCGCAATCCGCGCGGCATCGAGGTCAAGCCCGTATTCGCCGGCGATCCCGGCTTGCTTGCGTTTGATGGTTTCAAGTTCGGCCTCCGTTTCGCGGGCAGCCCGCAGCCAATAGCGCAGATCGGCCATCAGCCTGACCGCCTCGCTGGGTTTCTCGACCTCTCCATCCTTCAGCCGGGCGCGCAGGGCCCGGATATCCTCCGCCAGCTGCGCCAGCGTCTCCGCGATTTCCTCGCGTTGTTCTTCCAGCCGTCCGCCTTCGGTCTTCGCCGTGATCAGTGCCGTCATGCTCGATACCTTTCTTGCCTGTATGAATGCCTGCATGTACCTCCGCCGGTGCTCGGCCCCGATCCGCCGCGCGGTGCTTTGCCGCTGGGTCGTTCCGGGGTTTTCCGACGTACGACCACCCTAGCCGTCACTTCCCGCCAAAGCGTGACGCCACCGTGCGGGCGGCTCTGCGCAAGGTAAACGCGCCGCCCCGTTTGAACCGAAGGTTAAGCGCAGGGGGTTGCGGCGCGGCCCCGCCCTCTGGCACATCCGGGACAACGACAGGAGACACCGATGCCCGAGATTTCCCCGCGCCTGACCGGCATCAACGAAGGCGGCGACGACGGCTGGGGCGTGTTCTACAAGGCCCGCCGGATGAAGGCCGACGGCATCGACGTCACCGAGCTGACGATCGGCGAACACGACATCCGCACCGATCCCGCGATTCTCGACGCCATGCATGCCGCGGCACGCGGCGGCCATACCGGCTATGCCATGATCCCCGGCGTCGCGGCACTGCGCCAGCGCGTGGCCGACCGCATCCGCAACCGCACCGGGGTCGCCACGACGCAGGCCAATGTGCTGATCACGCCCGGCGGCCAGGCCGGGCTCTTCGCCGCCCATGTCGCCGCCTGCCCGCCCGGGCGGCGCGCTCTGTATATCGATCCCTATTACGCCACCTATCCCGGTACGCTGCGCGCCGCCGGGGCGCAGGCCGTGGCTATCCCGACCCGGTCCGAAGACGGCTTCCTGCCCGATCCCGCCGCCGTCGACGCCGCGGCGGCACAGGGCGCGGCATCGCTGCTGATCAACTCGCCCAACAACCCCACCGGCGTGGTCTACCCCGACACCACCCTGCGCGCGCTGGCAGACATCTGCACCGACCGCGATCTCTGGCTCATCTCGGACGAGGTCTACGACACCCAGGTCTGGCAGGGCACACACCTGTCGCCTCGCGCCCTGCCCGGCATGGCCGACCGCACGCTGGTCATCGGCTCGATGTCGAAAAGCCACGCCATGACCGGCTCGCGCATCGGCTGGATCGTCGGGCCGGAACCCGCCATCGCGGCGCTGATCGATCTCGCGACCACCACCACCTACGGTGTGCCGGGCTTCATCCAGGATGCCGCGCTCTTCGCGCTCGACCAGGGCACCGCGTTCGAAGCGCGCATCGCAGAACCGTTCCGACGCCGCCGCGACGCGGTGCTGGATGTCATCGCCCGCCAGCAGATCGTTCGCGCGATCCCATCCAGCGGCGCGATGTACCTGATGCTGGATATCCGCGCCACCGGCCTGTCCGGCCAGGACTTCGCCCTGCACCTGCTCGACAGCCACCGCATCGCCGTCATGCCCGGCGAAAGCTTCGGCCGCTCGGCCGCGGGCCATCTGCGCGTCGCCCTGACCGTTGCCGATGACCGGTTGGTGCAGGCCGTCGAGACCCTCTGCGCCTTCGCCGCCAAGGCGGCCATATCCGCATGACCGGCACACCCATCTCGACGATCCGCAATCTCGGTCCGGCGATGGAACAGGCGTTCAAGCGCGCCGGCATCCCCGATGCCGAAACCCTGCGCGCGCTCGGTGCCGACGAGGCCTACCGCCAGCTCCTGCTGAACGGCACCCGCCCGCATTTCATCGGCTATTACGTGCTGCACATGGCCTTGCAGGGCCGGCCCTGGAACGATTGCAAGGGCAAGGAAAAGGCCGATCTGCGCAAACGCTTCGACGCGCTCAAGGCCAGCGCCGCGAAAGACCCCGACAGCATGCCCGACGGCCTGTCGGGGTTTCTGCGCGACATCGGGCTCGACAAGTGACGGGCTCAGACGTCAACGTTGGGCCGCGCAAGAGCGGCGGTTGACCGGGCGGGCGCGTCGAAAACTGCCTTGACGACCCAAACCCAACAAAAAAGCGCCCCGCAGGGCGCCTTTCCGTTTCGACTATCCAGACCGGTTCAGCCGACCAGTTCGAGCCCCGAGAAGAAGAACGAGATTTCCTGCGCGGCGGTGTCCGGCGCGTCCGAGCCGTGCACCGAGTTCTCACCCACCGATTCCGCGAACTCGGCGCGGATCGTGCCGGGGGCCGCATCGGCGGGGTTGGTCGCGCCCATCACTTCGCGGTTCTTCACGATGGCGCCTTCGCCTTCCAGAACCTGCACGACGACCGGTTCGGATGCCATGAACTCGCACAGCTCGTCATAGAACGGGCGCTCGGCATGAACCTTGTAGAATTCGCCTGCCTGCGCCTTGGTCAGGTGAATGCGCTTCTGCGCGATGATGCGCAGGCCGGCTTCCTCGAACTTGGCGTTGATCTTGCCGGTCAGATTGCGGCGGGTGGCGTCGGGCTTGATGATGGACAGCGTGCGTTCGGTAGCCATGATGATCGATCCTTTGACTGGGGCTTTGCGCCCTGAATTCCCGGGCGCCGCCTAACACGCGCCGGACGGCTTGAAAAGCCACTCCGCCGCCGATTTTTCCCATCATAGCCGAACGCCGCCGTGCCAAGGCTGGGCCGATCCGCGAAAGGCCCCATCATGCGAACCCTGATCGCCGCCGCCCTGCTGCCCCTGCCCGCCCTGGCCCAGGACCTGCCCGACATTGCCTTCCAGACCCTGACGCTCGACCCCGCGCACGCCACGATCACCTTTCGCGTCGACCACCTCGGCTTTTCGCACTACACCGCCGGCTTCGACCGCTTTGCGGCGACGCTGGATTTCGGCACCGACCGGCCGCAGGACGCCCGTCTCAGCGCGGAAATCGACGTCGCCTCGCTCGATCTGCCCAGCCCGCCCGACGGGTTCCTGGCCGAATTGCTGGGCGCCAACTGGTTCGATGCCGCGACCCATCCGGTCATACGCTTCACTTCCGATACGATCACCCCGACCGGCGGCACGACGGCCACGGTGACGGGAACGATGCAGATGCTGGGCGTCTCGTCGCCCGTCACGATGGAAGTCACCTTCAATGGCGGTTATCCCCAAGCCGAGTGGGAACCCTATGCCCGCATCGGCTTTTCCGCCCGGGGCAGCCTCAGCCGGTCGGCCTTCGGCATGGCCATTGGCGTGCCGCCCCCGGGCAGCACGCTGGGCGTCGGCGACACCGTCAGCTTCGCCATCGAGGCCGAGTTCATCGGCCAGCCCAAACCCTGACATCCGATTGACGCCAGCCCCGCGCTGCGGCATGCACCGGCCATGCTGCGCCTGAAAGACATATCCTTCTCGATCGAGGGCCGCCCGCTGTTCGACGGCGCCAGCGCCACGATTCCCGCCGGCCACAAGGTGGGGCTGGTGGGGCCGAACGGCACCGGCAAGACCACGCTTTTCCGGCTCATCAAGGGCGAACTGACGCTGGACGGCGGCGAGATCGAGCTGCCCGCCCGCGCCCGCATCGGCGGCGTCGCGCAAGAGGTGCCCGCCAACGAGGTCAGCCTGTTGGACACCGTCCTGGCCGCCGACACCGAACGCGCGTCGCTGCTGGCCGAGGCCGACACCGCGACCGACAGCACCCGCATCGCCGAAGTCCAGACCCGGCTCGCCGATATCGACGCCTGGTCGGCCGAGGCGCGCGCCAGCACCATCCTGCGCGGCCTGGGCTTCGACGACGGCGACCAGTCCCAGCCCTGCTCGGCCTTCTCCGGCGGCTGGCGGATGCGCGTCGCTCTGGCGGGCGTGCTGTTCGCGCAACCCGACCTGCTGCTGCTCGACGAACCCACCAACTATCTCGACCTCGAAGGCGCGCTCTGGCTGGAAAGCTATCTCGCGAAATACCCCCACACCGTCATCGTCATCAGCCATGACCGCGGCCTGCTCAACCGTGCCGTGGGCAGCATCCTGCATCTCGAGGACCGCAAGCTGACCTATTACGGCACGCCCTATGACGGCTTTGCCAGGCTGCGCGCCGAGCGCCGCGCCCAGGCCGGCGCCACGGCCAAGAAACAGGAAGCCCGCCGCGCCCATCTGCAAAGCTTCGTCGACCGCTTCCGCGCCAAGGCGTCCAAGGCCCGGCAGGCGCAGGCGCGGCTCAAGATGATCGAACGGATGGACATGGTCGCCGCCCCCGAAGACGCCGCCAAACGCGTCTTCAGCTTTCCCCAGCCCGACGAGCTTTCCCCGCCCATCATCAACATCGAAGGGGGTGCAACCGGCTACGGCAACACGACGGTTCTCAAGCGCCTCGATCTGCGCATCGACCAGGACGACCGCATCGCGCTGCTGGGCAAGAACGGCCAGGGCAAATCGACCCTGTCCAAGCTGCTGTCCGACCGCCTGCCCCTGACCGCGGGCCGCATGAACCGGTCCGGCAAGCTGCGCATCGGCTATTTCGCCCAGCACCAGGTCGACGAATTGCACCTCGACGAAACACCGCTCCAGCACCTGCAACGCGAACGCCCCGACACCCCACCCGCGAAACTGCGCGCGCAACTGGCCGGGTTCGGGCTGATGGCGGCGCAGGCCGAGACCGAAGTCGGTCGCCTGTCCGGCGGGCAAAAGGCCCGGCTGTCGCTGCTGCTGGCAACGCTGGACGCGCCGCACCTGCTGATCCTCGACGAGCCGACCAACCATCTCGACATCGAATCGCGCGAGGCGCTGGTCGGGGCACTGACCGCCTATTCCGGCGCGGTGATCCTGGTCAGCCATGACATGCACCTGCTGTCGCTGGTGGCCGACCGGCTCTGGCTGGTTTCCGACGGTACGGTCAAACCCTACGATGACGATCTCGACGCCTACCGCGCCATGCTTCTGGCGCGCGACACATCGGCGAAATCGGAAAAACAGAAGGAAACCAAACAGAAACGGCCCTCGCGCGATGTGATGCTCGAACTGCGCGCCGAGGTGCGCAAATGCGAGGACCGCATCGCCAAGATCGAGGACATGCGCGACAAGCTGTCCGCCAAGCTGGCCGACCCGGCGCTGTACGAGGACGATCGCAAGGGCGATCTGGCGGTCTGGAACCGCAAATACGCCGAGGTGATGGAAGGCCTGCACCGCGCCGAGGCGCTGTGGGAAAGCGCGCTCGCGCGGCTGGACGAGGCGGAATCGGCCTGACCGGCCGCTCCGGGGTCATCGGCATCGTCGTCGCGGCCGTTGCGGCGCGCCAGGGCCGCCGTCAAACCCCCATCAGCACCCGCGCCGCCCGGATCAGCACCATCGGGTCCAGATCGGTCCGCGCCACGGGCGGCGGCGGCGATACACGCCCGGTCAACCGTGCCGCGGCGGTCCGTGCCGACCGCACCGAGTATTCCACCGTAAAGACGCAATCGCGCGGCAATTCGCAGAACTGGCCGATCACCGCGAAATTGCGCGCGCCGGTCGGCACCGGATCGGGGCGGTCCCCCGGCTGGCGGGGCATGAACTGGCTGGTGATGAACGGCATCCGGCAAACCCGCACCCGTGCGCCGTCGAACCAGCGCCGCTGTTCCGGCGTCAGCCGCAACTGGCCGAACAGCTCTTCCAGGATTTCATCACCGGTCGCGTCCCACATCGGTTTGTGCACGAAATCGCCCGGCCGGTCGCCCCGCAACCCATAGCCCCACAAGGTGTAGGTGCCGTGTTTCTGACCGCGGAAATGCGGCTGGTGAAACAGCACGATCGACAGCGTCCAGCCGGACCCCGCAAAGGTCACCAGCCCGCCGGTCCCCGTCCGGTTTCCGGTGAAATCCTCCATGAATTCAAAGAAATCCGGCCCATCCAGCGTGACGGTAAAGGAATGCCACGCGCTGCGTCCGGTGTCGCCGCAGAACACTTCGGGCCGGCCAAAGCCTTCGTTTGCGGTGGCCAGGCGCCGCCACAGCGTCCAGGCACCGCTCTCCCGGTCGGCCCGCGACGGCGCCGCGTCATTCGTGCCCAGCGTCGAGCCGTCCGTCATCGACCCCAGCGTCAGGTAGACCCGGTCGATTTCCGAGACCGGCACCGTTTCGCCATCCGACAGGATTATCGCGGTGGCGACACGGTCCTGCCGCGTCCCGCCGATCGTGACATCCGTCACCGCCGTGTCGGTGCGGATCTGCACATCTCGGGCCCGCAGCCAGTCGACGATCGGCGCGATGATCGAATCGTACTGGTTGTAGCGGGTGCGCAATATCCCCTCGATCCGGGTAAATCCGGGAAACAGATGGATGAAGCGCCGCAGGTAGCGCCGCATCTCTGCCGCGGAATGCCAGGGCTGAAAGGAAAACATCGTCGACCACATCAGCCAGAAATTGCTTTCGAAAAAGCCCGGGTTGAACCAGTCCTCGATCGTGCGCGGGCCCAGACCGCCCTCGCGATGCAGGATCAGGCGGTTGATGTCGACGATGTCCTGCGCGCTCAGCAGCAGGTCGAACCGGTCCTCGGCCGGGGCGCCATCGCGCACCAGCCGGCAATTCGAAGACCCCGGCACCATGCGGTTGAACGCCAGGATGTCGTCGCGAACCGAAACGGCCGGATCGTCCGCCGACGGGATCGACCCCAGCAGATCGAAGGTGCAGGCGAAATGGTCCTCGAACATCCGCCCGCCGCGGGCCAGATACCCCGTTTCGGCCTCGCCCGATCCGTCCAGCGATCCCCCCGCCACCCCAAGCTGCTCGTAAAGGCGAACGCGGTCTCCGGCGACCCCGGCATCGCGGACCAGAAAAACCGCCGTCGCCAGGCCGGCGATCCCGGCGCCGACGATATGATGCTGTGCCTGCCCTGTGCTTTCCGTCATGTCCGCCTCCGCCCGTGCGTGTCCGTGCTGCCGGCCAAGTCTAGGGTCGCCCGACCGGTCGGACCTGTCGCCGATCAATCGGCGGGGCTGGACGAGGTGATGCGAAACGGCTAGCCGTCGGCCATGGACGCGACCTTCTACATCACCGCGTTCGCCACGCTGTTCGTGGTGATCGACCCGATCGGGCTGACGCCGATCTTCATCGCGCTGACCAGCGGCGCCGATGCCGCGCATCGCCGTGCCGTGGCGCTGCGGGCCTGCCTGGTCGCGGCCGGGATCCTCGCGCTGTTCGCGTTCCTCGGCGAGGCGGTTCTGGGCTTCATCGGCATTTCCATGCCGGCGTTCCGGATCGCGGGCGGCATCCTGCTGTTCCTGACCGCGCTCGACATGCTGTTCGAACGCCGCACCAAGCGGCGCAAGGGCGCCGCCGACGAAGAAGAGCATCCCGACCCCTCGGTCTTTCCCATCGCCATTCCGCTGATCGCCGGGCCCGGCGCCATCGCGACGATCATCCTGCTGATGGGGCGCAGCCAGGACGCCGCGCAGATGGCCGGCGTGCTGGGCGTCGCCGCCAGCGTGCTGGTCATCGTGCTGCTGTTCTTTCTCATGGCGGGGGTGATCGAACGGGCGCTCGGCAAGACCGGGATCACCGTGGTGACGCGGTTGCTGGGCATGCTGCTGGCGGCGTTGTCGGTGCAGTTCGTGCTGGACGGGTTGCGGGATTTCGGTATCGCCACCGCGGCAACCCTGTAATTCCGTACCGAACGGACCTATTTCAGGACGTATTGCTGGAGGGAAACCCGTGACCGGAGACGATATCGGCAGCCTGATCTATCTTGGTGCGCTCGGAGCGGCGCTGGCGGCATGGTATGTCGTGGCCAATCGCGGCGCGATGAACAAGATGCTGCAGCAGGCGGCTCTTTGGGCGTTGATTTTCCTCGGTGTCATAGCGGCTTACGGGCTGTGGGGCGACATCCGCCAGACGGTCGCGCCGCAGCAATCGGTCTTTGCCGAGGATGGCCGGATCGCCCTGCCCCGGGCGCCTGACGGGCATTACTACGCGACGCTCGACATCAACGGCTCGCCCACCCGCTTCGTCGTCGACACCGGCGCCACCGCGATGGTGCTGACGCTGGACGACGCGCGCCGCGCGGGCTTGCAGGAAAGCGACCTCGCGTTCTTTTCCGAAGCGATGACCGCCAACGGCCCGGTCAAGACCGCGCCCGTGCGGCTCGACAGCGTGACCTTCGGACCCTTCGAGGATCGCGGCGTGCGCGCCTTCGTCAACAGCGGCGAGATGGACCAGTCGCTGCTGGGCATGACGTATCTTCAGCATTTCGGGCGGGTTACGATCACCGGCGGCGAGATGGTGCTGGAACGCTAGGCGTTCGGTTCGGCCTCGGCCTTCTTCTCCCAGCGGCCCGACTCCTCGGACCAGTATTGCGCGGCGCATCCGGCATCGGTCAACGCCTTCCACTGGCCGCGCGCCGCTTGCACCGCGGCGTCGTCATGGCCGTCGAACAGGATGCAGACCCGCTGCATCGCCGCAACCTCTGCGGCGGAAACCTCGGCGCCATCGATGGCCATGAGACAAGACGGATCGTTGGTCGCATCGGCTTGGGTCAGCAGCACCGGCTGACGCGCGTCATGCGGGCCGCCGGACAACCCGTGCGGCAGGAACCCGTCCTCGGGCCCCAGCCACAGCTGTTCGTCCAGGGTTTCCAGATGCGCCCTGTCGGGTCCACGCACGGCGACCCGCCAGCCGGCCTCGAGCGCCTTGCCCAGCAAGAGCGGCAAGGTCGCCTCGAGCGGCTTTCGCGTCAGGTGGTAGAAAAACACCGCGCCCATCACGCCTCCGCGCGGGGATCGTAGTCCCCGAAAGACCAGATATGTCCTTCGGGGTCGGCAAGGGTGAAATTCGCCCCGCCATAGGGCTGATCTTCGAGCGGCATCAGGATCTCGGCGCCCGCCGCCCTGGCGCGGTCGTAATGCGCTTGCAGCGTCGCGCGGTCGGGCAGCACGGCGTAGATCGTCGTGGTTTCCCGGCCGCCGATATCACCCGGGTCTGCCATGTAGCGATCGAACGGGCCGTCATTGGGCGGTCCGAACATCATCAGGCCGGCGCCAAGCGCGATCTGGGCATGCTGGATGCGGCCGGCATCGTCGCGGTACACGGCATGGGCGGGCAGGTTCAGGACGTCGTTGATGAAACGCAACGCGGCCTCGCAATCGCGGTAACGGGTGGCGGGGATCAGCATGGGCACGGTCCTCTCTGGGTCCACGATAGCCGATTCGGACGATGCCGGAAGTTGCCCGTCAGCTTTCGAACCGATCCCTGACGAGGCGGTCCAACGACAACACGCCCCAGCCGGTCGCGCCCTGCGGAGCCAGGACCGTATCCTTGGCGATATGCGCAACGCCCGCAATGTCCAGATGAATCCAGGGCGTGCCTTCCTTGACGAAACGCTGCAGGAACTGCGCCGCGGTGATCGCGCCCGCGGGACGGCCGCCGACATTCTTCATGTCGGCCAGCGGCGATTTCAGCATCTCGTCATAGGCGGGGGCCAACGGCATGCGCCAGGCGCCTTCGCCTTCGGTCTGCGCGGCCTTCAGGAAATCCCCGGCCAGCCCGTCATCGTTGGAAAACACCGCCGCGTTCTCGTGCCCGAGCGCGATGATGCAGGCCCCGGTCAGCGTGGCGAGATCGATCATCGCCGCCGGCTTTTCGGCCTCCTGCACGTGCCACATAATATCGGCAAGAACCAGCCGGCCCTCGGCATCGGTGTTGATGACCTCGATCGTGTCGCCCTTCATCGAGCGCACGATATCGCCCGGGCGCTGCGCATTGCCCGAAGGCATGTTTTCGACCAGGCCGACGATGCCCACCACATGCGCCTTGGCCTTGCGCAGGGCCAGCGTCTTCATCACGCCTGCCACGACGCCCGCACCGCCCATGTCCATGGTCATGTCTTCCATGCCGGCGGCGGGTTTCAGCGAAATGCCGCCAGTGTCAAAGACCACGCCCTTGCCGACCAGTGCCAGCGGCGCGTCCTTGGCCCCCTTCCACCGCATGACGACCACCTTGGACGGCGCCTCCGACCCCTGACCGACCGCCAGCAGGGCGCCCATGCCCAGTTTGGCCAGTTCCGGTTCTTCCAGCACCTTGACCTCGACGCCCAGTTCGCTCAGCCCCTGCAGGCGCGAGGCGAATTCGGTCGTGGTCAGCACGTTGGCCGGTTCATTGACCAGGTCGCGGGTAAAGAAAGCGCCCTGCGCGGCCGCCATCATCGGTGCGGCAGCCTGTTTCGCGTCGTCGGGTCTGGAGCACATCACGACGGCCTTGCCCGGCGTCTTGGTCTCTTCCGTCTTGTGATCGGAAAAGGCGTAGCTGCGCAGCGCCAGGCCAAGCGCGATGTCGGCCGGGCGCGATACGGATTCGGCCAGCACGGTGACGGGTTTGTCCGCCGCCGCGGCGATGGCCGCGCCGGCCTTGCGCGCCTCGGCCGCCGACGGGCGCCGGTCGAGCTTGATCACCAGCACCGCCTCGGCCGCCATCCCGGCGGGAAAGTTCAGCCGCAGACTGTCGCCGGGCTTGGTCTTGTCCCAGGCGTCGCCGTCAACCGCACGCGCAACGGCGCCCTTGGTCAGGCGGTTGAGACGCCGAGCGCCGGGGCTCATCTTGCGGTCGGCGGGCACGAACACCGCAACCCAGCCCGGCGCCTCGGCCAGCATGTCGAGATCGGTCGCCCGGAATTCCAACTGTCGCAATGCGGTCATCGTCTACCCCTTTTGTCGTGTGCCTCGCGGTCTTGTCCCGATTAGGTAGCGGCCCGCCACCGCAAAGGCCAGTGCCGCCTTTTCCGCCTCGCCCCGATCCGCTAGGGTCGCCCCCAATTGTCGCCTTGGGGGCTTCGTCGCGTGCAGCGATTCGACCGATATGTGCTGTCGCAGCTAATGGTGCTGTTCGGGTTCTTCGCCCTGGTTCTGGTGGCGGTCTACTGGGTCAACCGGGCGATCATCCTGTTCGACCGGCTGATCGCGGATGGCCATTCGGCGGGTGTGTTCCTGGAATTCACCGCATTGTCGCTGCCATCGGTGATCGGCCTTGTCCTGCCGATGGCGACCTTTGCCGCCTCGGTCTATGTCACCAACCGGATGAGCAACGAATCCGAGCTGACCGTGATCCAGTCGACGGGCATGTCACCCTGGCGACTGGGGCGGCCGGTGCTGGTCTTCGGGCTGATCGTGGCGGTCATGATGTCGATCCTGACGCATCTGCTGATCCCCAAGTCGCAGGAACAGCTGCGGCTGCGCGAACAGCAGATTTCGGGCTCGATCTCGGCCCGGCTGCTGCGCGAAGGAGTGTTCCTGCATCCCGACAAGGGCGTGACCTTTTTCGTGCGCGACATAAACGAGGCGGGCGAACTGCGTGACGTGTTCCTGTCGGACCGCCGTCAGGCGGATCGCACGATCACCTACACCGCGGACCGCGCCTTTCTGCTGAACGACGACGGCGGGACCAAGCTGGTGATGCTGGCCGGGCTCGCGCAGACGCTGAACGTCGCGCAGAACAGGCTTTCGACGACGAATTTCAACGACCTGACCTACGACATCTCGGGGCTGATCGCGCCGGGCAAACAGAAACGGCGCAAGATCGAATACATCCCCACGACCGAGTTGCTGACCCGGTCCGCGGCCGTTGCCGAGGAGGCGGACGAGACGCTGGGCGAAGTGCTGGAAGAGGCACACCTGCGGTTCCAGGGTCCGCTGCTGGCCGCGATCGCGGCGCTGATCGGCTATGCGACGCTGATGACCGGCGGCTTTTCGCGGTTCGGCGTGACCCGGCAGATCATCCTCGCGATCTTTCTGCTGGTGCTGGTCAAGTTGGTGGAAAGCGCGGTCACCGATCCGGTCCGCTCGAACGCCGCGCTCTGGCCGCTGGTCTACCTGCCGTCGCTGGTGGGGCTGGTCTTTGTGCTGGGCCTGCTGCGGCTGGCATCCCGGCCCTTTCGTCCGCGCCCGGTGCCGGCATCCGGCGACGAGGTGCCGGCATGATCCTGCACCGTTACTTCGCCCGGCGGTTCCTGTGGTTGTTCAGCGCGACCTTCCTGGTCTTCGCGATCTTCCAGGCACTGCTGGACCTGATCGACCAGTTGCGCCGGTTCGACGAGGACGTGCGCTTTGCCGACATCCTGCGTCTGACCGCGCTGAAACTGCCGGAAGGGATGTACCAGATCCTGCCGCTGGTGATGATCCTGTCGACGGTGGCGCTGTTTCTCGGTCTGGCGCGGTCGTCGGAACTGGTGGTGACACGGGCCTCGGGGCGTTCGGGGCTGGTGGCGCTGGTCGGTCCGGTGATCGTCGCCCTGCTGATCGGCTTTGCGGCGGTGGCGATGGTCAACCCGATCGTCGCGACCACGTCCAAGAAATACGCCGACCTTTCCGAACGGCTGCGCGGCGGCAACGTGTCGACCCTGTCGGTCGGCTCGGAAGGGCTGTGGCTGCGCCAGGGCGGACCGCAGGGACAGACGGTGATCCAGGCCCGCAGCGCCAATGCCGAGGCCACGGTGCTGTTCGACGTCAGTTTCCTGGCCTATGCCGCCGAAGGCGGGCCGATCAAGCGGATCGTGGCGAAATCCGCCCGGCTCGAGGACGGCGCCTGGGTGCTCAGTGACGCCAAGGCCTGGCCGCTTGCGGCCGGGCTGAACCCCGAGGCCGGCGCGCGCGAACACGCGCAGCTGCGCCTGCCCTCGACCCTGACCGAGGAAGACATCCGCGACCGCTTCGGCAAACCGTCCGCCATCGCGATCTGGGACCTGCCCGCTTTCATCGACGGGCTGGACGAAGCCGGGTTCTCGGCCCGGCGTCACGTCGTCTGGCTTCAGATGGAGCTGGCGCGGCCGGTTTTCCTGCTGGCGATGGTGCTGGTCGCGGCCGGTTTCACCATGCGGCATCCGCGGCTTGGGCGCACCGGCATTTCGGTATTGTCGGCGGTGCTGCTGGGCTTCGGGCTCTACTACGTGCGCAACTTCGCGCAGATCCTGGGCGAAAACGGACAGCTTCAGCCGATCCTGGCCGCCTGGGTGCCGCCGCTGGCGTCGCTACTGCTTGCCCTGGGACTGGTCCTGCAACGCGAGGACGGGTGATGCGTGCGCTGATCCTCTGCGTGCTGCTGCTGGTGATGACACCGCCCGCCGTGCATGCGCAGGACAGCAGCCCGGCCTTGCTGGTAGCCGACAGCGTGACCGTCGAGTCCGACAGCCGACTGATCGCCACCGGCAATGTCGAAGCGCTGCATGACGGCGTGCATCTATCCGCAACGCGCATCGTCTACGATCAGTCTTCGGACAGCGTCGTGATCGAGGGTCCGATCCGTCTGACCGACGCCGAAGGAACGATCCTGCTGGCCGACCAGGCACAACTGGACACCCGATTCCGCAACGGGCTGTTGACCGGTGCGCGGATGGTTCTGGACCAGCAGTTGCAACTGGCCGCCACCGAAGCGCGCCGCGAGGGACGCTATACGCAGTTGCGCAAGGTGGCTGTGACGTCGTGCCAGGTTTGCGGGTCCGACGGTGTTCCGTTGTGGCAGATCCGGGCCTCTCGGGTGATCCACGATCGGGACGAGCGGCAGCTCTATTTCGACGATGCGCAGTTCCGCGTGCTGGACGTGCCGGTGTTCTGGCTGCCGCGCCTGCGTCTGCCGGACCCCACCCTCAAACGCGCACCAGGATTCCTGATCCCGTCGATCCGATCGACCACGCTGCTGGGAACGGGCCTGAAACTGCCCTATTTCGTGCCCATCGGCGATCATCAGGACATCACCATCACGCCCTACCTGTCGCCGGTCACGCGAACGGTCGAACTGCGCTACCGTCGCGCCTTTCACAATGGCGATCTGACGGTGGACACGACGCTCAGTTCGGACAGCCTGCTGCCCGGCGAGGTGCGTGGTCTGTTCTTCGCCGAAGGCGCGTTCGACCTGCGCGACGGGTTCAAGCTGACCTTCGATATCGAGACGGTTTCGGACAACAGTTACATCAACGACTACGGCTATGCCGGCGGCGATCGACTGGATTCGGCGCTGGAGGTCAGCCGTGCGCGGCGCGACGATTTCATTGCAAGCAGCATCGTGCATTACGAATCCCTGCGCGAGACCGAAAACAACGCGACCCAGCCGACGATCATCGCCAATGCCCGCTATGAAAAACGGCTGTTCCCGTCGGCGCTTGCGGGTGAATTGCGGATCGGCGGCGTGGTGCACGGCCATTTCCGCTATTCCGACCGCGATTTCGACGGCGATGACGACGACACCGAAGTCGATGGCCGCGACGTGGCGCGGCTGAACGTGGATCTGAGCTGGCGCAACCGCTGGACCCTGATGGCGGGCATGCGTGCAGGGCTGACCACCCATCTCTGGCTGGATCGCTACGCCACGCGGCAGGACATCACGTCGGAGGCCGATGTCAGCCGCGCGACACTGGGCACGGCGCTGGAATTGCGCTGGCCGTTCGAACGTCGCGGCGCCCAAGGCGGACGGACGCTGGTGGAACCGGTGCTGCAATACGGCTGGACCGGCGGCGAACGCGCCGGCAACCCCAACGACGAAAGCACGCGGATCGAATTCGACGAAGGCAACCTGCTGAGCCTGTCGCGCTTTCCCGCGCAGGACCGCCGCGAACACGGTCAGACCCTGGCCGCCGGGCTGCGCTGGATGCATGCCGCGCCACAGGGCTGGCGTGCGGCGATGACCGTCGCGCGCATCTGGCGCGAAGAGGCCGATGGCGATTTCACCCGGTCGTCAGGGTTGGAGGGCGAGGTGTCGGACTGGCTGATCGCCGGGCGCTTCGCCAACGACGACGGCCTGTCGCTGACCGCGCGCGGTCTGATCGACGACAATGCGCGGTTTTCCAAGGCTGAGGCCCGGGCCGCCTGGTCCAATACGCGCGTCGAACTGGGCGCTTCCTACCTGTTGCTGGTCACCGATCCCGAGGAGGACCGCGACCAGGCGCAATCGGAATGGAGCTTCGACGGCGCCTACCGGTTCAACCGCCAGTGGACAGGTTCGACCGAGTGGCGTTACGACCTGGCCGACCAACGGCTTGACCGCGTGGGGCTTGGCTTGCAATACCGCAACGAATGCGTTGAGGTGGGGATGGGTGTTTCGCGCCGGTTCGCCTCGGCCAGCAACCTGGAACCGTCAACCGATTTCGACCTGACCGTCGCGCTGAAAGGGTTCGGCACGGGCGGCAGCGCGAAGGAGTACCGCCGGACATGCCGCAACTGACCGCTTTCATCCGAGCCGCCCTGGTGTTCGCCATCTTGGCGGCCAGCCCTGTGCCACTGGCCGCACAGGGCACGTTTTCGCCCGTGATCACGGTGAACGAAAGTTCGATCACCGGGTACGAGATCGAACAGCGGACGCTGATGCTGCGGGCGCTGAACGCCCCCGGTAATCACGCCACGCTGGCGCGCGAACAGCTGATCGACGACCGCTTGCGCCTGCAGGCCGCGCGTGACGCCGGCATCCGCCCCAACGAGGATGACGTCATCGACGGCATGTCCGAATTCGCCGGCCGCGCCAATCTCACCCGCGAGGAATTCGTCAGCGCGCTGGCACAGCGCGGCATCGCCGAACAGACCTTCCGCGATTTCGTTCTGGCGGGTGTCGCCTGGCGCGAACTGGTGCGCCAGCGCTTTGCCGGGCGCGCCAGTGTCAGCGAAGACGAGATCGATCGCGCCTTGGCGACACGCGGCAGCGGGTCGAACATCCGGGTGCTGCTGTCCGAGATCATAATGCCGATGCCGCCGGGAAGCGAAGACGAAGTGCAGGCCCGTGCCGCGCGGATCTCGCAAATCACCTCGCAATCGGAATTCTCGGCCGAGGCGCGGCGCTATTCGGCCACCGCGTCACGCGGCAATGGCGGACGCCTGCCCTGGCGCGACCTGACCGAACTGCCCCCGGTTCTCCAGCCGCTGATCATCGGGCTGCGTCCAGGCGAAGTGACGCAGCCGTTGACCATCCCCAACGCGGTGGCGCTGTTCCAGCTGCGCGAGATCGAAGAAACCGGGTTTTCCGCGCCCGAGATCGCGGCGGTCGAATACGCCGCCTATTACATGCCCGGCGGCCGGTCGCCGGAGACGCTTGCCCAGGCGCGCGTCCTGGCAAGCAAGGTCGACCGCTGCGACGATCTTTACGGCATCGCCCAGGGCCAGCCCGCCGAGGTGCTGGAACGCGGGTCGCTGCCCCCCGGCGACATACCGACCGACATCGCCATCGAGCTGTCCAAGCTCGATCCCGGCGAGGTATCCACCGCCCTGACCCGCGCCAACGGGCAGACGCTGGTGTTCCTGATGCTTTGCGGCCGGACCAACAAGATCGACGAAAACCTGGATCGCGAACAATTCACGCTTGGCCTGCGCAATCAGCGCATCGCGCGGCTGGCGGACGGTTACCTGGCCCAGTTGCGCGCCGACGCCCGCATCGTCGAACGATGACCCCGCTGCCCATCGCCGTGTCCTGCGGCGAACCGGCGGGGATCGGGCCGGAACTGGCCGAAGCCGCCTGGGCGCGGCTTCGGGCGACGCTGCCTTTCGTCTGGATCGGCGATCCGGCACATCTGCCCGGCGCGGTGCCGCATGTCGTCGTCCCTGATCCCTCCGAGGCGCCCGGTGCTTCCGAACGGGGTCTGCCGGTTCTGCCGCTGCGCTTCGACGGCGCACGCACCCCCGGTCAGCCGCAAGCGGCACAGGCCAAGGGCGTGGTTGCCGCGATCGAACGCGCCGTAGCGCTGGTGCAGTCCGGCGCCGCGCGGGCGATCTGCACCCTGCCGATCCACAAGCAGGCGCTGGCCGATGGCGCCGGTTTCGGCTTTCCGGGTCATACCGAATTCCTGTGTCACCTGGCCGGTGCCGACGACGTGGTCATGATGCTGGCCTCGGAGCAGTTGCGGGTGGTGCCGGTCACGATACATGTCGCGCTGGCCGACGTGCCGCGGGCGCTGACGGCCGACCTGCTGGAATCGCGTATCCGCATCACGCATGCCGCGCTGGTCACGCAATTCAACATCGCCTCGCCCCGGCTGGCAGTGGCCGGGCTGAACCCACATGCCGGCGAGGGCGGCAAGATGGGCCACGAAGAGATCGAGATCATCACACCGGTGCTGGAGCGGCTGCGCGCCGAGGGCATGGCCCTGACCGGCCCGCATTCCGCCGACACGCTGTTCCACGCCGCCGCCCGCACGCGCTATGACGCCGCCATCGCGATGTATCACGACCAGGCGCTGATCCCGATCAAGACGCTGGATTTCGACCGCGGCGTGAACGTGACGCTGGGCCTGCCTTTCGTCCGCACATCGCCCGATCACGGCACCGCCTTCGACATCGCGGGGACCGGCCGGGCGAACCCGGCCTCGTTCGTCGAGGCGCTGCGCCTCGCCGACCGGATGACCGGGGGCGCGGCATGAGCACCATCGACGGGCTGCCGCCGCTGCGCGAGGTGATCGCCGCACACGGTCTGTCGGCGAAAAAGGCCTTGGGGCAGAATTTCCTGCTGGACCTGAACCTGACGGCCAAGATCGCGCGACAGGCGGGCGATCTGAGCGGGTTCGACGTGTTCGAGGTCGGCCCCGGCCCCGGCGGATTGACCCGCGGTCTGCTGGCCGAGGGCGCGCGCCGGGTTCTTGCCGTGGAAAAGGATGCCCGGTGCCTGCCGGCGCTGGCCGAGATCGCCGCGGCCTATCCGGGCCGGCTGGAGGTCATCAACGCCGACGCGCTGACGGTCGACCTGGCCGAACACCTGACCCCGCCCATCGCGGTGGTGGCCAACCTGCCCTACAACGTGGGCACCGAATTGCTGGTGCGCTGGCTGACACCGCCTGCCTGGCCGCCGGTCTGGCACAGCCTGACGCTGATGTTCCAGCGCGAGGTTGCCGAACGCATCACCGCCCGGCCGGGTGGAAAGGCCTATGGAAGGCTGGCCATCCTGGCGCAATGGCGCTGCGAGGCCCGCATCGTGATGACATTGCCGCCCGAAGCCTTTACCCCGCCGCCCAAGGTCAGCTCGGCGGTGGTGCACCTGCGCGCCTTGCCCGAACCGCGCTATCCCGCTGATCCGGCGGTGCTGGAAAAGGTGGTTGCGATGGCCTTCAACCAGCGGCGCAAGATGTTGCGTTCGGCGCTGAAGGGGCTGGACCGGGACATCGAGGCGCACCTGGTGGCGGCCGGGATCGCACCGACCGAACGGGCCGAACAGGTATCCCTCGAGCGGTTCTGTGCCCTGGCGCGATCGCTGGCAGGCTAGGAGGGATTATTCGGCGGCGTCGGGCGCGTCTTTGGCGGCCGCTGCATCCGAAGCCGGATCGGTCTTCTTGCGGCGGGGCGCGCGGGGCTTTTTCGGCTTTTCCGCCTTGGCCTCGTCGGGCTTGGCTTCGGAACGGCTTTCGGGCGTGTCCACCAGGCCCGGACCTTCCTCGTCGCCGCCAAGGTCGAACACATCGCCCTGCTGACGGTCGGGGTCGTTCCGGCGGGGCTGACGTTCCTGACGGGGCTGTTCGTCGGGCTGATCGTCCGACGGGTCGCCGCGCGTGGCATCGCGCTCGGCCCGTTCGCGATCCCGCTGCGCCTGACGCTCGCGGTTCTCGCGCTCTTGCTGTTCGCGACGCGCATCCTGTTCCTTCTGCGCTTCGCTCAGAAGGCGCAGGTAGTGTTCGGCATGTTGCTGGAAATTCTCGGCGGCAACGCGATCATTGCCCAGGGCCGCATCGCGGGCCAGCTGGTTGTACTTATCGATGATCTGCTGCGGCGTGCCGCGTACCTTGCCCTCGGGGCCGCTGCTGTCGAACACGCGGTTGACGACGTTGCCGAGTGTGTTGCGGTTGCGGTTCGACTTCGACCGCGATCGGGACTTCGATTGGCGCATGGTAAACGAATTTCAGCCTTTGGTCTGACTGTTTGGCGGTCCGCGTGGCGCTGTGGCACCGGGTTTGCGGATCGCTGCATTGTTTGGCTTGCCGCTGCGCGGGACCGCCCGAAGGCATCCACCGCGTCAACTGTTTCGTGCTAACCATGCCAGACCGTGTTGGGCAAGCGATAATTCGACGAATCCGGCGGAATTTCGCGAAAAAGCCTGTTCATGTGTGGATTCGGACGCCGCTGACCACCCTTGGACGGCCATCCAGGTCGGGGATGACGCGGACCCGATCAAAGCCGGCGCGGCGCAGCAACCCCGCCACGGCACGGCCCTGGGTGGCGCCGATTTCCAGCAAGAGCCGCCCGCCGGGTTCAAGGAATTCCGGCGCCCGGGCAGCGATTTCGCGATAGGCGGTCAGCCCGTCAGCCTCGTCGGTCAGGGCCATGCGCGGTTCGTGGTCGCGCAGTTCGGGCGCCAGACCCGGCATTTCGTCGGCGGCGATGTAGGGCGGGTTCGAGACGATCAGGTCGAACCGGCGGCCGATATCCTCCAGCGGCGCGAACCAGCTGCCCAGCTCGAGTGCCGCGCGCGGCTCGAGCCGCAAGGCATTGCGGTTCCAGAACGCCACATCCAGCGCTTCGCGGCTGAGATCGGTGCCGATGCCCCAGCTGTCTTCGCGTTCCATCAGCAGGGTGAGCAGGATGCAACCGGAGCCGGTGCCCAGATCGAGAACGGAGACGAAGGGCTGGGACAAGGCCGCCTCGATCAGCGTTTCGGTTTCGGGACGCGGATCGAGAACGTCCCTGGTGACGATGAATTCCCGGCCGTAGAACAGCCGCCGTCCGGTCAGATGACTGACCGGCACCCGGTCGGCACGACGTTCTATCATGGCATTGAAGATCACCGTAAGCTGCGGCTCGACCTCTTCGGGCAGGAACAGCGTCAGCCGGCCGGGCGGGACCTTGAGCACATGAGCCAGCAGGCGCCGCGCATCGCGCCCGGCGTCCGGAACGCCGGCCTGCGTCAGCGTCGCGGTGCCCCGCGCCAGAAGATCAGCACCGCGCATCGCCGTTCCCGGTCTCCAGCCGCAAATTCCTTGCGAGGAATTTGCAAATTTCGGTGGCGAAATTTGCCGCCCGCGGCATGCTCAGCCCTCCATCTCGGCCAGCAGCGCCGCCTGGTGTTCGGCGATCAGCGCGTCGATGATCTCGTCCAGGTCGCCCGCCATGATCTGATCCAGCCGGTACAGCGTCAGCCCGATGCGGTGATCGGTCATCCTTCCCTGGGGAAAGTTGTAGGTGCGGATGCGTTCCGAGCGGTCGCCCGAGCCCACCTGCGCCTTGCGGTCGGCGGACCGCGCATCGGCGGCTTTCTGGCGCTCCAGGTCGAACAGCCGCGCGCGCAGCACCTGCATGGCGATCTCGCGGTTGCGGTGCTGGCTTTTCTCGGAACTCGTCACCACGATCCCGCTGGGGATATGGGTGATCCGCACCGCCGAATCCGTGGTGTTGACGTGTTGCCCGCCGGCGCCAGAGGCGCGCATCGTGTCGATGCGGATATCGGCGGGGTCGATGCGGATGTCGACCTCCTCGGCCTCGGGCAGCACCGCTACCGTCGCCGCCGAGGTGTGGATGCGCCCGCCGCTTTCGGTTTCCGGCACCCGCTGCACCCGGTGCACGCCGCTTTCGAACTTGAGCCGGGCGAAGACGCCGTCGCCGGCGATGCGCACCACCAATTCCTTGAGCCCACCCAACTCGGTCGGCGTCTCGTCGATCACCTCCCACCGCCATCCGCGCGCCTCGGCATAGCGCTGGTACATGCGCGCCAGGTCCGCCGCGAACAGCGCCGCCTCCTCCCCCCCCGTGCCGGGGCGGATCTCCAGCATTGCCGCGCGGCTGTCGGCGGCGTCGCGCGGCAAAAGCGCCAGTTGAACGGCGCGTTCGAGCTCCGGCAGACGGGCCTGGAGCGCGGGCAGTTCCTCTTCGGCCAGAGCCTTCATCTCGGGGTCGGCCAGCATCGCGCGCGCCTCGGCGATATCGCTCTGGGCCTGTTCCCATTCGGCAATCACGCCGACCACCGGGCGCAACTCGGCATATTCGCGGCCCAGGGCCGCGATGTCGCCTTCGCCCGTGGCCATGCGCGCCTCGACATATTCGAGACGTTCCTTGATCTGTTGCAGGCGGTCGGTCGGGATCATGCGCGCAGATGCACATGGGCGCAGGCCGGGGTCAATCCCCGGGCTGCGTCTCGAGGGCTGCCAGCCAGCCTTCGACGCGGGCCTTGTTCACGCCGAAATCCGACTGGCCGAATCGCAACCGCGAGAACAGCTCGAGATGGTCGTCGGTGAACTGCACGGTGGTATAGTCGGGAAAGCCCATCCATTGCGACCGCGTGACATAGGTGGCGCGGCCCTCGGCCGGGCTTCCGGCCAGCAATTCGGTGCGCGGCGTGGCCAGGATGATGCCATGCAGGCGTTCGAAAGTGTCCAGCCCGCCATCGATCCGGCGACGAACGCCACCGGTCAGATCCTGGTCCGAAGCGACCATCGGATCGACATGCCAGACCGCGACATCCGACGGCGCGAAGCGGATCCAGGCCAGCCCGCCCACGATCAGGATCACGATCAGCCAAAAGACCATGCGCACGGTTCCCGTCCTTTTTCCCGGCTGGCTCGACAGCGGCCAGTGCCCATCCCCGCCGGTCTGAGTGTCATGTTTCCGCGTCAAGGCAAAGAGGCGCCGAGCGAATTCGTGCCGATCGGCAAGGGATCGCCAGAGGCCGGCTCAGCGTCGGGTCCAGCCCCACAGGCAGCACAGGTCGGTGGCGACATGGGCGGCGGCGATGGCGGTGATGCCGGCGTGGTCGAAGGGCGGTGAAACCTCGACCACGTCGCCGCCCACCATCTCGATGCCCGCCAGGGCACGCAGCATCACTGCGGCCTGCTGGCTGGTCAGCCCGCCCCAGACCGGCGTGCCGGTCCCCGGCGCAAAGGCGGGATCCAGCGCATCGATGTCGAAGGTCAGATAGACCGGGCGACCGGCGACGATTTCGCGCGCCTGTTCGGCCACCGCCAGCGGACCCAATGCCTGCACATCGCGGGCGTCGAAGATTCGGAACCCCAGCGTGTCGGGATTTTCGGTGCGGATGCCGATCTGAACCGACCGTTCGGGATCGACCAGCCCTTCCTGCACCGCCTTGTAGAGAAACGTGCCGTGGTCGACGCGGGCCGGATCGTCGTCGGCCCAGGTGTCGGTATGGGCGTCGAACTGGATCACCGACATCGGCCCGCATTGCGCGGCATGGGCGCGAAGGCATCCCAACGTGACCGAATGATCGCCACCAAGCGCCACGCAGGCCGCACCCTGGTCGAGAATGCCCGCCACATGCGCCTCGATCCGTTCGGGCACCTCGGAGGGCTGGGCATAGTCGAAAGCCATGTCGCCGTAATCGGCGATGGCGAATTCGCTCAGCACGTCATAGCCCCAGCCATAGGGCGCGTCGCAGGGTTGGAGCAGCGATGCCTCGCGGATCGCCCGCGGCCCCAACCGCGTGCCGGGCCGGTTCGTCACCGCCTGGTCGAAGGGCAGCCCGGTTACCGCGATGTCCACCCCGGTCAGATCCTTGGTATACCGCCGCCGCAGAAAGGACGCCGCCCCGGCGAAGACGTTCTCGAAACTCGGACCCTTCAGGTCGTCGCGGGTAAAGGCGTGGTCGATCTGGGTCTTGGCGTCTTCGAGAGCCATGGTCGGGCCTTTCTCTTTCCGGGAACGTCAGGTGCGCAAGGGCTGGCGCCGTTCCACCAATCGGGCGAAGAACGACGCGCCGACCGGGGCGATGGCGTCGTTGAAATTGAACTTCGGATGGTGCACCGACGGCCCCTTGCCCTGCCCGAGGAACAGGAAGGCGCCGGGCCGGGCCTGAAGCATGTACGAGAAATCCTCGGCACCCATTTCCGGCGCGAGATCGGTCACGACATCGGGCGTGATTTCGCGCGCGACGCCTGCGGCGAATTCCGCCTGTTCGGCGTGATTGATCGTCGCGGGATAGGACCGCTGGTAATCCAACTCGGCCGAAACGCCATAGCTGGCCGCCTGCCCCGCCACGATTTCGCCGATGCGGCGTTCGGCCAGGTCGCGCAGCGCCGGGTCGAGCGTGCGCACCGTGCCGCCAAGGGTAACGGTTTCGGGGATGATGTTGCTGGCGGTGCCGCCTGCGATCATCGTCAGCGACACCACGACAGGGCTTAGCGCCGGGGCGTTGCGCGACACGATCGTCGGCAGGGCCTGACCGATGGCCAGCGCGCAGGGCATCGGATCGCGGGTGCTGTCGGGATAGGCGGCGTGCCCGCCCTTGCCGGTCACGGTGATGCGGAAGTCATCCACCGCCGCCATGATCGGCCCCGGACAGGTGCGCATTTCCCCGGCATCGGCAAAGGGGTCGGTGTGCAGGGCATAGACCTCGGATATGCCGAAGCGGTCCATCATGCCCTCTTCGACCATGATGCGCCCACCGCCGATGGTTTCCTCGGCCGGCTGAAAGATCAGCGCGACCGAGCCTGCGAAATTCCGCGTCTCGGCGAGGTAACGCGCGGCTCCCAGCAGCATCGCGGTATGCCCGTCGTGACCGCAGGCATGCATCCGCCCAGGCACGGTCGAGGCATAGGCCACGCCGGTTTCCTCCTGCATCGGCAGCGCGTCCATGTCGGCGCGCAAGCCCGTCACCGGCCCGTCGCCCTGTCCGCGGATGATCGCCACGACGCCGCTGGTGGCAAGGCCTTCGTGAATCTCGTCTACGCCGAATTCGCGCAGACGCTCGGCCACGAAGGCGGCGGTCTGGTGGCAGTCCAGCCCCAATTCGGGATGCGCGTGGATGTGCTGGCGCCAGGCCGCCATGTCGGGTCCGAATTCGGCGATGCGGTTCACGATGGGCAAGGCTGGACTCCTCGGGTCAGGTGCCGCACATCTGAGGCCAAAAGGAGCCCATGCGCAATGTCCGATGACCTGGTCCACGACCCAAAGGGCGGGATGCCCCGGCTGATCGAGATCATGCGCCGCCTGCGCGACCCGCAAACCGGCTGTCCCTGGGACATCGAACAGGATTTCGCTTCCATCGCGCCCTATACGATCGAAGAGGCCTACGAGGTGGCCGACGCCATCGAACGGCAGGCCTGGGACGAGTTGAAGGGCGAGTTGGGCGATCTGCTGCTGCAATCGGTCTATCACACGCAGATGGCCGACGAGGCGGGGCTGTTCACCTTCGACGACGTGGCCAACGCGATCTCGGACAAGATGGTCGCGCGACATCCGCATGTCTTCGGCGACGAGAGCCGGGACAAATCGGCCGAGCAGCAGGTTCAGGACTGGGAACGCATCAAGGCCGCGGAACGCGCCGGACAGAAACAGCGCGGCGTATTGGATGGCGTGGCCAAGGGCCTGCCGGCGCTGATGCGGGCGGTCAAGCTGCAGAAGCGCGCGGCGCGGGTCGGGTTCGACTGGCCATCCACGGACGAGGTGATCGACAAGCTGGTGGAAGAGGCCGACGAACTGCGCCACGCCACCGACCCCGATCACATCCGCGAGGAATTCGGCGATCTGCTGTTCGTGGTGGCGAACCTGGCCCGGCACCTGGACATCGACCCCGAAGAGGCGTTGCGCGGCGCCAATGCGAAATTCGTGCGGCGTTTCGAAGCGATAGAGGCGGCGCTGGCCAGGCAGGGGCGGCGGCCGGAAGACAGCGATCTGGCGGAAATGGACGCGCTGTGGGACGCGGCGAAGGCCCGCGACAAGGCGTCCCGGAATACCTGACTTTTCTATTCGGGTATTGACCTGAGCATTTTAGTCGGAAATAACGGGCGCATCGAATGTCACCGACGCCCAGAAGGAGTTTCCGATGAATCTGCGTCTTGCCGTTTCGGCCCTGGCTCTTGCCGCCACCGCCGCCCCTGCCCTGGCCGAAGAGGTCAACATCTATTCCTATCGCCAGCCCGAGCTGATCCAGCCGCTGACCGATGCCTTTACCGAAGCAACGGGCATCAAGGTCAACGTGGCCTTCCTGGAAAAGGGGATGGTCGAACGGCTCCAGGCCGAAGGCAGTCGTTCGCCTGCCGACCTCATCTTCACGGTCGACATCTCGCGCCTGGCCGCGGCGGTCGACGCAGGGCTGACCCAGCCGGTCGACAGCGAGATGCTGCGCGCCAACGTGCCGGACGCCTATCACGACCCGGGTGGCCACTGGTGGGGCCTGACCACCCGCGCCCGCATCGTCTATGCCAGCAAGGACCGGGTCGATCCGTCCGAAGTGACCACCTACGAGGATCTGGCCGACCCCAAGTGGCAGGGCCGCATCTGCACGCGCTCGGGCACCCATGAATACACCGTCGCGCTGGTGTCCGCGGTGATCCACCACCACGGCGAAGAGGCCGCCAAGGCCTGGCTGGAAGGCGTCAAGGCCAACCTGGCCCGCAAGCCGCAGGGCAATGACCGCGCGCAGGTCAAGGCGATCTGGTCGGGCGAATGCGACATCAGCCTGGGCAACACCTATTACATGGGCAAGATGCTGGAAGACGCCGAACAGGCGGAATGGGCCAATTCGGTCAATGTGCTGTTCCCGACCTTCGAAGGCGCGGGCACGCATGTGAACATTTCGGGCGTGGCGATGACCAAATCGGCGCCGAACAAGGACAACGCCCTGAAAATGATGGAATTCCTGACCTCGAAGGAGGCGCAGGAAATCTATGCGGCCGCGAATTACGAATACCCCATCGCGCCGGGATCCGAGCCGGTCGAACTGGTTCAGGGCTGGGGCGCCTTCACCGCCGACGACGTCAACCTGATGACCATCGCCAGCCACAGCGCGGCCGCCCTGCGGCTGGTCGAAGAAGTGGATTTCGACGGCTGAGCGGCGGTCCACGCAGCACGACGCGAAAGGGCGCCTCACCGGGCGCCCTTTCTTGCGTTACTGGAATTCGGCAACCGCTTCGCCGCTGGAGCGGGCGATCTTCAAGGCGTCTGCAAGCGTGAAGACCTGCCGCATCAGGGCACGGCCGACGATCGCCCCGGCGACGTTCGGCACGTAGTGCAGCCGTGAAATATCGTCGAGGCTGTTGACCACGCCACTGGCGATGACCGGATGGCGGGTTTCGGCCGCTAGGCCGGTGATCAGACCCAGTTGGGCGTCGACCTGCGCGTCGTCGTTGTCGATATCGGTGACGATCACCGAGGCCAGCGGATCGGTGGCGAAGGACGCAAGAAAGCTGTTGGGATCCAGCGCGCTGGCCTCGTTCCAGCCATGTGTGACCAGCTTGCCACCGCGAATGTCCAGGCTGAGCGCGATCATCGCGGGATGCGCCTTGGCCAGTGCCTTGACAACCTGAGGCGCCTGCGCCGCAAGCGTTCCGATGACAACCTGTCCGGCGCCGCGGTCGATCCAGTGCTCGGCGCGCTCGCGCGACCGGATTCCGCCGGCGACCTGGACCGGGATCCCGGCCTTGCGGATGATTTCCTCGATCAGGGCATCGTTCTGCGTGCCGCCGGCGATCGCATCGAAATCGGTGATGCGCATGAGTTCAGCGCCATCGCCGGCAAAGGACTGCGCCGTGGCCACCGGATCGACATGCCAGATTTCGGCATCGTCCAGCCGGCCCTTGCGCAGGCTGACGCTGCGGCCGCTCTTCAGTTCGATGGTCGGTATGATCTGCATGGCATCCCCCACCTGCATCGGCGCCGCGATCCGGCGCCTGTCTGCGGAGTATAACACGATCACGCGCCGCCATCGCCGCGCTGCGACGACCCGCAGACCAAAAGCGAAACCGCGACGAAAAACGGCGCCCGTTGGGGGCGCCGTCGAAATCGTGGCGTTTGCCGCCGGAACCTGTCTTACGACGCTTCCTTGATGAACTTCACCGCATCGCCAAAAGTCTGAATGGTCTCGGCTGCGTCGTCCGGGATCTCGATGCCGAACTCTTCTTCGAAGGCCATCACCAGCTCGACCGTGTCGAGGCTGTCGGCGCCCAGATCGTCGATGAACGAGGCGTTCTCGGTCACCTTGTCCTCTTCCACGCTCAGATGCTCGACCACAATCTTTTTCACGCGATCCGCGATGTCGCTCATGTCTCGTCCTCACTTCTGGGGCCAAGGGCCCTGTTCGCCGTCGCCCCGCAGGGGGTGGCACCGATTGCCCGTCCGGGCGGTTTGATGACCCGTCGCCGGGCGTGGTGGGTTTCCCCGTCCCGCGGGCCTATAGCACAGGCGGCGGGGATGGCAAATGCTTTCGCATGCTGCACTTGCAGCCGATTTCAGAGCATCGCCATACCGCCGTTGACGTGCAGCGTGGCGCCCGTCACATAGGCGGCTTCGGGGCTGGAAAGATACAGCACCGCCGCGGCGATTTCCTCGGGCGTGCCCATGCGCCCGGCGGGCACCTTGGCAAAAATCGACTGTTTCTGGTCGTCGGTCAGCTTGGTCGTCATCGCGGTTTCGATGAAGCCCGGCGCAACCGCGTTGACGGTGATCCCGCGGCTGGCGACCTCGTAGGCGAGCGATTTGGACATGCCGATCATCCCGGCCTTGGACGCGGCATAGTTGCCCTGGCCCGGATTGCCGATGGCCCCGACAACAGACGAGATGTTCACGATCCGGCCCCAGCGGGATTTCATCATGCCGCGCAGCACGCCCTTGCAGAGCTTGAAGGTGGCGGTGAGGTTCACGTCAAGGACGCTTTGCCATTCCTCGTCCGACATCCGCATGAAAAGGTTGTCGCGGGTGATGCCGGCGTTGTTCACCAGGATATCGACCGCCCCCATCGCTTCGGCCGCCTGTTTGGGCAGCGCGGCGACCGCATCGGGGTCGGACAGGTTGCAGGGCAGCACGAAGCATCGGTCGCCCAGGTCCGCCGCCAGCGCCTGCAGCGGTTCGGTCCGGGTGCCGGACAGGCCGACACTCGCCCCGGCCTGGTGCAGGGCATGCGCGATCGCCCCGCCGATTCCACCCGATGCGCCGGTGATCAGCGCCGATTTTCCCGTCAGATCGAACATGTGGTTCCTTCCCAAGCTGCGGCCGCGGCGCGACCGGCAAAAGTCTTGTGAGACTTTTGCAAGACTTTTCGCAAAAAGTCTTGCTCCGCTTCAGCCGTCGGCAAGGGCTTGCGCGGCGGCGGTCACATCCGCCGCGTTTCCGACATTGCCCACCGATGCCTCGCGGACGATGCGGCGGACCATGCCCGACAGCGCCTTGCCCGCGCCGATTTCCCAGAACGACGTCACGCCCTGCCCGGCCATCCACTCGACCGACTCGCGCCAGCGCACGGCACCGCAGATCTGCGCGACCAGCAGCGCGCGGATGGTTTCGGGGTCGCTGACCGCCTCGGCACGGACATTCGACACCACGGGCACCGTCGGGGCATGGATCGTCACGTCCGCCAGGGCCGCCTGCATGACCTCCGCCGCGGGCTGCATCAGCGTGCAATGGAAAGGCGCGCTGACCGGCAGCATCAAGGCCCGCTTGGCACCGGCTTGCTTGGCCAGGTCGACCGCCCGTTCCACCGCCGCCTTGTCGCCCGAGATCACCACCTGAGCGGGATCGTTGTCATTGGCCGCCGCGCAGACCGCGCCCTGCGCCGCCTGATCGGCGACGGCGCGCACCGCGGCCAGGTCAAGTCCGAGAATGGCCGCCATCGCGCCCTGTCCGACCGGAACGGCGGCCTGCATCGCCTTGCCCCGAGCGCGCAACAGCCGGGCCGCGTCGGCGATGCTGAAGGCACCCGCCGCGGTCAATGCCGAATACTCACCCAGCGAATGGCCCGCGACAAAGGCCGCCGCATCGATCGCGACGCCCTCGGCCTGAAGCGCGCGCATCGCTGCCAGTGAGGTCGCCATCAGCGCGGGCTGGGCGTTCTCGGTCAGCGTCAGCGTTTCGATCTCGCCTTCCCAGATCAGCGCCGACAGCTTTTCGCCCAGAGCGTCATCGACCTCGTCGAACACCGCGCGCGCCGCCGGGTAGGCTTCGGCCAGGTCACGGCCCATGCCGATGGTCTGGGCGCCCTGTCCCGGAAAGATGAATGCTCGGCTCATGACCCGCCCCTTGTGCTCCTGTCCCTCTGAGGCCGGGTGGATACAGCCTGCCGCTCTCGGGTGCAACGCCCCTGCACGGTTGCTGTGCAGGAACGAAGATTGCGCGCCGGGCCCGATCCGCTAGCTAGGAAGACAAGCCGAAGATGGAGCCCGACATGGCACTGACGAACACCGCGAAGCGCTATGGCAGCGTGGCCAAAGTCTTTCACTGGACCATCGCGTTCGGCATCCTGGCCGCCATCCCGCTGGGTATTCTCGCCAACGGCGCGCCCTTCGACACGCCCGAGGCGCTGGCCCGCAAGGCCTGGCTGTTTTCGGTGCACAAGACGCTGGGGGTGACGATCTTCTTCGTTGCACTGGCCCGGATCGGTTGGGCGTTGAGCCAGCCGAAACCGGCACCGCTGCATCCCGAACGGCGGCTGGAAACGCTGCTGGCCGAAGTGGTGCACTGGCTGCTTTACGGTTCGCTGGTGCTGGTGCCGGCGACCGGCTGGATGCATCACGCCGCGACCGAAGGCTTCGCACCGATCTGGTGGCCGTTCGGGCAAAACCTGGCCTTCGTGCCTGAAAGCAAGGCATGGGCCGAAACCACCGCTGCGCTGCATATCGTGTTCGAACGGGTATTGGTGGTTGCGGTTCTGCTGCATGTCGCGGGCGCCGTGAAACACGCGATCATCGACCGCGACGAAACGCTGGCGCGCATGTTGCCTGGCAGGACAGAGGCGGGCAGCGACACCCGTGGCGGCCATCTGATCGCGCCCATCGCGGCCGTGGCGGTCTGGGCCGGGGCGCTTGGAATCGGCGCTGGTCTGGGCGTTTTCGAGCACGAGGCGAGCGCCGCGCAGGTCGCCGCGCTTGAAGCCGTCGACAGCGACTGGCAGGTCGAAAGCGGAACGCTGACGATCACCGTGCAGCAGCTCGGCAGCGCCGTGTCTGGGCAGTTCGCCGACTGGACTGCCGATATCACGTTCGACGAAAGCGCGGGCACCGGCACGGTGACGGTCGAGGTCGCGATCGCCTCGCTGACGCTTGGGTCGGTCACAAGCCAGGCCATGGGGCCCGACTATTTCGACGCCGGGCAATTTCCCACCGCGCGTTTCGAAGCGGATATCGCACCGTCCGAGACCGGGTTCGTCGCCGCTGGCAGTCTGCGCATCCGCGGCACCGATCTGCCTGTCACCCTGCCCTTCGAGATGACTGTCGTGGACGGCAAGGCGGACATGCAGGGCCAGGTCACGCTGGACCGTCGCGCCTTCGGGATCGGCGACACGATGACGGATGCCTCGCAGCTTGGTTTCGACGTGATCGTCGACGTGGCGGTGACGGCTGCGCGGGCCGAAAACTGAAGCCGAGGCCGATATCGACGCCCGTCCACAGGATCGGCGGCACGCAGGATCACGGTTGCGCCAAACCAAACGACCCCGCCCGGTCCCGGGCGGGGTCGCCTGCATGATGCGGGGGCTCAGTCGGCCTTGGACGCCTCGACCGAGATCTGCACCTGAACCTCGTCGCCGACGAAAGGCGCGAAGGCACCGACGTTGAAGTCGGACCGCAGGAGCGTCGTCGTGGCATCGAACCCGGCCCAGGGCTTTTTCGCCATCGGGTGTTCGCCGGTCTGGTTGAGCGTTGCGGCAAGCACGACGGGCTTGGTCACACCGTTCAGCGTCAGGTCGCCGGTGATGTCGGCGGTGTTCTCGCCGGTCACCTCGATCGCGGTCGAGGTGAAGGTGACCATCTCATCCGCGTCCGCGCCGAAGAAATCGCCGGACATGAAGTGCTCGAACCGGGCTTCCCAGCCGGTGAACATGCTGCGGACCGGGAACGACACGGATACCGAAGATGCGGCAGGGTTTTCCTGGTCGAACTGGATCTCGCCCTCGAAGCCCGAGAACATGCCCCAGGTGGTCGAGTAGCCGAGGTGGTCGTAGGAAAACAGGATCTGGCTGTGGCTGGAATCCAGAACATAGGTTTCGGCGGCCTGGCCGATGACTGGCAGTGCGGCAAGCGCCGAAGCGAATAGCAGGGATTTCATGTCGGGCATCCTTTGGGTTGCTGTGGATGCCAGAAAACTGACCTATTCGGCCGCGGCTTCAATTCGCCGGATTCAAACAGGGTCTGTGGAATTCCGAACAAAGACCGCGCTAGCGGCGCAGAACGGTCAGGCAGCACAGGCCCGACAGCAGCATGAACAGCGACAAACCGAGCTTGAGCAGCGACATTTCGGGGTAACGAATGTCGCCCGGCACCAGCCAGATGCCAAAGGCCGATGCCGTCAGGGCAACCCCGACGATCGACACGATCAGGCGTGTCACGACATCGGGCTGCGTATTCTCGATGTGGATCGTTCGCTTGCGCTGCGTCTTCGTTTCGGCCACGGATTCGCCCTCGTTGCTACGGTTCCAAGAAAAACCCCTAAAATCGGCGACAATACGGCACGGCTTGGGCAAAGCGGCGAACCGGCGGAAAGGCGCCGCGAAACGCTTGCGCCGCGGGGCGAAGCGTGTAAAAGGCACCATCCTTCCGCGGCACTATTCACCGCGCAGTCTCTCGTGGGCCGGGAGCGGAAGGCGAAAACCCGGGCCCTATGAAATGCGCCTTGACAGAACCGGAGAGCACATGCCGCTTTACGAGCATGTTTTCATCGCGCGCCAGGACCTTTCCCCGGCGCAGGCCGAAAGCCTCATCGAACACTTTGGCACCGTCCTTGCCGACAATGGCGGCAAACTCGTCGAGAACGAGTATTGGGGCGTCAAGACGATGGCCTACAAGATCAACAAGAACCGCAAGGGCCACTACGCCTTTCTGCGCACCGATGCACCGGCCGAAGCCGTGCAGGAGATGGAGCGCCTGATGCGGCTGCATGACGACGTGATGCGCGTGCTGACCATCAAGGTCGACGCCCACGAGGAAGGCCCCTCGGCACAGATGCAGAAACGCGACGAACGCGGCGACCGCCGCGAACGCCGGGCCTGAGGAAAAGGAGCTAACCCATGGCAGCCAAACCGTTTTTCCGCCGCCGCAAGGTCTGCCCCTTCTCGGGGGACGATGCGCCGAAGATCGACTACAAGGACACCAAGCTGTTGCAGCGCTACATTTCCGAGCGCGGCAAGATCGTGCCCAGCCGCATCACCGCGGTGTCGGCCAAGAAGCAGCGTGAGCTGGCCCGTGCGATCAAGCGCGCCCGCTTTCTCGCCCTGCTGCCCTACGCCGTGAAATAAGGAGGGAAGACCCATGCAAGTCATTCTTCTCGAACGCGTGGCCAAGCTGGGCCAGATGGGCGACATCGTCGATGTCCGCCCGGGCTATGCGCGCAACTACCTGCTGCTGCAGGGCAAGGCGCTGACCGCATCCAAGGAAAACATCGCCCAGTTCGAAGCGCAGAAGGCGCAGCTCGAGGCGCGCAACCTCGAGACCAAGAAAGAGGCCGATGCGATGGCCGCCAAGCTGGACGGTCAGAAGTTCATCGTGATTCGCCAGGCTTCGGACGGCGGCGCGCTCTATGGTTCCGTCACCACCCGTGACGCCGCGGACGTGGCCACCGAAGCGGGCTTCAGCCTTGATCGCAAGCAGGTGCTGATCACCCGCCCGATCAAGGAACTGGGCCTGCACGAGGTCGAGGTTCACCTGCACCCCGAAGTGATGGTCACGATCACCCTGAACGTCGCGCGGTCGCCCGAGGAGGCCGAATTGCAGGCTTCGGGCAAGACCATTCAGGAAGCCGCCGCCGAGGAAGAGGCACAGGCCGAATTCGAGATCGCGGAGCTGTTCGACGACATCGGCTCGGCCGCGACGGACGATGCCGACCTTGTCCCGACACCGGAAGCCGCGAACGAAGGCGAAGACGAACAGCCCTGAGCGGATCGCCAGAACAAAGCCAAAGGCCGCGGGATCAGCCCGCGGCCTTTTTCGTTTGGGGAACCCGGAGCGAGTGACAGGACCGAGCCCTTCCCGAAGACCGCATCGGTCCGTTCGATTGACGTCTTTCGGCTGAACGCGATCGGTCGCTAGACTGGTCCTGACTGAACCCATTTCCGCAACCGGAAAAGCATCCGATGCAAAAACTCACGACCGCACCCACGCTGACGACGCTCCGACTGGTTCTACGCGGGCCCGTGCGGGAAGATCTGCCAGTGTTCACCCGATTCATGACAAGTGCCCCGTCCATGGTCGCCCTGCGAGAGACGGTCACGGCCGAACAGGCCTGGTTCGGATTCCTGGCCGGTATTGGCCATTGGCATTGGCACGGCTTCGGCTTTTTCACTGTGGTTGACCGGCAGACAGGGCATCCCGTCGGCCGAGTGGGCTTGATCAAACATTCGAACTGGCCGGACGTGGAACTGGCATGGCACCTGTTCGAAGGCGCGGAAGGAAACGGATTTGCCACCGAAGCTGCGATGGCCGTCAAGACATGGGCCCGTGAGCAACTGGGTTTGGAGAGCCTGCACAGCTACATCGACCGGCAGAATACGCGTTCGCAGGCCGTGGCAAAGCGGCTTGGTGCCGTCACGGACGGAACACGGGCCCTGCATGAACCGGACGCGGAGGTGTGGGTGCACGCAGTGCGACGCCATTGAACCGAAAGGCCGAAAGCCGTCGCCTATTCCCGGGAAATCGCATCGCTGCCCTGTCGGGTTTCCTCGAGAACCGGTTCGATCGTGCCCACGTCGCGATGGATGGTTTTCGCCGACAAGCACGGGGGCCAGTCGCACGACCCGCGCAAAGGCAGACGCAGCGCTCGCTTTCAGTCTGGCAGACCGATCTGGCAAAAGGCCGAGTTGTCCGTGCAGTCAGCATCGGCACGTCGCCGCCGGAAAAAAAAGCGGGCCCGAAGGCCCGCCTGTGATCGCCGCGGGATGCGGGATTATTCGTCGTCCAGCGCCTCGACCGCCTTTTGCAGGTCTTCCTTCGAAACCTTCTTTTCGGACACTTTCGCAGCTTCGGCGATCTGGTCGATCACCTTGTCTTCGAAGATCGGCGCGCGCAGTTGCTGCTGCATCTGCGGGTTCTGCCGGACGTAATCGAAAAAGGCGCGTTCCTGGCCCGGATACTGACGGGCCTGGTTCATGATCGCCTGGGTCATCTCGGAATCGGTGACCTCGATTTCCGACTTCTGACCCAGATCGGCCAGCAGCAGACCCAGCCGCACCCGGCGCACGGCCAGTTTGTTGTGCTCCTCGGTCGGCTCGATATCGGGGTGATCGTGGCCGTGCACGTCGGGGTTTTCCTCGTGCCACAATTGATGCGCGATCTGTTTGGCTTCGGCTTCGACCAGGGTCGGCGGCAGGTCGAAATCCACCAGCTTGTCCAGTTCGTCGAGGATCGCGCGCTTCATCACCTGGCGGGCGGCTCCGGCGTATTCGGCCGACAGCCGGTCGCGGATCTGCCCCTTGAGGGCGTCGAGATCCTCGGCGCCGAATTTCTTGGCCAGTTCGTCGTCGATCGCGGCTGCGACCGGTTCCTTGACGGCCTTGACCGTCACCTCGAAAACCGCGTCCTTGCCGGCTAGGTGCTCGGCACCGTATTCATCGGGGAACTTGACCTCGACATCCTTCTTGTCGCCGGCCTTGACGCCGACCAGCTGCTCTTCGAAGCCGGGAATGAAGCTGCCCGAACCGAGCGTCAGCGGGTAATCCTCGGCTGCGCCGCCCTCGAAGGCTTCGCCGTCGACCTTGCCCAGGAAGTCGATGACCACCTGGTCGCCGTCCTTGGCCTTGGCGCCCTTCTTGCGATCCTTGAAATCCTGCGCGGTCTCGGCCAGCGACGCCAGCGCCTCGTCCACGTCGGCTTCGGCCGGTTCGACCACCAGGCGCTGAACCTTGATCTTGGAAGTGTCGAGTTCGGGCACCTCCGGCAGCGCCTCGTAGGTCATCTCGACATGCACGTCGTCGCCTTCCTTCCAGTCCTCGTTGGTCATCTTGACCTGAGGCTGGAGCGCCGGGCGGTCGCCGCTTTCCTCGAAATGCTTGTTCATGGCGCCGTCGATGGTTTCCTGCATCGCCTCGCCCAGCAGGCGCTGGCCGAACTGCTTTTTCAGCAGCGGCAGGGGCACCTTGCCCTTGCGAAAGCCCTTCATCTCGATGTCGGGCTGCGCCTCGACCAGCTTTTCCATGACCTTGTCTTCGAGCTGTTTGGCGGTGACCGTGATGGCGTAGCCGCGCTTGAGACCGTCCTTGAGTGTTTCGGTGACCTGCATGTCGTCCTTTTCCATTGCATTGGGGCCGCAGAGGCGTCTGCGGCGGTCAGAGTCGACGCGCGTCTTACGGGTGCGCCGATCGCGCTGCAAGCGGAAACGCACGCGGTGTCGTCGGTGCCGATCCAGGCGGCGGCGCGAACGTTGACAGGTGCCTCGCTGCCGGTAGTCTGGCGGCCTGCAGGTTCCTATTTCCCATTTCGCGTCTTGCCATGACTGACATTCCAGACACCCCCGAGGCCACGGTCAATGCCGTGCCCGCGGTGTTGCGAGGCACCGACGACGGTGGCGCGATCACATCCGAAACAGTCCGGGCGGCGATCCTTGCCGCGCATGTCGCGCATCTGAACGACATCGCCTATCCCCGGGCCTTCCGCGTCGAGAACGCGCGGATCTCGGGCATGCTTGCGCTGGACGGTCTGTTTCCGGAAGGCGGCCAGAGCCTGATCGCGCTCGACTTCAGGAATTGCACCTTCGAGGAGGGCATCGACATCAGTCGGTCATGCCTGTCGCGGATGACCTTCACCGATTGCCGTCTGCGCCGGATCGAGGCCGAACATTGCCGGGTTTCGGGGGCGGTCGCGCTGGAAGGGGTGTGCAGTTCCGAACCCCCCGGCCGGGGAACCGGCCAGGTGCATCTGGACGATTGGCATGGCGGCCGCGGTCCGATGGCCGACAGGGCCGCCGAAACCGCTCCGCTGTCGGAACCCTGGACCCGAAACGCCGTGGTCAGCCGCGCCAAGCGCGCGCAGGGGTTGTGTCTGCTGAATTTCAACGGCGCCAGAATCGAGGGCAGTTTCGTTTTGAAACGCACGCTGGTCGTCGGAGACGAGCCGCGCAAGGGGCTGGATGTCAGCAACACCGTACTGAAATTTGCGCTGCAATTGTCCAACACGCGCATCGCCGGTTCGGTTCAGATCATCGAACGGTCGGCGGTGCTGGGTGGTATCAACCTGGCCAATGCGCGGATCGGTGGCGATCTCTATCTGGCCGGGTGCTTGGTTATCGGCGGCGAAGGCACCGCCATTCGCGGGCAAACCTGCTGCATCGACGGGTTTCTCGCTCTGCGCAACCGCAACACTCCCGGCCAACCGCGCGAGCGGTTCGAAGCCTATGGGGGCGTGGATCTGATGGGCGCCAAGATTGGCAGCGCCTGCGATCTGAGCGGCGGCTATTTTTCAGCCGAAGCGCCCGACAGATTCGCCCTGGCCTTTTTCGGAACCGACATGGAAAACCTGGTGTGCAACCGGGATACAAACGACCCGCCCGTCGTGACCGAGATCATCGGTCCCTTCAGCCTGCGCAACAGCCACATCCGCGAAGACCTGACCCTGGACGGTACAATCGTGCGACCGGTGCGCACCGCCGCGCTGAAGACAGCGGCCGATCAGGCGAACACGGCTGTGCTGCTGGACCTCTCGCAGGCGCGCGTCGACGGGTCGCTTGCGCTCTATGCCGACATCGCCGGCCAGTGCAGCCTCTCCGATGCCGAAGTCGGCAAGACCCTGACGCTGGGCCACGCCCATCCGTCGCAATTCCTGCGGCTTCGTGTGCCGCCGACCAACCACGTCGCGCTATCGCTGGAAAACCTGCGATGCGGCAACCGGCTGGCGGTGGGCAAGATCGCGATCGACTGCCAGACCGGAACCGAAAAGCTGCACGCCCTGCTCGCAGCCAAGACGGCGCCCAAGGCGCGCATCCTGGCTTTGCCGTTTGCGCCCGGCGCCGAGCTGATCGAATTCGCCGGCCCCATCGACGGAGAGACGCATTTCGCCTATGCGATCCGGACATCGAAGGGTGTGCAATTATTGGACGGCACCGGGCCCACTGTGATCGCCCCGCTTATGGCGCACGGCCTATCGTTGGACAGCGCCGCCGACAAGCTGGCCTTTATCCGGATGTTCTGCGCGACCGTGCTTGGCCCCGCCGGTCCGTTCCGCATTATCGAGCCCGGCGACTGGGCTTGCCAGCAATTGCCAAGGCCCGCAGCGGAACTTGTGCGCCCGTTGCGCCTGCTGCCACCCGGCGAGTCCGAGGGCAACCGCGCGATGGTGCTCGCCACGATCTGGTACGCCAACGCGATCTTCGAGGCCAAGATCGCCATGCCCGGCAATTCGCTGATCCTCAAGATGACCGAGGACAAGCCGCTGTTCGAAGGTCTGCCGATGCTGACCTGGTCGCATGCGCCGCTGTTCTTCGCCTTGCCGGGCGGGCCGCGGTTTTCCGACGAATGGCCGCTGCCGCCGGTGCTGCCGGACCAGCCCGCCAGCGAGGGCGCTCTGGACAAGGTGACGCTGAAACGGCTACGGCGCGCCATGCCGAAGAGGGACCGGGTCTTTGCCGTGCGTCCGACGATATCGCTGACCAATGCCCACGCCCGCGAGTTGTCGGATTCCGACGGCAATGCCTGGCCCAAGGAAGCGCGTTTGGACCTGTCGGGCTTCACATACGACGCCCTGACCGTCGTCACGCGGCGCGACACCCAGGTGGCGGACCGGCAGAAAAGGCACGCCGCAAGGCTCAAGCGTCGGGTGGCGGCGCTGCAAGGTGCGCATTCGGGCACGGGGTCGACCGGTTTCTGGGAACGACTGGGCCAGGCCCTGGCGATTGCCTTTGCCCTCGGCGTGCTGTGGTTGACATGGAAAGGCGTGCAGACCGCGGCCAGTATGACGGGCTGGTGGCCGGTTCTGGCGGCCATCGCGGCGCTCATCGCCTTTGCCGCCATCAAGAAACACCGCTCCGTCCGGTCGAGCGACGCGCGCACCACTTACCAGCGCCGACGACGCTGGCTGCGGCTGCAATACGACGGCTACAACCCGACGCGGGCCGAGTTCAATCCGCAGCCCTTCGAACAGCTTGCGCGCGTCCTGCGTCACCAGGGCCAGGAAGAGGAATACCGCCGCGTATCGCGGCTGCGCGCACGGTGGCAGCACAGCACGGTCACGGCGCCGATCTGGCGGCCTTTCATGCTGCTCTACAGCCTGTGCTTCGGCTACGGCTACTCTCTGCAGCGTGGAGCGGTGACCTTCGTCGCCCTTCTCGTGCTCGGCTATGTCGGCACGCAAACGGCACTGCAGCGTGACATATTGGTGCTGAACACCACCCCGGACACCGCAACGATCAGCGGCACCGCGTCCCGCATGATTGACATCCCCTGCCGCGGGCAAGCCGTGCCGCTGTTGTTTGCGCTGGACAAGCTGGTGCCGCTGATCGAACTGGGCCAGGAAAGCCAGTGCCGGGTGCGCGCCGATGAAAGCGGCCTTCCGCCCTTCCCCGCGATGCCCGAACCCGCAACCCGCATGGCTGGATTCCTTCCCTACGGTCCGTCGTTGAACGAAAGCGCAGGGCGGCTGATCGTCTGGACCGACGAGGCGCTGGACGTTCCGGCGCTGTGGCACGTCGCAACCGCGGTCTACAAGCTGTTCGGATGGATCGTCGGATCGCTTCTGATCCTGACCTTCTCGCGCATCTTCCGTCGGTCGACGGGCGAATAGCACGAAATCATCTCGACGGCCTCGAGCAACCGAAGTCGGCAGTCCTTTCACTGTGGTGCGGGTGGAGGGACTTGAACCCCCACGCCTTGCGGCGCCAGAACCTAAATCTGGTGCGTCTACCAATTTCGCCACACCCGCATCCCCACGGGGCGGCGCCCCGGCGGTGCGGCGGTTTCTAGCAAAGCAACAGTTCGAGTGCGAGTAGAATTTGAACGAAGAAAAGGCGCGACATTAACCCATTCCTGCCATATTGTGGCGGCAATAAGAGGCAGGAAATCAACGGGAAGACGCCAATGGAACCGAAAACGGTCCGGCGTGAAACGGGGCAGCGCTCCGCACGTCATATCGATTCCGATACCGCTTTGAACGCGCTGGTCGCCGGCACTGTCGTGCTGACGCTGGATGGCGCGTTGCCGGTCGAATATCTCAACCCGGGTGACCGCGTGATCACCCGCGACAGCGGCATGGCCGTGCTGCGCGCGGTGCGGCGGATGCGGCTGCGCGTGCCGGCCGTGTCGATCGGCGCCGATACGCTGGGCAATGCCCGGCCCGATGCGGATGTGGTCCTGCCCGCCAACCAGGAGGTGCTGGTGCGCGACTGGCGTGCGCAGGCGCTGTTCGGTGCGGAACGGGCACTGGTGCCCGCGGCGCGGCTGGTGGACGGCGAATACATCCGCCATCTGGGCCCGGTCGATCTGGATCTGGTGGCGCTGGTCTTCGACGCGCCGCATATCCTGTACGCCGATGGGCTCGAGGTCGCGGCTGCGGCGCCGGAGACGGTTTCCGCGTGAGCGCGTGGCGGGGTGAACCCCGCCCTACAGCCCCAGATCGCGAAAGACTTTCGGCAGTTCTTCGGGCAGGTCTTCGGCGATCAGGCCGGGGCCAAAGCGGCGTGCGCATTCCACATGCAACCACGCCGCGGTTTCCGCCGCGGGCATCGGATCGAGTCCGCGCGCCAGCAAGCCGGTGATGAACCCGGCCAGCACGTCGCCCGACCCGGCTGTGGCCAGCCACGGCGCGGCGCGGTCGTAAACGGCGGCGTTGATCGAACAGCGGCCCGACGGGTCGGCGATAACCGTGTCCGCCCCCTTGAACAGCACCACGCAGCCCGCCCGCTTGGCCGCCTCTCGCGTTGCGTCGACCTTGGAATAGGCCGGGCCCTTTTCGGCTGGGGCGTTCAGTTTCTCCGCGAGGTCAGGGAAGAGCCGCGCGAATTCGCCGCCATGCGGGGTCAGCATGCAATGCTCATGCAGCACCGCGAACAGCCCCTGTGGGTCGTCCGCGAAGGCGGTCAGCACATCGGCGTCGAGCACGACGTGGGGTGTGTGCTTTGCACGCACCGCCACCGGCACCAGGTCCCGCGCCCGCGCCACACCCAATCCCGGCCCCAGGCAGAGCGCGTTCAGCCGGTCGTCCTGCAACACCTCCGCCAGCCCGGCCCCGTCGTCGACCCGCGCCAACATCAGCGCCGTGATCTGGCACGCCACCTCCTGCTGCGCCGATCCCGGCACGCCCAGCGTCACCAGCCCGGCCCCGATCCGCAGCGCGCCGCGCGCGGCCAGTCGCGCCGCGCCGGTGCGGCCCGATCCGCCGGTGAGGATCAGGGCGTGACCGTGGGTGTATTTGTGCGCACCAGATTTGGGGACGCCGGAGCGAGGCGCCTCGATTAAGGTCACCCATGCGCCCGGCGGCACCGCCGGGCAGCCCCTGACCGCCCCGCTGGTCGGGGGCTTTGCCCCCACCCGCGGCCGGGGGCTCCCCTCCAGTCCGATCGTTGCAACCGCGACCTTGCCACAATTCTCCGACCCGTAGTCCAAAACGTGACCGATCTTTCGAGCATGGAACGTGACGGTCAGGTCCGCCGAGAGGACAGTGCCCAAGACCCGACCACTGTCAGAGCAAAGACCTGTGGGGATATCGACCGCAACCACCCGAACCTTGTTCTTTCGCAACTCGTCCCGCATTTGGGCGCATATGGTGTATAGCCCCTTGAATGGACGCGTGAGCCCGGTTCCAAAAAGCGCGTCCACAAGCAACTCGAACTTTTCCGCTGTTCTCAGGGTGTCATCCATCAGCGGCGGCGGGTCGATGGCGCGAATTGCGACGTCCCCCAATGCGCACCACCGCTCGTAATTCACGCGCGCGTCCGGCGGCAGTTTGGCCGGGTCGCCGTAGAGAAACACCTCCACCTCCCAGCCCCATTCCTTCAGCAGCCGCGCCACGACAAATCCGTCGCCGCCATTGTTGCCCGGTCCGCACAGCACCACGGCCCGGTGCGGGGCCTTGGCAAGCTCCGGCCATTCCTCGAACACCGCTTCGACCACACCGCGTCCGGCGCGTTCCATCAGCTCGAGCCCGGTCACCGCGCCGCTGTCGATCGAAGCCTTTTCGATGGCCCGCATCTGCGCCGCCGTCAGAACTTCCGTCACCCTGCGCTCCCCCGCGATTCAATTTCGCCCATCTTGCGGGCGTTTTGCCTGTTTTTTAGGCGGCACCTGCATCCCGCCGGGCCCTGGCGCCCCTGCGGCACCCTATCCGATTGTGGCCCCCAAGAAGAAATGGTCTGCCATGCCGCAGCACGGCGCAAGACGAGGGAGGCCCCAGCGATGAAAAAGATCGAGGCGATCATCAAACCGTTCAAACTCGACGAGGTGAAGGAAGCGCTGCAGGAGGCCGGCATCCAGGGCCTCAGCGTGGTCGAGGTCAAGGGCTTCGGCCGCCAGAAAGGCCATACCGAATTGTATCGCGGTGCCGAATACGTGGTGGATTTCCTGCCCAAGGTGAAAATCGAGGTGGTGCTGGACGACGACCAGGTCGACGGCGCGATCGAGGCCATTGTCGGCGCCGCGAAGACCGACAAGATCGGCGACGGAAAGATCTTCGTCAGTTCGATCGAACAGGCGATCCGTATCCGTACCGGCGAGACCGGCTCGGACGCGATCTGATTTTCCTGGCGCGCCGCGGCGCGCACCCAATCAACCCAGAATACGACCCAAGAGATAGGAAGGGACGAAGAGAATGAGCAATTCCGCAGTTCTCAAGCTGATGAAGGACGAGGACGTCGCTTATGTCGACATCCGGTTCACCGATCCGCGCGGCAAGCTGCAGCACGTGACGGTGATGGCCGACCAGGTCGACGAGGATTTCCTGGAAGAAGGCTTCATGTTCGATGGTTCGTCGATTGCCGGCTGGAAATCGATCGAAGCGTCCGACATGAAACTGATGCCCGACACCGAAAGCGCGTATCTCGATCCGTTCTATGCCGAAAAGACGCTGTGCATTCATTGCACCGTGGTCGAGCCCGACACCGGCGAACCCTATGCGCGCGACCCGCGCGGCACCGCTCTCAAGGCAGAGGCCTATCTGAAGGCGTCCGGCATCGGCGACGTGTCCTATTGGGGCCCCGAGGCGGAATTCTTCCTGTTCGACGACGTGCGGTATTCGAACACCATGAACAAGGTGTCCTACGAGGTCGACGCGCTTGACGCGGCCTGGAACACCGATACCGAATACGAGATGGGCAACACCGGCCACCGCCCGGGCGTCAAGGGCGGCTATTTCCCGGTCAACCCGATCGACGACGGCCAGGACATCCGCAGCGAAATGCTGTCGACGATGAAGCGGCTCGGCATGAAGGTCGACAAGCACCACCACGAGGTGGCCTCGTGCCAGCACGAGCTTGGCCTGATCTTCGGCCCCCTGACCAAGCAGGCGGACGAGCTGCAGAAATACAAGTACGTGATCCACAACGTGGCGCAAGCCTACGGCAAGTCGGCCACCTTCATGCCCAAGCCGATCTACGGCGACAACGGCACCGGGATGCACTGCAACATGTCGATCTGGAAGGACGGCAAGCCGCTGTTCGCCGGCGACAAATATGCCGATCTCAGCCAGGAAGCCCTTTGGTACATCGGCGGCATCCTCAAGCACGCCAAGACGTTGAACGCGTTCACCAACCCGTCGACCAACTCCTACAAGCGCCTGATCCCCGGCTTCGAAGCCCCGGTGCTGCGCGCCTATTCGGCACGCAACCGGTCGGGCTGCATCCGTATTCCGTGGACCGAAAGCCCCAAGGCCAAGCGCGTCGAAGCCCGCTTCCCCGATCCGTCGGCGAACCCCTACCTGTGCTTCGCCGCGCTGCTGATGGCCGGTCTCGACGGGATCAAGAACAAGATCGATCCGGGCGAAGCGATGGACAAGAACCTCTACGATCTGCCGCCGGAAGAGCTGGAAGGTATCCCGACGGTCTGCGGCTCGTTGCGCGAAGCCATCGACGCCCTGAAGGCCGACCACGCCTTCCTGCTGGCCGGTGACGTGTTCACCAAGGACCAGATCGACGGCTATGTCGACCTGAAGATGGAAGAGATCGAGCTGTACGAACACACGCCGCACCCGGTCGAGTTCGGCATGTACTACAGCTGCTGATCGTCTGAACGGACAGTGAAGAACGCGGGGCGTCCCATTGGGGCGCCCTTTTTCACGTCTGGCGGGCGGGGTCGGGAATTCCCCCTTGGACGCTTTGCGCCTTAGCCGCTATCGTCCCGCCCGAACCTTTTCTTTTCCGGAGTTCCCGATGCGCCGTCGTCTTTCCGTCCTTGCCCTGTTCATCCTTGCCGCCGGCCCGGCAGCCGCTGCATCGTGCGGCAATACCGCATCCGGATTTGACGCCTGGAAATCCGAATTTGCCGCCGAGGCGCAACGCGCCGGCGTTGGGCAACGGGGGCTTCAGGCCCTGGCCGGTGCGCAGTATTCTCAGAAGACGATCAATGCGGATCGCAATCAGAAGGGCGTGAAATACGCACTGGACGATTTCATTCGCATCCGGCTTGGATCCCTGGATGGCTTTGCCGGCCAGGCCAAGAAGCGGCGCGACCGCAACAAGGCGTTTTTCGATGCGTTGGAACAGCGCTATGGCGTCAGCGCGGGCATCCTGTTGTCGATCCATGGCATGGAAACCGGCTTTGGCCGCAACATGGGGTCTGAACCGGTGGTCAACTCGATCCTGACGGTCGCGTATGATTGCCGCCGTCCCGAGTTTTTCACACCACATGCCATCGCGGCGCTGATGATGGTGGACCGCGGAATGCTCGATCCCAGTCAACGCGGCGCCTTTCATGGCGAGCTCGGGCATACCCAGTTTCTGCCCGGAAACGCGATGCGGTACGGGGTGGATGCGACGGGCGACGGCCGGGTCGACTTTTACAACGAGGCGGATGCCCTGGCCTCGACGGCGAATTTCCTGCGCCAGAAGGGTTGGCGCGCGGGCGCCGGATACCAGCCGGGCGAGCCCAATTTCCCGGTGCTGAACGAATGGAACGCCGCGACGGTCTATCAACAAGCCATCGCCGCTGCGGCCGCCCGCATCGATCGCTGACCCTGCGTCAAGGAATGGACACAATTCGGACTTAGTTAACGCGTTTTCGAGCAGCAGCTTTGGACTCTGAGAGTTTTCTTGAATGAGCCCATCATGTTTGCCAAGGAACAGGCCTATGCCGCGTTGATCCTGCCCGACCTTCAGGGGTTGGAAGCGGAGTCCAGCGCGTCTGCGTCCACGCGTGTTCTGACCAAGGCCAGTCCCGGCAACAGGGCCGAACGCTTTGCGACGGACGACGGCGCCATCGTGCTGTGCGGCCAATGGGCGATCCGCATCTCGGTTCAACCCGACAGCGATTACGGCCCGCGCATCCTGCTCGAACCGCTGGACCGCGACGGTGGCGAGGTGCCCGAAGACGTGGCCTCGCGCCTCTTGTCGGACATCGTTCTGGAAACGCTGGCTGACTCACCCGCAGACATCATCGAATGGTATGCTCCCGAAACGCTGATCGGGCGCGACGATTTCATCAAGCTGCGCCGCTTCGTCGACGTCGATTTCACCGACTTGACCGACCTGATCGCAGAAGACCTGCCCGAGTTCGAGGACGGTCCGTTCCCCGAGGTATCCGAAGACCTGGACGATCCGACCCAGATCAAGCGGCGTCTCGACCGGCTGCAGGCCGAACTGGCGGCCATCGACGGCCCGGCGCTGCGCATCGGTGCGGCCAGTTGGATGATGACGGCGGTTCTGGCCATCGTCGCCCTGCCCGTCGCCGCCGCGCTGGCGGTGGTCGGGTTGGTGCGCGGAATGGATTTCCGGCTTGCCAGCCAGGTGATGTCCGTCACGATGCTGTTCGCCGCGCTGGAAAACACCGACAGCCTCAACCGGGTGCTGAACCAGATCCTGCACTGATCCTTTCAGGCGCTCTGACCACATAAGTGTGGATCGAAAAGACCACCGCGCGGCTTTCGGCTAGCCGCAGGATGCATTGCCGTTCGGACCGCAGGAATGGCGCCCCGTCCTTGTCGGGCGCGGGTCTCGGTGCGGCTTCGGACCGAGGCTGAAACAGCGCCGCGTCGGCATAACGGTGGGCGTTGCACCGCCAAAGCCCGCGACCCGGCTGCACCCCATCTAACAGTCGCTGCACCCGGACCGACAATGCTGCGTCATACTCGGCGACAGGCCGATGAATCGCCACCAGCGGACGCAGGAATTTTTCGGACAACATCCAGCTTGCCGGAAAGCACAGCACCGCACCGGTCAGGACATGTTCGTCGCCGCGTTTCTCGAGCAGGCAGAGGTCTTCCTGGACAAGACGGCCCAGCGTCGCCATCGGATCCGCACGGTCGAGCCTGACCGCGATGCCATCCGGGCGCCGAACCACGTCGCCGTCGCGCCGGAACCCGCCGGGCAGGCTGGTCAGCACCGTATCCAGCAAGTCGCGCGCTGCGCCGAACGCGTCGGCATCCAGCCGCAGCACGTCGTCGCGCCGGTCGCGCAGCAGGCGTTCGCGTTCCGCCATCTGCGCCGCGTAGGCGTCATCGACGATCAGCCACGGATCGCTGCCCAGCGGGCGGATACCGGGCAATGGCGGCGCCTCATGCGGGTCGTAGGGCAAGGCGGATTGCAGAATCATGGTCGGGAAATAGCGCGGTTGCCCGCCAGGGAAAATGCCCGCGGTCAGGGCCGGAACACCGGCCCATCGCCCGGTCTGCGGGCGAATCGAACGCTGCCATGTCGCAAATCGGCGCGATGGCCCGTGCCGGCTGCATCAGCCTTGTTCCATCAGCACCAAGGCAACGGCGATGAACACGCATTACCGCGACACCCGCAAGATCGACCCGACCCGCGGAGCGACGTTGGGCGACAACACCCCGAACGACATGGACCGGATCGAGATCGGCCCGACCCAGTTGGCCTATGGCGAATGGGCCGCGGCCGGACTGGACCTGCCCGATCTGCAGGCGATGCGGCTTTTCCGCTGGCAACGTCTGACCCGCCATATCGTGGACCGTGACTATGCCGGCCTGCTGATGTTCGACCCGCTCAACATCCGCTACGCCACCGACAGCACGAACATGCAATTGTGGAACACCCACAACCCGTTCCGGGCGGTGCTGCTGTGTGCCGATGGCTACATGGTGATCTGGGACTACAAGAATTCGCCGTTTCTCAGCAGCTTCAACCCGCTGGTGCGCGAGGCACGATCAGGCGCCGACCTGTTCTATTTCGATCGCGGCGACAAGGTGAACGTGGCCGCCGATGTCTTTTCCAACGAAGTCCGGCTTCTGCTGGCCGAACACGCGCCGGGCAACCGGCGCCTGGCGGTCGACAAGATCATGCTGCACGGATTGCGCGCGCTCGAGGCGCAGGGATTGCAGATCATGGAAGGCGAAGAGGTCACCGAGAAAGCGCGCGCTGTCAAAGGCCCGGACGAAATCAAGGCGATGCGCTGCGCCAGCCATGCCTGCGAAACCGCCGTGCGCGCGATGGAGGATTTCGCGCGCGCCCAGGTGCCGCTCGGCCAGACCTCCGAGGACGACATCTGGGCCGTATTGCATGCCGAAAACATTCGCCGCGGCGGCGAATGGATCGAAACCCGACTGCTGACTTCGGGCCCACGCACAAACCCGTGGTTCCAGGAATGCGGCGGACGGATCGTGCAGAACAACGAAATCGTCGCCTTCGACACCGATCTCGTCGGCAGCTACGGCATCTGCATCGACATCAGTCGCACCTGGTGGATCGGCGATGCCAAACCGCGGCCCGACATGGTGGACGCGATGCGCCACGCGCACGACCACATCATGACCAACATGGCGATGCTGAAGCCCGGCGTGAACATCCAGGACCTAAGCCGCAACACCCATGTGCTGCGGCCCGAATTCCAGAAAGGCAAGTACGGCTGCCTCATGCACGGCGTGGGCCTGTGCGATGAATGGCCGCTCGTCGCCTATCCCGACAGAATGGTCGACGGTGCTTTCGACTATGAGCTTGAGCCCGGCATGACGCTTTGTGTCGAGGTTCTGGCCAGCCCCGAAGGCGGCGATTTCTCGATCAAGCTGGAAGACCAGGTGCTGATCACCGAGGACGGCCACGAGAACCTGACCAGATATCCGTTCGATCCGGCCTTGATGGGGTCTTGAACTTGCAGGGCCGCTCATCTCCGCCAATGCGAAAGGCGGTATTCGCCTACTTTCATGGCCTTACGGCATTACGCTCACGCGGGCCAGCAGCCCTAAATGATCCGACCCCAGGCGCGGCAAGACCTGCACGCGTCCGCCGCCCGGCGCCAGAACGTGGTCGATCGGCAGCGGCACCCCGCGTATGACCAGCGTCGGCGCCAGAGGACCCGCGCGTCTGGTTTGCGTGGTTCGGGCAATGGCCCGCAAATTGTGCGACCAGGGCACCATGTTGAAATCGCCGCCAAGGATCACCGGCGCGTCAAGCCCGGCCAGGACCGGCAGCAGCGCGTCGCGCTGCCCCGACTGTCCATGCGGCCAGGGCCAGTGCAGATGCAATGACAGAACCCAGACCGGCCCTTCCGGCAGCGTGACCTTCAGCCCGGCCAGGCCGCGTCCATCGGAACAAATCTCGGTCTCGGCCGGGTAGCGCGACAGGACGGCCATCCCCGACCAGCCGGTGAACCGGCAAAACACCCGGTGCGGATGGCTGACCGCCAGCCGATCCAACAAGGCGGCGTTGTGGTCCGAGACCTCTTGCAGGGTGATCACATCGGGCAGATGCTCCGCGATATCGGCGGCGATGGCCTCGATCTCGGTGTTTTTGAACAGCAGGTTGCGCTGATACACGGTGACAATGCCCTCCGGCCCCGCCTCGGCCTTGAGCGCCAGGATCTGCGCCACCGGCACCAGGGCAAGAGCCGCCAGCGGCCAGCGCAGCCGCCGCGGCCAATCCGACCAGGTCACCACCAGCGCAAACAGCACCGCGATGGGCAACCGGAACACCGCCAGGCTGTCGCCGGCCGGATGCAGCGCGCCGGCGAAACTGCCCGCCAGCAACCCACCCAGCAGCGCTGCAACAATAATCACCAAACCGCGCATGGCGTCTCACCTTGCCGTGACGCAGCCGTCACCTTGCTTGCAGGCACGCGCCTGCGCCCACATTCTCTGTCCCCACGCACCGAAAGGGATCCCATGCCGACCGAACGCCTCACCTTCCCCGGACATACGGGCGACAAGCTTGCCGCCCGGCTCGACCGGCCCGAAGGTCCGCACCTGGCCACTGCGCTTTTCGCGCATTGCTTCACTTGCGGCAAGGACATCGCCGCGGCGCGCCGCATCGCCGGGCGGCTGGCGGCGATGGGCATCGCGGTCTTGCGCTTCGATTTCACCGGGCTGGGTCACAGCCAGGGCGAATTCGCCAACACGACCTTCACCTCGAACGCCGACGATCTGGCCGCCGCCGCGGACTACCTCGCCGGCCGCGGCATGGCCCCCGACCTGCTGATCGGCCATTCGCTGGGCGGTGCTGCGGTGCTGCGGGTCGCGGCCCGCATTCCGACGGCGCGCGCCGTCGTCACGCTGGGCGCGCCCTTCGACCCCGGCCATGTCACCCACAATTTCGGCGACGCGCTCGACGACATCCGGGAACAGGGCCGCGCCGATGTCGATCTGGGAGGCCGCCCGATCACCCTGAGCCGCGCTTTCGTCGAGGATGTCGAGGCCGAAAACCTCGCGCCCGCCATCGGATCGCTCAAGAAAGCGCTGCTGGTGCTGCACGCGCCGCGTGACGCGGTGGTCGACATCTCGAACGCCACGCATATCTTCACCGCCGCCAAACATCCGAAAAGCTTCGTCACGCTGGACGACGCCGACCACCTTGTCTCGCGCGCCCGGGATGCCGAATACGCCGCCGAGGTGATCGCCGCCTGGGCCGGACGCTATCTGGACCTGCGCTCGCCTGCCCCGCCCGTGGGGGCGCCCGAGGGCGTGGTGCGCGTTTCCGAGGCCGATCCCGCCGGCTTCCTGCAGGACATCCAGAACGGGCCGCACCACCACGCCGTGGCGGACGAACCCGAAGCCTATGGCGGCAGCAATCGCGGCATGTCGCCCTACGGCTTCGTGGCCGCCGGCCTGGGGGCCTGCACCTCGATGACGCTGCGCATGTATGCCCGCCGCAAGGGCTGGCCGGTCGAGACCATCTCGGTCGATGTCACCCACGACAAGGTGCATGCCCAGGACGCCGAGACACCCAAGGAAACCCGGATCGACCGGTTCGTCCGCAAGATCACGATTACCGGCGATCTCGACGCCGGGCAACGTGACCGGCTGCTGGAAATCGCCGACAAATGCCCGGTGCACCGGACGCTGGAAAAGGGCGCGCGGATCGAAACCGAACTGGTCTGATCTTCTTCTCTTTTCCAAATACGCATTCGGCCCGACCGCCAAACAGGAAAAAGGCCGGGACATCGCCCCGGCCCTTGCCTCGTCGCAGGGTGGAGTTTCCCCCACCATCCCGTCAGCCGCGGGCGCGGCCCACCAGTTTCCAGGCCGCCGGCAGCAGCAGTGCCGCCAAGGCCAGCTTGATCGCGTCACCGATCAGGAAGGGTGTCAGGCCCCATTGCAGGATCGGCTTGTCCCAGCCGTAAAGCTGGCCCAGCCACAACAGGCCCGGCGCGTAGATCAGCACGTTGCCCAGCAGCATCGCCGCAGCCATCCAGATCACCGACCGGTCCCAGCCACGGCGCGCGGCCAGCCCAAGCGCCAGCGTGGCCAGCACGTAGCCGACCAGGTAGCCTCCGGTTCCGCCCATCATGTAGGTCAGCCCGTATTTTTCGGCCGAAGACCCCGCGAAGACGTCAAAGCCCAAGGCACCCACGATCATGTATCCCAGGATCGTCGCCAGGCCCAGGCGCGGGCCATAGGCGGCGCCGATGGTCAGCACAGCGAAGGTGCCCATGGTGATCGGCACCGGCCACATCGGCACCTTGATCTTGGCGGCCACCGCCAGCGCGGCGATGCCCAGCACGACCAACGCGGCCTGCTTGAGGCGCAGCGCGGTGCCTTCGGAGGCGCCGAACATCTCGGCCAGAACGTTGCGGTTCACTGTCTCGGACATCAGGTATCCCCCTTGCCATTCCGTTGTTGCGCATGGTTGTGCCGCAAGGCCACGCGCATCGCAAGGCCGGTTGCGCTCGCAGGGGGCAGAAAATATGCAAACATGTGATTAGCAGTTGCAAACCCGGTGACGCTACGAAACCGAACCAAGTATTGCCACAGATCGCGGCGGCATCGATACTTAGTCTGCAGGCGTCCAGCCAAGCGGCGCCGTGTCCAAGAGGGTCGCGAATTGCCTATTTTCAGCCATTACAAGCCCGACAAGTCGCTGGTGATCCGCCGCCTGGTCGGTGCGGTCGACCTGGGCGCGATCGTTCGCAGCCTCGCCGATCATGTCGCCGACCCCTTGTACGATCCCGACATGGCCGAGATCGCCGATCTTGGCAGGCTCGAGGATCTTCAGCTCGATTTTCACGCGATGCGCAGCATCGTGCGTACAAAAGACAAGATCTATGGTGTCCGGAAAACCGTCAGCGTCTATGCGCCGGGCGATGTCGCCTTTGGCATGGCGCGGATGTACCAGTCGCTCGCCGAGATCGATGCCGGTGTCCGTGCCGTCGTCTCGCGGACCGAAGCCGAGGCGCTGGCGGTGCACAATCTCGGTGCCGGATCGCTGCGGGAGTTGCTTGACGATTGCGTCGCGCGCCCCTGCCCGCCCGGACCGGACAGCGGCGAACCCGACATGCGGACATCAATCTGACCACCGCAGCCGCGGATCGGCCCTGCCGGCATCGAACCCGGCATGGACCAAAGAAAAGGCACCGCCCGAGCGCACGGACGATGCCTTTGTTCCGGTCGATATCTGCTTCGGCGATCAGCTGATGCGGGTCAGCAGGTCGTCCAGCGATTTCTTGGCGTCACCAAAGAACATCCGCGTGTTGTCCTTGTAGAACAGCGGGTTCTCGATGCCGGAATAGCCGGTACCCTGGCCGCGTTTCGACACGAAGACCTGCTTGGCCTTCCAGACCTCGAGCACCGGCATGCCGGCGATGGGGCTGTTGGGGTCTTCCTGCGCGGCCGGGTTCACGATGTCGTTCGAGCCGATGATGATGACGACATCCGTTTCCGGGAAATCGTCGTTGATCTCGTCCATTTCCAGCACGATGTCGTAGGGCACCTTGGCCTCGGCCAGAAGCACGTTCATGTGGCCGGGCAGACGGCCCGCCACCGGGTGGATGCCAAAGCGCACTTCCTTGCCCTTGGCGCGCAGCCGGCGGGTCAATTCCGCGACGTTCTGCTGGGCCTGCGCCACCGCCATGCCGTAACCCGGCACGATGATGACGCTGTCGGCGTCTTCCAGCGCGGTGGCCACGCCATCGGCATCGATCGCCACCTGTTCGCCTTCGACCGCCATCTGTTCGCCCGCCGGGCCGCCGAAGCCGCCCAGGATGACGCTGATGAACGACCGGTTCATCGCCTTGCACATGATGTAGGACAGGATCGCACCGGACGAGCCGACCAGCGCGCCGACCACGATCAGCAGATCGTTGCCCAGGCTGAACCCGATCGCTGCCGCGGCCCAGCCGGAATAGGAGTTCAGCATCGACACCACGACCGGCATGTCGGCGCCGCCGATGCCCATGATCAGGTGATAACCGATGAAGAGCGCGGCCAGCGTCATCAGGAAAAGCGGAAAGAACCCGCCCGAATTGGTGTACCAGAACAGGCAAATCACCGAGAGTGCCGCGGCGCCGGCATTCAACAGGTGCCCTCCCGGCAGCTTGATCGCGGCCGAGTTCACCTTGCCCGCCAGCTTGCCATAGGCAATGACCGAGCCGGTGAAGGTCACCGCGCCGATGAAGACACCCAGGAACAGCTCGACCCGCAGGATGTTGACCTCGACGCTGTCCTTCTTGGCCAGCAGCGCGGCAAAACCTTCGAGCGCCTTGCGCGCGGTGTCGTCCATCGCCAGCACGCGACCCAGTTCGATATGGGCGTTGAAGCCGACGAAGACCGCCGCCAGACCCACCAGCGAATGCATCGCGGCGACCAGTTCGGGCATCTGGGTCATCTGCACGCGCTGCGCCAGTTGCACGCCGATGCCACCGCCCAGGATGATCAGGATGATCGATGCCGCCCACAGGCCCGAGCCCGGGCCGATCAGCGTGGCGAAAACGGCCAGGCCCATGCCGACGATGCCGTACCAGACCGCGCGCTTGGCGCTTTCCTGGTTCGACAAGCCGCCGAGGGCAAGGATGAAGAGAACCGCCGCAACGACGTAAGCGGCTGTCGTGAAACCGAATTCCATTGTTCTCTACTCCTTCAGGACTTCTGGAACATGGCGAGCATGCGCCGCGTCACGAGGAACCCGCCGAAGATGTTGATCCCGGCCATGAACACCGAAAGCGCCGCCAGCAGGATCACGAGGTACGACCCCGATCCGATCTGCATCAGCGCGCCCAGGATGATGATCGACGAAATGGCGTTGGTGATCGCCATCAGCGGCGTGTGCAGCGCGTGGCTGACGTTCCAGATCACCTGGAAGCCGACGAACACAGCCAGCACGAAGACGATGAAGTGCTGCATGAAGCTGGCCGGAGCGACCAGGCCCACCGCCAGCAACAGCGCACCGCCGACACCCAACAGCGCCACCTGATTGCGCGTCTGCTGCTTGAACGCCGCGACTTCCTGCGCCCGGCGTTCTTCCGGCGTCAGTTCCTTGGGCTTTTCCTTGGACTTGGCCGCGATGGCCTGCACCTTGGGCGGCGGCGGCGGGAAGGTGACTTCGTTGGCATGCGCGATGGTGGCGCCGCGGATCACGTCGTCGTCCATGTTGTGGTTGACCTGACCGTCCTTGTCGGGCGTCAGGTCGGTCATCATGTGGCGGATGTTGGTGGCGTAGAGCGTCGAGCTTTGCGCCGCCATCCGGCTGGGGAAATCGGTGTAACCGACGATCGTAACCCCATTGTCCGTAACGATTTTTTCGTCCTTCACGGTCAGCTTGCAGTTGCCGCCGCGTTCCGCGGCAAGGTCGATGATGACCGAACCGGGCTTCATCGCCTCGACCATGTCCTTGGTCCAGAGCTCGGGCGCCTCGCGGTTGGGGATCAACGCCGTGGTGATGACGATGTCCATCTCGGGCGCCAGTTCGCGGAACTTGGCCAATTGCGCCGCGGCGAATTCCGGGCTCGAGACCGAGGCATAGCCGCCGGTCGCCGCGCCGTCCTGTTGTTCTTCCTCGAAATCGAGAAAGACGAACTCGGCACCCATCGATTCGACCTGTTCGGCCACTTCGGGGCGCACGTCGAAGGCGTAGGTGATCGCGCCCAGCGATGTCGCCGTGCCGATCGCCGCCAGACCCGCCACGCCGGCGCCAACCACCAGCACCTTGGCCGGCGGCACCTTGCCCGCGGCTGTCACCTGACCGGTGAAGAACCGGCCGAAATTGTTGCCTGCCTCGATCACCGCGCGGTAGCCCGCGATGTTGGCCATCGACGACAGCGCATCCATCTTCTGCGCGCGGCTGATGCGTGGCACCATGTCCATCGCGATGACACTGGCGCCCTTTTTGGCCGCATCCGCCATCAGCTTTTCGTTCTGCGCCGGATAGAAGAAGGAAATCAGCAACTTGCCTTCGGTCAGCCGCTTGACCTCGGTATCCGAGGGCGGGCGCACCTTGGCGATGATGTCGGCCTCTTTCCAGAGCGCCGCGGCGGTCTTGACGACCTTCACGCCCGCCGCCTCGTAGACCGCGTCCGAGAACCCGGCAGCTGAACCGGCGCCGGTTTCGATCAGGCAGTCATATCCCAGCTTTTGCAGTTGCAGGGCCGAATCCGGGGTCATCGCGACCCGGTTTTCACCCTCTGATGTTTCCTTCGGTGTCCCGATCTTCACGGTTCCTGTCCCCTTCCGTCTGAGCAGAGGTTTACGTCGCGTCCACGCTGCGGATGCGTCTACCTTGCTGACCCATCCACGACAAGCGCGCGGGCGGGCTTAGACCATAGGTCGCATGCAAGTTAAAGCCATCGCCGCGTTTGTTGCGTATATGACGTGAAGTCGGCAAGAAACTTGCGTCGCATTCGGCGCTCTTCCGGCTCGATGAACCGCTTTTCCAGGACCCAGACGAAAACCGGGATCAGCGGTAGCGCCAACACCGCATCCCAATAGAGAATCAGGCCCGACAGGATCAGCACATCGCCCAGGTAGATCGGATTGCGAGAGCGCTTGAAGATCCCGCTGGTGATAAGGCGTTCGGGCGTTTCGTGCGGGATGATCGTCGTGCGGTGCCGGCGGAATTCGGCAAACGCAAGGCCCATCAGGATCGCTCCGCCGCCCACCAGAAGACCGCCCAGCAGATCGGCCCAAACCGGACCCAGGCCCAGCCCCATCGGCAGATAGGTCTTTTGAAACCAGGCCAGCACCAGGAAGGCCAGCAGCCAGACCGGCGGCATGTCGAGCCATTTCATCACATGTTCCCCCGCTTCACCCGACCCAGACTATCCGGGTGCGCATGCCGCGCAAGGCGCAGCAAAGGGGCAGAGGCGCTATTCCCACTCCATTTCCTCGAAAACCCGGCCGGCGTTCTTTGTCGCAAGCTCCTCGAACGTATCCAGATGCGCCCAGGCCGACTGATCGACGTAATAGGCTCCGGCCAGGTCGCCGCCTTCGTCGATATGCGCGCCCACCTTTTCGCGCAGGTCCTTGAGATAGTCCGACGTATACCGCGTGACCTGCGCCATGTTGGTCGGGTGTCCATGCCCCGGAATCACATAGGTCGCACCCAGATCGGTGAAGGGTCCGTCGAAGGTTTCGATCCAGCACGACGTGCAGGTATCGGCAAAGATCGGCGGCATGCGTTCGTGAAAGGCGATGTCGCCGGCGATCACGATGCCCCATTGCGGTATCCACACCTGCGTGTCGCCCGGCCCGTGTGCGGGACCCAGGTGCAGCACTTCGAGCGTCACATCACCCATTTCGATCAGATAGCTGTCATCAAACGATAAATTGGCGGCGACAACCCGCGTCCCCTCGGCCTTGTCGCGGTTGTATCCGATCATGCCCTGCAGGATGAAATCGCCGTTTTCCTCGACTTCGTGGATGGCATCGGCATGGGCCAGGATATCGACGCCCAGATCGGCCCAATAGGCGTTGCCCAGCATCGCGTGGCCCTGACCGTTCTCGTTGATGACCAGCCGCACCGGTTGGTCGGTCACCGCCTTGATCTCGTCATGCAGCGCCCTGGCCAAGCGTACCGATGCCCCGCCATTGATCACGACCACGCCGTCGCCGGTGACGATGAAGGACAGGTTGTTGTTGTGCCCGCTGTTTTCATAGGTCGGTGGAGCCGTGGCGCCGATGGCCGACCAGACATGCGGGATGACTTCGACCGGCTTGTTGTACAATTCCGATTGCGGATATTTGTCGGCGATATCCTCGTGTGCGGCGGCAAGGGTCCCGGCGCAGATCGCCAGCAGGGTCAGGGTTCTCATCGCGTCCTCCCAGAATTCGCGCACATATTCGCATGATTGAATGATAATGCAAGCAACCTACTTGCCACTGTCGGCCGTGCCGTTAGGGTCTGGAACAAGGGAGGACGGGACATGCTGACGGGTAAACACGCGCTGGTCACCGGTGGCGGCACGGGGATCGGTCTTGCCATCGCGCGGGCCTTGGCGGCCGAAGGCGCACAGGTCACGATCACCGGGCGCCGGGCCTCGGTCCTGGACGACGCCGCGCGGGATGGTTTGCACGCGCTGGTGATGGATGTGACCGAAGAACGATCGGTCGTCGATGGCATCGCGGCGGCGGTTGCGGCGCGCGGTCCGATCCAGATCTGCGTGCCCAACGCCGGCATCGCCGAAGGGCGTGCCTTGGTGAAAACCGATCTGGATTTCTGGCGGCACATGATGGCGACCAATCTCGACGGCGCTTTCCTGACGATCCGCGAAAGCCTGAAATCCATGACCGGCACCGATTGGGGCCGGGTGGTCGCGGTCAGTTCCATCGCCGGAGTGCGCGGGTTGAAGGGCGCGCCCTGCTACACGGCGACCAAGCACGGGATGATCGGTCTGATCCGCACACTGGCAGCGGATTTCGCAGGAAAACCCTTTACCTTCAACGCGTTGTGTCCGGCCTATGTGGACACCGACATCATCACCCGCAACACCGAGTCGATCATGGCGCGAACCGGTCTGGACGCGGCCAAGGCCCGCGCGTTGATGACCGATCTCAATCCGCATGGTCGGCTGATCGAGCCCGGCGAGGTGGCAGAGGCTGCACTTTGGCTGTGCGGTCCGCACTCGGGCAGCGTCAACGGACAGGCGATCCAGATCGCCGGCGGCGAGGTATGATCCTTAACGCGCCAGCCCACGGCCCAGGATGCGCGCCAGCATCTTGACGCGTTCGATATACCCGTCATGGGGCGGCGCCTTGAGCCCCTTCAGCGCCATGACCAGCGCATGCGCGATCAACGGGGCCGGACCCGGCAGGCGCAGACGTTCGGCCATGGCCTCGCGCTCCAGCCAGGCGGCATAGAGTTCCGCCAACCGCGCCTCGCCCATCTCGGCGATATCGGCACCGACCGCATGACCGGTATCCAGCAGTTCATCGCCATGCGGCGAGTTCAGCAGCGCCTCGCCGATCTGGCCGGATTGCGCAAGAAACGCCGCCTCGAGCACATGGTCCGGGCGACCCGTCCGGTTCAATGCATCGGCCACCGCGGCCGCTGCATCGTCGTAGTAGAATTGCGCCAGGGCTCGAAAGATGTCGTCCTTGCCGGTGAAATGCATGTAGAGCGCCGGGCGCGATACGCCGGCGGCCCGGGCGATATCGGCCATCGCGGTGCGCCGGTAGCCATAAGCCGCGAAGGCCTCGAAAGCCGCCTTGAGGATGGCCATGCGCTTGGGATCGGACTGCGCCGCGTCTTTCATGCGGATTTTCGTTTTCTCACCGTGACTTCTGACGTTCTGACACTATGTCGCCAAATTGTCAATTGACGGGCTGACAAATACGCTCCATTTTGTCAGAAAGTCTGGATAGAGGGTATATCATGGCCAGAACGATTACCGTGAACGGCGCGGTGCAGGCAGTGGATCTGCCCGACGAGGTGCCACTGCTTTGGGTGCTGCGCGACCAGCTCGACCTGACCGGCACGAAATTCGGCTGCGGCGTCGCGGCCTGCGGCGCCTGCACCGTGCATATCGACGGCGAAGCGGTGCGATCCTGCCAGGTGGCGCTTGGCGATGTCTGGGGTGACGTGACCACGATCGAGGGCCTGGGCACGCCGGATCGGATGCACAAGCTGCAACAGGCGTGGGTCGATTTCCAGGTCGCGCAATGCGGCTATTGCCAGTCCGGGCAGATCATGCAGGCCGCAGCACTTCTGGAACAGATCCCCAATCCCAGCGATGATGACATCGACGCCGCAATGTCCGGCAACCTGTGCCGTTGCGGCACCTACCCGCGCATCCGCGCGGCGATCAAATCCGTCGCCGAGGGGGCGTAAACCATGGCCAGTATTGGAAAAATCGCCCGCCGCACCTTTCTTTTCGGCTCGCTCGCCATCGCCGGTGGCGTCGCCTTTGGCGTTTGGCAGGTGCGCAGGACGCCCCCCAACCCGTTGCAGCCCGCTGAAGGCGAGGTCACGCTCAGCCCCTTCGTGCTGATCGACGCGGACGGCGTGACACTGATCGCGCCGCGGGCCGAGATGGGTCAGGGCACGCACACAACCTGGGCCGCGCTGCTGGCCGAGGAACTCGATCTGGATTGGCAGGACATCCGCGTCATTCACGGCCCGCCCGCCAAGGCCTATTACAACCAGGCGATGATGAAGGAAGGCCTGCCCAACAAGGGATATGACGCGTCGGCCTTTCAAGAGGCGCTGGCCGAGGCCATGGGCGATATCGGCAAGGTGCTGAACCTGCAGGTGACCGGCGGCTCGACCGCGATGAAGGACGGCTTTGACCGGATGCGCGTGGCCGGTGCCGCAGCGCGCGAGATGCTGAAAGGCGCCGCCGCCGAACGGCTGGGCGTGACCGTGGCACAGCTGAGAACCGAAGGCGGCGCCGTCATCGCACCGGACGGCACCGTGCTGCCCTATCCCGACCTGGCCGAGGCTGCCGCGCGGATCGACCCGCCCGAGATCGCCTTGCGCCCGCAATCGGACTGGCGGCTGCTTGGGCGGTCGCTGCCGCGCGTCGACATGATCGGCAAATCAACCGGCACCGCGCAATTCGCCATCGACACCCGCCTGCCGGGAATGAAATTCGCAGCGATCCGGATGTCGCCACGCCGGGGCGCCATGCTGTCCTACGATGCGGCCGCCGCGGAACGGATGCCCGGTGTCGAGAAGGTGGTCGACCTGGGCGACGGCCTGGCGGTGATCGCATCCAACACCTGGCTGGCGCAGCGGGCCGCCGACGCCATCGATGTGGAGTGGGCGCCCGCCGCCTACCCCGCCGACATGAACGGGATGTATGCCGCGATCGCAGCCGCGTTTGACGCCAAGCCGAATTCGACCATGCGCGACGACGGCGATGTCGACACCTTGCCCCAGGGTGCGACCGAGATCACCGCGGAATACCGGGTGCCGTTCCTGGCCCATGCCACGATGGAGCCGATGAACGCCACCGCCTGGATCGACGGCGACCGGCTGCGGCTTTGGTGCGGCAACCAGGCGCCGACCTTCACACGCGACGCCTGTGCCGCCGAGGCCGGAATCGACGCCGACAAGGTCGACCTGGAAACCACGCTGATGGGCGGTGGCTTCGGCCGCCGCGGTGAGATGGATTTCAGCATCCTCGCAACCCGTGTCGCCAAGGCGGTGCCCGGTGTGCCGGTCAACGTGACCTGGTCGCGCGAGGAGGACATGACCCACGATTTCTATCGCCCGGCCGCGATGGCGCGGATGCGCGGCGCGGTCAAGGATGGCGCCGCGGTTATGCTGGACCTTCAGGTTGCGGCGCCTTCGGTGACGCAACAGGCGCTGAAACGCTGGACCGGCTTCAGCCCCGGCGGCCCGGACAAGGTGCATGTCGAGGGGTTGTTCAACCAGCCCTACGGCGTGGCGAACTACCGCGTGCGCGGCCACCTGGCCGAGATCGAGCCGCCTCTGGGCTTCTGGCGGTCGGTCGGCAACAGCTTCAACGGCTTCTTCCACGAAAGCTTCATGGACGAGATGGCGCATGCCGCAGGCGCCGACCCGTTGGAATTCCGCCTGGCGCTGGCACGCGCCGAATGGGCGCCCGCGGCGGCGGTGCTGGACGCGGTCAAGGAGATGTCGGGCTGGACCGGCAAGACGCCGGATGGCACCGGGCGCGGCGTGGCGATGACCTACAGTTTCGGCACGCCGGTCGCCATGGTGATCGAGGTGAAGGACAGCGACGGCGGCATCCGTCTGACCGGCGCCTGGATCGCCGCGGATATGGGCATCGCGCTGGACCCCGGCATCATCGAGGCGCAGCTGACCGGCGGCATGGCCTATGGCCTTTCGGCGGCGATGAACGAGGAAATCACCTTTGCCGACGGCATGGTCGAGCAATTGAATTTCCCCGATTACGAACCGCTGCGGATCGGCCAGATGCCCCCGGTCGCGGTGCGCATCCTCGAAACCCAGGACCACTTGGGCGGCGCCGGCGAAGTCGCGACGCCGCCCGCTGCGCCCGCCCTGGCCAATGCCATCTTCGACCTGACCGGGCAACGGGCACGGGAACTGCCGCTGCGAAAGCAGTTCAGCTTCGCCCTCTGAGCCCTCTGAGCCCTGCCTCGAAGCGAACCAAGCGCCCGGCCCCTTCGGCCGGGCGTTATCGTTTCCGGATTGGCCACAATTCATCATTAATTTGCCTAGAATCGCGCGCAATACCGCCAGACGCCCCCCTTATCCAGATTCCGAACGGCCCTAGCGGCCTTCTTTGACTGTAGCGCCATCCCGCCCGACCAGGCGGGCTGTGCACCGCCAAACCGGGCCGACCCGGATAGGCTAGGAGTTGCGTGATGGCCACGTATACGGTGGGGCTGTACAACCTGAACCCGTCGGGACTGATCCCGACCGGGACGGGAAGCACGTTCACCTGGACCGGCAGCTCTGCTTTCAATGGCACTGCACAGATCACCGACAACGAAGCCGGTATCGGCGGCCAGACTCTGGACGACGATTCAAACGGCGCCGAACAGGCCATCGCCACCGTCACGATCGGCGGCAATACCTCGCTGGCTTCGACCGCCGATGCCGAACTGGTCTGGACGATTACCGACAACGTCACCGGCCAGACCTTCGAGGTGGTTCAGTTCCAGGTGGAACAAGGACCGGCTGCGGGCTTTTACACGCTTTCCGAACAACCGTTGGTCGCCGGCCGCAGCTATACCGTCAACGCCTACAACTCGAACCCCGACGCCACGGCGGGCGACATCGCGTTTTCCTATGCCGATTATGGCGACGACGTCATCAACGGTACGGCCGGGGCGGACCTGATCGATGCCAGCTATACCGATGCCGGCGGGCTGTCGGTGGACGGGTTCACCAACGACAACCAGAACGACAGCATCGCGGCCGGAGGCGGCAACGACACCATCGCCGGCGGCGCCGGGGCCGACACCATCCTCGGCGAAGGCGGTTCGGACCTGATCTATGGCGATTACGGAACGACGACCGCCGCCACGGTCGGCGGCACGCTGACCTGGACCGCGCAGGGCGGCAACAACACCGATCTGTCGGCCGGGTTCACGCAGGACACCGGCGCCATCGATATCTCGGTCGGGTTCACCGATGACGGCAACAACAACCCGACCTTCCTGGTTTCGACGCTGACCGAATATGTCGGATCGGGCGAAAATACCTCGACCGTCTCGGCGCTGCGCCTGTTCGGCGACGGCGACGGCGCATCCTCGACCACCACGATCGATTTCGCCGCCAGTGCCGGCGCCGCGGTCGAGGACGAGGTGCAGAACGTCTCGTTCCGGATCAACGACATCGACTGGGGCAGTGGCAACCACACCGACATCGTCACGGTCAACGCTTTCGATGCACTCGGAAACCCCGTTACCGTCACCCTGACCCCGGGTGGCGGCGACACCGTGTCGGGAAACACGATCACCGCCGAAACGGTCGCGGAATCGCAGGCCGACCTGGGCGGGTCTGTCCTGGTCGAAATCGCCGGGCCGGTCGCGCAGATCGAAATCATCTATGCCAACGGTCAATCCGGCACCCAGGCGGTCTATGTCACCGACATTTCCTACGAGGCGATCCCGCTGGGCGGCAACGACAGCATCGATGCGGGCAACGGAAACGACACGGTGTTCGGCGAGGCCGGCGACGACACGATCATCGGCGGTAACGGCGCCGACAGCATCGATGGCGGTTCCGGCAATGACAGCCTGCGCGGCGACGGCGGAAACGACACGATCATCGGCGGCGCCGGCAACGACACGATCGACGGCGGCAACAACAACGACAGCATCGATGGGGGCACCGGCGCCGACAGCGTGTTGGGTGGCGCGGGCAACGACACGATCTCGGCCGGTCAGGGCGATTCCCTGTTCGGTGGCGACGGCAACGATGTTTTCACCCTGGTCGACCTGCTGGAACCGGGCGCCGGAACGATCACCATCGACGGCGGTACCGGCGCGCAGGGTCAAGGCGACAGGCTGGACCTGAACGGGCTGGCCGACCGGACGACGCTGAACATCACGTCGAATGTCGGCGGCGAACAGACCGGCACGATCACCATGCTGGACGGCACGGTGGTGTCGTTCAGCAACATCGACGCCATCGTCTGCTTTACCCCCGGCACGCGCATCCTGACCGCCGCCGGATACCGCGCCGTCGAAACGTTGCGCCCCGGCGATCCGATCGTCACCCGCGATGACGGCATTCAGCCGCTGCGCTGGACCGCGCAGCGCACGGTGCTGGCCAGGGACGACTTCGCGCCGGTGGAATTCGCGCAGGCCAGCCTGCCGGGCGCGCAGGCGCCCTTGCTGGTATCCCCCCAGCACCGGATGCTGTTCGAAGGCTACCGGACCCAGTTGCTGTTCGGCGAAGACGAGGTTTTCGCCGCCGCCCGCCATCTGGAGGACGGCGTGCTGGTGCGGCGCAAGCCCGGCGGGCTCGTGACCTATATCCACCTGCTGCTGGACCGACACCAGGTGATCTGTGCCGAAGGTGTGCCCACCGAAAGCTTCCATGTCGGGACGCAAGGCCTGGCCGCGCTCAGCGATGCGGCGCGCGAGGATCTGTTCGCGACGCTGCCCGGGCTGCGGTCCGATCCCGCTCGCTATGGCGATACCGCGCGCCGATGCCTCAAGGCGCACGAAGCGCGGTCGTTGATCGCGCCTTTCGCCGGTAGCGGCCTTGCCGCCTGAGCCTCAGCCAAGACGGCCGTAAAAGGTCATCCGCGCGTTTTCCGACAGCGCGACACCCGGCTGCGCATTGTACGCCAGAACCGCCAGCATCCGGGTCCTGTCGCTGGCATTCGGCGTCACCCGGTGCGCCGAATTGCGGCCGCGGAACAGAACCAGCGTGCCGGGCTCCATCTCGAGGATGTCGACGGGCATCCGCCCCTCCAAAAGCGCCTGCACACCATCGAAATTCATCTCTCCCGCATCGGCATCGCGCAGGTCCCTGACATATTCGAACCGGCCTCCCGCATCGGGTTTCTGGATCAGCAAGGTAATGGCAAAGGACGAATTGTCGAAATGCCAGCCCAGCTCTTGCCCACGCTCGGCGTAGTGGATGTTGATCGACGACAATGGGTCGGCATAGGGGTAAAGGCCGGCTTCACCCGTCACGGCCATGACGAAGGCGCGAAATTCCGGCGCATCGTAGAGCACCCGCAGCGGCGAGTCCGCCGCCACGACATCGTCGCAGACACAGCCTTTGGACGATGTGACCTGACGATTGACCGGGTGGTCGGGCGGATGGTGCGGATCAGGTGGTGTCAGATAGACGGAATGGGTCTGGGTGCAGAAATAGGCCTGTTCTTGCGCCGCCCGGGCTTCGCGCCGCAGGGTCTCAAGCGCGACTGGCTGGATGAAGCCCGGCAATACCAGCGTGCCGTCTCGGTTCAGCAAGGCGCGGCATCGGCGGGCGAAATCTGCCTCGCCCAGCGGCCAGGCCTCGGTGTCGACGATATCGGCTAACTGCATCGTTTGGCTCCTGACCTGGGCGCCGAGATGGCGCGCGGTGTCACGCTGTCTGGCGCATCCCGCCACGGCCGCGGCCGGCCCAGTCGTGAACCGCCGCGCCGAAGGCCTGAAACAGCGGCCGCGAGACCGGATCGTTGGCGGCATCCCATTCGGGGTGCCATTGCACCGAGAGGGTGAAACCCTTGGCGCCGTCGACGCGGATCGCCTCGGGCGTGCCGTCGGGTGCATGGCCCTCGATGACGACACCGCGACCGGGTGTCTTGATCCCCTGCCCATGCAGCGTGTTGGTCATCACCTCGGTTGCGCCGAACAGCTTGTGGAAAACGCCGCCTTCGGTCAGTGTCACCTTGTGGCGCAGGGCGAACTTCTCCTCCAGCGTGCCATCGGGTGGCATGCGGTGGTTCATCCGCCCCGGCAGGTCCCGGATCTCCGGATGAAGCGTGCCGCCCAAGGCGACGTTGACCTCCTGGAAGCCGCGGCAGATCCCCAGGAACGGTTGTCCGCGTTCGACCAGCGCGCGGATCAGCGGCAGCGTCACCGCATCGCGGGCCCGGTCGCAGGCGCCATGCGCCTCGGTATGCTCCTCGCCATATTCCTCGGCGTGAACGTTGGGACGGCCACCGGTGAAGACAAAGCCATCGCAAACCGTGGTCAGCTCGGCCACCGAGACAAAGCGCGGATCGGCCGGAACCAGCAGCGGCAGGCAGCCCGCCACTTCGGACACCGCTTCGGAATTCATCATTCCGCCGGCATGGGCCGGGTATTGATCGTTGATCAGATAGGCGTTGCCGATGATGCCGACGACGGGCCGTGTCATGTCGAACCGCTCCTTTTGCACCGTAAATAAAGCACGGAAACGGTTTCCGAAAGATGTCTCAAACCTCGGCCACGAGCCCCACCGCCTCGATGCCCGCTTTCGCGGCAACGGCATCGTTGTCCGAGCTGTCGCCCGTCACGCCGACCGCGCCCAGCACGCGGCCCTTGGCGTCGCGCACCAGGACGCCACCCGGCACCGGTATCAGCCTGCCGTCCAGGGCGGCATTGGCGGCGGCGATGAAATAGGCCTGTGCCTCGGCCCGCGCCATCTGCGCGGTGCCTGCCATGCCCAGCATCACCGCACCATAGGCCTTGCCATGGGCGATCTGGAACCGTCCGGGGCTGGCGCCGTCCGATCGCTCGAAGGCCTGGATGTTGCCGCCCGCGTCCAGCACGATCACCGACAGCGGTTTCATCCCCGCGCCGGTGCCGTGCTCCAGCGTCTTGCGGATGATCGTCCGCGCCCGTCTCAGCGAAAGCTCTGGCATCTCTTGCCCTCCCATTGCTTCATCTTGCCCGGAAAACTCCGGGGGTGAATGGCCCGCAGGGCCAGAGGGGGCAGCGCCCCCTTTCCCGGGCGACGCGCATCGCGCGGCGCAATCCCTCAGCCCGCCGCCTTCAGCTCAAGCCGCCGGCGATGCAGCACCGGTTCGGTATAGCCCGAAGGCTGCACCCGGCCCTCGAAGACCAGATCGCAGGCCGCCTGGAACGCGATACCGTCATAGCCCGGCGCCATCGGCCGGTAAGCTGGATCGCCTGCGTTCTGGCGGTCCACGACTTCGGCCATGCGCCGCATCACCGCCATGACGTCATCGCGCGACACCACCCCGTGATGCAGCCAGTTGGCGATGTGTTGCGACGAAATCCGGCAGGTCGCACGGTCTTCCATCAGCCCCACATCGTTGATGTCCGGAACCTTGGAACAGCCGACCCCGTGGTCGATCCAGCGCACCACGTAGCCAAGGATGCCCTGCGCGTTGTTTTCGACTTCGCGGATGATCTGCTCCCTGCTCCACTTGCGGAAGCTGGCCAGCGGGATGTCCAGGATCGTGTCCACATGCGCGCGCCGCCCGCCCTTCAGCAGCTTTGCCTGAACCGCGAAGACATCGACCTTGTGGTAATGCAGCGCGTGCAGGGTCGCGGCGGTGGGCGACGGCACCCAGGCGCAGTTGGCGCCGGATTTGGGATGTTCGATCTTGGTCTCGAGCATCGCCGCCATCATGTCGGGCATGGCCCACATGCCCTTGCCGATCTGCGCGCGGCCCGACAACCCGCATTCCAGCCCGATATCGACGTTGCGGTTCTCGTAGCCGCCGATCCAGGCCTTGCGCTTGATGAAATCCTTGCGGCTGAAAGGGCCCGCTTCCATGCTTGTGTGGATCTCGTCCCCTGTCCGGTCCAGAAAACCGGTGTTGATGAAGGCCACGCGGTGTTGCGCCGCCCGGATGCATTGCTTGAGGTTGACGCTGGTGCGCCGCTCCTCGTCCATGATCCCCAGCTTGACGGTGTATTGCGGCAGCCCAAGCGCGTCTTCGACAAAGCTGAAGGTCTCGTCGGCAAAGGCGACCTCGTCGGGCCCGTGCATCTTGGGTTTGACCACGTAGACCGACCCGCAAACGGAATTGCGCGGCCCGTCCGTCTTGGCCAGGTCGTGTTTGGCGATCAGCGTGGTCACCATCGCGTCCATCAGCCCTTCAAAGATCTCCGAACCGTCGCGCAGCAGGATCGCAGGATTGGTCATCAGATGGCCCACGTTGCGCACCAGCATCAGCGCCCGGCCCTTGACGACGATTTCGGATCCGTCCGGCGCCGTGTAGGTCCGGTCGGGGTTCAACGCCCGCGTGACCGTCTTGCCGCCCTTGGCAAAGGTGTCGGTCAGATCGCCCTTCATCAGGCCCAGCCAGTTGCGGTAGGCTAGCACCTTGTCCTCGGCATCGACGCAGGCGACGCTGTCCTCGCAATCCATGATCGCGCTGACCGCCGATTCCATCCGCACATCCGCCAGCCCTGCCTGATCGCGGGCGCCGATCGGGTGGGTGCGGTCGAATACCAACTCGACATGCAGGCCGTGATTGCACAGCAAAACCGCGTCCGGTGCCTTGGGGTGGCCGCGATAGCCGACGAACTTGCCCGGATCGGCCAACGGCATGTCGTCGACCAGAAGAGCGCCCTTGTCGACATAGTAGCGCCGTGCATCGGCATGGGACGTGCCCTGGATCGGGAACGCCTCGTCCAGGAAGACCCGCGCCCGCGCGACGACCCGCGCGCCGCGCCCCCGATCATAGCCGCCCGCCGGCGGGGCCGAACCCATGGCATCGGTGCCGTAGAGCCCGTCATACAGGCTGCCCCAGCGGGCGTTCGCCGCGTTCAGCGCGTAGCGCGCATTGGTGATCGGCACCACCAGCTGCGGGCCGGGAACGGACGCTATCTCGGGATCGGTATTCCTGGTTTCGATGCGAAAATCATCGCCCTCGGGCAACAGGTAACCGATATCCGCCAGAAACGCCTTGTAGGCTTCGTGATCGTGCGGCTGGTTGCGGCGTGCCTTGTGCCACTCGTCGATCCGGGTCTGCAGGTCGTCGCGCACCGCCAGCAGGGCTGCGTTGCGCGGGCCGAACTCGTGGGCCAGATGCGACAACGCCGCCCAGAAATCACCGGCTTCGATCCCGCTGCCGGGCAGCGCCTCTGCCTCGATGAAGTCGGCCAGCACCCGGTCGACCTGCAACCCGTGTTTCTCGATGCGCTCTGCCATGACGGCTCCCTTCGGTATGCGGTGGTCCACTGTCTAGAAAACAAGTTTCCGATCCGCAACAGCTTTGGTCAGGTTATGTCACCAATTTCCCAGGCAGACCGCCGGCGCCGGCCCAGACGCCAGCCGATCGCAAGGCCGGACCCTGGTCCGAAGACCGGGCGCTGACATGCATGCGGCAGCGCAGCCGCGACGCATGGCGCAATCACGATCGACCGCACGTCGAGGATGAAAGCGTCGCGTTGCCACAGCCCGAAGGAAAGCGCGCGGAAGCGCACAATCGGATCGGCCCCGGCTCAGGCCGCCGCTTCCTCGGCCTGCTGGCGCTGCCACAGTGCGGCGTAGCGTCCGGCCCGCGCCAACAGCGCGTCATGGGTTCCCTCTTCGACCACTTCACCGTTCTCCAGCACAACGATCCGATCCGCATCGGCGATGGTGGACAGCCGGTGCGCGATGGTGATGACCGTGCGGCCTTCGCCCGCCCGGCGCAACGCGTCCTGGATCGAGGCCTCGGTTTCGGTGTCCAGAGCCGATGTCGCTTCGTCCAGCAAAAGGATCGGCGGGTTCTTCAGCAAGGTCCGGGCGATGCCCACGCGCTGTTTCTCGCCGCCCGACAGTTTCAGCCCGCGTTCGCCCACCTGGGTGTCATAGCCTTCGGGCAGCGCGGCGATGAAATCGTGGATCTGCGCGGCCCTGGCTGCGGCGACGATATCGGCCTCGCTGGCATCATCGCGCCCATAGCCGATGTTATACCGTATCGTGTCGTTGAACAGCACCGTGTCCTGCGGCACCACGCCGATGGCGGCATGCAGGCTTTCCTGGGTCACATCGCGCACGTCCTGGCCGTCGATCCGAACTGCCCCGCCGCCCACGTCGTAGAACCGGAACAACAGCCGCCCGATGGTGGATTTTCCCGAACCCGAAGGCCCGACCAGCGCCACGTTCTCGCCCGCGCCCACGGTAACGTCGACGCCCTTGAGGATCGGCCGCGCGGGATCGTAGCCGAACGACACGTCGCGGAATTCCACCACGCCGCCATTCACCTGCAAGTCACGCGCGCCGGGCTTGTCGGCGACCTCGGCCGGCTGTTCGAGCAGGTCGAACATCTCTCCCATATCGACCAGCGATTGGCGGATCTCGCGGTAGACGGTGCCGAGGAAATTCAGCGGCATGGTGATCTGGATCATGTAGGCGTTGACCATGACGAAATCGCCCACGGTCAGCGCGCCGTTCTGCACGCCCACCGCCGCCATGACCATCACCGCGACCAGCCCGAACGTGATGATCAGCGACTGGCCGAAATTCAGAAACGCCAGCGAGGTCGACGTCTTGATCGCGGCGACTTCGTAGCCTTCCATCGCGCGGTCATAACGCGCCGCCTCGCGCCCTTCGGCGCCGAAATACTTGACGGTCTCGAAATTCAGCAGGCTGTCGATCGCCTTCTGGTTAGCGTCGGTGTCCTGGGCGTTCATGTCGCGGCGCAGCTGCACCCGCCATTCGGTCACCTTGAAGGTGAACCAGACATAGATCGCGATCACGCCGGCCACGACCAGCAGGTACCAGACATCAAAAAGGAAAAAGAGCACCAGCGCGACAAGGGTCAGTTCCAGGATCAGCGGCCCGACGCTGAAGATCAGGAAACGCAGCAGGAATTCCACGCCCTTCACGCCGCGTTCGATGATCCGGCTCAGCCCGCCGGTCTTGCGGGTGATGTGATAGCGCATCGACAGGCGGTGGATATGGGTGAAGGTCTCGAGCGCCAGGGTGCGCAGCGCACGCTGCGCGACCTTGGCAAAGACCGCATCGCGCAATTGCTGGAAACCCACGCTCATCAGCCGCGCCATGCCGTAGGCGATGGTCAGGCCCACCGCGCCCAGCATCAGGTCCGACACTTCGCCCGACAGGCTGTCGACCGCCTGCTTGTAGAGGATCGGCGTGTAGACCGAGACCAGCTTGGAGACCACCAGCAGCGCCAGGGCGAACGACACGCGATATTTGACCCAATCCTGCCCGTCGGGCCACAGATAGGGCCCGACACGACGAATGGTTCTCCAGCCCGAGCGGCGTTCTTCGCGGGCGATCTCGGCGTCGGTGATGTCGGCAGGCATGAACGGTCCCTTGCGGTTTCGCCTCTACCTAGGCGGGCGATGCGGCAAAGGCCAGACCCTAGTCCGGCAGGCTGAAGACCTGGCCGGGATAGATCAGGTCGGGGTCGCGGATCTGGTCGGCATTGGCCTCGAACACGCGGACATAGGCGGTGCCTTCGCCATAGCGCGACCGGGCGATGGCCCACAGCGTATTGCCGGGCTGGACCGTAACCGCCGAAACCGGCGCATCGGCGTCGCGTGCCGCGGCCAGGATGGCAGGTTCTTCGCGCAGGAACGGGCTTTCGACGCGCGCGATGACCGCGCCCGCAGCGTCGAGCTGATCGACACGCAAGGTGTAGGTTCCGGTGTCGATCTCGGGAAGCGCCACGCGCCAGCGTCCGTCCTCGCGGATGCGCGACGTGGTGACCGGCGCGTTGTCCAGGTAGATCCGCAGGAAACCGGACTGTGCGCCCCGCCCGGCAAGGAACACGTCACCCTCGGCATCGTAGGTGATCGCGTCCAGCGCCACGCCGGACGGCGGCAGCGGCGCGGCCTGCAACACCTCGATCCCGGCGGCATTCGACAGCAGGACGGCGGGCGCGGTTGGCTGGGTCGGCGGCGTGCTGTCGACCGCCAGGGGCGTGGCGTCGCGCGCCAGCCCGGGGGCAGCGGTCGTGCTGTCGACAGTGGCCGCGGTTCCCGGTTGCGGCGCGGCCGCCGAGGCGGGGGCCGTCCCGACCACCGACACGCCCGGCCGCGCGGCGTCCGACACCCCGGTTTCGGCTGTCACTGCCGGAGCGGATTCGGAACTCGATGCGTCGGCGTCCTGTCCGGGTTGTGCCGTGCCCGTCGCGACCGGCGCGGCGCGGGCAAGCGCGGGCGCCGGAGGCGTGACGATGACCTCGCCATCGGAGTCGACGGTTTCGCCGTCGCGAACGGCGCGCAGCGTCAGGATTACCGGATCGCGATCCAGCACCAGATCAACGAACATGGCGAAACGCCCATCCGCCAACACCGGTTCTTCGGCCACGACCGCGCCATCGGCCAGGATCGCGACGCGCTCGGCGCCCTCGGCCTTGCCGGACACCAGCGTCAGACCCAGCGGGTCGGCGCGGACCAGATCGATCATCAATGCGGGCAGTCTTTCGGTATCAGCATCGGGCGCAGGGTCATCCCGTGTTTCGGACGCGATGGCCGGCGCAGCCTGTGGCGCGGCGGCGGGTTGGACCACGGTTTCAGGCTCCGGTTCAGGGCGCGGCGCCTGCGCACCCGGCGGTGTTGCCGACGGCGCCGGCATCACTGCCTGATCCCCGGTCTCCATGTCCGACGGCGGCGACACGAAGAACCCGTCGCGCAGCGCCAGCACGCCGGTCACGACGACCACGGCGCCGCCCAGCGTGGCAATCAGTTTGTTCGCGTTCATGACACCCTTCGAACCGACATGGTCTTTGCACCGGTGATTTCGGTGCCGCCACGATTGAGCCCGTATAGCAAGCAGGCTATCACCGGTCAAAACCGCAGTGAACCCGAAGGCAGATCCGATGCGCCAGAAATCCATCTGTGTCTATTGCGGCTCGCGCATGGGACGCGATCCGGTCTACGCGACCGAGGCCGAGCATCTGGGCATTTCGCTGGCACAGGAAGGCTGGCGCCTGGTCTACGGGGCGGGCGATATCGGTTTGATGGGAACGGTGGCACGGGCGGCGCAAACCGCAGGTGCCGATACGTTCGGCGTGATCCCCGAACATCTGGTTCGGCACGAGATCGGCAAGACGGACCTGACCCGTTTCGTCGTCACCGAAACAATGCACGAGCGCAAGAAGGTGATGGTGATGAACGCCGATGCCATCGTGGTCATGCCGGGCGGCGCCGGGTCGCTGGACGAGTTCTTCGAGGTGCTGACCTGGCGCCAATTGGGCCTGCACGACAAGCCGATCGTGCTGCTGGATGCCAAGGGCTATTGGGGACCTCTACGCGGGCTGCTCGATCACGTCGTCGATCACGGTTTCGCCGATGCCTCGCTGCTGGACTTCGTACAGGTCGGGGCCTCGGCCACCGAGGTCATGGACATCCTGCGCCGCGCCCTGTCCTGACGGATGGTCGAGATCGAATAAAGCGCGAGCCCGGTCCAGATCAGCCCGAAGGCCAAGGCGTGAACCGGCGTGAAGGGCTCGGTGAAGATCACGACCGCGCACAGGAACTGCAGCGTCGGATTGAGGTACTGCACCAGCCCCACCGTGCTGAGCGGCACCAGTTGCGCGGCGCGGGAAAACAGAACCAGGGGCAGCGCGGTCAAAAGACCGGAGGCGATCAGCAAGAGACTGGTGACCAGGTCGCGCCCGAACGCACCTGCACCGCCGACATGCAACATCGCCAGCCAGGCCAGAGCCACGGGCGTCAGCAGCAGGATTTCGGCGGTCACCGATACGACCGGGCCGATGCTGAGCCGTTTCTTCAGCACGCCGTAGATGGAAAACGTCGTGGCCAGCACCAGCGGCAGCCAGGGCGCGGTTCCCAGTCCGGCGACCAGCACCGCGACCGAGGCCGCGGCCAGTGCCACCGCCAGCCACTGCAGCCGCGACAGGCGTTCGCCAAACAGCACGACACCCAGGGCCACCGATACCAGCGGGTAGATGTAATAGCCCAGGGACGTTTCCTTGACCAAGCCCACCTGCACCGACCAGATGAACAGGAACCAGTTGACCGTGATCATCGCCGCGGCCAATCCCACCGTCGCCGCCTTGACCGGGCTGTCGAGCGCGGCCCGCACGGCGCGCAGGCGGCCCTGCACCAGCAGCAGGCCGGCGAACAGAAACAGCGACCAGACCGTGCGATGCGCCAGCACTTCGAGCGGCGGCACATGGGTCAGCAGCTTGTAGAACAGCGGCGACAGGCCCCAGATCACGCAGGCCGCAACGATGGCGATGAACCCGATCCGTGTGTCCGACATGCCCGCCCCCTGCCCCCTCCTAACTGGGGTACAGATGACGGGCAAGCGGTCAGGCGCCGTCCAGTTCGGCCTGCAACAGCGCCTCGATCCTGTCCAACGGGTGGTTGGTCAGCGTCTTGTGCAACTCGGCCACGACGCGCGCGGCCACTTCCTTGTGCAGCGCGGGACGCAGCGCGCCCAGCACGCGCGGCGGCGCGACCAGCACAAGCCGGTCGAACGCGCCGCGATGCGCCAGCTGGTACAGCAGGTCGGCAAGGTCTTCGGCAAAGCGTTCCTTGGCCAGCTCGTGCCAGTCGGTTTCCTCCATCGCCGAGCGTTGCCCGGCACCGCCATCGCCCCGGCGCCCCGGCGGGCTGGCGCCCTGGTCGCGATCCGGCGGGTTGTCCTGTTTCTTGATGCGCACCACGTTCAGATCCGGGTTGATCTCGTCCAGGTCGTTGCGCAGGAACAGCGCCTTTTCCCCATCTGCCACCAGCACCCAGGTTCCGGCCTTCAAAACGGACATGCAAAGCCTCCTATTTCCCAGTGTCGATATCGCCATCGACACGGCCCAGCCTTACCCGAGGCGGGCGTCCGGTCCTTGCGGTCGATCAATCCGGCATATCGGGCCGGAACCCGATTGAAGCAACCATTGGCTGTTTTTCGCTAATTGTGCGCGCGCATTGAGCGATCTCTATTTTGGCGAGGTAAACTGATGTATTCTCGTCATGCGTGTGCACCAGTGCCGCTGTTTTTTATCAAATCGATTTCAGAACTGGAGGACGACCATGTCCGACGAAAAGGAACTCCAACTGCGCAGGAGTCTTCCGATCCTGCGCGCTCAGAACCCGAATTACTTCGGCAACCTGTCCAAGCTCGACCTTCCCGACATTCCCAAAGCCGTACTGAACATGGTCGAGGTCACCAAGTACGAGCAACTGACCTGCATCGGCTATGAACCCGAAAGCGAGGTTCTGGCCGCCGTGGTCAAGGTCAAGCAGACCAGCGGTTATTCCGGCGGCCCCTGCACGGACGGGTCATGGGAATACGTGCGGTTCTACCTGGATTACGGCGACGGCACCTGGATCGACCACGGCATGGCCGGGTTCAACATCCACGATCTCAAGACCCGTGGCGACCTGTGCTACGCGGTACCGATCCACATCGACCCCAAGAAACGCACTTTCTGCCACCGCGAACCGGTGCTGCCCAGGGTGCGCGCGATCCTGTCGTGGAACGACGTCCCACCGCCGAACATGCCGAACTGGCTGCCGGTCTGGGGCAACGTTCTGGAACGCGACATCCAGATCGACCCGTGGAGCCTTGTGATCGGCACCATCCTTGACCTCAAGGACCAGATCGATGTGGTCAAGATCGATCCGTCGCTGCTGGACAAGCTCAAGGAGATCGTCGAACAGCAGCCGCCGATCCCCAACCCGCCCGCACCGTTGGCCGAACTGGTCAAGGTCGACAAGGACGAGGGCGAAATGGGCGTTCTGCGCGCCGTCTACCCGATGGTCCTGGAAGCCGCGGCAAGCAAGTCCTTCGAGACGGTGACAGGGCTGACCAAGGCGGTGCAGGCGTTGAATATCGACCTGTCGAAATTCGACGACTTCATCCTCAAGCCCAAGTTCAACACCCGCTACGAGGAACTGCACTGCGTTGGTCTGGACCGCGCCGAAAGCCGCCTGCACGGCGTTGTGCAGATCAAGCGGCGGTCGGGCTATTCCGGCGGGCTGTGCAGCAAGGGCAGCAAGGAATACATCGCCTTCTACCTCGATTTCGGGTCGGGCTGGGTCTACCAGGGCACGACCTCGGTGACCGTGCACAACATCCCGCAGATCCCCAACGGCGGGCTGTGGTACCAGGCGTCGCTGCCGGTCAACCTCGACCCCTACCGCGAGGAATGGTGCAAGACCGGATTCGCCAAGATCCGCGGGATTCTGTCCTGGGGTGTGCCGCCCACACCCTATGATCCGGACCACGTTTCGCACTGGGGCGATCACGAAGACTGCGTGATCGAGATCAAGCCCCTGCCCGAAGGCATCGTTCCCGGCCAGTTCACGCCGTTCCTGGAATCGATCGGCAACATGGCGCTGCCCAACATCAACGCGGCAGGCTATGCCACGGGCGATGCGGTCAGCGGCGAATATGCCGGCGCCAAGGACAGCCCGTTCGGCGGCAACATCCCGTTGAAGGGCAACGCGTTCTTTGCACCGTCGCCGCTGGAATACCAGATCTGGCTCAAACGGCCGGGCGATCCGTCGGCGCAGCCCTACACGACCAGCTTCGACGTCTGGGTCACGACTTATCCCAGCACGACGCCCGTCAAGGTCAAGCAGATCGCTTCGGGCGGCTGGTTCGACTACCTGCCCAGCACCACGGTCAGCGTCGCGGGCGGCCTTCTGGGCATGCTGAGCGGTTTGGCCGACGGCGAACACCAGGTCTATCTGCTGTTCCGCCAACCGGCCGGGCCGATCATCGCCTGGACCACGCCCAAGACCTTCATGGTCGACAACACGCGGCCTGTCGTCGATGTCGAGATCACCAGCGGCACCGGCAATTGCGGCAAGTTCGACAAGGGCGACACGATCTCGGGCACGTTCAAGATGACCGAGGTTCACAGCCGGTCTCTGTCGATCTACGTGACCCCAACCGACGAAGGCAAAGGCGGGGTGATGAAGATCACCGCGGCAGCGCCCGCAGGGGGCGCGGCGGTTTTCCCGATCACCGAGACCACCGTCACCGCGGCCAATCCCGACGGCGCCGACCCAAACAAGGTGCGCGTCACCATGACCTACAACGACGGCGTGCTTTCGGGTTCCGGTGTCAATGCCGGCACCTGGACGCTGGATACCACGGACATGGATCCCTGTGGCTACAATATCTGGATCCACGGCGAGGACCGGACCATTGTCAGCGGCAGCCATGTCGGCTGGGACGACTGGGATGGCGAAGGCTTCTGCCTGACCTGATCGGGCCTGCGAAAAACACGAAAGGCGCCCTTTGGGGCGCCTTTCCCTTGTCCTGCCGCAAGCAGGGGCAGTTCAGAGCCGCGAAGCGACGTTTTCCCAGTTGACCAGGTTGTCGAGGAAATTGGCCAGGTAGGCCGGGCGCTTGTTGCGGAAATCGATGTAGTAGGAATGTTCCCACACGTCGCAGCCCAGCAGCGCGGTCTGGCCGAAGCACAGCGGGTTCACGCCGTTTTCCGTCTTGGTCACCTTCAGCCCGCCATCGGCATCCTTGACCAGCCAGCACCAGCCCGAGCCGAACTGACCCGCACCGGCGGCCGAAAACTCTTCCTTGAACTTCTCGACGGTGCCGAAGCTGTCCTTGATCGCCGCCTCGAGTTCACCCGGCATCTTGTTGTCGCCCGGGCCCATCATTTCCCAGAACTGCATGTGGTTCCAGTGCTGCGACGCGTTGTTGAAGATGCCGTTCTGCGCCACCGCGCCGGCCTGGTAGGTGCCCTTGACGATCTCTTCGAGAGACTTGCCCTCCCACTCGGTGCCGGCGATCAGCTTGTTGCCGTTGTCGACATAGGCCTTGTGGTGGATGTCGTGGTGATATTCCAGCGTCTCCTGGCTCATGCCCTTGGAGGCGAGAGCGTCATGCGCATAGGGAAGGTCGGGAAGCGAGAAAGCCATGGTTCTACCCCTTGTTGGTGATGGCGATTGCCTCATACCTGTCGCGCGACCGACGCAAGGTCAAGGCTTGGCCGGTCGGAATGACGTGTCGCGCGGCACCCGGCCTAGAAAAAGCCGACCGTGCTGTCGGGCTGTGCGGCCGTGCTCAGCAGGTCGAACATATATCGCGACACCGAGCGAAAGCAGATCACGGTCGCGGTTTCGGAGTCGCTGAGCCAGAACGCGCCGGCCACTTGCGCCAACCGCGTGCGGCGCACGGTCCCGACGGCAAAGCGGTCGGGCGCCATGTCGACCGGCGCCAGCTTGGCCAGAACCTCGCGCACCGCAGCCCCCCGAAGGCGGAACACGGCGCGCGCGTCCGAGACATCGGCGACCAGAGAATGCGCCTTGCCAAGCGCCTTGGTCAACGCCGCCACGGTGTCGGCGCTGTCGGCGCGCGGACAGAGGATCATCAGCTCGTCCGGCGACATCCAGAGCACGGCCTTGTCGCCGTCGCCAAGCGCCTGCCGCTGGCCCGGCACGTCCAGTCCCACCGCCGCCTTGACCGCCTTTTTCACCGGGGCCGAAGCCAGGTCACCGCGCAAGGTGATCATGCCGCGCGGACCGCCATCGGCGACCGTGACCAGCCCGTCGAAAATCGCCCCGTCCAGGGCCGTGACCGGTTCAGACATTCTGCTTTTCCCCTTCCGGATCATAGAACACCGGGCTGACGATGCGCGCCTCGATCATCGTGGTGCCGTCGTCCTTGGCAAAGCGGATCACCTCGCCCATGCGGTCGGGTCCGCGTTTGACCAGCCCCATCGCGATGCCCTTGTTCAAAGTCGGTGAATGGTAGGTCGACGTGACCCGACCCTCGGTGTTGCGCTGGCCGTTGGCGTTCTTGCCGTCGGCCACCGCATAGGCGCCATCCGGCAGGACCGAACCGTCCAGCGTTTCCAGCCCGACAAGCTGCCAACGATCCGGGTCGGTCATGTGGTTGCGCTGCTGCGCGCGCTTGCCCAGGTAGTCGTCCTTTTTCTTGGAAATCGCCCAGTGCAGGCCCAGGTCTTGCGGGATCACGGTGCCGTCGGTCTCATCCCCGATCATGATAAAGCCCTTTTCGGCCCGCATGATGTGCAGTGCTTCGGTGCCGTAGGGCGTGGCGCCCCACTCGGCCCCGGCCTCGCGCAGCTTGTCCCACAACGCCCGGCCCTGCCCGGCCGCCACGGCGATTTCATAGCTCAGCTCGCCCGAGAACGAGATCCGGAAGATGCGCACCGGCAGCCCGGCCAGCGTGCCGTCCGCCCAGGTCATGAAGGGCAGCGCATCTTTTGACACGTCCATCCCGCCCAGCTTTTCCAGCACCTTGCGGGCGTTGGGGCCGACCACGGCGATCTGCGCGAATTGCTCGGTGACGTTGGCCGTATAGACCTTCCAGTCCCACCATTCGGTCTGCAACCATTCCTCCATATGGGCATGGATACGGTCGGCGCCGCCGGTGGTGGTGTGGCAAAGCCAGGTATCGTCGTCGATCCGCGCCACGACGCCGTCATCGGTCAGGAACCCGTTTTCCGTACACATCAGCCCATAGCGGCATTTGCCCGGCGCCAGGTTGCTCATCATGTTGGTATAAAGCATGTCCAGGAAGCGGCCGGCATCCGGCCCCTTGACGATGATCTTGCCCAGCGTCGAAGCATCGAGCAGGCCCAGGCTGTCGCGGGTGGCGCGCACCTCGCGGGCGACCGCATCCTTCACGCTTTCGCCCGGCTGCTGAAAGCAATAGGGCCGCCGCCAGTGGCCGACCGGTTCCCAATGCGCACCGTTGGCCTCGTGCCAGTCATGCAGCGGCGTACGGCGCAGCGGCTGGAACACTGCGCCGCGCGCCTCACCGGCGATGGCCCCCATGCTGATCGGCGTATAGGGCGGACGGAAGGTGGTGGTGCCGACCTGCGGGATCGGTTCACCCAATGCCCGAGCAAGCGTCGCCAATCCATTGATGTTGCTCAGTTTACCCTGATCCGTCGCCATTCCCAGCGTGGTGTAGCGCTTGGTATGCTCGACCGACTCGAACCCTTCGCGCGCGGCCAGTTGCACGTCGGACACCTTGACGTCGTTCTGGTAGTCCAGCCAGGCCTTGGCGCGCAACGCATGCTGGGCGCCTTGCGGCATCATCCAGACCGGTTCCAACGGCGCTTCGTCCTGTGCCGCCGCCTTGGGCGCGGCGCTGCGTTTGGGTGTGAACCCCGCCGCCCTGGCCGCTGCCTTGCCCGCCTTGTCGGCATCGGTGAGCGTGTCGTCCAGCGCCAGCCAACCATTGGCCGCCCCCGCCGCGTGGACATTGGCGGAACCGTCGGCGCCGATCGGTGCCCGGTCGGGATCGGGGCGGAAGAACGCGCCCGCCTCATCCCATCGCAGCTTGCCGCCGGTATGGGACCACAGGTGCACGACCGGCGACCAGCCGCCGGACATCGCCACCGCGTCGCAGGCGATTTCTTCGACCAGGGCGCCTTCGCCGGCCTGAGAGCACATCACCACGCCTGTCACGCGCTTGGTGCCCTTGACCTTGGCGATGCCGCGCCCGGTCTCGACCCGGATGCCAAGCGCCCGCGCCTCGTCCATGAGCGCGCCACCGCCGTGGGTGCGCGCATCAAGGATCGCCGGCACGTCCAGACCCGCCTGTTTCAGCGCGATGGCGGTGCGATAGGCGTCGTCGTTGTTGGTCACGACCACGGTGCGGTCACCGATCGACACACCATGGTCGACCACGTAATCGCGCACCGCACTGGCCAGCATCACGCCGGGAATATCGTTTCCGGCGAACGAGATCGGGCGCTCGATCGCGCCGGTGGCGGTGACGATCTGACTGGCGCGGATCCGCCACAGACGGTGACGCGGCCCCCCCGCCTTGGGCGCGTGGTCGGTCAGCCGTTCGTAACCCAACGCATAGCCGTGATCGTAAAGCCCCGCACCCATGCAGCGGTTCCGCATGCGGACATTGTCCATGGTTTCAAGGGCCTGAACGGTTTCGCTGACCCACTCCGCCGCCGGTTTCCCGTCGACCTGTCCGCCATCCACCGGCGTGCGGCCACCCCAATGCGCGGTTTGCTCGAGCAGCAGAACCCGCGCCCCGGCATCGCCCGCCGCCTTGGCCGCCTGAAGGCCGGCCACGCCGCCGCCGATCACCAGCACGTCGACATAGGCGTAGAAATGCTCGTAGGTGTCGGGGTCGACCTTTTCCTTGTCCGGCGCGCGGCCCAGGCCCGCCGATTGCCGGATGAACGGCTCATAGACGTGTTTCCACAGTGGACGGGGATGGATGAACATCTTGTAGTAGAAACCCGCCGGCAAGAACCGCGCCAGGTAGTTGTTGGCGACGCCGATATCGAATTCAAGGCTGGGCCAGTGGTTCTGGCTGGTCGCGCTCAGACCGTCGAACAGTTCGGTCGTCGTGGCGCGCTGGTTGGGTTCGTGCCGGTCTCCGGTGCCGAGGTTGACCAGCGCATTGGGCTCTTCGGCGCCGCTGGCGACGATGCCGCGCGGGCGGTGATACTTGAAACTGCGCCCGACCATCATCTGGTCATTGGCCAGCAGCGCAGATGCCAGCGTGTCGCCGGCGTACCCGTTCAACCGCTTGCCGTTGAAGGTGAATTCGATCTGTTTGCTGCGGTCGATCAGGCGACCGCCCCTGGCAAGACGTGTGCTCATGTCCGGACCCCATGTCGTGCGGCGGCGTCGGAGCCTCCGGCGGGAGTTTTCTTGGCAAGATGAAGGATCATGTCGCGGCGTTCCATCCCGGCCGGCGCTTGGCGATGGCGTCGAGGATCGCCTTTGGCGGCTCGGTCGTCTGCGCCGGATAGGTGCCGAACACCTCGAGCGTCATCGTGCAGCGCGCGGCATGGAACCACTTTCCGCAGCCGTAGGAATGCCGCCATCGTTCGAAATGAACGCCCCTGGGGTTCTTGCGCAGGAACAGGTAGCCCTCGAAATCGTCGTCCGAGCTTTCGGGACCGAAGCGCTTGAGATGCGCTTCGCCGCCGCCGGTCAGTTCGGTTTCCTCGGCGTCGACGCCGCAATAGGGGCAATGCAGGGTCAGCATCGCGTGCCTCCTCGTGTTCGGATCGGGTGCATCAGGTCACCTCTGCCGCCGTCAGCCAGCGCAGGAAGTAATCGCCGAACCCCCATTGCAATGTCGTGAGGGTCAGAAACCCGACGTTGACGATGTTGAGCAGATCAGCCTTTTGGCGCAACGCGTCGAAATTGCGTTCCTCCGTCAGGAAGTCGACGGCGTAGCCTTCGCCGGGAATGTCGGTCGCGGCCGTACCGGCCCGCAATGCGGCGAGTTCGACACCGTATTCGTGCAAAAGGCGTTCGACCGAGCGCTGGCGGCTGAGTTCGATCTTGAGCAAGCGGTCGGTGAAAAACAGCACCGACGCGGCAACACCCAACGCACCGAAACGCTGAAACACGGCGTCGGCGCCCAATGCCAGGGTGGCCATCGTGCCGACCGCCCAACTGCCGAGACCGACAAAGGCAACGGCACGGCCGAAGCGGTGGAATATGCTGCGCACCGCGGTCATCGGATCACCCACCGGGCGGAACCGGATGCGGGCAAGACCGGACCGGCCAGGGATCGTGGCGCAGGAAAACGGCGGACGCCGACAGGCGCCCGCCGCGTATTCCGCATGTGGACGGCGTCAGTCCGCCGGAGCTGCCGGGGCTGCCGGTGTCGTTTCCGGAGCAGTCTCGACGGCTGCGCCATCGGCCGCCGGGGCCGTGGTGTCGCCACCGCCGCCTCCGAAGGCGAAGATGAGCACCAGCGCCAGGATGATGACACCCAGCACCGTGAGCACACCGCCGAGGCTGACGCCACTGCCGCGGTGCACATGGCTCTGTTGATTGGGATTCCCGTAGTCGGACATGAGGGTTCCTCCTGTGTGGAACCCCAGCCTGAGACCGGTGCGGGCTCAGCCGCAACATGAGCGGAAATCCCCGGCCCGATTGAGCGGGCGGCAGCCGGAACACGCATGACGGGACGGCTGGAATCAGCGCAAACAGCCGCACGTCGCGGCATCACCAGCGTCATGCCCAGCTCAGACAACAAGATCGCCGAACCCCCAGACGATAGTGCCGAAGCACAGAATCACGATTTCGGCCCGGATCATCCGTCCGACACGTTCGATACGCGCCGCGCGGTAATCGGCCAGATTTTTGGCAAGCCGGCTGAACGCGTCTTCCCTGGCCTCACCCTCGCCGGATTGCGCGGCGTCCAGATAGGCCGCCTCGAGCTTTTCGACGCGCGCCTCGTGCCGGGTGATGGCGCGTTCCATCGCGTAGATCTCACGCCCCGCCATCGCGGCACCGAAGGCGACGATCACCGCGCCGGACCGCGCAAAGGCATCGGCACCGATCCGGCGATCCAAGAGATAGCCGATCACCGCGATCGAAACGGCGCCGAGATAGAGCAGATGATCGCGGGCGATCGTCAATGCGCCACCCCCGCCGCAACGGATTCGTCGATGAACTTGCCCTCGCGGAACCGCCACATCGAAAACTCCTCGGTCAGCGGCGAATGGCCCTTGGCCATCAGCTCGGCAAAACCCCAACCCGAGCCCGGGATCGCCTTGAAGCCGCCGGTGCCCCAGCCGCAATTGACAAAGCAGTTTTCCAGCGGGGTTTTCGACAGGATCGGCGAGCGGTCGCCGGTCATGTCGACGATCCCGCCCCACCAGCGCAGCATCTTGAGCCGCGACAGCATCGGGAAGGTTTCGATCAGCGCGCGGACGGTTTCCTCGACATGGTGGAAAGACCCGCGCTGCGTGTAATTGTTGTAGTGGTCGGCACCGCCACCGATCACCATCTCGCCCTTGTCGGACTGGCTCATGTAGCCGTGCACCGTATTGGCCATCACGACGCAATCCATGATCGGCTTGATCGGCTCGGAGACCAGCGCCTGCAACGCCACCGATTCGACCGGCAACCGGAAGCCGGCCATGTCCGCGAGGTGCCCGGAATGGCCTGCCACGACGATGCCCAGCTTGTCGCAGGCGATGTCGCCCTTGGTCGTCTGCACGCCCGTCACCTTGCCGCCGTCCTGCGTGATGCCGGTGACCTCGCATTTCTGGATGATGTCCATGCCCATGTCGGAACAGGCGCGTGCATAGCCCCAGGCCACCGCGTCGTGCCGGGCGGTGCCGCCACGCGGTTGCCAGAGCGCGCCAAGCACCGGGTAGCGTGGCCCGTCGAGCCGGATGATCGGACAGATTTCCTTGACCTCGCGCGGCGAGATGAAGCGCGTCTCGACACCTTGCAAAGCATTGGCGTGGGCGGTGCGCTTGTAGCCGCGAATCTCGTGTTCGGTCTGTGCCAGCATCATCACGCCGCGCGGGCTGAACATGATGTTGTAGTTCAGGTCCTGTGACAGCGTCTCGTACAGGCTGCGGGCCTTTTCGTAGATCGCCGCCGACGGATCCTGAAGGTAGTTCGAACGGATGATCGTCGTGTTGCGCCCGGTATTGCCGCCGCCAAGCCAGCCCTTTTCGATCACCGCCACGTTCTTGATGCCGAAATTCTTGCCCAGGTAATAAGCCGTGGCCAGCCCGTGCCCGCCGGCACCGACGATGATCACGTCATAGCGTTTCTTCGGCTGCGCACGACGCCAGGCGCGTTCCCAGCCGGTGTGGTCGCGCAGCGCCTCGCGGGCGACGGCAAAGACGGAATAGCGTTTCATGGGCCTCGAATCCGCAAAGCTTCGGGTGAGTGTTTCATGGACCCGAGCACGAGGGCCACCGCGACTGCAACCGTCACATTGGCATCCGGTTGCGACATGGGCGCGCCTCGCGTCCATTTGTCCTTTTTTCCCGGCCATTGCAGTTATACATGAAGGCGCGGGAACAGGAGTGATCATGACCGTTTTCTGGATCGCAACCGGCGCGCTGGCGCTGATCGTGGCAGCATTGCTCGTGCTGGCGCTATTGCGCGGGCGGCGCGAGACCGGGCCGGCTGCCGCTTTCGATCTTCAGGTCTACCGCGACCAGCTCAAGGAAATCGACCGCGATGCCGCGCGCGGCATCATCCAGCCGGCCGAAGCCGAACGGCTGCGCACCGAAGTGTCCCGGCGTCTACTGGCGGCCGATTCCCAGGCTCAGGCGGAAACCGCAGCCGCCAGCCAGCCGCGCGGCGCGGCGCTGGTGCTGGCGGCCGTCATCGCGCTGGTGGTGATCGGCGGCGGCTTTGGCCTTTACTGGCAGATCGGCGCTGTGGGTTATCCCGACCTGCCTCTGGCGCAGCGGATCGCCAATGCCGAAGACGCCCGCACCAACCGTCCGAGCCAGGCCGAAGCAGAGGCGGGTTTGCCCGTTTCGGCGCCGAACGAAGCACCCGAAGAGTACCTGGAACTGGTCGAACGGCTGCGCGCCGCAGTATCGGAACGCCCCACCGATCTGCAGGGTCTTGCGCTGCTGGCGCGGTCGGAAGCGACGCTTGGCAACTACCGGGCCGCCTACCAAACCCAACAGCAGATCATCGCGGTGCGCGGCGACGAAGCCACGGCCCGCGACTATGCCGATCTGGCCGACATGATGATCCTGGCGGCGGGCGGGTATGTCTCGCCCGAGGCGCAGGCGGCTTTGGAACAGGTGCTGGAACGCGATCCGCGCAACGGCGTGGCGCGCTATTATTCCGGGCTGATGATGGCCCAGACGGGCCGGCCCGACGTCGCCTTCCGCACCTGGGATCGGCTGTTGAGCGAAAGCTCGGACGAGGCGCCGTGGGTGCCGCCGATCCTGGCCCAGATCCAAGACCTGGCCTATCGCGCCGGCGTTCCCGACTACCAGGTTCCGGCGATTGAAAGCGCCTCCGGCCCCAGCCGCGAGGATATGGAGGCCGCTGCCGACATGGACCCCGAAGACCGTCAGGCGATGATCCGCGGGATGGTCGACGGGCTGGCAGAAAGACTGGCCACCGAAGGCGGCCCGCCCGAGGAATGGGCGCGGCTGATCAACGCGCTGGCGGTTCTGGGCGAACGCGACCAGGCGCAGGCGATCCTGACCGAGGCGCAAACCGTCTTTGCCGAGAGCCCCGAGGCACTGCAAATGCTGGCACAGGCAGCGGCGCAGGCCGGATTGTCGCAATAAGGCCGGTGCGGTGATCCACGAAGACATCGCCGCTTTCGCCGCCGACCTGCCGCCTGGATCGGCGCTGGCCGGCCTGGACCTGGGCACCAAGACGATCGGTGTCGCGGTGTCGGACCGGATGCGCAGCGTCGCGACCCCGCTGGAAACCGTCAGGCGGCGCAAATTCACGCTCGATGCCGAAGTTCTGCGCGCGATACTGGTCGGGCGCGATATCGGAGGTGTGGTGCTGGGCCTGCCGCGGAACATGGATGGCAGCGAGGGGCCGCGCTGCCAGTCGACCCGCGCGTTCGCCCGCAACTTCGCAGCGCTCTGGGACGGGCCGATCACCTTCTGGGACGAACGCCTGTCCACCGTAGCCGCAGAAAAGGCGCTTCTCGAGGCGGATACGACCCGAAAACGTCGCGCCGAAGTCATCGACCACGTCGCGGCGTCCTATATCCTTCAAGGTGCGTTGGACCGGATTCGGAATCTAGGCGCGTAAAGCAGGCAGGCAGGACACCATGGCAGACGATATCTGGCGCCGGAACGAGATCGAAAGCCCATGCGTACAGATCTGCGTGGTCCATCCCGAGGCGCGCATCTGCACTGGCTGCCTGCGATCGATCGACGAGATCACCCGCTGGTCCAAGATGGCTCCCGAGGAACGGCGCAGCATCATGGACGCGCTGCCCGACCGCCGGGCATTGCTGGCCAAGCGTCGCGGCGGACGGGCGGCGCGGCTCAAGCGCGGGCCGTCAGCCTAGCCAGGCCGCGATCCCACCGGCAAGCAGTGGTCGAAAATAGGCCACCATGCGCCCTTCGGCTGCTGCGGTTGCGCCGTCGGCCCAGGGCGCCACGCCATGCAATGCCAACCGGTGCAGCAAAATCGCCTCGCCCGGCAGGGCGGGCATTTCCACGCGGCGGCAGCTTTCGAAACAGCGCCTCCGCGCGGCCTGATACGCATCGGTCACATCGATTTCCTGCCACATCTCTCTGGAATGACAAGACAATTCGCGTTCGAGCGCCTCGCGGATCACGACATGGCTTCCCTCCCAGACCACAAGCGGGCTGGCACCGGGATCGGCCTTGGTCAGTGCGATGCCCAGAACGAACGCATGTGGTTCGCGGATGAAACGGCGTCGCTGGGCACCTTCGGCAAGGATACCGTCCACATGCGCCGCGTCACGGATGCGTCGATAGCGAAAGGCGGCATCGCTTTCGCCGGCCATGGGCCGCGGATAACCGGGATAGACCACCGAAAGCTGCGCCGGATGCAGCGACGGCATTGGCTGGACCGCCTCGAGAAAGGCAACAGGCAAGGGCACTCCGCCGATGCTGCCATCGGGCGCGGTAGGCAAGGCGTCGACGCCGACGAACCAGGTGGCTCCGCAGCGCAGCCATTGCGCGCGCTGGTCGGGGTCTTGCGTGATATCCATCGCCACCTCGCGGGCGGCGCGGGCCCACTGCAGGCTGCCGGGCGTCGCCGGGAACCGGTGCCAGCCGCGCCGCTCCAGCCCGGTCATCCCCACAAGGCCTTGCGCAGCATATTGACCGCGACAATCAGGATGAAGACCGCGAACACGCGCCGCAGCCGATCGGCCGGCAACGCATGCGCGATGCGGGCACCCAGCGGTGCGGTGACCAGCGTCATGCTGACCGACACGGCAAAGGCCGGCAAGTTCACGGCGCCCACGGTGAACGGCGGTGCCGCCTGCACCGGCATCAGCAGGAAGGCTAGCGCCGAAGGGATGGCGATCAGCGCACCGAACCCCGCCGCCGTGGCGACCGCACGGTGGATCGGCACCCCGTAGAGCGTCATCAACGGCACGCCGAAACTGCCGCCGCCGATGCCCATGAGCACCGACAGGAAGCCCACCAGCGGCGACAGCGCGCCGCGCGCAGGACCCGACGGCATCGCCGCGCCCAGCCGCCAGCTTGCGCGGCCGAAAGCCAGGTAGAGACCGACGGCAAAGGCGATCAATCCGAACAGCAGCACCAGCGTTTCGGACCGCAACTGCGCCGCGACCAACACACCCAGGATCGCCCCGATGGCGATTCCCGGCGCCCAGCCGCGCAGGATGGCCCAGTCGACCGCGCCGCGACGGTTATGCGCCGCGACCGAACGCAACGACGTCACCACGATTGCCGCAAGGGACGTGGCAAGGCAGACCTGCATGATCTGCGGTCCGTCGAAGCCGAGGATCGTGAACACCAGGAAGAAGGCCGGCACATGCACGATGCCGCCGCCCACGCCCAGCATGCCCGCCAGCAAACCAGCAAAGGATCCCGACAGGATCAACAGGCCGACCAAAGGCAGCAACGTGGCGAGTTCCGGCATCGAAGGCGTTCCCCTTTTGCGCCGCCCTACGTCCTCGCTCTGGCAGGTGCAAGGCTGCGTCGCGGTCAGGCCGCGAGTGGAAGCGCCTCAAGCGCCGCCTCGACGACCTCGGGCCCCACGCCGTCCGCATGGGCGCGTTCGGACAGGATCCGCCGCCACTGCCGCGCGCCCGGACGACCTGCGAACAGTCCCAGCATATGGCGCGTGACCTGGTGCAAGCGGCCGCCGGCCACGAGATGCGCGTCGATATAAGGCAACATGGCGCGCGCAACGTCTTCGGGTGCGGCGAAAGGCGCAGGACGGCCGAAGATGTCCGGGTCGACCCGCGCCAGGATGTCCCAGGGCTGGTGATAGGCCGCGCGTCCGATCATCACGCCATCGAGGCCGCGTTCGAGCAACGCACGAGCCTGCCGCAACGATGTGACACCGCCATTGATCGACAGATGCAGGTCGGGGAAAGCCGCCTTCATCGCAATGACCAGATCGTAATCCAGGGGTGGAATGTCGCGGTTCTCCTTGGGGCTGAGCCCCTGCAGCCACGCCTTGCGTGCATGAACGATTACCCGATCGCACCCCGCCGCGGCGATCTGCCCGAGGAAATCCGGCAATACCTTGTGCGGATCCTGGTCATCGACCCCGATCCGGCATTTGACGGTTACCGGGATGTCGACGACGTCCCGCATCGCGCCGACACATCGCGCGACAAGAGCGGGGTCGCGCATCAGCACGGCGCCAAAGGTACCCGATTGCACCCGGTCGCTGGGGCATCCGCAATTGAGATTGATCTCGTCGTAGCCTGCCCGCGCCCCCAAGAGCGCCGCTTGCGCCAATTCGCCGGGGTCGGACCCGCCCAATTGCAACGCCACGGGATGCTCTTCGGCGCTGAAGTCCAGAAGATGCACCGCGCCCCCCCTGACCAAGGCCGGGGCGGTCACCATTTCCGTGTAGAGCAGCGCGTTACGACTGATCAGCCGGTGGAAATACCGGCAATGCCGGTCGGTCCAGTCCATCATAGGGGCACAGGATAAACTAGCGTGTTGATTTATTTGCATTTTTTGTGTATCTTCAAACTGTTGGCGGCGAATGCTGCTACGCTGGAATACGCCCCAATATCCCCGAATTTGCCCCTCTACGACGACTCATTGCACACACAGCGCACACGAAAATGGCCTCCATCACCAAACTCCCCTCCGGTGCCTACCGGGTTCAGATCAGACGAAAGGGCCGCTACGCGAGCGAGACGTTCCTCCGTCGCGACGATGCCCATCGCTGGGCCCGCCAAGCGGAGACCCGGGTGGATCAGGGGTTGGCGCCGAACAAGTCGTCCGTTTCCCGCCTCCAGACCTTCGGCGATCTCATCGATCTCCACATAGTCGATATGTGCGAGGTAGGCAAACCGCCGCGTCGCAGCAAGGCCGCCACGCTCAAGACGCTCAAGCGCGATCTGGGCAAGGAGAAGATCGGGCACCTCGACCGGCAAAAGCTGATCGACTACGGCAAGATGCGCGCTGATCAAGGCGCCGGTCCGGTGACCCTCAGCATCGATATCGGCGTGATCAAGATGATCATCACCCACGCGGCAGCCGTGCACGGCCTCGACATCTCGCCAGAACCCGTCGACCTGGCGCGTGTCGCGCTCAAGCGTCTCGGCCTGATCGGCAAGGGCACGGAGCGGGATCGTCGCCCCACCACCGATGAGTTGAACCGCCTCTTCCGTTGCTTCGATGACAACGAACGCCTGACCCTGCCGATGACACGCATCGTGAAGTTCGCGGTGGCCACCGCCATGCGGCTCGACGAAATCTGCCGCGTCGAATGGACCGATCTCGACGTCGATCGCCGGATGCTCATGATCCGCGACAGGAAGGACCCGCGCAACAAGACTGGGAACGACCAGCGGATCCCGCTCTTCGCCGCCACGGGGTTCGATGCCTGGGCGTTGGTCACCGAACAGGCCAAGGAACTCGGGCGCACAAAGGGCCGCATCTTTCCCTACAACTCGAAATCGGTCGGAACCGCCTTCCGGCGGGCCTGCGTGGAGGTCAGCGTGAAGGACCTTCATTTCCACGATCTGCGCCATGAAGGCACAAGCCGCTTGTTCGAGGCTGGCTTCGCCATCGAACAGGTCGCCCTCGTAACCGGCCACAAGGATTGGAAGATGCTGCGCCGCTACACGCATATCAGGCCCGAAGCCCTGCATCTGCTGGCCGCGTTGAGTTAGCCAACAGAAATTAACTGGTCAGCGCAACAGTGTTGCTGACATGCCAGACGCTGCTTAGTATCAGGCAAGACTGAAAAAAGGCTTATCCTATGAAAAGACTGCTTTCATGCGTTTCTGTCCTTGTGCTGTTGGCATCTACTGCTGTTCCACAACCAACTGACGAAGGTCTCTACTCGGTGCGGGATGACGCGTCGGGATGCCGGGTGTTAACTACGTGGCAGGATGTCACCAGCATCTCATGGCGAGGCAGTTGTACCGAAGGACTAGCTGATGGCCCCGGCCAGATTGACTGGTTCGTGGGAGAGGAACTCGCGTGGCGAACATTCACAGGGCCTGGTCACGCATGGCGGATTGAGAACGGTCAGTTTATTTTGAATGTTGCCCCGAGCGATTTCCAAATTCGTTGTCAACTCGAAGGCCGCAGCTATCGAGGCGTAACGATGTTTCCGACAACAAGGCTGCGAAATGACTTTTTTTCTTCGCACGATGTAGCAAGAAACGTCTTGAATTGGGGCGCTGAGTTTGCGTTCGATAATTGTCCCAATCAGCAGCGGAACTGGGGAAATATTGCAGTATCTGTTTTCGATTCTCCTGATGCCTCAATTAGAAATCCAGTTGTGAGAGGGCGTAACTTTCCAGACGATGGAGTGAACTGGTTTGCCCCTAGAAGTGAATACAATAACGCGCACAACAGATCCTTCTTGAATATGATAGAACGCGAAGCAGAAAACATCGCCAGAGAAAGACGAGACGAAGAGCAGCGGCTTCAGATGGAACGTTTGCGGGCAGAGTTCGAGCGGCGCCGCTTGCAAATTGACCAGAGAATAGCAAATCTACTTGAAGACGGGGAAGGGAGCATCCAAGAATTGGCGACAGCCCTTCTTGTTTCGCAACTCGACACCCTCGCACTCCTTGAACGGGAATTCAGTATTCACGGCGTGTATTCAGACGGCGCCCGGACTACCACACTCGGTGATCGGCAATACTATGCAATTAGTTACCGCGTCCAATCCCTTTACGAAGAGTTGGGTCGAGATTTCCAAGGCGCACAAGGTTTCTCTTGGTCCAACTGGCTAGATCAGACGACAAATGCTGGTCGGGGAACGGTTTCGATCACTTGTTTGTTTGAAGCTGTGGTTAACGTCCCGCGTTCTCCAACGACAGTGTCGGCCAGCCTTGTGTCATTTGACGGTGCGTCGAGCTTAGTGGTCCTTTGTGAGTCCTAAAGCCGCGCATTTTCCCTATCTTCCCGAGGTCTTTGGTTAGAGTGCTTCTGTCGGCCCTGTGACGGGTTTGGAGGTCGAGAGAGAGGCTCCCGGCCGCCCGTCGCGGGAGAAAACCTATGAATACCGAAATCATCGATGCCGGGCGTGAAACCAGCGGCGGCTACAAGGTGGATGTGTCGCGCGGCGAGAACGTGGACCGCGTGTCTTCCGAGTGGTTCTCGCGGCCGGATGACGAGCGGTATCTGTCGCTCGACGATCTCTTTGCCTCGGTCAAGGGCCGGGCGGAGCGGAGCCGGACGCGCACGGTGGAGAGTGCGGCGATCCGGGTCGAGGCGCATCGCGACGACCCGGAGAAACTGAGCCTTGTCCTGCCGGGCACGGATGAGCCCATCGCGCCGACGCATTGGAGTTTCGGCCAGCTCTCGAGCCTCGTCGGCGCGCCTGCAGCCTATCTGCGCCAACTGCCCGCACCGCTGGCGGGCATTAACCTGCAATACGGGCTGACCAACCACCGGGCCGAGCAGATCAAGACTATGGAAGTCGCGGATGGCCGGACGGAACTGCGTGCGGTGACCGGCCCCGACTACGGCCGCATCTACGACCATGAACTGGTCTCCGCCGTGCAGCGCATCGCAGGGAACGGCACGGGCGACACGCGCTGGAAGGTGCCGGGCGTGCTCGACTGGTCCACGGGCATCTACAATCCGCGCGTCGACGTGACGAAGGAGACGACAACGCTCTACGCCTCCGACCGCGACGTGTTCCTGTTCCTCGTCGATGACCTGAACCCCATCGAGGCGGGGCTGCTGCCCGATGGCTCACCCGACCTCTACTTCCGGGGTTTCTATTGCTGGAACTCGGAGGTCGGCGCCAAAACGCTGGGCATCGCCAGCTTCTACCTGCGCGCCGTCTGTCAGAACCGCAACCTCTGGGGCGTCGAGGATTTCCAGGAGATCACGATCCGGCATTCGAAATACGCGGCCTCCCGTTTCGCACACGAGGCCGCGCCAGCGCTCAGCCGCTTCGCAGAGTCCTCGCCCGCGCCCTTCATCGACGGCATTCGTGCTGCGCGGGAGAAGATCGTCGCACGCTCAGACGAGGACCGGCAGGACTTCCTGCGCAAGCGCGGTTTTTCGAAGGCGGAGACGGGGCGAATCGTCGAGACGGTCCTGGCCGAGGAAGGCCGCCCGCCAGAGAGCATCTTCGACTTCGTGCAGGGGATCACCGCGGTGGCCCGGTCAAAGCCGCAGCAGGACGCGCGGTTGGTGATGGAGGGCAAGGCGAAGGCGTTACTGGAGAAAGCATGATCACGCTTAATATAACATACATTCAATGCTCTGCAGAGATAAGCTCACGCACTGAATGAAGATTTCGAGGGGCGCTATAGCCCCTCGATCGTGAACTCGGGCGCACCTTGCCAAACCAGCTTCCAGCTCGCGCCAGGGCGGACATTCTGGATGATCCCGGGATCGAAGGCGACAAAGCACCGTCCGCCCGGGTGGCGCACGGAGGGGTAGATCAGCCCGCGATGCCCCTCTGATCTCAGATCCGCCGCGAGGTGCTGCCCGGCCAGATAACCGCGTTCCGGATCCGGATCGAGTGCCTGATGCGCCTCCCCGTGCAGATCGGGGAAGTCCCCAATGAAATCCGCCAGCAGTTCCACGTAACGGGCCTCGTCCTCGTAGCGACCGATGAAGCCCAGTTCGCGGGTCCGGTGAAACCCGACCTCTTGCGCGCTCGTCAGCATCTCCCAGGCGCAATACCAGGCACCGCGGTCACCAGTATTGAAGCGGTTGCCCGAGGGTCTCGTGTACGTGAAGGCCGCGTTGATATGGCTCTGTCCATAGAGCGTCAGGTCATGAGACCGCCGCGCGAAGGCCAGTTCGCGACGGTCGAGTGCGGGGCTTCCCTCGCGCTCGGCGATCAGGCGGGCGCTCGTCTCGCCTTCGATCTCGGCCAAGATGTCTGCTTCCTCGTCGCTGTCGACCAGGCCTCGCAGCACCGGGGGCTTGTGATGGGTCTCGGAAATCAGCCGGACAAGGGCGCGGTCATCGACAGAGGTGATCCTCAAACCCCGCCCCTAAGCGCATCGACATAGCTGCGCACGCGCAGGATCTTGGGCAATCCCCCTTCGATCATCGCGTCCACGGGCCGCGCGCCGTCGAACTCAGGACCCCGGTTGGGCAGCTTCACCCATTCCCGCGAGATCGGCTCGTTGAAGTAGAGCTCGAGCGACTTGTAGAGGCCGATCAGCGCGCTCAGGCGCAGCATCTGGTCCCGTGTCAAATCCCCCGCAAAATCGGGCTTCTTCGCTCGCTTCCAGGTCGACTCAGACATGTCCGCCAGCGCCGCCGCTTCACGCAGGGTGAGCGACCAGGCCTCCGCGATCCGCGCGAAGGCCTTGAGAGCGACACCCTGCCGATCCGGCGCCGGACGTTCCAGAACAAGGTTTTCCATGTGTTGGCGCTCCTTAATAGGTTGACTGATGATATAAGGTCATATGGGTTCCATTGCAAGTCCATATGACCCGAATGGTGCCCCCAGAGAAAGAGGGGTGCCGGGTTTTCCGTGACGGGTTTGGAGGTCGGGAGAGAGGCTCCCGGCTGGCCTGTCGCGGAGATATCCCGATGACCAAGCAACAGAAGATCACCCTCAGCGCCTCGCGCGACATTCCCTTCAACAAGCTGATGCTCAGCCAGTCGAACGTGCGCCACGTCAAGGCGGGCGTGTCGATCGAGGAACTGGCCGAGGACATCGCGCGGCGGACGCTGCTCAGCTCCATCACCGTGCGCCCCGTGCTGGACGAGAGCGGCGCCGAGACCGGCATGTACACGATCCCCGCAGGCGGGCGGCGGTTCCGGGCGCTGGAACTGCTCGTGAAGCAGAAGCGCATGAACAAGACCGCGCTGGTGCCCTGCATCGTGCGCACCGATGGGCTCGCCGAAGAGGACAGCCTGGCCGAGAACGTCCAGCGCGCGCCGCTGCACCCGCTCGACCAGTTCCGCGCCTTCCAGGCGATGCGCGAGAAGGGCCGCATAGAGGAGGAAATCGCAGCGGCCTTCTTTGTCTCGGCCAGCGTGGTCAAGCAGCGGCTGAAGCTCGCTGCGGTCGCGCCCTCGCTCCTCGACGCCTATGCCGAGGAGGAGATGACGCTCGACCAGCTCATGGCCTTCACGGTCAATCCCGATCATGCGCGGCAGGAACAGGTCTGGGAGGCGCTGCAGCGGCACTATTCCCGACAGCCCTACGAAATCCGCCGCATGCTGACCGAAGGCGCGGTGCGGGCCTCGGATAAGCGGGCGCAGTTCGTCGGGCTCGACGACTACGTCGAGGCCGGGGGCGAGATCCTGCGCGACCTGTTCCAGCAGGACGACGGCGGCTGGCTGCAGGATGCCGCCCTGCTCGACGTCATGGTGCGCGAGAAGCTGGCAGATGAGGCCGAAGCGATCCGGGTCGAGGGCTGGAAATGGGTCGAGGTCGACACCGAATTCCCCTATGGCCACACCTTCGGAATGCGCCGGGTTCATGGCGAGGCGGTGCACGCGACAACATCCTAGCCGGTACAGCCTATCTGCGACAGATGTACGACCGGTTCGGGTCGCCCGGCTTTCTCGCTGCCTACAATGCCGGGCCTGCGCGCTACCAAGAGCACGTTGATACCGGACGCGCCCTGCCGCTTGAAACCCGCAATTACCTCGCCATCCTCGCGCCACTCATCGCCGATGGAACTGACGTCGCGCGGGCAGTCAGCCGCCCGCACAGGACGCAGGACTGGCGCGACGCTCCGCTGTTCGCGGCAACGGCTGAGGCAGGTAACCCCCCCAGCGATAACACCCAACGGATTGCGTCTGACACGTCTCGAAACGGCATCTTCGTGCCTCACAGCCGGGGGCAAACGCTATGATCCGCGAAATCGCACCATGGCGAGGTCTGGAATGCCCGGTCGCAGGAATGTGCCGGAGAGAGCCGACGCACAGGGTCTCAACAGAAAGAGCGCGAGATAAAAGAGGTGCCGCAAGCGGACCTCAAGCTGTTGTTTCTCTGCGAGGATTTGCGCGGTATATCCAAGATGCATGCCGCAGGACTTCACCTAGAGGTCTGATTTTTTGGTATTTTTCAAGCGGCCGTTGGTCCTGCAAGCGAGTGCGGCCATGACCCGGCGCGACAATGACCTGCGGATCCGCCCCGGACGCATCCGCGACGGCGGCAGGACCTCGAAGCAATCGACACGCTTCGTCAACGAGGTGATGCGCGCTGCGCGGAAATCCGGACATACCGGCTATCGTATCGGCGCAGACAGTACGCGTTCCGGCAACGCCGCTTTCGGGCGCGGACGGTTTGCACGAACGGCCAAAGGCCTGACCCGCACCTCCCGGCGCGTCGTCGTGAAGGCCCGCGTCGTGCGCCACCAGGGCAAGCGCTTTCGCTCCGCACCCATGGCCAAGCATCTCGGCTACCTGCAGCGCGATGGCGTCGGTCAGGACGGGCGCGACGCCGACTTGTTCGGGTCTGAACGCGATGACCTCGACCGAGGCGGCTTTGCGGCGCGCTGCGAAGACGACCGGCATCACTTCCGGTTTATCGTCTCGCCGGAGGACGCGGGCGATCTCGAGGATCTGCGCGCCTTTACCCGTGATCTGATGGCCCGAGCCGAACGGGATCTCGGCACAACACTCGACTGGGTCGCGGTCGATCACTGGAACACCGACAATCCGCATGTCCACATTCTGGTGCGCGGCAAAGCCAACGATGGCCGGGATCTCGTCATCTCGCGTGACTACATCAGCCGGGGGCTTCGAGCGCGCGCAGAAGACCTCGTGCAACTGGAACTAGGCCCCCGCAGTGCGCGCGAGATTTCCCAAGCCTTGGAAACGCAGGTCACGGCGGAGCGCTGGACCGATCTGGACCGGGGCCTGCGCTCGCTGGCGGACAATCATGCCGGCATCGCCGACCTGCGGCGCGGCACGCCGGAACCCCGCGATCCGGAGCTGCGCCGCTTGATGATCGGGCGTGGCCAGACACTAGAGAGGCTCGGGCTGGCCGAACAAATCGCCCCTGCCGTCTGGGAGTTGAAACCGAATGCCGAAGACACTCTGCGCGAGCTTGGGATGCGCGGCGACATCATCAAACGGATGCACCGGGCCATGGGTGCCGAGCGCTTCCGCGCGGCGGGTGATTTCGCCATCGAAGGCACGCCCAACGCGCCGATCCTCGGGCGGCTGGTGGAACGCGGCTTTCATGACGACCATGCCGGGACCGGCTACGCGATCATTGACAGTGTTGATGGTCGCGTTCATCACCTGCGCTTCCGGGATCTCGATGCGACCGGCGACACGCCGCAAGGTGGCATTGTCGAAACCCGGCTCTGGACAGGGAAGACGGACGGGACACCGCAACTGTCTCTTGTCGGTCGTTCCGATCTGTCGCTGGCCGCCCAGGTCGAGGCGGATGGCGCCACATGGCTCGACCGCCTGCAACTCTCCCGGGACCGCGCACCGCTGAGCGGTGCCGGATTTGGTGCGGAGGTTCGCCAGGCATTGGAGCGCCGCTCGGATCACCTTGTCGCCGAAGGCCTCGCCCGACGGCAAGGGCAGCGGGTCACCTTTGCCCGCGATCTGCTGGCCACCCTGCGCAACCGCGAACTGGACGCCATCGCGCAAGACCTCAGCACACAAACCGGCCTCCCCCGTTACAAGCCGACCGAGGGCGAACCCGTCACAGGGACGTTTCGGCAACGCCTCGATCTCGCCTCGGGCCGCTTCGCCATGATCGACGATGGTCTCGGCTTCTCGCTCGTCCCCTGGACTCCGCAACTCGAACGCCATCTCGGCCAGACCGTCACAGGCACGATGACGCCCGGCGGCGGGATCAACTGGAGCCTCGGGCGCAAGCGCGGGCTAAGCCTCTAAGCAGAAAGGACATCACCATGAGCCGTCAGGACACGTCATCGGCCACCAAGATCCTCTGGGGCCAGATCATCATCGTCAGCATCGTGGCGCTGCTCTTCGTCTGGGCGGCGACACAATGGGTCGCGTTTCGTCTGGGGTTCCAACCCCAGCTTGGCGCACCTCTCACCGCCCTGTTCGGCTTGCCGATCTATCGCCCGTGGCAGGTCTTCACCTGGTGGTACTGGTACGACGCCTACGCGCCGCGCGTCTTCATGGAAGGGGCCGCGATCGCCGGCGCAGGCGGGATCGCCGCCATTGCCGTCGCCATCTTGCTGTCGGTCCTGCGGGCGCGCGAGGCGAGCGACGTGACGACCTATGGCTCGGCCAGATGGGCAAGCCCCAAGGATATCACCGCCGCCGGGCTGTTCGCAGACGACGGGGTCGTGCTGGGCCGTCTCGACAAGCGCTACCTCCGGCATGATGGTCCGGAACATGTGCTGTGCTTCGCGCCCACGAGATCGGGTAAAGGCGTCGGCCTGGTGATCCCAAGCCTGCTGACCTGGCCCGGCTCCGCCATCGTCCATGACATCAAGGGCGAGAACTGGCAGCTCACGTCCGGATGGCGGGCGCGGTTCGGGCGCGTCCTGCTATTCGATCCGACCAACGCGGTCAGCGCCGCCTACAATCCGCTGCTCGAGGTTCGTCGCGGGGAGCGCGAGGTGCGGGACGTGCAAAACATCGCCGACATCCTCGTCGATCCCGAAGGCCAGCTCGAGCGACGGAACCATTGGGAGAAGACCAGCCATTCCCTTCTGGTCGGCGCGATCCTTCATGTTCTCTATGCTGAGAAGGACAAGACACTGGCAGGCGCCGCCGCCTTCCTGTCAGATCCTCGGCGTCCCATCGCTGCCACACTGACTGCAATGATGCGGACGGCCCATCTCGGAGATCGCCCGCATCCTGTTGTCGCTCAGGCCGCCCGCGAGCTGCTGAACAAATCCGAGAACGAACGCTCCGGCGTCCTGTCCACGGCCATGTCCTTCCTCAGCCTCTACCGCGACCCCGTGATCGCCGCCGTGACCCGGCGCTGCGACTGGCGGATCGATGATCTCGTCTCTGAAGCGCGGCCGCTCACCCTCTACCTCGTGGTGCCGCCCTCGGACATTTCCCGCACCAAACCGCTGGTCCGGCTGATCCTGAACCAGATCGGCCGCCGCCTGACAGAAGAATTGCACAACACCAACCGTAAACACCGCCTTTTGTTCATGCTCGACGAGTTCCCCGCCCTCGGCCGTCTCGACTTCTTTGAAAGCCAACTGGCCTTCATGGCGGGATACGGGCTCAAGGCCTTCCTGATCGCCCAGTCGTTGAACCAGATCGAAAAGGCCTATGGCCAGAACAACGCCATCCTGGACAATTGCCATGTCCGCGTCGCCTTCGCGACAAATGACGAGCGCACGGCGAAGCGCCTGTCCGACGCCCTCGGCACCACGACCGAACTGCGCGCGATGAAAAACTATGCTGGCCACCGCCTGTCACCCTGGCTCGGACATCTGATGGTCTCGCGCCAAGAAACCGCCCGCGCCTTGCTGACCCCCGGTGAGATCATGCAGCTGCCGCCCGATGACGAAATCATCCTCGTGTCGGGCGCAGCCCCGATACGGGCACAAAAAGTGCGGTACTTCCGCGATGCGCAACTGACGGCAAGAATCCACAAGCCGCCTGTCGTCGAAGCATCTGCTTTCGTCAGCCCCGTGGAAACCGATGATTGGAGCAGTCTTCAGCCAGTCGCACCGCCCCAAGAAACTGGCGTGAAAAAGCCCGCTGACGAAGGGGATGGTGGCATCCGGCGAGAGCCTGAAATCCCAGAACATGAGGATGTGGCGCCCGAACTGCCGTTCCCGCGCGAGGAATTCGCGGCTCTCGAAGACGAACCCGACGACGAGGCCCAACGCGCCCGCGCCATGCAGACCCGCTTCCGCAACGTCGCGCGTCAAGCGGCCCTCGATCCGGACGACGGCATCGAACTGTGAGGTGGCGGAATGAAGAAAGCCAAGATCACAGCCTATGTCGACCCAGCCCTCTTCGACGAAATCGACGCACTGGCGGCGCGACGGCGCGTTCCCAAAACCCAGATCATCGAGGCGGCATTGGCGTCGTTGCTCTCACCCGACAGCGCCGAACAGAGCGAGGCCGCGATTGTCCGGCGGCTCGATCGCCTGACGAGGTCGTTGGAGCGTTTGGAACGCGACCAGGAAATCACGACTGAGGCGCTCGCGCTGTTCGTCCGCTTCTGGTTGACCACGACACCACCCCTGCCCGATGACACATACTTGGCGGCCAAGGCGAAAGGGAAAGAGCGGTATGGAGGCTTCGTTGAGACGCTGGCGCGGCGGCTGGGAAAAGGAACGACCTTGACAAGAGAGCTATCTCGGGAAGAGCCAAACCCCAAAGTCCAAGATTAGCAAGAGGAACAGAAAAAGTTATCAAAAACATGGAATTAATCAAAGTTCGTTGCTCAATTTGACGTTCTTCAAGGCGTCGATCCCGGCCTCAACAAAGTCGGTTGACCTTGGTTCGGATACTTTATATACGAATATTTATTATACCCAACTGCGAGTCGAGCGATGGCCGCCACCGAACTGAAATGGGCGACGGAACAAAGGTTCCAGTTTATCGAGTACCAAGCCTTCTGGCTTGGTAGTCTCAACCGTGTCGACCTCACATCGCATTTTGGCATCTCGGTACCTCAAGCTTCCAAGGATATAGCAGCCTACCAGTCTCTACACCCGCAAAACATAAAATACGATCACAGCGAGAAGCGGTACTTTGTGACGAAGGAGTTTGCGCCTCACTTCATAGAGCTGAAGCCAGATGTATTCCTCAATGGCCTGTTGAGAGAAGCAGATGATTGTCAAAATCCTGTACTGCTGCCGACTGAAGGTATCCCGATTCCGAAGCGACTGATTGACCCATTTGTGCTGCAATCCCTGACTGAGTGCATTGCGACCAATCAGTCGGTGGAAATTCTGTATCAGTCGATGAGCTCGAACAAACCCGATGCAATCTGGCGCCGTATAACACCCCACAGCTTTGCAACTGATGGGCTTCGTTGGCACACGAGGGCCTACTGTCACATCGATCAAAAATTCAAAGACTTCCTGATATCTAGGTGTCTTGGCTCCCGCGAGCCTGGAGCATCTGCCGCATCGGTTCATGACGATATCTATTGGAACAAGTCTTTCGAGATCCGCCTCGTGCCCAACCCCGCACTGTCCACTTCGCAGAAGAGGGTAGTGGCAACCGACTATGGCATGCGCGACGCAAGGCTTACCGTTTCCACGCGGATGGCCATGTTGTACTATTTTGAGAAGCGCTTGCGGTTAGACGTTGCGCATCTCATGGACGACCCAGGCGAATGCCCGGTGATTATTGAGAACAAATCGGCTTTCGACGCCGCCGTCGAGGAGGCGACAAAATGACCGCCTCCAATTTCGACTTTCTAAAGGACCACTGGCCCGAGGTTGCTGTTCTTGGCGCAAGGGCCGAGAGCTACGCGATGCTCGATGCCAGGAGTGCTATATTCAATCTCCGGCTTCTGGCAGAGAATCTGGTGAAGGACATCTATCACGCACTTCATCTGCCCAAACCGGTTAGACCGACTCAAATCGATCTTCTCACCAACAGCGCCTTTGTAGCCGTGGTGCCGAAAGTCGTACTGAACAAGCTGCATGCCATAAGGAAATTCGGAAATAAGGCGGCACACGGCGATGATGTTTCCCGGAATGACGCCCTGTGGTTGCTCAAGGAAGCTCATGATCTCAGTAAGTGGGCTATCATCAACTACTGTCAGGTAGACCACAAAACGCTACCGGCATTCGAGCAGCCAAAACTCGAAAGCGTGGGCAAGGAACAGCAACCGCTTACTCAGCAAGAGAAGCAGACCCTCCAAAAGCTAGCTGCTCAGGAAGAGCAAATCGTTGCGCTTTTGGCAGAGGTAGAAAAGTCCCGCGAGCAAGTTCAAGCCGCCGAGAAAAAGGCTGACGAACTAGCAGGCCTCGCAAAATCTGCTCAGCGGACCGCCGACGTCCTTGAGTTCAACGAGGCGACAACTCGGTCCCGCATCATTGACAACCTAATCGCAGCTGCCGGTTGGAATGTTGCGACGGGAGAAACATCGACGAATGAAGTCGTGAAAGAGATGGAGGTCGATGGCCAACCTACGCCGTCCGGAAAGGGCTTCGTCGACTATGTCCTGTTGGACGCAGACGGCTCGCCACTGGCGGTTATTGAGGCAAAGAAGACCTCCGTCGATCCGGAACTCGGCCGAAAGCAAGCGGTGCTGTACGCAGATGCACTAGAGAAGAAGTCTGGCCAGCGGCCGGTCATTTTCTACACCAACGGATACGATATCTGGATGTGGGACGATGCAGCCGGGTACCCGCCGCGAAAGGTGTTCGGCTACTACTCCATGGACAGTCTGCAGTATCTGGTCAAGTTCCAGCGGAAGAGCCGCAAGGATCTTAAGTCGCTGGTACCGCAAGAGCGGATCGTCAATCGCTTGTATCAGATCGAAGCGATCAAACGCGTGTCCGAGCGCTTTACCGACAAGCATCGAAAGGCGTTGATCGTCCAGGCAACAGGTACCGGCAAGACGCGTGTTGCGATCGCTCTTGCCGAATTGCTGATCCGCGCCGGATGGGCAAAGCGGGTGCTGTTTCTGTGCGACCGTAAGGAGCTCCGCAAACAGGCGAAAAACGCCTTCACTGACTTCCTCGATTCAGAGCCGATCCGGGTGGTCAACTCTCGTGTCAACGGTGCTGCCACGGAGCGCGTATTCATTTCGACGTACCCAGCGATGCTCAAGGTGTATCAGTCGTTCGATGTAGGGTTCTTCGATCTGATTATCGCTGACGAGTCGCACCGCAGCATCTACAACATCTATGGTGATCTCTTTCACTATTTCGACAGCCTCCAGGTCGGGTTGACGGCGACGCCGGTCAATTTCGTGACACGATCGACCTTTGGCCTTTTCAATTGCGAGGGCAAGCTGCCGACCTTCAGCTATGATCTGGAAGAGGCGGTGGGTGAGAGGCATCTCGTTCCCTTCGAGGTGATCGATCATACCACTCAATTCCTTCGTGACGGCATCACGCTTGATGGGCTGACCCAAACGCAAATCGACGAACTGGAAGCCCAAGGCGAAGACCCAAACGACTATGACTACTCTTCAGAACAGATCGACAAGGCGATTTACAATCGCGACACCAACCGTGTGATCATTCGCAATCTAATGGAAAACGCCATCCGAGATGCGAACGGACAGACCATCGGCAAGACGATCATCTTTGCGCGCAATCACGAACACGCCATGCTGATGAGCCGGCTATTCGACGAGATGTATCCGCAATATGGCGGAAAATTCTGTCAGGTGATCGACAACTATGACCCCCGCGCAGAAAGCCTGATTGACGATTTCAAGGGCACGGGCACCAACAGCGAGCTCACCATCGCTATTTCGGTGGATATGCTGGATACTGGTATCGATGTGCCTGAGATCGTGAACCTCGTTTTTGCCAAGCCTGTTCGCTCTCCGGTCAAGTTCTGGCAGATGGTAGGACGCGGCACACGGCTTTGCCCCGATCTGTTTGGCTCCGGCAAGGACAAGACCGTCTTCCGGATCTTCGATCACTGGGCCAACTTCAAACGCTTCGAAGAGGGCTACAAACCTGCCGAGCCGACGGTAACGAAATCACTGCTCCAACAGCTTTTCGAACAGCGCATCCAGCTTGCTGAAACGGCACTGCAGAAAAGCGAGATTGCCGTCTTCGATCACGTGATCCAGTTGATCGCTGCCGACATCAATGCGCTCGATGAAAACACAGTCGCTGTGCGGGAGAAGTGGCGGGAGAAGCGCTCGACTGCTTCGATTGAGAACCTGAAACGGTTCGATCCCGGGACAGTATCGGTGCTACGCCAGACCATCGCCCCGCTGATGCAATGGCGCGATATCAGGGGCAAGGCCGAGGCGCATGCGTTCGATCTGCTTGTGTGCAAGGCCCAGATCGCGGTCCTGCATCAGTCTGCCGAAGTCACCGATCTCAAGATCGATTTCCTCGACCGGCTGGGCTCGCTCCAGATGCATCTCAACCCGGTTCGGGAACAGGCCGAGGTGATCAAAAAGGCCAAGTCCGATGCCTTCTGGAACGGCGTGACCGTGATGGACCTTGAGGCCGTGCGCGAGCCGTTGCGCTGCATCATGGTATACCGCGACCGACAGAAGATTGGCGGCAACGGCCCCAAGATCGTCGACATCACGGAAGACACCGGTCTCGTGCAGTCCTCGCGCCGCAGCGCTTCGCTCAAGACCGTGGATATGGCTGCCTATGAGCAGCTCGTCGAGGCGGAACTAAAGAAGCACTTCGAGACCAACGCGACGTTGAAGAAAATCCGCGCAGGCGAGGCGGTCACGCCCGAGGACCTCAACGCAATCATCTCGCTGGTCCTGACCCAGAACCCCGATGTCAACCGCAACGCGCTGGAAGAGTTTTTTGCGTCCACGACGCTGCCGCTCGACATCACCATCCGCAAGATGGTCGGGCTCGAAGAACAGGCCGTGAAGGAAAAGTTCTCGGCTTTCGTGCTGGGCCATCCCGAACTGACCGCCAAGCAGACACGCTTCCTGGCGCTGCTGCAAAACCACATCATCAAGTTCGGTTTCATCACCATCGACCGCCTCTACGACCAGCCATTCACGGTTGTCGATGCCGATGGTCCCGAGGGCATTTTCGAAAAACCCGATGACATCGACCAGTTGATGAAGATCGTCAATCTCTTCGCTCCGGCGCCCAAAGGCGATGACGGAGCCGATACATCCCAAGGAAAGCTGCACTAATGGTAACCGGCGAATTGAAAAAGAAGATCGATGCCCTCTGGACCGAGTTCTGGACTGGCGGCATCACCAATCCGCTGACGGTGATCGAGCAGATCACCTTCCTGATCTTCGTGCGCCTGCTCGACGTGAACGAGGCCCGCGACGAAAACCGCCTGAAGCGCAGCGGCGTGGAGTTCAAGCGCCGGTTCAATGCTGATGAACAGGAACTCCGCTGGTCGCAGTTCCGCCATCTGGGTGCCGACGAGATGCTGCCGCTGGTGCGCGACCGCGTCTTCCCGCATTTCCGCAAGGCGTCCGTCGGCACCACCTTCGCCGAGTTCATGAAGGATGCGCAGCTGATGATCCAGAAGCCCAGCCTTCTGGTGAAGGCTGTCAACATGATCAACGATCTGCCGCTCACGTCTGGCGACACCAAAGGCGACCTCTATGAATACCTGCTGGGCAAGCTGACGACGGCAGGCATCAACGGCCAGTTCCGGACACCGCGCCACATCATCCGCCTGATGGTGGACATGCTGGAGCCCAAGCCCACCGATGTGATTTCCGATCCGTCATGTGGCACCGGCGGCTTTCTGGTCGAGACGATGAACTACCTTCTCGAAAACCACACGTCGCCCGAGGCGGTGATGGAGGAAACGGATCCGGACACCGGCAAGACCGAGAAGACCTTCACCGGCGACCTGCTCGAGGATCATTGGACCCATATCCGCAACGACATGTTCCATGGCTTCGATTTCGACGCCACCATGCTGCGCATCGCGGCCATGAACATGATGCTGCACGGTGTCGACAATCCCGACATCCATTACCAGGACACGCTGAGCAACAGCTTTCCTGAGCGCTTCCCCAAATCCGCAAGCGAAGGCTTTGACATCGTCCTCGCCAATCCGCCCTTCAAGGGCTCGCTCGATTTCGAAGATGTGCATGCCGGCTTGCTGCGGCAGGTGAAGACCAAGAAGACGGAACTGCTGTTCCTGGTGCTGATCCTGCGCATGCTGAAAACCGGCGGGCGCTCGGCCACCATTGTGCCCGACGGCGTGCTGTTCGGCTCGTCCACCGCCCATGTGGCGCTACGCAAGCTGCTGGTCGATCACAACCAGCTGGAGGCGGTGATCTCGCTGCCCTCGGGCGTGTTCAAGCCCTATGCGGGTGTGTCCACTGGCATCCTCGTCTTCACCAAAGGCGGGCGCACCGATGATGTCTTCTTTTACGATGTGGAGGCGGACGGTTACTCGCTGGACGACAAGCGCGACCCGATCGAGGCCAATGACCTGCCCGATTGCATCACCGCTTGGCGCAACCGTGATCCGAAGCGGGACACGGACCGCAAGCAGAAGGCCTTCTTCGTTCCGGCCGATGACATCCGCGAGGCGAACTTCGACCTCTCGCTCTCCAGATACAAGGAACGTGTCTACGAGGAGCAGGAATACGACCCACCGAAGCTCATCCTGAAGCGGATGAAAACCCTGAACGGCGACATCGCCAAGGACCTCGCCGAACTTGAGGGGATGTTGGGATGAGTGGAATGTCGCGTCTCGGCGATGTTTGCGAGTTTGTCTATGGAAAAAGTCTCCCCGCCTCAAAGAGGAAGGAAGGCAGTATCGCAGTGTATGGCTCGAATGGTGCGGTCGGATTCCATTGTGACGCCGTAACCAAGTCGCCAGCGATCATTGTTGGACGCAAAGGCTCAATCGGAAAACTAATCTACTCCGAGAAACCATGTTGGCCGATCGATACGACCTATTATGTTGAAAAGGATAGCACCGATGTAGATTTGCGTTGGCTTTTTCACGCCATGCAATCACTTCGTCTTGACGAATTAAACAAAGCTACTGGCGTACCTGGCCTCAACCGGAACGATGCATACGAGCGCAAGCTCTTTGTACCGAGCACTATCGACGAACAACGACGGATTGCGTCGATCCTCGACAAGGCCGATGCCATCCGCCGCAAACGCCAGCAGGCCCTCGCCCTCGCCGACGATTTTCTCAAGTCGGTGTTTGTGGAGATGTTCGGTGATCCTGAAACGAACCCGAAACAACTACCACAAGAGGAGCTTGGCAAACTATTGGAAAGGATCGATAGCGGTCATAGCCCCAAATGCGAAGCTAGGCCAGCTGCAGAGGACGAAATCGGGATTTTGAAAGTGAGCTCGATCTCATCCACTCACTTCAGGCCAGAAGAAAACAAGGCCGTTTTCGAAGGATATCCTATTGATGAACGAAACCTCGTTCATAAAGGTGATCTTCTCTTTTCCAGAAAGAACACTTACCAGTTAGTAGGCGCGTCCGCGATTGTTGAGAACGCACATGGAAAACTGGCGCTGCCCGACCTGATTTTTAGGCTCGTACCAAGATCGGATCGCAAAATTGAACTTCCGTATCTGTGGATGCTCTTGACCCAAGACTCAATCAGAGAGCGCTTGAGAAAAGTAGCCGGTGGATCGGCTGCGTCGATGCCAAACATTGGAAAAGAAAGACTCAGATCTGTCCTCCTCCCAATCGCCAAACCGGAGGATCAAGTCCAGTTTACTAAATACTACTCTAAGAGAATTTCATTGAAAAAGAAGCTTCAGGACAATTTGATATTATCGGAAGACCTCTTCGCCTCCCTCTCACAACGCGCTTTCCGGGGGGAGCTATGAGCGATCTGAAACTCTTCCGGATTGGCGGCACGGATGTCTGCGAGGTGCATGGCACGTCGCTGGCGCTGGAAAAATCGCTGCAGACGCTGATCGAGCAGAACCTGGAGACCTTTCTCGGTGTCCGCTTCCTCGCGTCGGAATTCTCCACCGGCCGCGATCATGGCGGGCGGATGGACACGCTCGGCATCGATGAAAATTCCTGCCCTGTGATCATCGAATACAAGCGTTCCTCCAACATGAACGTCATCAATCAGGGCCTGTTCTATCTCGACTGGCTGGTGACGCATCGCGGCGATTTCGAGATGCTGGTCTTGAAGAAGTTCGGCGAAAAGGCCGCCCAATCGGTCGAGTGGTCTTCACCGCGCCTGATCTGCATCGCCGGCGACTTCTCCCGCTATGACGAACACGCCATCAAGCAGATGAACCGCAACATCGAACTCATTCGCTACATGAAATTCGATGACGACCTGCTGCTGCTTGAACAGGTCAACGCGGCCTCTGCCCCGCTCAACGGCATGATCGCGACGGATAAAGTTGATGGCGGCACGGACGGCGGGCAAAAGCAGAAATACACCACCGTCTCGCAATATCTCGACAAGGCAGACGCTGAGCTGCGCGCGCTCTTTGATACGGTGAAGGAGCATCTTGAAGGGTTGGGCGATGACGTGCAGTTCAAGGTGCTGCGCTTCTATTTCGCGTTCAAGCGGATCAAGAATTTCGCCTGCGTCGAGATCAAGACCCAGGAGCGCAAGCTGATCGTCCACGTCAAGGTCGACCCCGACACCATCACGCTGGAAGACGGGTTTACCCGCGATGTGCGCACCATCGGCCATTTCGGCACCGGCGATCTGGAAATCACCATCCGCTCGATGGAGGACTTCGAGAAGGCCAAGCCGTTGTTCGAGCGCAGCTATGAGAATGCGTGAGGTGGGGTGATGGCGGAACTCCACACCCTCACCCTGCCCGGCCCGATGCTGCAACGCGGGTTCTGGCTCTATGTCTGGCGGATCGACACGCCGAAGGGTGAGCGCCTGTATGTCGGGCGCACCGGGGACAACAGCAGCCCATATGCGACCGCGCCGTACACGCGGATGGGGCAACATCTGGGATTTCAGAAAGCATCCAACAGCCTTCGCCGCTTGCTTACCGAACAGGGCATCGAACCGGAACAATGCGCCCAATACGATCTGGTCTCCTACGGGCCGATTTTTCCAGAGATCGGGAAGACTGCGGAGCAGGATCATGGCGAGCAGATGGAGCTACACAAACCTGTTCGCGACCGGATGGCAGCACTGGAACGGGACCTGCGCGACGCATTAGCCGATGCTGGCTATTCGCTCCTCAATGTGGTGCGCAGCAAGGCTCAATCCGATCCGGAAAACTGGTCGGCAGTTCTCGCGGCGTTTTCGGAGAACTTTCCGAAGCTGACGACGGGGCGCGCCGATGGGTGACCTCCTCCCCGAAAACCGCCAGATATGGGTGCGCGCATTCTACGGCTTCAACCCCGAGGAAGCGGGATACATCGGCTTCACCCATGAAGCGCAGCGCGAAGACATGCTGACCAAGATGAAGGACGGGGATCTTGTCCTCATCTACGGTGCCGTAGACTCTCTCACTGACACCGATTTACAGAGGCAGGCCCTTGGCTTCATGGAAGTGAAATTGGAGCGATGCCATGATCTGGACCGGCAGACTGAAGAGTCGAGGAAATGGAAGCTAGATCATGGTTTTCAGGATCGGTGGACTTACGGCCTGAAGGTTGTCCGTGCATGGCGCGTCACAAACCGGGTTCACATCAAGACGATTGCGCCTATAGCCTATGACAGCAAGAAGCGGTTTGAGAGAACGACAAAGGCTGTCCTGCTTGAGCCAGACGAAAAGCGCAGGGCGCTCAGCCACCATGTCCGGCAGGTGAACGTCTACGGTGAACCGCCCATCGCAGCGGATGAACTCGTCAGCGGCTATATGAACGACCTGCTCAAGCCGTCCAAGGGTATTCCTCCTAGTTTCGGGGACCGCACCTCAACGCATGAAGATGGAGAGAACCACCTCTACCTGATGAAGCTGTCAGCCGATGCTGAGGCGCTGCTTGGAAAAGCTGGCCCTCATGTCGGCAAAGCTCTGGTGAAGATCGGCAGATCGAATGATCCGAACCGCCGGTTGAAAGAAGTCAATGGCGGGTTCCCTGATCGCGCGGTTTGCAGGTGGGAACTCAAGCATAATCAGCCATTTGAAGACGGCGAAACGGCTCACAACTACGAAACCGAATTGAAAGAGCTCTTTGCCAGAGAATTCACCTCACAAGCTGGAGAGTTCTACACCGGTGATTGGTCTGCGATTGAGCGGGCTTTCCAAACTTTTTGTTTTTCCAAGATACCCAAGATTCTCGCTGCGGCTGGCAAAGCCATGGGCGTGAAATAAAAATGAGATTGTCATGCGACTGAGCCGGATCGAAATCGAAAACTTCAAGGGCGTTGGCGCCAGACAGGTCATCGAGCTGCGCCCGATCACGCTGTTGTTTGGCCCGAACAGCGCAGGCAAGAGTACGATCCTTCAAGCGTTGCACTATGTCCGCGAGATTTTGGAGAGGAAGAACCCCGATCCTGATCAAACAATTGCGGGCGGCCTGATCGATCTCGGCGGCTTCAAGAACCTGATCCACAATCATGATCTCTCAAAGTCGATGACGGTCAAACTGGTCATCGATTTGTCGGATGATCAGGGTAACGAACGGCTTCCAATCAACAATGGGAACTCGCTCGACGACCCTGAATTTGAAAATCTGCGCATCCGGTACATCGTCGGTGAGAACACCGATCTGAAGGAATATGCTGTCGTCCAGGAGATCGGTGTCTCCCTGCAGATTCAATGGAGCGACCTGATCAATGCACCTTATGTGTCGGGTCTGATTGTCGACATGGATGGCGAAAACATCGCCACGATCAAATCCCCACCGCAACCCGGCCAGGCTCAGCTCACCGAGTTCAACTTCCAACATCCACTGTTGCAGGAGTATATGGACGCCGATGAAGAACCTTCTCAGGACACGGAAGAGAGCGACCCACTTGGCACCAAACTGGGTATCGAGATTTGGGAGCTTTCCCGTGACATGGCCAGATCCGCAGACTTGAAAGGTGCCAGCGAGTTTCGCGTCGCAGCCGCATCCGTGATTGGCGCTCTGCCGGATATCAACAAGCCGTGGAACCTGGAACTGCGCGATCCGGAACCGAAGAAGCTGGAATTGGAGGGCAACACGCCTCGCGTTCGCGGCCTGTCTGCATTGCTCGACGAGTTGCTGCTTGGGCCATTGCGCATTACACGCGACTACCTTTCGCAGATGACCTATATCGGTCCGCTAAGGGACATCCCGCCCAGGGCTTTCCGACCCCAGGTTTCACCCGATGAGGGACGCTGGGCACAGGGTCTGGCAGCATGGGACCTCATCTATTCGGACACCAAGGGCAAACTACTCAGCGAAGTGAATGCCTGGCTGAGTGGCGAGGAAGGTCTGGGGACCAATTACGAAATCTCCAAGTCGGAATATCTGGAAGTACCGGTCTCGAGCCGTATCGATCAACTGTTCAAACGCGGCATCAGCGAAGACGACATCGGAGAACTGCAGGAAGAGTTTCAGAAGCTGGGATCGCGTACCGAGGTTGTTTTGCGTGACGTGGTGAAAGGCATTGATGTTGCCCCAAGCGATGTGGGCGTCGGCATCTCTCAGATGATTCCTGTCATCGTTGCTTGCCTTCGCGACAGGGATGGCATTCTGGCAATCGAGCAGCCCGAACTTCACATACATCCGGCAATTCAGGTTGGGGTCGGTGACCTTTTCATTCATTCTGTAGTGCCCGGCGAGCGATCTTTCGGTTCAGGCAAAAGCCTACTTGTCGAAACCCATAGTGAACACATCATGCTGCGGCTCCTACGCAGGGTGCGAGAGACCACCGAAGGAGCACTTCCGCCAAGGAAACACGCACTGAAGCCCGATGACCTCTCGGTAATATATGTCGAGAATAGCGAAGAAGAAGTGCACTTTCGCCGGCTTCGCGTGGATAGAGACGGTGATTTCTCTGACCGGTGGCCAGACGGATTCTTCGAAGAAAGGGCGGAGGAACTGTTCTGATGCTGTCGGAATACGCAGTAGAGCCTGCAACCATCGGCGCCGACTGGCGAACCTTCAAGGACCTGATCGACCGCTTCGGCGCCGATAAAGGTCGGCTCATTTCACGACTCCCGACAAAGTGGGAGAAGAAGGTCATCCAAGCAGCGAAAGAGGCTGGGGTGCCGGATATTCGTATGTCCAGCATCATAGAGCGTTTGCGCAACTCGAAGCATAAGGTCGTCGATTTCAATCGTGCCTATGACAGCGAGACAGACTGGATAAAAAACGCTCTATGCGAGCACGCCGCCCGGCCATTCAGAGCGATCATATGCGACGCTGGAAAAACAACCTGCGCAGAAACAATACATCCGGATGACTGCTCCGATGGGCATGCGCTTTTTAGAGCAGCAACAAGCTATAACGTGTTGAGGACCGCAGATGAAATTGCCGACGCCCTAAATGCCTTCGTTGCGGTGTCGAAGGAGGTCGACATCGTCGATCCTTACTTTGATCTTCGGCCAACCGAGGGCAACTATCTCGCCCCACTTGTAGCGCTTCTTGATCGACTCGGACGTGGGCCTTGGCCACCAAAAGTCATCAAGATCCATTTCCGAGAACATGGTTCGCGCCCCCCGCCTGAGCTCGTTGCTCGAGACGGTGCCCCCCAGATCAAAGGACGCCTCCCATTAGGCTACTGTTTGGAGCTTTATGCATGGTCGGAAAAAAAGGACGGCGAAGACTTCCACGATCGCTTCGTTTTGACAGACTTGGGCGGGATCATGATTGGTGCGGGCTTATCTGCAGATGCACCGGCTGAGTCTGCTGCATTCACACTCTTGGACTTCGAACACGCTCAGAGCCTTCGCAACAGATTTGCAGACGAATCAACAACCTACGCGCGCGCGGGATATGCTGTTCGAATCCATGACGACGGTAGCACCGAGTTATTCTGACGGTGAGAGTTCGATTATCTTCCATCTTGCGCGGCCGCACAGGGAGAACGCTTTCGCCAGGGCAAGTAGCGGAGAAAAGCAGATTCGAAATGAGTAGTTGTTCAACCCATACCAAAAGGCATCAAACGACGGTGGCACGTTCCAAGAACCAAATCCTATGGCCCAAATGCACTTTGACTGGCAGGTGAACTCAGCATTGCCCCTGCCTTTACGCGCCAAGCCCCTACTACGCCTTCACAGGTGTTGCCGGTAGGCCAATAGCGGTCTTCTTGATCGGTCTCGTGATCCATCGCGAGGCCAATCATGACCGTTACCCCTTTCAAAACCGAGACGTCTTCCCGCGGCGCACGCATGTTGCGCACAGCCCTTGGGCCTGGCATCGCTGCCTGGCTCGAAGATGCGGGCATCGTCGAGGTGATGCTGAACCCGGACGGGCGGCTCTGGGTTGACCGACTGGCAGAAGGGCTGAGCGACACAGGCGCGGTGCTGTCTCCCGCCGATGGCGAGCGCATCATCCGTCTTGTCGCGCATCATATCGGGGCGGAGGTCCATCCTGCAGCCCCACGGGTTTCAGCTGAACTGCCAGACACGGGCGAGCGCTTCGAAGGTTTGCTGCCGCCAGTGGTTTCCGCGCCTACCTTTGCCATTCGCAAGCCAGCCGTCGCGGTGTTTACCCTCGAGGACTATGTCTCCGGCGGCATTCTCTCGGCCGGCGCCGCCAACCAATTGCGCATTGGTGTCACGAGCCGGGCCAATATCCTCGTCGCGGGCGGGACCTCCACCGGCAAGACGACCCTCACCAATGCGCTGTTGGCGGAGATCGCCAAGACCTCGGACCGCGTGGTCCTGATTGAGGACACGCGCGAACTGCAATGCCTGAACCCCAACCTCGTGGCTCTCCGCACCAAGGACGGGGTCGCGACCTTGTCCGATCTCGTGCGCGCTTCGCTGCGGCTGAGGCCTGATCGCATCCCCATCGGCGAGGTGCGCGGGCCGGAAGCGCTCGACCTGCTCAAGGCCTGGGGTACCGGCCATCCGGGCGGGATCGGCACGATCCACGCCGGGTCCGCCATCGGCGCATTGCGGCGGCTGGAACAGCTGATCCAAGAAGCGGTGGTGACAGTTCCGCGCGCGCTGATCGCAGAAACCATCGACCTGATCGCCGTTCTGTCCGGACGGGGCGCCGAGCGTCGCCTCTCCGAGTTGGCGCGTGTCACCGGCCTGACCGCCTCCGGCGATTACGCTCTCAGCCCCCTTTTCCCACCAACACAAGGAAGCCATCCATGACCCTTCTGCCATCATTTCGCACAGCCCTTGGCGCAACCGCGTTCGGCCTCGTCGTCTTCGCCCTGCCCGAACCGGCGCTCGCCGCCGGGTCCGGCATGCCGTGGGAAGCCCCCTTGCAAACCATCCTCGAGTCGATCGAAGGCCCGGTCGCCAAGATCGTTGCTGTGATCATCATCATCGTGACCGGGCTGACGTTGGCCTTCGGCGACAGTTCGGGCGGGTTCCGGCGGCTGGTGCAGATCGTCTTCGGGCTGTCCATCGCCTTCGCGGCCTCGAGCTTTTTTCTCTCCTTCTTCTCCTTCGACGGCGGAGCGCTGATCTGATGGAGAACGCCAACGACATTCCCGGCTATTTCGCTCCGGTGCACCGCGCCCTGATCGATCCGATCCTGCTGGCCGGTGCGCCGCGCACCATCGCCATTGCCAATGGCACCCTAGCCGCCGCCATCGGGCTGGGCCTGCGGCTCTGGCTCGTGGGCCTCGCATTCTGGCTGGTTGGCCACCTCCTCGCTGTTTGGGCCGCGAAGCGGGACGCACAGATCGCCGAAGTGTCGCGGCGGCATCTCCGTTACCCGTCCTGGTTCGGGGTCTGAACCGTTGATGCGTCTGGCCGAATACCGCTCCAAATCCGCCCTACTGGCCGATTTTCTGCCCTGGGCTGCATTGATCGCGCCCGGCGTCATCCTGAACAAGGACGGCAGCCTGCAACGCACCGCGCGGTTTCGGGGGCCGGATCTGGATTCAGCCACGCCCGCCGAACTGGTAGCCACATCGGCCAGGCTGAACAGCGCGCTCCGGCGGCTTGGCTCCGGCTGGACTGTCTTCGTGGAAGCGCAGCGGACCCCGGCACAGGACTATCCCGCCTCCGACTTTCCCGATCCTGTCTCCGCCCTCGTCGATGCCGAACGCCGCGCGCAATTCGAAGAAGCGGGCGCGCATTTCGAGAGCGCGTATTTCCTGACGTTGGTCTGGATGCCGCCCGCTGACGACGCGAGCCGCGCCGAAGGCTGGTTGCTGGAGAACGCCCCTGATCGCAGCACCAAGCCTCAGGATCTTGTCTCCAGCTTTGTCGGCCGTGCGGATCGGCTGATCGATCTGCTGGACGGGTTCATGCCGGAAATCGCCTGGCTCTCCGATGCCGAGACCCTGTCCTACCTGCATTCGACCGTTTCGACCCGGCGCCAGCGCGTCCGCGTCCCGGAGGTCCCGATGCATCTGGACGCGCTGCTGGCCGATGACCCTCTTGTGGGTGGGCTGACACCCCGCCTCGGGGCCGCACATCTCAAGACCCTGACCATCATTGGGCTGCCAAGCGCTACCTGGCCCGGACTGCTCGACGAGTTGAACGGGCGAGGGTTCGAGTATCGCTGGTGCACGCGCACGATCTGCCTCGACAAGACGGATGCCGCCCGGGTGTTCACCCGCATCCGCCGCCAGTGGTTCGCCAAGCGCAAGTCGGTCGCCGCGATCCTGAAGGAGGTGATGACCAACGAGGCCTCGACCTTGCTCGACAGCGATGCGGCCAACAAGGCGGCAGATGCCGATGAGGCACTGCAAGAACTCGGCGCCGATGTGGCGGGGGCGGCCTATGTCACCGCCACGATCACCGTCTGGGACGAAGACCCGCGGGCGGCCGAAGCGAAGCTCAAGGCGGTAGAGAAGATCGTACAGGGGCGTGATTTTACCTGCATCCCGGAAACCCTGAACGCACTCGAGGCCTGGCTCGGCTCCCTGCCCGGCCACCTCTACGCCAATGTCCGTCAGCCACCCATCTCGACGTTGAACCTCGCCCATATGATCCCGATCTCTGCGGTCTGGGCGGGGCCGGATCGGAACGACTATCTGGACGGCCCGCCGCTGTTCCACGCCGAAACCGACGGCACGACCCCGTTTCGCTTCTCCACCCATGTGGGCGATGTCGGCCATACCTTGATCGTCGGCCCGACCGGCGCGGGCAAATCAGTCCTGCTAGCTTTGATGGCGCTGCAGTTCCGCCGCTACCCGGGCGCGCAGGTCTTCGCCTTCGATTTTGGCGGATCGATCCGTTGCGCCACGCTCGCCATGGGCGGGGACTGGGAAAACCTCGGCGATGCGCTAGCCGACGAGGAACCGGCGGTGCAACTGCAGCCGTTCGCCGGGATCGATGAGGCGTCGGAACGCGCCTGGGCGCAGGACTGGCTCGCGGGAATCCTCGGACGGGAAGGCGCGAAGATCGAACCCGTCGCGCGCGATCACCTCTGGTCGGCGCTGACCTCGCTCGCCTCGGCCCCGCGCGAGGAACGCACGCTGACCGGCCTCTCGGTCCTGCTTCAATCAACCGAACTCAAACGCGCGCTGAAGCCCTTCTGCCTAGGCGGGCCTTTCGGACGGCTTCTCGATGCTGAGGCCGAAGACCTGGGCAGCGCGGACGTGCTCGCGTTTGAAACGGAGGGGCTGATCGGGTCCCCCGCCGCACCCGCCGTGCTGGCCTATCTCTTCCACCGGATCGAGGCACGCCTCGACGGCCGCCCCACGATGATCCTGATCGACGAGGGCTGGCTGGCGCTGGATGACGCCAATTTCGGCGGACAGCTGCGCGAATGGCTGAAGACGTTGAGGAAGAAGAACGCCTCAGTGATCTTCGCGACTCAGTCGCTGGCCGATATCGACGGGTCCCTCATAGCACCCGCCATCATCGAGAGCTGCCCCACACGGATTTTCCTGCCCAACGAGCGCGCCTTCGAACCCCAGATCGCACGGATCTACCGGAACTTCGGGCTGAACGACCGCCAGATCGACATCCTCGCTCGCGCGACGTCGAAGCGGGACTACTACTGCCAGTCGCGGCGGGGCAACCGGCTCTTCTCGCTGGGCCTCGGCGAGGTGGCGCTGGCCTTCACCGCCTCCTCATCCAAGGCCGATCAGGCCGCAATCAGCAATCTTATCGCCACCCATGGCCGGGATGGCTTTGCCGCCGCCTGGCTGCGTCATCGCGGTCTTGATTGGGCCATCGACCTGCTCGGGCCCGACATCGCACCAGCCGATCCGACACCCCCTCACCCTGACCAAAAGGAGACAGAACATGACCCGCAATCCTGAGCGCCCTGCCCGGCCCCGCAAACTCGCCGCCGCATTGATGGCCAGCGCCCTCGTCCTGACACCGGTTATATCGACACCCGCCCAGGCCTTCTTCTTCGGCGGCGGTGGGCGGATCGTCTACGACCCGCGGAACCATGCTGAAAACATCCTCTCGGCTGCCCGCGCACTGGAACAGATCAACAACCAGATCGCCCAGATCCAGAACCAGGCGCAGATGCTGATGAACGATGCGCTGAACCTCGCGAACCTCCCCCATTCCTCTCTGGCGCAGCTGCAGGACGCCATCGGCGAAACCCAGCGACTCCTGGCCGATGCCCAGAGCCTCGCCTTCGACGTGGCCACTATCGAACAGGCCTTCACGCAGGACTACGGTGCTGCAGCCGCCCAGGGTGATTTCAACGCGATGATCGCCGGTGCGCGTGAGCGGTGGGAAACCTCCGTCGCGGGCTTCGAGGACGCGTTGCGCGTACAGGCCGGGGTCGTGGGCAATATCGACGGCGCGCGAACTCAGATGGACGCGCTCATCCGCGAAAGCCAAGGAGCCGTTGGGGCCCTGCAGGTCGCGCAGGCTGGCAACCAACTGCTCGCATTGCAATCGACACAGATCGCCGATCTGACGGCAGCCATCGCCGCGCAGAACCGGGCCGAAGCGCTGGAAGCCGCCCGCATCGCCTCGGCCGAGGCGCAGGGCCGCGAAAACCTCGCCCGGTTCCTCGATTACGGCGGCGGCTACTCCCCCGGCACAGTACGGCTGTTCGGGGAGTAAGCGCATGGCCCTCGACACCCCGCGAACTCTGCGCCTTGTCGCCTTCGGTATCGGCGGCCTTGCCGCCCTCGCCGCCGCGGTCGAACTGACACGCACCGTCCTGCCCACCGACACCGGGCATGTGGTCAGGGATGACGCCTTGCGCGGCATCCTCGCGCGTTGCCGTGACCTGACGCCCGAAGACTACGCCACCGACACCGAATGCCGCGCCGCCTGGGAGGCGGCCCGGCAGCGCTTCTTCGATCTGGCTCCAGAGCCGGCCGGGACGGAGTGAGGCGATGGGCGGCGTCAGTGTCATCGACCGGTTTCTCGAAGTCTTCGCCTCCTACATCGACTCCGGTTTCGGACTTCTCGGGGGCGACGTCGCCTTTCTCGCGACCACGTTGATCGTGATCGACATAACCTTGGCCGCGCTCTTCTGGGCCTGGGGTGCGGATGACGACATCATCGCGCGGCTGGTGAAGAAGACCCTCTTCGTCGGGGTCTTCGCCTACATCATCGGCAACTGGAACACGCTGGCCCGGATCGTCTTCGACAGTTTCGCAGGCCTTGGCCTGGTGGCCACCGGCGGCACCCTTTCCGCCGCCGAACTCCTCCAGCCCGGGCGCATCGCGCAGGTTGGGCTCGAGGCGGGTCAGCCGATCCTCGCCTCCATCGCCGAACTGACCGGTTTCGTCGCCGTCTTCGAAAACCTGATCCAGATCCTCATCCTGTTCTTCGCCTGGCTCGTGGTCCTGCTGTCCTTCTTCATCCTTGCGATCCAGCTCTTCGTCACCCTGATCGAATTCAAGCTGGCCACGCTGGCGGGCTTCATCCTCGTGCCCTTCGGCCTCTTCAACAAGACCGCCTTCATGGCCGAACGTGTGCTGGGCCTCGTCATTTCCTCTGGCGTCAAGGTGCTGGTGCTGGCCGTCATCGTCGGTATCGGCTCCACCATCTTCAGCGAGTTCACCGCCGGATTCGCGGGTGAGCCCACAATCAACGACACGATGTCCGTGGTGCTCGGCGCGCTGGCACTCCTCGCCCTCGGCATCTTCGGTCCCGGCATCGCGAACGGCATCGTCTCGGGTGGGCCGCAGCTTGGCGCAGGCGCCGCCGTCGGTACCGGGATCGCCGTGGGCGGGGCCGCGGTCGCCGGTGCGGCCGGGACCCGCATGGCCCTTGGCACCGTTGGCTCCGGTCTGCGTGGCGCGAGCGCGGTCGGCAGCGGAACCGCCACCGCCTATCAACTTGGCGCCGCATCGCGCAGCACGGCACTGGGCAAGTCTGTTGGCGGCGTGGCCGCTGTCGGCAAGACCGGTGCCGTCGCCGCGTTCAGCCCGCTCCGGCGTGCGATCTCGGACGGCGCTGGGACCGGCGCCCGCACCGCCTATGCAGCCACAGGCGGTCGATTTGCGGGGAACACCATGCCCGCCCCGGCGAATGATGGCCCGCCCGACTGGGCGCGGCGGATGAAGCGCCAGCAGTCCCTCCAGCACGGCCTCTCGACGGCCGCCCATGCGCTCCGCTCCGGCGATCATGGCGGTGGCGGCACGGTCGTCAGCCTCTCCGAAAGGTCCTCCTGATGTTCCGACGCCCCAGTGTCCGCTACGGCACCACGCCCGAGCCTGTCACCCCCTACCAGAAGGCCGCCCAGGTCTGGGACGAGCGGATCGGCTCGGCCCGCGTTCAGGCCCGCAACTGGCGCCTGATGGCGCTCGGCTGCCTGGCCCTGTCCGCCGGGGTCAGCACGGCGCTGGTCTGGCAATCGACGCGCAGCAGCGTCTTCCCATACGTGGTCGAGGTCGACAACCTCGGCGCAGCGCAGGCCGTCGCCCCCGCGCTCGCCGAGTACCGCCCGACCGATCCGCAAATCGCTTGGCATCTCGCCCGCTTCGTCGAGCATGTCCGCCAGCTTCCCGCCGACCCGATCGTGCTGCGCCAGAACTGGCTACGTGCCTATGACTTCGCCACGGATCGCGGGGCCATTGCGCTGAACGACTATGCCCGCGTGAACGATCCGTTCGCCCGCGTTGGCGACACGCAGGTCTCCGTTGAGGTTTCCAGCGTCATCCGCGCTTCGGACACGAGCTTCCGCGTCGCCTGGATCGAGCGGCGCTACGAGAACGGTCAACTCGCCGCCACCGAACGCTGGACCGCCATCCTGACCGTCGTGGTCCAGCCGCCGCGCGATGCGGAGCGTCTGCGGGCCAACCCGCTCGGCGTCTATGTCCATGCCATCAACTGGTCGAGGGAGAATGCCCAATGAGACGACTTCCCCCCATCCCCGTTCTTCTCCTCGCGGCCACGGCGCTGACCGCCTGCGCGGGGCAGCGCCCGCCCGAAATCGCCTATGACGACCAGGTCCCGGCCCTTGCTCCGCCGCCGGCACCACCCTCGGCCGAGGGGCTGCCCAGCCCGGTTCACACACCGCCTGCCTGGACGCCCTCCCGCGGCGGCGATCCGGAAGCGGACACACCGGAAGCCCGCATCATCGCCGCCAATGCCGCCGCCCGCGTCGAACCCCGCCAGCAGGGCTATTACAACGCCATGCAGGTTTTTCCGTGGAGCGAAGGCGCGCTTTACCAGATCTACGCCGCCCCCGGGCAGATCACGAATATCGCGCTCGAACCCGGTGAACGCCTGACCGGTCCCGGCCCGATCGCGGCGGGCGACACCGCCCGCTGGATCATTGGCGACACCACAAGCGGCGCTGGATCCACCGAGCGCGTCCATATCCTCGTGAAACCCACCCGCCCCGTCATCTCCACCAATCTCGTCGTAAACACCGACCGGCGCACCTATCACATCGAATTGCACGCCGACGAGGAGACCTGGATGCCCAGCGTTGCTTGGGCCTATCCAGAGGTGCGATCCACGCCCCGCACCCCGACAATCCGCCGCCCGGCGATCCCGCACGAGGCCGAGCGGCACTACCGTTACGGCTTGCAGGGCGACGCCCCACCATGGCGGCCGGTCTCGGTCTTCGACGATGGACGGCGTGTCTATGTCGTCTTCCCGCCCGGCATCGCCCAGGGCGAAATGCCCCCGCTCTTCGTGATCGGCGCGGATGGACGCGGCCAGATCGTCAACACCCGCGTTCTCGGCAACGTGCTGATCGTGGACCGCCTGTTCGGGGCCGCAGAACTGCGTCTCGGCGAAAGACGACAGCAGGTCGTGCGGATCGTGCGGACAGATGGCGATCAACGCCCGCCGCGCGCGCCCCAGCCAGAGGTGGAGCGATGACACAAAACCCTGATATCCAAGAGCCGCCACGGACCGAGGAAGACATCGCCCACGAGCTTCGCCTCAGGCCCGATCCGCCCCGTGTCATGCGCCTGTCCCGCCGGGCCATTGCCTTTGCCACCGCCATCGGCGGTCTGGGTCTGGGCGCGGTCCTGATCGTGGCCCTGCAGAACAATCGGCAGGAGGGCACGCAGACCGAGCTCTTTTCCACCGAACGCATTCAGGCGGCTGAAGGGCTGTCCACGCTACCTCGGGATTACGCCGATGTCCCGCGTCTCGGCCCACCCTTGCCCGGTGAGTTGGGCCGCGCCATCCTTGGGGCGCAAGATCGCGGCCAGCCGGTTCCGGCACCGCCCCTTTCCGGTCCATTGGCCCCCACAGTCGATCCGGAGGAACAACGCCGTCTCCAGGAACTCGACGCCGCCCGGCTGAGCGCCCTTTTCGCCGAGGCGCAAACCGTGCTGCGCAGCGGAACACAGGCCACACCGACCTCCCCCGTGACCGGCGCGCTCTTCCCCTCCACATTGGGCAGCCCTACGGCAAGCGATCCGATTTCCGGCCGGGAGGCGTTCCTCACCCGTCCCGGAGACACGGACACCGTCAGTGCGCAACGCATAGTGCCGCCGCCCAGCCCCTACATCCTGCAGGCCGGCACGGTGATCCCGGCCGCCCTGATCACCGGCCTGCGCTCCGACCTTCCCGGCCAGATCTCGGCACAGGTGACGTCGAATGTCTTTGATAGCCCCTCAGGGCGGTACTTGCTGATCCCGCAAGGCGCTCGGCTTCTGGGAGAATACGACAGCCGCATCGCATCCGGGCAAAGCCGTCTGCTTCTGGTCTGGACCCGCCTCATCCTTCCAGATGGTCGCTCCATTATGCTGGAGCGCGCGCCCGGCACTGACGGAACAGGCGCGTCCGGCCTGCAGGACCGGGTCAACTATCATTGGGGTCGCGTCTTCCTTGCTGCTGGCCTCGCCACGATCCTGAACCTCGGCCTGGAAAGTGGCGCAGAAACCGAAGACGATGTCGCCCGCGCCATCCGCGAGGCCGCGCAGGACACGATCGGACGGACCGGGGACGAGATCGTCCGCCAGCAGCTCGCCGTCCCGCCGACACTGACCATACGCCCGGGCTTCCCCGTCCGCGTCATGGTCACCCGCGATCTGATCCTCGAGCCCTTGGGAGAAGTCCGATGACGAAACTGAAGCTTGGCCCGATCCATGACGACAAGCCGGTCAAGCTGACCGTCGAACTTCCCGCTGATGTGCACCGTGACCTTTGCGACTACGCGGCTGTCCTGGGCCAACAGACCGGCCAGGATCTTGAGCCCGCCCGCCTCGTCGCCCCCATGCTCGACCGCTTCATGGCCACGGACCGCGGGTTCGCTGCAGCGCGCAAAGCGGGATCGAGGGCTAATCGCAAGAAGCCAGACCCACCGAAGCCACTGGATTCCGATCAGGGCTAAGTATCTGAGAAATCATAAGTCTCTTGGCGGATCGCATTGCACACGGATCGCACATAGGCACCCCCTACCCGCCTGAAGTTGCGACGGAGTCGAGCCGATCCTCCATCGGTGCTGCAATGTATCGAGGTTTCCAACGCATCACTGCAATGAATACTCTCTTCAATTCTTTTGATGGGCCGCCAAACAGCCCCTAAACAGCCCCCAAAACACACTGAGGCAAGCTTATGATGAATGCATGGCATTGCTCGAATCATAGATTTCCAGCCTGAGCTTTTAGAAGCCTTATTATCCAGAACGATTCCAAGATTCCTTTAGCCGCTGCGCAGTTGCATTAACGGCTCTTTTACATGCTGAACCAACAACGTGGCACACAGTTCTTGGCAATTTGATTAAGCGTGGAGAGGCAAGCTTTGGGAGACTAAAAGAATGGGTGGAACAGCAGTCGCAACATTATTTTATGTGTCGGCAAAACAACGTATTGGCACCGTGCGCGGAGCGAATGCTCACTAATCCCAAAGTCGATTGGACCAGCCGGCTTTTGTATGAGCCAGCTTTCCATCAAAGCAACCACTCCACCGGCAGCAACCCTATCAAGACGATGGCGACCTGTTGAAACCAGCTTGCGCCGGGCTCTTCCTGATAGATCACAGTTGTATCGTCTTCGAGGAGTTCAAGCCAGATCATCTTGTTTTCGGGCGTCAGTTGCGGCCGGTAACTGACAGTTTCTAGGTGATCGTCAAAGCGCTCGTTCGACTCCGCCGCGAGAGTTGAACTATCGATCAGAAAACCCATTTCACAATTCAGCATGGCAGAGCGTGGGTCAAAATTGAACGATCCAATAAAGACACGCTCTCCGTCGACAGCGAATGTCTTTGCGTGCAGACTGGCCCCCGACAGGCCAAACGGCAAAATCTGCAAATCGGCTTCGGGCGACGTATCGCCGCGCAGTTTCAGCTCATAAAGCGAAATGCCCGCTTCCAGCAATTCCCGCCGATACTTGGTGTATCCAGCATGAACCATCAAAACATCGGTGGTATTCATCGCATTCGTAAGAATACGAATGTCGATACCTGCGTCTGACAGGTCTGTGAGATACGTGGCTCCTTGCGCGCCCGGCACGAAATAGGCGGACACCAGATCCAGCCTGTTTTCGACACTCCCGAGTATCTCGCCCAACTGGGTAATCATCAGCTGATCACGTGTTGCGATCCCTCGCCCTTTTGCCGGATCATCGGCGATAAGCCGAACGGTCGTCCACTCAAATGGTATCTCGCCATTTGCATGTCGGTCCACACTGCTTTGCAAATCTCCCAAGAGCGTGTCTGCCTCAGGCGTCGAAAAAACGTCGGCGACACGGTCTTCGAATGCCGCTAGGTCGCCCTCACCGTCGATGATCGTATCGACCCCGAAGACCGATGCGCTGTTCCAGTAGGCGTCGAACATATCAGCTGTTTCCGGAACCACGGCGCCCGTCGCCAGTACGTCCAAGTCAATATAGAAGGTATCATCACCAACGTCGAAATATTCATCGCCGATGTTCCGACCACCGACAATTGCGATGGCCCCATCGACGATGAAGGATTTGTTGTGCATCCGCCGGTTCATACGGAAAAAATCGAACGCATATCCAAGCAACTTAGGGCTGCGCACTGTCGATGGATTGAAAAGGCGTATTTCAAAATTGGCCTGCGTGTTCAGCGCGGCCATGAAGTTATCCATATCCGGCACGCCGTTGTCGTCCAGCAACAAGCGCACATGCACGCCGCGCTGCGCCGCCTGATACAGCGCGTTCAGCAAGATGATGCCAGACGTGTCGTCCTGCCAAATGTAATACTGGGCATCGATCGACTGTTCAGCGACAGCCGCAAGCTCTAACCGGCTTGCAAGCGCATCCTGTCCGCTTTGAAGGGCAATGACGCCGGACAAGCCGGGTTGCTGATCGGCTGCATCCACGAAAGACGCACCAAGATTGGTTTCCGGATCAGCGGGAATAGCGGCACTGACTTGGCGGGCCGAGATGTCGGGCAAAGGGAAAAGAACCCGCGCCACAACGACAAAAACAACGAAAGAGGCGGCCAGCGCGGCGAGGATTTTCAACGTGCGTTTCATGCTTGGCTGATAGACCTGAACTGGATCAAATCATACTGGCTTGCGCGACAGGAGACACGACGTCGGCCCGACAAGCCATTTGAAAAAACTCCAACACCACTTCAGCAGAAGCCGTGATTTCGCTTTCCTCGTCACGCCATCCGTCCAAGGACCTCATCACGCTTGATGAAGTGATGCCAGATCACCGCGGCTGCGATATGTCCAATCACCAACGCGGCCAGGATCCACCCCAATGTGCCGTGCCATTCCGAGATCGTCTTCGTCCAGGCAATTGCGACGTCGCGCGCCTGAAAAATTTGGATGCCGAGATAGCTGAAGCCGCGCGTGCCGCCAGCGGCCCCGATGACCTTGATCGCAGGGACGATCATCATGAGCGCATATAATCCCGCATGTCCGGCCTTAGCCGCATACCCCATCGGACCGGACTCCGTCGGGCGCTTGCTAAGGTTCAAAAGCCCCCACACACCGCGCAACAGCACCAACAGGAGCAGCGTCACGCCCAGATCGACGTGATACGTCCAAAGCGTATCGCGCAGGGCGTTTTCGCGCGGCAGGGCCCAGTGTGCAGCGGCTGAAGCAAATTGGGTGGCAAATAATGCGGCCATGCTCCAGTGAAACGCGCGGCTTATAAGGCCGTAACGGTCAGGGCTGTCGGTCAATCTGGTCATTGAATGTGTCCGTCTTTTGAAAGGTCTCATTTGATACGCGGCCGCACGATACTTCCGTCACGCCACCACTGGTTGCTGGGTCGCCGTGACTGAACGCAAGGGCCCCCGGAAACCGAAAGAAGGTTACTCTCGAATGACCCATTGCTTGAAGGCCGGGTCCAGATCGGCACAGGCCGAGAGTATGAGATCGCGGGACTGGAAGGGGCCGGCGTCGTCGATGGTCGGCGCGACGGTCACGCATTGCGAAGGGTCTGAAGCCAGGGAGAGTTCCATGTTGGTATCGTCGTGTACGAACAGCTGGGCCGCATCAGCTGCGTCGCAGGCGATCAGACCGAAGGGGTTTTCGGAATTGTTCGGCGCGTTATAGGCCATGCACATGCCTGTGTAGGTCGCCGATTGGATCAGGCCGCTGTCAGCCGTGTACGTGAAGAGCACGTCGTCACCGGTGGGCTTGCAGGAATGGGCGTGAAGCTGGTCGCTCACCCCCCGGCCTTCGGTGTCGATGCACCATCCGAGCATGGCTTCCTCGCCGAGGTTATCGGCGAGGTAGATCACCGGCCCTTGGGTCTGGATGGTCGGAGCCTCGGCAAGCGAAACCTGGGGGATGGTCAGGCCCAATGCAGTGGCAATGAGGGCGGTGTGGATTGTGGTGCTGTATGTCATGGGGCAGTCCTTTCCAGGGTGTTCCGGGGTTCAGGGATGTCTCGTGGAGGTCGACCTTGCGCGCCGCTCTGGAGCTGCCAGTATCCGCCGCGCAACGCCATGAGTTGGTCATGCGTACCGGTTTCGCGCACGTTTCCGCTCTCCATGTAAATGATCATGTCCGCGTCGCGGATGGTCGACAGACGGTGCGCGATAACGAAGCTGGTGCGGCCCTCGCGCAGGTCGGCCATGGCGGTCTGGATCTGCAGTTCGGTGCGCGTGTCGACCGAACTTGTCGCCTCGTCGAGGATGAGGATCGGAGCGTCGAGCAGGAAGGCCCGCGCAATCGTCGTGAGCTGGCGCTGACCCTGCGAGAGGCTCCCGCCGCCGTTCTCCAGAACCGTGTCGTAGCCGTCCGACAGGGTGCGCACGAAGTCATCCACATGGCAGCGTTTCGCGGCGGCGATGACCTGCGCGCGGGTCGCATCCGGGCGGCCATAGGCGATGTTGTCATGCACCGTTCCGGTAAAGAGCCAGGTATCCTGCAACACCATCGCCATGGCGCGACGCAGATCCTTTCGGGACAGAGTGGCGATGTCTTCGCCGTCCAGCCGGATCGTCCCGCTGTCGATCTCGTAAAACCGGATCAGAAGATTGACCAGTGTCGTCTTTCCCGCGCCGGTGGGGCCGACGATGGCCAGCATCTGGCCCGGCTTCGCCTCGAGGCTGACATCCTCGAACAGCGGCTGATCGGGGATGTAGCGAAACCCGACATGCTCGAAGCGGACATCGCCCGTGACCGGCAGGGAGGGATGTGTCGTCACCTCCGTGTCGGTGGACAATTCGGGCGCGTCCAGCAGCTCGAAAACCCGTTCCGCCGATGCGAGGGCCGATTGCACCTGTGCGGCCATGCTGCCAAGCTGCGAGATCGGCTGACCTATCTGGCGGATATACTGGATGAAAGCCTGCACCCCACCGAGGCTCAGCGCACCCGACAGAACCTGGAGCGCCCCGAAAACGACCACCACGATATAGGCGACGTTGTTCACGAACATCGTGGTCGGCTGGATCAGGCTGGCGAAGATCTGCGCGCGCATGCTTGCCGCGGTCAGAGTGCTGTTTTTCTCGGCGAACTGCTGATCCACACGGTCGCGCGCGCCGAACACCCGGATCAGCGTCTGGCCGGTGAAGGTTTCCTCCACCAGCGCATTCAGGTGGCCGGTTTCACGCCATTGCTCGGCATATTTGGGCTGCGCCGCGTGGCTGAGCAAGCGCGTCGCCCCAAGCGAGACCCCAATGGCCACGAGCGCTGCGGCTGCCAGGGGAACAGACAGCCAGAGCATCATGGCCAGCACGCCGACAATCGTCATCAGCATCAGCATCGCCTGGCTGGCGACCTGCTGCAGGTTCTGGATCATGTTGTCGATATCGTTGGTAAAGCGCGAAAGAACCTCGCCACGCGGCTGCGCATCGAACCATTTGAGCGGCACCCGCGACAGCTTGGCCTGCGCGGCCTCGCGCAGATCACGCCCCATGTTCTGCACCAGATCGTTGATCAGCCACGCCTGAACGAAGTTGAGGCCCGAGGCGACGAGATAGATCGCCGCCACAACCAGAAGCTGGCGCATGAGGGCCGACCACGTATAGCCGTCGCTGACCAGAAGGTCGGTTGCAAGGCCAAGCTGCCAGGGGCCGAGGGTGCTGCCGATCACGCTGCCGACGCTGAGCAACAGCGTGACGATCAGGATCTTGCGGTTGCTGCCAAAAGCCGTCCAGACCCGCCGCGCGGCATCGCGGGCGGCTTTCGGTTTCTCCCCGACGATCGAACCGCCGGGCGTTCGCGGCCCGGGGGCGCTGTCTTGTGTCCTTGAGACCGTTTCGAGTTTCGGCTCTGCGGCTGCGGTCATGCTGCGTCCTCCTCGGGCATGGCCTGCGAGTGGACGGTTTCCGCGTAGACGGGGCACTCCCGCATCAAGGTGTCGTGCGGCCCAAGGCCGACCATGCGGCCCTTCTCGATGACGAGAATCCGGTCGGCATCTTTGATCGAGGCCACGCGCTGGCTGACAATCACGGTGGCGGCATGGCTGACGGCCCCCCTCAGTGCCGCGCGCAGCTTGCGATCCGTCGTCTGATCGAGCGCGGAGAAGCTGTCGTCGAACAGATAGAGATCGGCATCGCACACAAGCGCCCGCGCGATGGCGAGCCTTTGGCGCTGTCCACCGGAGAAATTGGCGCCGCCCTGCGCCACTGGCGCCCCGAGCCCTTCGGGCATGGCGCGGACGAAATCGGCGGCCTGCGCGATCTCCAGCGCTTTCCAGAGCGTGGCCTCGTCCGCCTGCTGGTTTCCAAGCCGCAGCGTATCCGCAACGGTGCCCGAAAAAAGGTAGGCCTTCTGCGGGACGTAGCCGATATGGGAGGAGAACTCCTGCGGCGCGATCTGCCGCAGATCGACGTCCCCCAGCGTGATCCGCCCGGTGCTGGGATCATTGAGCCGCGCGATCAGGTTGAGAATGGTGGATTTGCCCGAGCCCGTCGCGCCGATGATGCCCAGCACTTCGCCGGGGCCGAGATCGAAGCCGATCTCTTCGATGACCATCGCTTCCGCGCCGGAATACCCGAAGCCCACGTCCTCGAGCCGCAGGGGCAGTCCGTCGCCACTTTGCGGCAGGGGCTTGGGATGCGCGCACGGCCCGACTTCGATCGGGCTTTGCAGCAGCGTCGTGATCCGGTGGGCGCTGACAAGCGCACGGGGGAGCATGACGATCATCAGGCCCAACATCATCACGGCAATCAGGATCAGCGCGACATAGGACAGAAAGGCGATCAGCGAGCCGATCTCCAGATCGCCCTCGCGCACCCGGCTGGCGCCGGCCCAGATCAGGGCGACGGATGTCAGCTGCATCACCGCCGTCAGCGATGGCATGATCATCGCCATCAACCGGCCGGACTGGATCGCCGTGTCGGTCAGGTCGGTGTTCGCCGTCTCGAAACGCGTGCTTTCCCGGGATTGTTGCAGAAAGGCGCGGATGACGCGGATGCCCTCGATCTGTTCGCGCAGGATGCTGTTCACACCGTCGAGTTGCCTTTGCATGCGCTGATAGAGCGGGATGGCCTTGAAGGTCAGAAACCCGATGATGCCCGCCAGGACCGGCACCGCGACCACCATCAGCCAAGAGAGCTGCACATCCTGCCGCACCGCCATGATCGCACTTCCCACACCCATGATGGGGGCGACCACGATCATCGTGAATGCCATGATCAGCATCGACTGAACCTGCAGCACATCATTGGTGCAGCGGGTGATGAGCGAGCCGACGGTAAAGCCCTGCACCTGCGACAGGGCGAGGCTGTGCACCTTGCCGAACACATCGGCGCGCAGGCTCTGGCCGATCCGGTAGGCGACCGATGCGCCGAGAAAGACCGCCACGGCACTCAGCACGAGTTGTACCCCGGCGGCGATCCCCATGAGCCCGCCATAATAGCGGATGACCGAGATGTCTGCGGCCGCGATCCCGGTGTCGATGACATCGGCGCTGAAGCTCGGCAAGAGCAGCGAGGCGGTCATCTGGCCCACCTGGCACAGCAACAGGGCAAGGAGGGTCCACCTGTGTTCCATGAACCTGTCGCGCCAGGTAAATGCGCCCGGGAGGCGAACGTCATCGCTTGCTGTATTTGTCGCTTCAATCATGCCGAGACGCGCCCTGTTCGGAGTTGGATTGCAGGGCTCTGCATGCGCGGCCACCGCTGTACAGGTGGCCCTGCGGGGGTTTGAAAAAGCCCGAAGGTCATTCGCGGAACCGTTGCTGAAAGTCGCGGATCCGCGCGGCGTTGACGCCCTGATCGCTGCGCCCGACCCGCGAGACGCCGCGCATGTCGATGCGGCTTCCGTCTTCAAGCGGCGTCACGACGACCACCACATCGTCCGCGAAATAGAAAACAGAGGTGCGGGCGGTGGCCTCGAAACGGAGACGGTCGGCGTCCGCGGCGACGATCTCCCATCCCATGTCCTGAGCGACCGTCAGCGCGCGCTGGAACGCCTCATCCGCGGAGAGGTCCGTTTCGAGCGACGCGATATCCGGATAGGCGGCGGCCTGCGCCTCGGCGAGTTCGGGCCCGCCATAGTCGAGCGTGTTGCTGGCTCCCGCGCGGGTGTCGTCCAGAACCTCGAAGAGCGGCGGGTTCACCGTGTCGGTCGAGATGTCGTGGATCGGTGCCGCGCGTGGTGCCGGGTTGAGCGTGCTAGCGATCATGGGGATCAAGAGAGCAATGCCAATGAACGCAGCCACGCCGCCGAGCAAGGCCTGTGCTTTTTCCCTGCGGACAAGATGAACGACCAGCGCAAGCAGCCCTGCACCCGCAATGACCGCCGCCAGCGGATTGAAATAGCTGCGATAAAGACCAAACCCCGTGATCGGCTCCCACAGCCCCAAACGCGCGCCAAACAGCATCAAGGCCGCAGCCGCTCCGCCGATGACCGCGGCGATTAGGACGATCGTTCCAACGTATTTCATTCTCTGTCCAATCCGTGACTTGCAGTGTGAATATTTGCTTGGTATGCAAAAGTTGCAGACTACGCAAGGTTTTGATGAATGACACTTTCGTTACGGGAAAGACGGCGGCAGGAAACTGCCTTCCAAATCCACAAAGCGACTTTGGAATTGGCCATGGAGAGTGGCCTTGAGGACGTGACAACTGATGAGATTGCTGCGGCCTCCGGCGTCAGCACGAGAACCTTTTTCAACTATTATCCCAACAAGGAAGCCGCAGCGATCGGGCACCCACCGCCGTTTACCGAGGCGCAGATGGACGCTTTGCGCGATGGAACGGGGCCTTTGGCGGCAGACATCAAACAGTTCTTGGACAGCCACATGGAGGCTTTGTCGCAGAGAGCGGACATCCTTCGGATGGTTGGCAAAATCCTGCGATCAAATGAGAAAGCACGAGGGATCCTCGATGGCCTTCTAGGCGCCGAGCGTCGAAGGCTCACAGAGGCGCTGACTGGTCGCGTGGACAATCGTCAAACGGCGACAGCGCTGGCCGGTATCATCACTGCCACGATCGGAGCGGCGATTGCCCTTTGGGAACACGAAGAAGGTATTACTCTCGGCGCGGCAATGGATGCTGTTTGGCAGGCACAGATGGACGCCGCACGGCTCCTCTTGTCTTCAACCGGCGAGGAGACCGGAACATGAAAAAGACATTCTACGTCATTGCGTCGATCGCCATCGTAGCGGGCGCATATCTTTGGGCTTTTGGTGTTCCTGACGCCTTTGCGCCCGGTGTGGGCAGCGAGGCACCGGTATCGCAGGCTCCGGCTGGACCCGGGGGTCCCGGTGGACCTGGCGGCGGAGGCGCAACAACCGTCGTCTTGGCACCCCTGGAAATGCAGCCGTTCGAGGATTCATTCCGCGCGATCGGCAATTCCGAAGCGGTGAGGAGCGCGACCGTTACCTCCGATGTGTCTGGAAGAACAGTCTCGGTCGACCTGACTGCGAACGCCGAGGTTTCGCAGGGTGATGTTCTTGTGCGGCTCGACGCGCGCGCTGCAACGCTGTCCCTTGAGACTGCGCAGAGCGAGCTGGAACAGGCGTCCGCCACGGTCGCCCGATACGAACGTTTACAACAATCGGGAAATTCCACGATTACGGATGTGACGCTCTCGGAAGCGCGGCTGGCGCTGCGCCTGGCAGAGGCAAATGTCGGGCAAGCCGAGCTCGCACTGGAAGACCGCACGATCCGTGCTCCGATTTCAGGGCGCCTTGGACTGAGCGACGTCAATGTCGGCGACTACCTCACCGCCAATGACCCCATTATCACGATCGACGATTCGAGCGCGCTTTTGGTCGAATTCGAGCTCCCCGAACGCTCTGTCGGCTTCCTGTCACTCGGGCGCGATGTCACGTTGGAAACGCCCTCGCTGACGGGGCGATTTTTCCAAGGCGAGATCGTATCCTTTGACAGCCGGATCGATGAGGTCACCCGCAGTGTGACCGTCAGGGCGCGTGTCGCGAATCCGGACGGAACACTCTGGCCGGGCATGACGTTCACCGCGCGGCTCAGCAACCTCAGCGAACCGCTTTTGGTGGTGCCGGCAACAGCCATCACATGGTCCCGCGATGGTGCAAGTGTCTGGTACGAAGATGAGGGCCACGCGCAGAGCATCCCGGTCACGATCCTTCACCGCCGCGACGAGAACGTCTGGCTGGACGCTGATCTGCCAGCGGGCACGATGGTTATCATTGAGGGCGCACACAAGCTGCGCCAGGGCGCTGCGGTCACAGATGCGAATGCCGAGCCGCAGCAGCCCGATCAGGAGTCGAAATGAGCACCCCAAAACTCCAGCGGGCGGCCTCCGGGTTCGCCGACCTGTTCGTTGCACGACCCATTTTCGGGTTTGTCATCAGCCTATTGATAGTGATCGCGGGGATGGCGGCGATGACCGCCGTCGATGTGCGGGAAATGCCGGATGTCGATCAGCCAGTACTTTCAATCCGAACTGAATATGAAGGCGCAACACCTGCAACGGTCGATCAGGAAATCACGCAGGTTCTGGAAGATGCGCTGAGCGCGCTGGAGGGCCTGTCCTACATCGAAGCCAGCTCAACCAATGGGATGAGCAGCATTACGATCGATCTGTCAGATGATACCGACATCGACGTGGCCGCCAACGAAGCGCGCGAAATCATCTCTGCAACAGCGCGTCAGCTTCCAAGCGATCTTGACGACGATCCGACCGTGTCGAAATCTGACATCAACGCGAGTGCCATCATTCGCCTGGCCGTGCTGGGCGATGCAACACTGGACGAGTTGACCGCCATCGCGGAGGGTCGGATCTACGATCGACTGTCACTCATTGATGGTATCGCTGAAGTCACGATCCGGGGCGACAGGCCGAACGAGTTTCGCGTGACACTCGATGATCGTCTCCTGCTGAGCCGCGGCCTGACTGTCTTCGACGTGACAGAAGCGCTTGCAGACCTGCGCGACGATACGCCCTTGGGCGCGCTGGAAACCGATAAGCAGACGATTGCCTTGCAGGTCGGAAATGCCGATGTCACCGTCGATAGCATCGGCCAGATCCTGATAAACAACACCACGCGGGTCGCAGATGTCGCGCTGGTTCAATTGCTACCCGAAGACACCGATGTGACAACCCGCGTCAACGGGCAGACCGCCATCGGCCTCGATATCACCCGCCAATCCGAGGGCAACACGCTCGAAATCTCGACGGCCGTGCGCGCCGCCGTGGAAGAGCTGCGCGCGGAGCTGCCAGAGGGTGTCGAGCTTATCATCTCGACCGATGACGGTGTGTTTATCGAAGGTGCTTTAACCGAGGTCATCAAATCCATCGGTTTGGCCACCGTCATCGTAGTACTCGTGATCTTTGCCTTCCTGCGCTCCTTGCGTGCAACCTTGATCCCCGCTGTCACAATCCCGGTTGCGTTGGTTGGTACCGTTGCGGCCGTTTGGCTAACGGGGTTTTCGATCAACACGATCAGCCTCTTGGCATTGGTTCTCGCGACGGGGATGGTCGTGGACGACTCCATCGTTGTGGTCGAGAACATCGTGCGGAAGCGGAAAGACGGCATGGGGGCGTTCGCGGCTGCCGCAGCAGGCACCAATGAGGTTTTCTTTGCTGTCATTTCGACCACGGCAACGCTTGCAGCCGTATTCATTCCCATTTCGTTTCTTCCCGGACAAGCGGGCGGCGTCTTCAGCGAATTCGGCTTCGTCCTTGCCTTCGCGGTGACACTGTCGTCCGTCGCAGCGCTGACGCTGGCACCCGTTCTGGCGGCTCTCCTGGACCCCGGCAGAGAGACGCAAAAAACTCCGCAGGCCCCGCAGACTCCAAGTCGCCTCGCGCGCGGCTTTGACTGGGTGATGGATCGCGCCATTCGTGCACCCCTGCTCGTCGTGGCTATAGCGTTCGGATTTGCGCTGATCGCAGCCGGTGTGGCTGGGACGCTGACCTCGACCATCACGCCGACCGAGGACCGCGGCTATTTCCTGATTCAGGCCCGTGGGTCATCCGATACGACCGCCGAATACCTTGATGAGCAAGTGGCACAGATCGAAGACGTTCTCGCGCCGTTTCAGGAAAGCGGGCAGATCAGTTCGGTTCAAAGCATCATCGGCATCGGCGGCGGCACGACGGCCTTCATCGTCGTGCGTCTGCCGGATTGGTCGGATCGTGACTGGTCCCAACAAGAGTTGATGGGACCGATCAACGGGATGCTTTCGGCCGTGCCAGGGGTGCAGGTCTTCGCAATCTCGCCAAACAGCCTCAATATTCGCGGCGGCGGCAACGGGCTGACCTTTGCGGTAAGTGGGACCAATGTCGATGACATGACCGAAGCCGCCGACGCGCTTGTTTCCGTCATGGCTCGGGACGATGCCTTTTCCAATCCACAGGTTTCGGGCGACAGCGTGCAGGCACAATATGAGATCACCGTGGATCAGGAGATGGCGGCGGTTTTTGGTCTCAGCGAGGCCGATATCACCAGAACGATCAGCGCCCTGACACAAGGCTCGGTACCCGTCAGCGTGTTCCTCGATGACACCGAAACCGACGTACGCGTGGTCCCGGGCGGGCCGCCCATCAACGATCCAAATGATCTGGAGGGGATTCAACTCCGCATGCCAAGTGGTGAATATGTGCCGCTCTCGTCCGTGGCGACGCTGATCCCGGTGGTCAGCCAATCCTCGATCGAACGTCAGGGCGGCACACTGGCGGTTTCGATACAGTCCAACCTTGTCAGCGGTGTCGATCTGGGCGAGGCGATGGCTCGTGTCGAGGCGCTGGCCACCGAAACCCTGCCGGAGGGCATGGGGATTGTGTACACGGGCGAAGCCGCTTCGCTGAGCGATAGCCAGTCGGGCATGTATATGGTGTTCGGCGTCGCTGCGATTGTCGTATTCCTTGTTCTGGCCGCGCAATTCGAAAGCATCGCAAGTGCTGTCGTCATCATGCTGACCGTGCCCTTCGGCCTTGCCGCAGCGCTGCTGGCTATTTCGATCACCGGCGGTTCGCTGAACTATTACAGCCAGATCGGATTGGTTTTGCTGATCGGCGTGATGGCCAAGAACGGCATTCTGATCGTTGAATTTGCCAACCAGCTTCGCGAGGCCGGACAGGATATCGACAGCGCCATTCGCGACGCCCTGCGCCTGCGCATTCGGCCGGTGATGATGACGATGGTGTCCACCGTCTTCGGCGGCCTGCCCCTTGTCCTGTCGTCGGGCGCCGGTGCCGAGGCGCGCGTTGCGGTCGGTTGGGTCATCGTCGGCGGACTGGGCTTTGCCACCGTCTTCACCCTGTTCCTCACGCCGGTGTTTTACCGCTGGATAAGCGTCTGGGGCGCAGAGCCCGGCGTGTCTGCCCGCCGTTTGCAGCAGGAACGCGACATGCTGACGGCGGCGGAATAGGTTTGAAATACAATCATGGCACGGCCGCCGGACGGCCGCGCCATAAAAGAGTAGGGCCTAGTCGGCCAATCCGGCAAATGACCGGATGTCTGTGCCCTCGGCCTGTCGCTTGGCTGTGTAATCGCCGAACATCACGATAGCACCCGGGTCTTCCCATTCGGCCAGACCTTTGCGGTAGCTCGGCCGCAGCCGCATCCGCCCATACCATTGTGCAAGATGCGGCGTGTGCTCGAACGGTCAGCCCATCAGATCGAACCGGTGCGCGTTTGGCATCCATGCCACGTCTTCCAATGACATCCGGTCGCCCGCCAGAAAGGCACGCCCGTCACTTAGCCGCGCATCAAGAAAGTCGAAATCATCGCGGGTGCGAATAACGGCCTGTTCAATGCGGTCACGGTCAAATCCCGCTGCGAAATCGCGGTAGAACGCGGTCAGCCAGTCGTTCTTGTGGTTTTGCTGAAAAGCCTGCGCTACCTCGTCCGATTTCGCAGGCGCGCCGCGAAACAGAAACTCAAAGGTCAACAGCTTCAGATCCAGTTGAGCCTTGTCCGACCGTGCAAGCACCTCGGGTGAGGCCCCTATCATCAACGGGCTATCCTGACCCGCGACATGTTGAATGATATCGATGCTTTCAATAATCAGGCGCCCGTCATCCACAAGTGCCGGAACGACGCCCTTGGGGTGAATTGCCTGATAGGCTGCGGAGGCGTGTTCACCGCGTTCAAGATCGACCGGATGACTTTCATATGTCTTGCCCATTTCGGCCAGAACTATGCGCACCCGCTGCGAACAGCTCGACATTGGAGCGTGCCACAGGTGCAGGCCCTTCAGGGTTTTCAGGCTTTGATCTTGTGGTTCAATCTCGGGCATTGCCGATCCTTAAAAGGCGACCTTATCGCCTCCCTTGAGGTCCAGGATTTCGCGGGCTTCGTCAGGTGTGGCAACCTCGCAGCCCAGATCCTCGACGATACGGCGGATTTTGGCGACCTGCTGGGCGTTGCTGTCGGCCAGCTTGCCACGGCTGATGAATAGGCTGTCCTCCAGTCCGACACGAACGTTGCCGCCCATCTGGCTGGCGGTGGTCGCAAGGTTCATCTGCGATCCACCCGCCCCCAGAACGGACCAGCGGTAATCATCGCCGAACAGCCGATCTGCGGTGCGTTTCATGAACACCAGATTATCAACCTCCGGCCCGATGCCACCCAAAATACCAAAGATGAACTGGATGAAGATCGGTGCCTTGAACAGCCCGATATCCATGCAGAATTTCAGGTTATAGAGGTGGCCAACGTCATAGCACTCATGCTCGAACTTGATGTCATGGGGGGCCAACGTCTCGGCCGCTTCCTTGATGTCACGGAAGGTATTGCGGAAGATGTTTCCGTCGGAATTGGCGACGTAATCCTTCTCCCAGTCGAATTTCCAGTCGTCGTCGCTGTAGCGGTTGGCGAGTGGATGGAAAGAAAAGTTCATCGAGCCCATATTCATCGAACACATCTCTGGGCTGAAAGTCTTGGCCGGAGTGATCCGATCCTGGATCGACAGCGACAGAGAGCCGCCGGTGGAGATGTTCACCACCGCATCCGTCGCCTGCTTGATCCGTGGCAGGAAGGGCTGGAAATCCTTCACATCAACCGAGGGCGCACCGGTTTCGTTGTCGCGGGCATGCAAGTGCAAGATCGACGCGCCAGCCTCGGCCGCCTCCATCGCCTGTTGGGCGATGTCGTCATACGTATAGGGCAGCGCGTCCGACATGGTGGGCGTGTGGATCGCGCCCGTTATGGCGCAGGTGATGATTGTCTTCTGGCGAGCCATTATGGCCTCCTTAGCTGTCTTTGTGTCGCTCGACGCGGTAGCCGAGCGGGAAGAGTTGCAAGTTGAAACGCTGGCTGATGAAACCCCAGACCCCTTGCGGTGCTTTGAGCATCACCACGATGGCCACGAGGCCGAGGACCATGAGGTAAATGGTGCCGAGGTCCGCGAGGGTTTCGCGCAGCAGGAAGAAGATTAGCGTGCCGATGATCGGGCCTTCGATTGTCCCGATGCCGCCGATGACCACGATGAAGATCACAAAAGCGGTCCAGTCATTGACGCTGAACGCGGCATCGGGGGAAATCCGCAGCTTTTGCAGGAAGATAAGCGCGCCGATGACGGCTGTGAGACCAGAGGTCACGACATAGACGACGAACTTCGTTCGCCAAATGTCGATGCCCAGAGACGCGGACGCCAGTTCATTGTCACGGATCGCTGTTAACGCCAGCCCCTTGCGTGAGCGCAACATCAGGTAGACAGTGGTAACGACAAACAGCGCCGCGCCCAAGGCCAGCCAATAAGCAAGCGCCTCGCGCTCGGATCGGCCATCCGCCATTGAACGCACGATGTCTGTTGGCAAAGAGGTGCCAGAGCCGCCGCCCAGAGCGGAAACCTGTGCAAACGACAGCCGGAAAACCTCTGCCATGACCCAGGTGCCAATGGCGAAGTAAGCGCCCCGCAGCCGGAAGATCAACGCGGCAACAGGGATCGAGATCAGCGCGCCCAGAACACCCGCCAGCGCGATGGCGACCAGCGGCGGCAGACCCGCAAAGATGGTCAGCGCAAACAGCATGTAGCCGCCAAAGCCGACATAGGCCTGTTGCCCGACCGAGACCAAACCAGCGTAGCCCGCCAGCAGGTTCCATAATGAGGCCAAGGCGAGGTAGAGGAATATCTCGCCCATCAGCCGCAAATCGGCACGGCCCGCCCAATATGGCGCGGCGATCAGAATGACCACGATCAACGCAGCCAGAATAGCGGCCACTTTCGCGGCGTTTGATGTGCGGCTTATCCGGATATCGGTTTTCATCCGCTGATCCTCGGGAAAAGGCCGTTGGGACGTACGGCAAGAATGACGAGAAAGGCGATATGGCCGGCCAAGAGTTGCCAACCGGGATTGATCGTTGCGCCCACGGTCTGGGCGACGCCTAGGATGACACCGCCAACCAAAGTGCCCCAGAGGTTGCCTAAGCCACCGATGATCACGGCCTCGAAGCCAAAGATCAGCCGCCCGCCGCCCACTGAGGGATCAAAGCTAGTGCGGATGCCCAAGAGAATGCCCGCCACAGCTGTTACCGCCAGCGAAAGTGCCATGGCCATTCCAAACACATGCCGCTTGTTAAGCCCCATGAGCTGCGCGATGTCCTGATTATCCGAAGTGGCGCGAAACGCGCGACCCAAAGGCGTTCGATAGAAAACCCACTGCAACCCCGCGATCACCGCAACAGCAATGGCGAAGGTCAGGAGCGGTAGCACGCCGAGCGAAAGTGGGCCGAGCGCGACCGAGGCGGTCTCCAAGGCACCTGCGTCCATCTTCTGCGGGTCAGCTGAATAGCCTTCGAGAAGAGCATTCTGGATGATCACCGACAGCCCGAAGGTCACCAGCAACGGCGGCAGGATATCATCGCCAAGGGTGTGGTTCAGAACCCCGCGTTGCAAACAGTACCCGATCCCCGCCATTGCCGGTACCACCACGATCAGCGCCACCACCGGATGCACCCCCAGAACCACGGTCGTGGTCAACCCGAGGTAGGCAGCAAGCACGATCAGATCACCATGCGCGATATTGACCAGCCGCATGACACCAAAAATCAGCGACAACCCCGCCGCGAAAAGCGCGTAAAGCCCGCCCAGCAAAGTGCCCTGAACAACCGCATTCAAAAAATCCATGTCATTCCACTCCGAAATAGGCGCGCGCGATGTCCTCGCGCGATACGGCGTCAGACTTGCCTTCCAGGGAAACGCGGCCCTCTTGCAGGCAGTAGACGCGGGAAGAGACTTCCAGTGCTTTGGTGATGTCCTGCTCGACGATCACCGCACTCATGCCGCCGCCCACGATACCGGGTAGCGCCTTGTAGATGTCGCGGATGATCACCGGCGCGAGGCCAAGGCTGATTTCGTCGAACATGATGAGATCGGGGTTGGCCATGAGCGCTCGGCCAATTGCGACCATCTGTTGTTGGCCACCGGACAGAGAGGTCGATGCCTGCGCCTTTCGCTCCTCGAGGATCGGGAACAGATCAAAGACCTTTTGCAGGTTCCACGGGCCTTTTCGGTTGACCCGCCCGCCGATCATCAGGTTCTCCTCGACCGAAAGCGACGGGAAGAGTTGGCGGCCTTCGGGCACCATCGCAAGGCCCATCTGCGCGATCACGTCCGGGCGTTCGGCCCCGATGGATGCGCCCCGAAACTGCACCTGATCGGCCTTGTTGCCGATCAGCCCCGAGATAGAGCGCAAAAGCGTCGTTTTGCCTGCGCCATTGGCGCCGATGATCGCCAGAACCTCGCCTTCAGAGACGGTGAGATCAACGCCGAAAAGCGCCTGGAAGTCGCCATAGAAAGCATCTAGCCCGGCAAGCGTTAGGATCGGTTCAGACATCGGCTTCAATCCCCAGATAGATTGCTTGCACCTCGGGGCTGTCCATGATGGCCTTCGGTTCGCCTTCAGCGATCTTCCTGCCGAAATCGATCACGATCAGGCGTTCAACCACTGCCATCAGCGCATGCACCACATGTTCGATCCAGATGATCGAAACACCGCTGGCGTGGATCGACTTGATCGTGGCGATGAGCGAGGTGCATTCCGCCTCGGTCAGCCCGCCTGCGATCTCGTCAAGCAACAGCAGACGCGGCTTTGCGCAGAGCGCGCGGGTCAGTTCCAGCCGCTTGCGGTTCAGCAGGGTCAACCCGCCGGCGCGGTCGTTGGCCTTATCCAGCAATTCGGTCTGTTCCAGAACGTCAATGCACAACCGCTCCGCCTCATGGCCTCGCAATCCGGCCGATTGCGTAGCTGCCACCATAGCGTTCTCGAAAACCGTCATATGGGTAAAGGGTTGCGGCACTTGAAAGCTGCGCGCGATCCCAGAACGGGATCTGTGCGCCGCGCTGCGAGAGGTGATGTCCTCACCCGCAAAAGTAATATGCCCTGAATTTGGTTGCAGGGTGCCGGTGATCAGGTTGAACATGGAAGTCTTGCCTGCACCGTTCGGGCCCAGCACCCCGAGTGCCTCGCCTTCCTTCAGCGTGTAGCTGAGGCTGTCGGCAACGGTGACTGCACCGAACGCTTTCGACAAGCCATCAAGTTGCAGGATCTGCGTCATTTCGATCTCCGGGGTGAATGGCGTCGGGCGGCAGCCTGCGCCGCCGCCCGCATGGATCAGAGCAGCCTCAGCTCGCCCGTCGTCGCGATTTCGGGCGCGTGAGAGTTGGCGACGATCTTGAGATCGAAGGCATCCCCCTCTTTCTGCCATTGGCCTGCGACGAGCGGCGTCTTGGTGACGTTGTTGATCGGACCATTGGACCAATCGACGGGCCCAACGATGGTGTCGAGTTTGGTTTCAGGAATTGCGGCGGCGATGGACTCATAGTCCTCCAGATCCGCGGCCCGTTTGACCACGTCGGCCACCACTTCGAACAGCGCGTGCTTGAAGCCGATGGGCTGTGTCCACGGGCGGCCGGAAGCGGCCGTATACCCGTCCGCCAGTTCTTTCGAGCTGGCGCCGGTCAGGGACGAGTTGAACGGGTGATTGGGCGACCACCACACCTCGGACGACAGGCCATCGCCCCGATCGCCCAAGGACTCGATCACCGACGGGAACAGCAATGCCTTTCCGATAGTCACGATCTTGGGGTTGAAGCCCTGCTGTGCCGCCTGCGCCCAGAATGTCGCAAAGTCGGGCGCAATCATATTGCCTGTGACAATCTCCGCGCCGACCTCTTTGAACGCGTTGATATAGTTGGAAAAGTCATCGTTCAGCGGCTGGTAACGGCCGGGGTCAGTCAGATCGTAACCGGCAGCCGCGAGTGGTTTGGGCAAGCCCAGTTCGGCGTCACCCCAGGCGTTGCCGTCTGCGTCGTTGGGGAACAAGCCGCCAACCACTTTCGCCACGCCCGAGCTATCCCACATATCAAGGAAGGCCGCGATCACGTCCTCAAGGCCCCAGAAAAAGTGGTAGGTATAGTCAAACCCCTGCCCCGGCACACCGTTGCGGCCAAAGAAGTAAGGCTGCCAAGGGCAATCAGTGGTGATGCAGGGCACTTCGTTGATCTCGGCCTGATCTGATACGGGGTTCACGGTGTCGGGGGTCGACGCCGCGACGATGATATCCACCTCGTCACCAAGGATTAGATCGGCAGCGACCTCGGCCGCCCGGTTCGGATTTGACTGGCTGTCCTTCGAGATGATCTCGATGTTCCATGTCTTACCATTGTTTTCGATGCCAGTGCTGAAATGGTCCTGAATGGCGCCCAGCACGTAATCATCGGCCTCAGCAAATCCGGCCAGAGGGCCGGTGCGTGGGCTGACATGGCCGACCCGCAATGTTGGGGTCTGCGCATAGGCGCGGGTGCTGTGCAGGATCGCGGGTGCCGCCAAGAGCGCTGTGCCACCGGCCAGAAATCCACGGCGTGATGATGTCTTGAGTTTGGTCATTTTTCCTCCCTTTCGCCGGTCTCCGTCCGGCATTTTGGTTTAATCTAGGATGCCTTCCAGTTTTCGCAGATGCGTTCCGACGCGGGCGCGCACGGCTTCGGCTTCGGCTTCGGTCCATTTGCGGAACCCCTCGCCGCTTTTCATCCCAAGCTTTCCCTCCTCCACGAGTTGCCTGAGATAGGGTGACGGCCCTTGACGGCTCTCCAGATCGAAAAGCACGTTTTCATGGATATCGAGCGTCAGATCGGTGCCGACGAGGTCGGCGTTTTCCAACGGACCCAGCACGGCCAAGCGGCGTCCGAAACAGGATTTCACAACTGTATCAACCGCTTCCGCGTCGCAAATGCCGCGTTCCACGAGGCTCACCGCCTCGCGCCAAAGGGCATGCTGCAGGCGATTGCCAATAAAGCCAGGCACGTCCTTTTCGACCGTCACGGGGGTCTTGCCGGCGTCGGAAAGCAGCGCAAACATCCGGTCTGCAACCTCTGCATCGGTCCATTCGGTCTTGATCACTTCGACCAGCGGGATCATGTGGGGCGGGTTCCACCAATGGGTGCCAAGCGCCCGTTCGGGGTGTTTGAGCCCCTCCATTATCTTGGTGATCTGGATGACCGAGGTATTGGAGGCCAGTACCGTTTGCGCCGGCGCGTGCTGTTCGATGTCCGTGAAAATCCGGCGTTTCAGGTCCAGTTTTTCGGGTGCGGCCTCGAACACGAAATCCGCCTGGCGCACGGCTGCGCCAACCGAGGAACACAGCTCGATCATCTTGAGCGCGCGGGCGATCTCGTCCTCATCCGCCCCTAGCACCTTAAGACTGTCGGAAATCCTCTTTGGTGCAGATTTCAGCGTGTCCTCATGCGGATCGGTGAGGGCCACATACTGCCCCGCGCGGGCAAGCGTCAGCGCGATCCCGTGGCCCATTAGCCCTGCACCGATAACCGCGATCTGCTGCTTCTTGGGAACCATCGATCAACCCGCCGTATAGCCACCGTCAGCATAGAGAATATGCCCGGTGTAAAAATCTGATGCCTTGGAGGCGAGGAACAGCAGCGGCCCGGCCAGGTCTTCGGGCTCGCCCAGGCGGCCCTTGGGCACACGGGCAAGGAAACCTGCACGCACAGTCTTGGCCTTATCGTCGTCGCCAAACATCCACGCGGTCAATGGCGAGCGGAAGACGGTGGGCGCGATGGCGTTGACTGTGATGCCCGTGGGGCCAAGCTCGCAGCCCAGAGCCTTAACGATACCGTCCGTCGCCGCCTTGGATGCGCAATAGGCAGTGTAGCCCGCCGGATGGCCCAGCAGCCCGCGCGCGGAAGAGACCAGCACGATCTTACCCCCCTCGCCCTGCGCCTTCATCTGCCCCGCAGCGGCACGGGCCAATAGCCAGCTTTGTGTGACGTTGGCGTCCATGACAGCCTCGAAGGTTTCCGGCTCCATATCATTGATAAGCGCGACCTTGTTCATGCCGGACGCCACAACAAGAATGTCGAGCCGCCCGTAGGCCTCGACAGCAATTGCCACCAGCCCGTTGCAGGTATCCTCGTCCGAGGGGCGCTTGTTGATCGCCGTCACCTCGGCCCCCATGCCGCGGCACTCTTCGGCGATTTCATCCAAGGCACCCTGATTTCCTGCAACAAGCACCAGCTTGCAGCCAGCCCCCGCAAGCACACGGGCGGCAACCATGCCGAACGCGCCAGAGGCTCCGGTGATCAGCGCCACCTGGCCAGTCACTTCGAACATCGAAAGGGGATTTGCCAATGCGTTCATGTCTCAGGTCTCCGGCTTGGGTTGTGGCGGATAGGGCATCACGACCAGCATCTTGCAGACGTCGTTCGCGCGGTTCTCGATCTTGCGAACCTCGTTTGCCGGAATGGTGCAGCTATCCATCCGGCCCAGCACGGTTTCGGCACCGTTGATGATCACCGTCATCTCGCCTTCAAGAACGACGTAAACCTTTTCAAACGGGGTGCTGTCCGGCCCCGCGCCGCCACCGGGCAGGAACTGGCTGAACCCGACCCATTGGTTCGTCGGCCCGCCGTCCTCAAAGCCTTGCAAGCGCAGACCGTAGCAGCCGAAATGATTGGGCGCCTCGTAGGATTGCGCATCGGCAAATCGTTTCACATGCATGGCGCCCTCCCGCGCGGTTGCATCATCAAAAAAGGCCGCCGGTCACCCCGGCGGCCAGTCAGGGAGTGATTAGAAGTTCGCGCCATCATCGATGCGGAAGTTCTGTGATTTGTCGATCATTGCCACAAGGCGGATGATACAGCCGTCGCCACGGTCCCAGTTCCACGGGAAGAAGGCGAAGGTGCAGCGTTTGCCGGTCACCGCATCCAGATCGCCGCCGACGTTCTCGATGCCCAGAATACCGTTCTTGAACAGGATGTTATGCACCGGCTCCCACTCGGGGAAATCGTCTTTCCAGTCATTTCCGCCGGACCATTCCTTATACTCCTGCTCCAGATGCGGCAGCAGCGGGCCATTGCGCTGTGGGCCGATCGCGGTTGCAAGCGGGTGGTCGTTCGCCTGGGTGTCGTGGCCGACGACCTTTACGCCCTTTTCGACCATCCATTCGCCGGCCGACGGGACAAGTCCGGGGCAGTAGGCGAAATAATCGCCGTCTTCGTAGTCATGGTGCCAGCCGGTGTTGATGATCAGCACGTCACCCTTTCGGATTGCGTGACCACAGGCTTTCTCCAGATCCTCACCGGTGATCGGCTCCCATTTCTTCTTTGGGATCGAGACAACGATGCCCGTGCCGAAGAAATGCGGCAGCGGCACTTCGTCGATGAAAGGCGTGCCCTGCACCACGTGCGCCGGCGCGTCGATATGGGTGGTGGCGTGCATCGTCGTGGTGATGCGCTGGCTCAGCACGCCGGATTTGGCCATGTAGTGGATACGTTCGATCTTGGTATCCTGGAAATACGGCCAGTTGGGGTTCTGGAAACCGAACCGATGGCTGAGGTTGTAGAACTCCAGCCCCATGTCGTTGTCAGTGTTGCCTTGAAACTCGATCCCGCGGATTTCGACCATCGGATGCACCTTCTCTGTTCACCAGCAATGGGCCGGTGTCGGATTGAATGTCATGGCAGGAAGCTCCTCCCCCTGTCCCGGATGACGATACAAACTGCCCACCATGCGGTCAATGAAAACCCGCAATCCGATTGACCTGCACCGCATTGCGGTACATAACGAAATTAGATAAGCAGGCAATAACGTAGATGGAATTGTAAGGTGCTGATGTTAGATGCTTGATCAGAATGACAAAAAAGACCGCTCAGGCATTCAGGTCATTGCGCGCGCCGCCGCAATCTTGCGTGCGTTGAAAGAGGAACGAAGTGGGCTCAGCCTTGGCCAGATTGCTCGCCGTGTCGACCTGCCCCGCTCTACGGTACAGCGAATCACGGGTGCCCTGTCCACAGAGCGGTTCATTATCCAGGACCCGAATGGCCGTGGTTTCCGCCTTGGCCCCGAGCTGGGCGCTTTTGCTGAGGCGGCAAATTTCAACATCGTCGAACGCTGTCGTGCCATCCTGATCGATATCACCCAGAAGACGGGAGAGACCACGGATCTGGCTGTGCTGCGCAACGGCGGCATGATCTTCCTGGATCAAGTGCCGGGATTGCACAGGCTGCGCACGGTGTCATCCGTAGGCGAGGTTTTCCCCCTGACGACAACCGCCAACGGTCTCGCCTGCCTTGCTCTTATGAGCGAAGAAGAGGCCCAGTCCCTTATCGAACATGAGACCGCCGGAAAACTGTCGAAGGGTGAATTGGATGCCTTGCGGGCCAAGCTGAATGATATCCGCGCAACGGGTCTGGCTTATGACATGAACGAGCACACCGATGGCATCTCTGCCATCGGCTTCGCCTTCTGTGACCTGAGCGGAAACTATCACGCAATTTCGGTGCCTGTCCCGACGATGCGCTTTGCCGATATCAAACCCCTTCTGGAAACCACCCTCCGTGAGGCACATGAGAAGGTGCTGGCAGAGTTTTCTTTTAATCAATAGGCGTCACCTTGCGGCGCGCACTTTGCTACTCTCCTAGTGGGGCTCTGATCTTCGGCATGTCTTTGGCCGTGAGCGGTTCACTATTTTTGAGAAGTCCTGAATAGCGGTTTCGATAGGCTTTGTCAGCCGTGTTCGCTCCCGCAGCGGTCTTCCGCGTTCCCGCGCTAGAAAGCGGTTTCATGTTGTACACACAATGCACACGACTCCGATTAAGCCTCTGAAAGTAAAACTAAACCCGTCCCGTCCATCATGGGCGCAGTAGATAACCGCGCTGCGTTGGCGGCTGCGTTCAGGGGCATTCAGCGATCTCCTCGGGACCGCCATTTCTTTGAACGGACCCACGTTGCGCACCATACGCACACGATACACGTACTGCCACCCTACCCCGAACAAAGACAGGCAATCGGCGGCGTTTGGTTGGTGCGCAAACGTAAACTGGGAACAAGGGCACTCCGCCGGTTTGTCCGGCCCTCCTTTCTGGGATGATTTGGATGGAGGACGCCAATGTATCAAATCGATCATTACTGGGGCTAAGTTTGGCCGATGGGCCGCTAAACGTTTGCCGAACCAATTGGAAAAAGCATTACGTTAAGTGCAGTGGGATGTATGCCATATATCGACCGCTACTCAGATACTTGGGCAACACGCATTGCCTTCCTTGCGAGCACTAGGAACTGTTCTTGTTCCGCTGGTTCGAGACCAGACAGTATTTCCGCCTGCAGATCCTCAACGATAGGTAATAGCTTGGAATGTATTTCTCGGCCACGATTTGTGAGCCTGACTTCTCTCGCTCGGCGATCTGATTTGCTGATCGACCGTTCTATCAAACCCTTTTGTTCCAGTCGGTCGACAACTCCTCCAATTGTTGCCTTGTCGTAAGCGATCCTTGCAGCAATGCGCGCCTGCTCCAGTCCGGGGGTCGCATGAATGGCGTCGAGGGCTGCGAACTGAACCGGCGTGAGGTCGTATCCTGCTGCCTGCACACGTTGCATGAAGACTTGGGTTGACGTCTGGTTCAGTCGTCGGATCAGATGTCCTGCCATAGAAGCGACTTTCATCTTCCTGATCTCCTCAGTCAGCCATCCCAACCGCTGTCTCGTTACGCCAGATCGACCGAAAAGGTATGCATACATACCTTCTCCTGGTTGGATTGGTAAGCATAGATACCATAGTCAGAAAAGACAGCACCCGGAGGAAGCCATGCAGTACCATGTGGACGGGTTCAGACCCGGCGATCCGGACGTCAAAGACCCCGCCCCCGGTCGAGAGCAACCGCATGGCGGCGTGGTGCCGGAAACCGTCGACGTGCTGATAGCCGGCTGCGGGCCCGCGGGGCTGTGCCTTGCGGCGCAATTGGCTGGCTTTCCTGAGATCACGACGATGATCGTCGAACCCAAGCACGGTCCCATGGAAAAAGGTCAGGCGGACGGCGTGAATGTGCGGTCGATGGAAATGTTCCAGGCCTTCGGCTTTGCCGAAAAGGTGAAGCGCGAAGCCTACTGGGTGAACCAGACCACGTTCTGGAAGCCCGATCCCACAAACACGGACCACATTACTCGTGTCGGGATCGCTCAGGACGTGGCGGATGACCAATCCGAGATGCCGCATACTATCGTCAACCAGGCGCGGATTCACCAGCTGTTCCTGGACGTGATGAAGAAATCCCCGACCCGGCTGGAACCGCATTACGGGCTGCGCGTGGCGGACCTGCAGATCGACACCGCCACCCAGGATCACCCCGTGACCGTGACGCTGGAGCGTGTGAACGCGGACGGCAGCGCGGGCAAGACCGAGATGGCGCGGGCGAACTATGTCGTCGGATGCGACGGCGCGCGCAGCACAGTCCGCCGCGCCATCGGCGGCAAGTTGCATGGCGATGCCGCGCATCAGGCGTGGGGCGTAATGGACATCCTGGCCAATTCCGACTTCCCGGATCTGCGGCGCAAATGCCTGATCCAGTCGGCCATGGAAGGCAATGTGCTGATCATCCCCCGCGAAGGCGGCTACCTGTTTCGGATGTATGTGGAACTCGACAAACTCAATCCCGACGAACGCGTCGCGAACCGGAAGCTGACGTCCGAACATATCATTGCTGCGGCGAACCGGATCATGCGCCCCTACAGAATCGATGTGAAAGAGGTGGTCTGGTGGTCGATCTACGAGATCGGCCACCGGCTGACGGACAAGTTCGATGACGTGCCGGAGGGCGAGACGGCCAGACGCAATCCAAGGGTATTCACTGCCGGAGACGCATGTCACACGCATAGCCCGAAAGCGGGCCAGGGAATGAACGTCTCCATGGGCGATACCTTCAACCTCGGCTGGAAACTGGCCCATGTTCTGACGGGCCGGGCGGATGCCAGCTTGCTGCACAGCTACTCCGCCGAGCGTCTGGAAGAGGCGAAGCGTCTGGTCGAGACCGATCATAAATGGGCCCGCATCATGAGCGCGCCTCCGGGCGAGTCCGAGCTGGACGACACGGACATGCCGCGCTTTCAGAAGCAGTTCATCGAGAACCTCGAATTCACGGGCGGTCTTGCCGTACAGTACGATCCGTCGCGCATCATTGCCGAGCCCACACATCAGCAGCTTGCGACCGGACAGATCATCGGAAAACGGTTCCATTCCGCGCCAGTGCTGCGGCTGTCAGATGCGAAACCGCTGCACCTCGGTCATGTGGCCGAAGCGGACGGCCGATGGCGACTCTATGCCTTTGCCGGACAAAGCGACGTGGGCGCCAAGGGCGGCACCATCGAACGGCTGTGCGACTGGCTGGGAAGTGACCCCGCCTCGCCCTTGCAGCGGTTCAGGCGGGAAAATGACGACATCGACGCCGTGATCGACCTGCGGGCGGTGTTCCAGCAAGGCTTCCGATCACTGAACCACGAAGACATGCCCTCTCTTCTTCGGCCCGCGAAGGGGCGCTACGGCTTGCGCGATTTCGAGAAAGTATTCTGTGTCGACCACAAGCTGGGCGATGACATCTACGAGATGCGCGGGATCTACCGAACAAGCGGGTGTCTGATCGTCGTGCGTCCCGATCAGTATGTCGCGCATGTCCTGCCATTGGATGCATTCGACGAGCTGGCGGCATTTTTCAACGGGATACTCACACAACAATAACAGCAACAAGCAGCCGGGGCCTCCAATCGGAATGGTATCTTTCGGCTATTCCGGGCCCAGAGTCAGGTTACGTCTTCGATCCCGCTGCATCGACCGCGGCCAAAGCGGTCAGGTTCAATAGCCCGCGCACGCTCACAGATTGAGACGCAACGTGGACGGGCCGTGCGGCGCCGATCAAAACCGGTCCGACAGACACCCCTTCGCCCATTTCACGCAGCAGGTTTAGTGCGATCCTCAGTCGTTCTTGCCGCCCGTAAATGACGCCGCAGATCTGCCCAGAAAGTGGACGGCAATCCCAATGACCACACCCCAGAACGCCGAACCGATCCCGAACAAGGACACACCGGATGCCGTGAACAGGAACGTGAGCAGCCCGGCCTGAGCATCGTCAGATGCCAGCATCGCTCTGGTGAACTTCAGAATGGGCTGCAAAAGCGCCAGACCAGCCAGCAGAGCAATGAGCGCGGAGGGCAAAAGGACTAGCGTCTCGACTATGCTTCCAGCAAAAACGCCGCCAAGACAGAAGAAGACGCCACAGGCGATGCCGGCGACATAGCGGCGATCGGGGTCGTCATGGCTATCGGGTCCCGCGCAGAAGGCTGCAGTGATCGAGGCCAGCGCGGTTGTGATGCCGCCCAACAGCGCGGCCGGGACAGAGACAAGGCCGCCGACGATCAGGATCGGATTTGCCGATACCTGGAAGCCGTTGGCCCTTAGGATCGCCATGCCCGGAAGGTACTGGCCACTCAGCGTCGTGATGAGCAAAGGCAATGCCAAGCCAAGCATGGCCCCGGTTGAAAGGGCCGGTCCCCTGACTTCAAGAGACGCAAAAGCCACGCCCACGGTTCCAACCGATGCATCGTAGAAGACGGCGCTGATCAGCAGAGCCGTCGTCAGCAGGACCAGCATGACATAACGGGGAAAGACCATCGCGCAGACGGCGAAGACGATGATCAGCAGCGCAATCGCGGCGGGATCGGTTGCCAATCCTCCCGCGGCCCTCAGCCCGAATCCGAAAAGGATGCCAGCCATCATCCCATTGGTCACCGAAGGCGGCAGGAGTTGGACAAGGCGTTCGAATACACCGGAAACGCCGATGAGTACCAGAACTGCTGCCACAGCGATGTAGGCACCGACCATCTCGGCGGGTGACAAGGATGTCCCGAGCGAAATCAGAAGGACCGTACCAGGGGCCGACCACGCCATCGCGACAGGAACGCGGAACCAAAGGCTGAGGCCGATGCTCGACAGGCCAGCGGCAACCGAAATCGCGAAAACCCAGGACGAAAACCCGTCCTTGGAGATCCCCATAGCTTCGGACGCGCTCAGATAGATCAGGAGAGGACCGGCGTAGGAAACGAGAACCGCCAGAAATCCGGCCCCGATCGCGGAACCGGAAATGTCATTGAGGCGTAGACCTTTATATCCTGCAGCCTCAGACAATCGTCGCCTCGGTCGCGGCGTGGATGTCGTCGCGGGTGACGCCGGGGGCGCATTCCAGGATGTGCAGGCCCTTGTGGCCGACCTCGAGCACGCCCAGGTTGGTGATGATCAGGTCCACCACGCCGCGG